>JAXHSW010000143.1:0-3172 GCA_034190295.1 Cyanobacteriota bacterium | reverse complement strand
GTAGATGTTGGGAGATTGATAGAAATTTCTTCTGGATTTATCCCTTCTCCTTTTCCTTGCTGTAAAAATTCAGTTTTGTCTGAAAATTGTTCGGATTTTAGGGTAGATGTTGGGAGATTGATAGAAATTTCTTCTGGATTTATCCCTTCTCCTTTTCCTTGCTGTAAAAATTCAGTTTTGTCTGAGAGTTGCTCAGATTTTGGGATAGATGTTGAAAGATTGATAGAAATTTCTTCTTGATTTATCCTTTCTCCTTTTCCCTGGTGTAAAAATTCAGTTTTGTCTGAAAGTTGTTCAGATTTTTGAGTAGATGTTGGGATGTTGAAAGAATTTACTCCTTGATTTATCCCTTCTCCTTTTCCCTGGTGTAAAAATTGAATTTTGTCTGAGAGTTGTTCAGATTTTTGAGTAGATGTTGAGAGATTGATAGAAATTTCTTCTTGATTTATCTCTCCTTCTTCTTGTGGCTGAAAAAATTGAGTTTCATCTGAAAGTTGTTGAGATTTTTGAGTAGATGTTGGGAGATTGAAAGAATTTACTTCTTCCTTCTTGTCTCCTCCTTCTTCCTTACCTAAAATTCTCTCGAATGTTTTGAGATAATCCCGATTTTGTCTAAGAATTTTTCGGAGATTTTCGGCATCATATTTCAAGAGTGCTTCACAAAAAGCTGGAGAGATTTTTTTCTCCGTTAATAAATGGAGTGATGAGTAGTTAGTGTAGAAATTGAGGTGAAATTTCTGAGCAATAATTTGGAGAGATTTAACTGTATATATAGATATGTGTTGACCTTCATCCGTAGCGTAATACCACCACTGATTAGGTTTAGGATTGTTTGGCGGTAATATTTCTGTGCTGAAGAGAATATTTTGAGAGTAATTTAAAATTTCTCGAATATCAGAAATAGGATTAACTAAATGTTCTAGTAGCTCAAAAGCAGTAACTAACTCATATTTTTGGTTTGGAGTAGCTTTAAAGTTTTGGGCAAAGAGATTTTCACAGTATTTATCTTGCCAATCAAACTTGTATTTAATATCCCGCATCAACCTAACAAATAAACCATATCCACCACCGAAGTCTAGAAATTTTTCCTCTGGGTTAAAGAGTCGATCGATAATATTCTTTGTAACTTGAGATAACATCAAATTTCTGAAGATTAAACCCTCATCGCTAGAGGCGATCGCTTGAGAATAAGCTTCATTTAACCAGTAAGGATATTCTGTTTGGATAAAGTTGCAGTTTTGGCATTGAAAGTAGTCTATTTTATATTTTTTGTTGAGGATATTAGCTTCAGCAAATTTTAAAGAAATAGATTCACATATTTTGCATTTCATCATCTGTTTGTATCTAGGTTTATTCATTCTCTTAATATTTATATTGGTTAAGTCTAACAGATTTGACTATCTATATATAAATAAGCGATCGCTTATCTATCTGTCTCAGTAAAAGTAGAGTTATATAGAAGAAGTTCCGATCATTTTACTTGGATGAGGGTTAGCTAATACCGTTTCACGGAAGTTATAAGTCATACATCGAGTGCGTAATTCTGTAGAGTTGAAAATATCTCATTCCCACTCAAATTTTTTCTGGTTAAAAGTTGAGTTATCTCAGAATTTGAATGGCTATGAATTATTGATTTTCTCTAGATTACTTTCTGAGGGTAATTGATTTTTTTGTCTCGGTTAGAGTTAGGGTTGAAATATATATATCACCTGAATTTTGACTGTAGAATAAAGAAAAATATCGCCAATTTTCCAAATATACTGCTCTACATATTTATAGATGTATGGGAGATGGTTGGGTTTTGTTGTTTATTTTCTTTAGTAGAGCTGAAAATATCCCATTCCCACTAAATTTTTTCTGGTTAAAAGTTGAGTTCTCTCAGAATTTGAATGGCTGTGAGTAATTAATTTTTTATTCCTCGGCGAAAATCATGGGTTAAATATATATATATCTGACTGACACTCTCCTCACAATATCTATGACTATCCCTGTTTTTGACTTGAGAAAAATCTCGCAAAACTCCAAAATATACTGCTGTATATATATAGATGTATAGGAGGTAATTGGACTTTATTTTGAATTTTCTTTAGTAGAGCTAAAATATCTCATTCCCACTCAAATTTTTTCTGATTAAAAGTTGAGTTCTCTCAGAATTTGAATGACTGTGAGTTGTTGATTTTCTCTAGACTACTTTCGGAGGGTAGTTGATTTTCTCTAGATTACTTTCGGAGGGTAATTGATTTTTTTATCTTGCTGAGAGTTAGGCTTTAAATATATATGTCATCTGACTCTTGACTGTAGAAAAAAGAAAAATCTCGCCAAATTTTCCAATATATATATAGATGTATAGAGAGTACTTAGATTTGGTAGTTAATTTTCTTTAGTAGAGCTAAAATATCTCATTCCCACTCAAATTTTTTCTGATTAAAAGTTGAGTTCTCTCAGAATTTGAATGGCTGTAAATTGTTGATTTTCTCTAGATTACTTTCTGAGGGTAATTGATTTTTTTATCTCTGTCAGAGCTAGGCTTTAAATATATGCCTCACCTGAGTTTTGACTGTAGAAAAATTTCGCCAATTTTCCAAATATATTGCTCTATATATATAGATGTATAGAGAGTGTTTGGATTTTTTAATCAATTTTCTTTAGTAGAGCTGAAAATATGAAATTCTCATTCAATTATTGATTAAAAGTTGAGTTCTCTCAGAATTTGAATGGCTATGAATTATTGATTTTCTCTAGATTACTTTCTGAGGGTAATTGATTTTTTTATCTCTGTCAGAGTCAGGCTTTAAATATATGCCTCACCTGAATTTTGACTGTAGAATAAAGAAAAATATCGCCAATTTTCCAAATATACTGCTCTACATATTTATAGATGTATGGGAGATGGTTGGGTTTTGTTGTTTATTTTCTTTAGTAGAGTTGAAAATCTCTCATTCTCACTAAATTTTTTCTGGTTAAAAGTTGAGTTATCTCAGAATTTGAATGGCTATGAATTATTGATTTTCTCTAGATTACTTTCTGAGGGTAATTGATTTTTTTATCTTGGTGAGAGTTAGGGTTGAAATATATATATCACCTGAATTTTGACTGTAGAATAAAGAAAAATATCGCCAATTTTCCAAATATACTGCTCTACATATTTATAGATGTATGGGAGATGGTTGGG
>JAXHSW010000142.1:19520-24565 GCA_034190295.1 Cyanobacteriota bacterium | reverse complement strand
TTACCTAAAATATACCACCTTCTTCAAGGGTGGGTTGATATTGTTTTGCATCTAAAAAACCTGCTAATTTTTGAGTATCTTTAATTCTACGCTGCCATAATAATTGTGGTAGATATTTTACCAAATAATTAAGGTTTAAAGCCTCTCATCAGCAAGGAGAAACAAGCGATCGAGGGATGGCGAGGTTTCGGAGCCATATCTAATCGACCAAGAGAGAAAAATTTTTCCTTTTATTCAATCCTATCTGTTTTAGGGAGAGGTAATTATCAATTATCCATTATCAATTATCCATTATTGAAGGATGATTTTGGTGCATAATTTTTGACAATCTCAACAAATGAATTGGGGGGATTATCGGAGGCATAAATTTGCCAATAATTTCTGAATTCAGACATCTTTAATAAATTTCATTTATCGCCACTATACTGCCTTTATGTATCAGGTATTAGGTATTAGGTTTTAGGTTTTAGGTTGTAGATGAAAAAAGTAGATCTAAATACTTACCGAAAAATTGTGGTTTAAAGCCTCCCCTTTTAAGTTAAGGGGATAATAAATAAAAATTTTCATAATTAGTCAATCCTCTTCTTTTCAAGGAGAGGTAATTGTTAATTATTAATTATTCATTATTCATTATTAATTGTTGAATACCCACATTCCGCACTTCAAATTATCACATTAAAAGTAGTATAGAAATCCGTAACTTGGTAAGTATTTATATTATGCAAATCATCTCAATTACTTTTTTGGTTCATCAAATTACGAGTAAATAATTAAGCATAAATACTTGCTTGATTGATTATTCGATCGCAGCAGTTATGATTTTCTCCTAAATTCTGTCTCCTGAGGACTGACTCCTGACTCCTTCTTCAATCAAATAATTCTTCGTCGATAAATTGTTCTTTCATAAAAGGAACTTTGACAGTAAATATTGAGCCTTTATTAACTTCACTCACTACACCAATATCCCCACCCATCATTTTACAAAAGTGACGACTAATAGCTAAACCCAAACCAGTACCTCCATATTTCCGTGTAGTTGAATTATCAGCTTGAGTAAATGGTTGAAATAAAACATTCATTTGATTTTTTGATATACCTATACCAGTATCAGCAACACTTAAAATCAACATTTTCTTAGGGGTCAATTCCTCATTTTGAATATTACAATCCTCATCATTATTAATAATTTGAACTTTTAAACTAATATTGCCATTTTCTGTAAACTTAGCTGCGTTGCTCAGAAGATTTAAAATAACTTGACGCATTTTATTAGGGTCAGCAACTATTAATTCCTGATTATCTTCGCAGATAATTTCTAATGTATTACTATTTTGCTCAATTAATGGTTGAATAGTAGCTACAACATTTTCAATTAATGCCATTATCTTGAAACTTTCCAAGTGGATATCCATTTTACCTGCTTCAATTTTTGAAAGGTCAAGAATATCATTTATTATTGTCAATAAATGTCTTCCCGCAGTATGAATATTATCAAGGTCGTGAACAAAGTCTTCATAACCTAAATCCCGAGCATCTTCTAATAAAATTTCACTATAGCCAATAATCGCGTTTAATGGTGTTCGTAATTCATGGCTCATATTTGCTAGAAATATACTTTTTGCTCGGTTCGCTGCTTGTGCTTCATCTTTTTCTTGTTTTAAACGTTTATTTTCTTTGAGTTGCCTAACATTTTCTAATGTTTTTTTAATCGTAATTTCTAAATCTTCAAAATCTATAGGTTTAGTCAAGAAATCAAAAGCACCTCTATTCATTGCCGACCTAATTTTTTCCATATCGTCATAAGCAGAAATAATTACTGCTTTAATTTCAGGATATTTCTCTTGAAGATTATCTAATAAAGTTAATCCATCCATTAAAGGCATATTAATATCAGTTAATACGATATCTATATTCAATTCTTCTGACAATATTTCTAATGCTTCTACACCATCTCTAGCAAAAATAAACTCTAGTTCTTTTTGTTTGATTTTTTTTCTAAAGTTACGGACGATCAGCGATTCAAAATCTGGCTCATCATCTACAACAAGTATTTTTGATGACATAATATTTTAACTAATAAGCCGATTATTTTTAAAGTAAACATTTCGGTCCGAATGCTGCGCAAACAACAGTCAGCTATCAGCTATCAGCTATGAGTTATTAACTCATTATAGCGCCGAAGGATGAATTAGTTTCTAAGGAGTGAAATATGTTTGCTTCCGCATTTGGACCGAAAGAAAAAGGCGATCGGCTAACCTTAGTAAGTTATTACCTTCATGCATCTGAAAGCTGTTTGCGGAGCATGACAAACGAAAATGCTAATAGCTGAATGTTTACCTTTTAAATTTATAAATTACTTATAATAAATAATCATAAATATTATAAAGCTTCTTATCCAGGTGAAGTGAAGTATCTTATACATCGAATGATGCTTTTTGTGTTGACTTAGAGTGAACTACAAAGGAGTAAACTTTAACTATTACTCTCTTTTCAAGTCCTTTTTCCCAAAGTCCCAGATTTTCACCCAATCTCTGATTCAATTGATAAAAGTTGCAATAAGTTACAACGAGTATGACTTAGGTATCACTTCCAAACAAACTTTTTAATTTTGAGATAATAATCCAGCCTTTCTTTTCTATTAAATGTTAAACTTCTCCGGAAATATTGCTTTTTTTTTTCCTTATATTATATCAAATTCAAAATTAGAGCTATACAGGGAGTCTCTTACTAAATCTAATAATAATTATATTTTACCAAGAAATAATTTCTATAGTGACCGAAAAATTCTGGGTATGCGCCTCCCATTTTAAGGGGATAAAAAAAAGAGCATACTCCTTATGTCAAACCTCCTTATTGCAGAGGTACTGATAACTGATTACTGATAACTGATAACTGAAATGACTGGAGCAATTTTTAAGCTCATACTAAATCCGGTTTATAGAGTATTCTTTGATGTAGATCGGGAGACAAGGTGTAGGGTAGATGAGGAGAGGTTTGAATCTTACATCCTATAAAATGTCTTTAAGAACCGGATTTGGTATTATCTCTATGGACTTATATTTTAGAATTTAATTCAATAATTTTCAGCTAAATAGATATTTCTGGAATACTATCTATACTTAATATTAAGTCAGCAGAAACAAATTTAGACTGAATATCTACTTCTTTGTCCTGAACTTCTAAAAAATTCTGACAGCGAGTAGCAAATTGACAAGAATGACAATGTTCAATCTTCTGAACTTGAGGAAATTCTTCCCCCTTTTCCTGATAATTTTTTAACCAGTCAGTTAACCGATATAATATTTGCTTTAAATCTCGTTCAGTTTTTTTGTGTGCCTGTTGATTATAAGAAAATTTTAGTTTTGCAGGTAATTTTTGACTTTTTGGTTCGATAAACCAATAGGTCATCGAAACTGCATCTGGCAAATATTTGCTAGTTTCAACTAGAGTATAAAGATATAAGCGTGTTTGCCAATTTTGAGCTAACTTTGTTTGATTTTGAGGAAAGCTATAAGTTTTCCAATCAAAAATTTGTGCTTGTTGAATATCGGCAATCAATAAATCATAAATAACCGTCAATATATAATCATTAAAATTAATACTAAGACTATGTTCAGCTTGACGTAAAATTACATGATCTTGAGTTTCAGGATTTAATATTTCTGGTGCTGCTTGAAAAAAAATTTCAAAACAGTACTGCATTTCTTGGTTTTCTAACATTAAAGATTCTATTGGCAATCCTAGTTCTCTTTGCTGCATTAATAAGTGAAACTGACTACCCCAATTTAGTCTTTCTTGTTGTGCTGGTGTTGTTGGTACGCTCAGATTATCAAGATAGAGATGTTGAAATTTACGAGGGCAAGTTGTGAGTAGATTCAGGTGTTGTTGAGAGAGTCTATATTTTGCCATTAGTAATATTATGTCCGGATTCTATATTATAGGGAGTCCTCAGGAAGACCTCCTCAGGAGTCAGGAGTTAGAAGTTAGGAAGGAAGAAGCTATACCATTTCACAGAAGTTATAAGTCAAAAGTCAAAAGTCAAAATTCAGATTCGATCGACTCAAAACTTTGATGCTATACCATTTTACGGAAGTTATTTAACATTTACCGATAAATTGTGGTTTAAAGTCTCCCCTTTTAAAGGGAAAAAAGCGGTCGAGGGATGGATGGGTTTCCTAACCATATCCAATCGACCAAGAGAAGAAAAAACTTTTCCTTTGAATCAATCCTCTCCTTGAAAAGAAGAGGTAATATAATAATTAATAATTAATAATTAATAATTAATAATTAATAATTAATTGTTGAAAGGACTTACGCAGAGATTCTACATATAGCGAGGGCGTCATTCGGCAACTGGTGCGGAACGCAAATACAATTTGTCCCTACAGATGGTGGTTTAAAAGTCAATTTGTGTAAGTCCTGATTTAAAGAAGCGAAACTATTTGTGGCATCTTTAAAGTGAATTGTTATAGGAAGGAAGAAGAGGGGGTTTTAAGGTATCAGGAGGACAATATTTTTCGAGCCATTCCACAATATTAAAGACAAGGAAAAAGAATGTCTTATACCATTTGTAGGAGTTAACGGCCGCCCGACCCTACTATATTTGGTGGTTATGCGTAAGTCCTGCTCTTGTAAGTGATATGTAGGCTATTCCTACTGACCAAAAAATAAGGTCAATAGCCTCCCGTTGGCTGCGCCGCGAGCTACCGCTCTACAAGGGGATGAAAAAAACATAAAGTTCAATATTTCAATTCACTTTACTTGACCTTTGTCATGCGGAGCTAACAGGCAGAGGTACTGATAACTGATAACTGAAATGACTCGCTCCTCCTGTACGTCGTCCTACCGACGGGGACTCTTTATGAGTATTATTTCTATTCAATGCAAAGGGCAAATGCTGGCATATCCCAATATTTTTTTCCTACCCTCTTCCTTCTTCCCTCTTCCCTCTTCCTTCTTCCTTCTTCCTTTCCATATCTTGGATAAGTAGCTACAAATACTCAAATAATTAAAAATTATCAAAAATTAAATTAAACATTAGTTAT
>JAXHSW010000142.1:0-19420 GCA_034190295.1 Cyanobacteriota bacterium | reverse complement strand
TTAGGGCAAAAAAAGAAGCGATCGCGCCTCTATTTCCTACTCTTCTAGAAAAAGCTGAAAATATTGATAGGTAAGTAATACAGCCTTGATTGCTCACAAGTAAAATTTAGTGTATTTTGGAATTAAGAATTTGGCTCTGCCTAGAAGCTTAATAAAATGAATTGACAGTAATGTAATTTATGTTTTGCCGATCTATTTCTATTCAATGCAAAGGGCAAATGCTGGCATATCCCAATATTTTTTTTCTTCCCTCTTCCTTCTTCCCTCTTCCCTCTTCCTTCTTCCTTCTTCCTTTCCATATCTTGGATAAGTAGCTACAAATACTCAAATAATTAAAAATTATCAAAAATTAAATTAAACATTAGTTATTTAAAATCAAATTAGCAAAATTAGTTCAACATCCCTTTTTCGGGTGTAATTTAGGGCAAAAAAAGAAGCGATCGCGCCTCTATTTCCTACTCTTCTAGAAAAAGCTGAAAATATTGATAGGTAAGTAATACAGCCTTGATTGCTCACAAGTAAAATTTAGTGTATTTTGGAGTTAAGAATTTGGCTCTGCCTAGAAGCTCAATAAAATGAATTAACAGTAATGTAATTTATGTTTTGCCGATCTATTTCTATTCAATCTTCCATTAATGCAGAGATAAAATGCTGGAATATCCCAAGATTTTTTGCCACTTTCATCCTTCCTTTCTACTTTCTCCCAAGTACTATAGCTCTACGCGCGACGGGGGTGGGGAGTAGGGCAGTAGGGGCGAATGGCATTCGCCCAGTAGGGGAGTGGGGGAGTAGGGGAGATTGAAGGCTTGAAGTAATTATAGAATTATCAACATATATTATATAACTGGATTCTATATCAGAAAGCACGAATTCAATAATGGATAATTGATAATGGATAATTGATAATTACCTCTCCCTAAAAGGAAGAGGATTGAATAAAAGGAAAAAATCTATTCTCTTGGTCGATTGGATATGGCTAGGTTTCCTCAGCATCCCTCGACCGCTTTTTTCCCCTTGAAAGGGGAGGCTTTAAACCTAAATTATTTAATTATTTAATTACTTAATTATTAATTCTTCGGTAATCCCTTAGTATCATTTTTGTCAATTCAAGGATGAATATATACAGGAAATTTAAGTTTTTTTCTGGCTCTTAAGCCTTCGGACTTCTTCCTTGTTCCTTCTTCCCGATCGGAAAGCACGAAGTAATCCCTTAGTATTATTTTTGTCAATTCAAGGGTGAATATATACAGGAAATTTAAGTTTTTTTTCTGGCTTTTAAGCCTTCGGACTTCTTCCTTCTTACTTCTTCCTTACCGAAAAAATCGTGGTCTAAAGCCTCCTCTTTTAAGGGGATAAAAAAAGATAATTCCGTATTTTCGTAGCCTCATTATTGCAGAGGTACTGATAACTGATAACTGATAACTGATAACTGAAATGACCTTTCTACATTTCTTGGTTATTTCTTCTTGTTTCTGCTCTACTATTATTTCTGCCAAATTTAGCATCTTGAAAAGAATTACCAAGACCCTGAAAAATACCTCTGCCAATTAAACCAATACCACGCCCAACTACTTGAGTAAGTAAATAAACAATTCCACTACCAATAAAAGAAACAGTTGCACGAACACCAGGAGCTATTGCATCACGAGTTTCTAAAAGTAATGTTACGGTAAGTGGAATACCTGAAAGTTTTGCTAATTCCTGTCTGCGGGGTGAATAAATAGCCATTTTTTTGATGCCAGTTTCATTCAAAACAAACAAAGAAAAATTACTCTCAAAAATCGCTTTCGGTTCCCCTACATATTGTTCTATACGATATCTCCAAGATAAACTATTACGGAATTTTTCAATATCTCGCGTTGATAATAACTGCCGACTATAAAAATCTTCTTTAATTTCTTCAACATCAGCAAAATTATTTAATAAAGGGTACATCACAGCATTAGCAATTGAAATTAATAAATTTTGCAATAAAGCTTCAGAAAGTTGCATAGCTTCAGGAGTACCTACAGCACAAGATTTATTATCGACAACTAAAGGAACTTCAAATAATAAATGCCCTATTAACTCTTCAACTAAAGGAATCTTATTCAGAATAAACTGATGCACATTCTCTACATCATTTAATAAGACTGGTATCACTTCTACTCTAATTTTTTCTGCGAAAGAATTGAGCGTCATTGTTCTACTACTTATTTCTAGTTCATAGTATTTACTAAAAAAATTTTGGGTCGTGAATTTCCACAAATCACTGACAATCTTATTTCTTTTTTGCGGTATTTCTTCCTGCAAAATAGTATTTCTTTTTTGTGGTATTTCTTCCTGCAAAATAGGAGGAGTACGCAGTTCATCAAGAATATCTTCAAATTTACATAATGCTATATATATTAGTTCTTGTTTCTTAGCACCCCGCAAGACATCTATTTCCATTGGTAATTTACTAAGATTAATTAAATTAGAATTTAATTTAGCAATTGTTGCTTCAAATAATGCTGTTTGTACATTTATTTCTTCAGTAGGAGTCTGAGAAATAACTTCTGATTTTTTTGTCGGTACAATTTGCTCATTAATATTCACTGGATTGGATTTTTTATGATTGAGATGTAATCCTGTAATATGTTGCAGCTTTGAATCAAAACCAACATCTCTATTTATATATTTTTGTTGTTGTTCTGGCAGACTAAAAGAAGTAGGTAATAAATTATTAACAATCCACCTAGCTGTTAGCAATTCTCGACGTTGCCCAGAATTAATTGCTACATTAAGTACAGAAGTTAAATTATTTCGGTCTAAATTTTTTACACTTTCATCTAGTTGAGAAGTAATTTCTGCAAGAGACAAATCTATCTGTTTTAGTCCCGACTTACAAACATTGTAACGAAGAGTCTTGAACAAGTTTGCTGCTTGAACTTTTAGATTTGAAATTGTCACTTTATCAGAATTTTCAGGCACATTTTCTATAGGATAATTATTGACCCAATAAAACTGACCGTTTCCTACCTGTCGAATAATAGTTACTAACTCAGAAATACTTATTCCTTTAGGGCAATATCCACTAACACCTAACTCTCGCATTAATGATAATAAAGCAGTGTCTTGTAGAGATGTTAATAATAAGATTGGTAATTGAGGATATGAAGTTTTTAACTGTTGACAAAATTCAATTCCAAAGATATTAAAATCTTGTGTAATTCTAGGGGATAAATTATGGGTGTCGTCTATGTCTAAAATTATTAAAAATTTCTTTTCTTGTGTTATCAAATTTTCAATAATTTTTATAGCTTCTGCTCCTACCTCTACCTCACCTAATATTTCTATGTCTGAAAACTGCTCGCAGGAGAATTTTAACCCCATCCTAAATATAGGGTCATTATCAATGAGTAGCAATTGTAATGCTGATTCACCATTCATAAATTAATTTGGGATTGACATATTTAAGGGCACTACTAATTCAGCAATTAATAATTAACAATTAATAATTATTGCTCTGCTGAATAAAGCTAAAAGTCAGGTAGCTTGCGTTCATTAATTGATAATTGATAATGAATCATGGATAATTACAAGAAGGTTTTAACCGTTACGGAATTGAATATAAGGAAATCTTTCATTAATTGATAATGGATAATTACAAGAAGGTTTTAACCGCTTTTTTATCCTTGCTTATGAGAGGATTTTTACCATTAGCGCGATTAATTATCAATTATCAATTATCCATTGGTAATGGAGCTTTTTATATTAAGTTTATCTCCTACGTTTATCGAAAAATTGTGGTTTAAAACCTCCTATTTTAAGGGGATAAAAAGAATTTTTTTCATGATTAGTCAATCTTCTTCTTTTCAAGGAGAGGTAATTATTAACTATTAATTATTAATTATTAATTGTTGAAGGCTCTTATTTCCATCAATTTACTGAAATTTTCTGCTGAAATTCAAGAAAATTTCTTCACATAAAATGGCCGAAACCATTGCCTGTTTCCCCACAAATCGACCCGTCCCCGCGTCTGCTGTGTCCCCGTGTCCTACCCCCACCAACCAATTTTTTCAGCAGACCCTAATTACTTCTCCCTCAAAGAGCTATTCCCGATCGGGAACTTATGAAAATCTTGTGGGGAGCAGGGGAGAAGGGAGCAGGGGAGAATAGAGAAAGAGTCATGGTAGCTAGGCGATCGCTACTTACAGCAGTTTTCTAGTCGATGAGGTACAAAGTTTGATTGCTCTAGGCAACAGCAACAGCTCCGGAAAGCAACAGGGAATATAAGAATAAATAGTCTTATAACTGTACCTCACTATCCTCAAAAGTGCTGTAAATTCTCAAAAAAATGTACTTTTCAATACTAGATTATTGAGGAAAAAGTCTCTCAAACACTTACCGAATAATTAAGATTTAAAGCCTCTCCTTGAAAAGAAGAAGTCATTATTAATTATTAATTATTAATTGTTGAAACATAACTTGTCTATTTTGTTTGTCAAGTTTAATCTTAAGAAAGATGTTTATAAAGCATAGCTAAAAGGGAGAGCATTGACGCTTAAGGAAAAAAGAAAAACTTTACCCTTTCAAGGGGAGACTTTAAACCTGAATTATTTAACTATTAATTATTCGGTAATATTATAACTTTATTCCCTGTTTCCTGTTCCCTTTTCCCTAAAACCATAAACATAAATACCTCACGAGCAGCAGGAAGTGCTGTATTTCTACATATACCAGAACTTACACATTTGGGGCAGATAAAATTTTCCCTGCTTCTGTTTCTCCTCATATCTGAAACTCTTTTTTTGACCTTAAATACCTAACTCATCAATATTCATAGTTCGTCATTCTTGAAGTAAATATGCGTCTGAACTTGAGGCTGGAGCTGGAGCTGGAGCTGGAGCTGGAGCTGGTGAATAAGACCTTTGTGGGGCTGGTGCATAATATTGTGGACTAGGCGCTGGTGCATAATATTGTGGACTAGGCGCTGGTGCATAATATTGTGGACTAGGTGCTGGCGAATAATATTGCGGACTAGGCGCTGGTGAATAAGACCTTTGTGGGGCTGGTGAATAATATTGTGGACTAGGTGCTGGTGCATAATATTGCGGACTAGGCGCTGGAGCAGGTTGGTACTGTCGCCGTCTGCGCTCTTCTTCCGCTTGTTGTGCTGCCCATATAGCATCCAGTTCAGATTGCCATTTAGATATAGCACCTTGAGCTTCATAATAGAGAGCGCGACCATAGCCAATTTGATAAGCTGTATTAATTGCAGCAGTAAGACGGCCTTGATCGGCTAGACCATAAGCTTGATTGAGAATTGGTCTGTCTTGGGCAATTTGTAGCTCTGTACTCCACTTATAAATTTCATCCTGAGCTTCTTCGTACAAAGCACGACCACTTTCTATTTCGTATGCCACATCAATAGCTTGTCCAAGCTTTCCCTCTTTTGCTAAGACTCTAGCTTCTGCTAATAATGGTGAATCTTCAATAATTTGTACTCGCTTATTCCACTCAGCTATTAGGGTCTGAGCTTCTATTCTCAGGGGACGCTCCAAAGCAACATAACTAGCTTGTTTAATTGCTGAATTATAGCTATCCACAGTTTCCTGCTTCGCTAGCTGTTTCGCTAAGAGGACATAAGGTTTGTCTTCTATCTTCAAAAGGTCTTTGCGCCATTTAGCAATTAAAGTTTGGGCTTGGATGCGCTTTGGTTGTTCGAGGCCAACCATTTTAGCTTGGTCCATAGCTAACTTTATTGTTGCAGGTTGACCAACACTAGCGATCGCTTTAGCTAGTTGAATATGAGCCAGGTTGTCTAACTGTTGTTGCAGCTCTTGAATTTGAATTTGGGCTTGTTCATAATAGGGGCTATTAGAAGTAATTTGAGCTGCTGCTGCTTTTCCTTCTGCTAGGGCTACCATATTACCAACTTCAGAGCCTTCCATTGATTGATTCCATGTTGCTGCTTGAGCATGGCCTAGTAAAATTAAATCTTTGCCCTCTTTTTTCATTTTGTAGTCAGAAGGAATATATTCAATGGCAGCGATCGCTCCTTTGAGGTCTTTTTCTTCTATACGTTCAGTTGCTATTTCGATTAAACTACGACTCCACTTTTGAATATCTTCCTCAGCTCTGTCTCGAATATAAAGATTTGGGTCAATTTTTTTGGCTAGAGCGATCGCTTCTCCATACTCATTTGCTGTTTCCTGATAAATTAGATAACGAGCATCTTTTAAGATTTGCCAACCTTTTTTTTCCAAGGCCATGCGCTCTAATATTTCTCTAAATTTAATACTTCGCCAGTGAACATTATCTAGTTTTGACATTGCTAGGGAGTAAGCGGAGGCTTTTTTCCAGTCCATAGCTTTGATAGCTTTTTCCGCTTTGTCATAAAGAGATTGACCTTCTGCCCATTGTTTTTTCCAACCTGCTACTGCCTCTTCTACCCTAGAATAAGCTGGACTGCTTTTAGGAATTTTCGCTACTGTATCTAGAGCTGCTTGTAAGTCACCCTCTCTAATCTTTTGATTAGCAACAGAGATAATTAATTTTGTCCATTCTCCGGTCATTTGTTGGCCTAGTTGATAGAGAGGATGTTCTTCTGGCCAACTTTCTACTAAAGCTAGAGCTGTTTCCAACTGTTCTAGGTTCCGTGACTCAGCAGCTTTGTGGGCACAATATAGTCGTTCTCCGTCTGCTGATAATGGAGAAATTTGTTCGCAGTTTGGTTGGGGTGGGTTAACGAGTAACCATAGAAGTGCTGCACCACCTGTTATACCAAAGCCTACTGCAACACTCCACCATATTAGTTGCCATCCCCAATAACTTTTTGGTTTTCTATTTGGTTTTGGAGCTGTGGATATCTGGGAATCTTTTTCTGGTTTAACTTCTGAGGTATTATCTAATTCTTTATCTAAAGTTTGTGAGGTAGAAGTAATAGTATCTGTTAATTCTTTTTTGACTAGGGAAGTACTACTATAGCCATTTTCTCCATTTCCATTTTTAGAAGAGCTATGAGAAACCGCCAATTCTTTTTTTTGTGAAATATTTTTTGATGACATAGTGAAGTTTTCTGCGCTAATGGTACTGATTATTAAGCTGGTTAAGATAATTTTTTAAACTAATATTATATTTAGCTTTTTTATTACCTAGAATGTTTTTCATCCCTCCGAAGGAAAATTTTAACTTTAGGTTTGAGCTTCACCTGGGAGGCTGAACCATTAAAGATTTGCTAACTCAAGTTCGGTTATGATATAGAATTTTTTATTGTATATATATCTTGCATATTTAAGCACACTGACTAAATTTTTTACCGAATAATTAAGGTTTAAAGCCTCTCACTCGCCGTGGATAAAAGCGGTCGTTCGCGGAGCTCGGAACGGAGTTCTATCTTCCTAGCGGACCATAGGGTGGGATGGCTATCTTCGGAGCGGGTCTGCAAGAACGGGTCTCGGAGCCATATCCATGAGACCAAGAGAAAAGAAAAAATTTTCACGCTCCGCGTCAATCCTCTTCTTTTCCAGGAGAGGTAATAATTAATTATTAATTATTAATTATTAATTATTAGTTGAGCCTCACCTCAGCCAAAAGTACTGATTTTAGGAAATTTATTTAATCTTCGAGCCGAGCATTTTTTTGACTATTGGATAACCTGAAAAAAAACTTAGTGAGTATTTTGAAACTCCAGCATTTTGATTTTGTTTGCTCAATTCAGGTATGGTAGATGCTGATTATAAATTATGTTGAATTTTATTATCCGTCAAATTTAGGTATATTCGAGTTAACTAGCTATTAGCTTGAGCGCATTTGGGTACCGGAATTCTCCGCAAACAGTTAGCCTCCTGGGGAGGAACTGCGAACTTCAGCTTTTTGTACTTGGGTTTAAATCCCTTTTTATAAACCAGAATATTTATCGAGGTTTAAATCCCCTTCTAAACATTTACTGCTAATTGCTGAGTGCTTCTTTAACTTACTCAAAAGTATCAGTAAAATCACCTTTTATTTTCCGGTATTTTATCGTTCTACTGCCCAAATTATGGCTGTAGTGACCATAAAAGTCTATACGATAATCAGTAATTTTAACTCCTATCTGTGTTTCTATTTGCTCAAGCAACTCTTGAGGCAATTCTACATAAATATCCATAATTTGTCCCGTATCTAAGCAGTTAATATGAGAGTGAGATTCGCTTTTATGGCCATACAAGCAAGCATCAGCACGTTCAATACATTCAATAATTCCCTCTTTTGATAGAAATTCCAGATTTTGATATACAGAAGTATGACCAATTTCTTTACCTTGGAAATTTAATTGATGGTAGATTTCTCTAGCTGATAGATGTTTTTTCTCTTGCCACAAAATTTCTAGTATATATCGACGCTGACGACTCAGGCGCATTCCCTTAGCCTTACAATAATTTAGAGCATCATCTAATGAGTAAATTTGTTTCACAGCGCCAACCTTTATCCAAATCAATTGCAAATTATTTTATAGCAATTAGCACTGAAAGATATCAACCGTCAGTTTTGCTATTTGTGGGCAAAATTCTAGGTTCGTTATTATATCAGATGCAAATTATTCTATAGCAATTAGCACTGAAAGATATTAACCGTCAGTTTTGCTATTTGTGGGCAAAATTCTAGGTTCATTATTATATCAGAGAAAAGGATAGAGGGGTAGTGGGAAAAACTTCGGTTCATCATCAGCGTAAGTCCTAACTGTCCCATTTTGGTTGTTGTCGTACATTGTCCGGCAATGTTTGTTACAGGAACAGTGGGAGCATCTTGCTCCCGTGCTAAGTCCGCACCCTACCTGTCTATTGCTATAGCAGTCGCCATTACTATTTGACAGATAAAAGGCTGAAAACTTAGAAAACGCCAAATTTTTCCTTCTCTCCTAAATAACTAAACGCCTTCTTCCTTCTCTCCTAGATAACTAAACGCCTTCTGACTTCTAAATTCTGACTTCTTACTTTTGACTTTTGACTTATAACTCCCTTCTGACTTCTTACTTTTGACTTTTGACTTATAACTCCCTTCTGACTTCTGACTTCTGACTTTTGACTTATAACTCCCTTCTGACTTCTTACTTTTGACTTTTGACTTATAACTCCCTTCTGACTTTTGACTTTTGACTTATAACTCCCTTCTTCCTTCTTCCTTCTGACTTCTTACTTTTGACTTTTGACTTTTGACTTATAACTCCCTTCTGACTTCTTACTTTTGACTTTTGACTTATAACTCCCTTCTGACTTTTGACTTTTGACTTATAACTCCCTTCTTCCTTCTTCCTTCTTCCTTCTGACTTCTTACTTTTGACTTTTGACTTTTGACTTATAACTCCCTTCTGACTTTTGACTTTTGACTTTTGACTTTTGACTTTTGACTTATAACTCCCTTCTGACTTCTGACTTTTAACTTTTGACTTATAACTCCCTTCTTCCCTCTTCCTTCTGTTATATAAAAAGACATTGACAATTATTTATACCTTATCAAGATGGCAATTACGATCGCCCTTAATACCGAACACTTACATAACTTAGATGTATCTCCAGTTCAAAGTGCCATATCTCAACTGCTCAGTGAAGGAGCGATCGCCTCTTCCGAACAGCAGCTAAATTTTACCATTAACTATAATCGCGATCCCCAAGATCCACGGGAACTTTCAGAAATTCCAGAAGTACGTTTATGGTTTATTCGTTTAGACAGTCTTTATCCTTGGTTGCCATTTTTGCTTAACTGGAAAGAGGGTGAATTAGCTCGTTATACCGCTATGCTTGTACCTCACCAATTTCATCGGACTGAAGGTGTCCAATATAACCCAGAAGCATTAGAAATATTTTTGATGCAAAAAATTTTTGTCTTGAGAAAATGGCTACATCAACAAGGTATTTCTAGCAAATCTAGATTAATGTCCATGTCTCAAATGTTAGGTTACGACTTAGCAGAAGAATTTTTTAGCTCAATCCCAGAAGAAGATTAGGTGGTAGGGATGGGGAGATGGGGAGATGGGGGGATGGGGAGATGGGGAGATGGGGAGATGGGGAGATGGGGGGATGGGGAGATGGGGAAATATTTGGTAATGGTTGAAGATGGAACATTTTTTACCGATAAATTGTGGTTTAAAGCCTCCTCTTTTAAGAGGATCAAAAGAAAATTTTTCATGATTAGTCAATCAATTCCGTTTTAAAGGAGAGGTAATTCGCGCATTCGCGCATTCTTGAAGTGCCGAATTAAACGGATTTGATATAATTCAGTATTGAGGAATAATTTATTGATATTCTAGAGTAGAATAGCCTTTTGTCCCTACTGACGATAGAAATTATATTACTCCGAAGCCAACGGATTTGATATAACTAGCTGACATTCTCAAATATGGTAACAGCAAAAATGTAGGGACGAATGGCCATTCGCCCCCACAAACTTCTCCGATAAAGTCAGTTTTTGTTCCATCAAGATAGAACGCTAAATATTCTTGTAGAGACGTTCCATAGAAAATCCCTACTTTTTTTCAGAATAGTCTAGTAAGAATAATTAATCATCAACTACATCTTCACAGTCACAGTCTTAGTCTCTGTATACTGTTGTAAACCATATTCTCCCAGCTCACGACCAATACCAGACTGCTTAAAACCACCAAACGGTGCAGCAGCATCAAACACATGATAACAATTTATCCAAACTGTACCAGCACGAACAGCATGAGCCACAGCATGAGCCTTACCTATATCCCGCGTCCACACTCCTGCAGCCAGACCATATATCGTATCATTTGCCCGTTGCACCAGTTCATCAATATCCTTAAACTTAATGATGCTCATCACCGGACCAAAAATTTCTTCTCTGGCAATTTTCATCCCATCCTGCACATCAGCAAATACAGTGGGTGCAATAAAATAACCGCGATCGCCAACTCTTGCCCCACCACATAACATCTGGGCACCATCCTGTTGACCAGACTCAATATAACTCATTACTTTATTAAACTGTTCTTCATCTACCTGGGGTCCCTGTTCAGTTCTAGTGGCAAATGGGTCTCCCACCATCCGACGTTTTGCCCGCTCTACACTTTTGGCAACAAACTCGTCATAACATTTCTCTTCTACAAACAAACGAGAACCCGCATTGCAACACTGACCTTGGTTAAAGAATAAACCAAAATGTGCCCCTTCAATAGCAGCATCCATATCTGCATCAGCAAACACAATATTAGGACTCTTACCACCGAGTTCCAAAGTCACCCGCTTTAAGTTACTCTTGGCAGCAGCTTCCATGATTAAATGACCTACTTCTGTGGAACCAGTGAAGGCAACTTTATCAATATCGTGATGGTGAGAAATGGCTGCACCAGCAGTTGGGCCATAACCAGACAAAATATTTATTACACCAGGAGGAAAACCAGCTTCGATCGCTAACTCGCCGACTCGGAAGGCTGATAATGGTGTTTGTTCGGCTGTTTTCATTACTAATGTGTTGCCTGTTGCTAGGGCTGGGGCAAGTTTCCAGGCTTGCATTAATAATGGGAAGTTCCAGGGAATGATTTGACCGACTACTCCTACTGGTTCGTGGCGGGTGTAGCAGAAGTAGGAGCCATTTATGGGGATGGTTTTGCCTTGAACTTTGTCAGCCCAACCAGCATAATAGCGGTAACAGGCGATCGCTAAACGTAAGTCTGCATTGAGAGAGTCTTTGAGTGGCTTACCATTATCTAGGGTTTCTAGTCTCGCCAACTCTTCTATATTTTGTTCCATCAAATCTGCTAATTTGTAGAGGAGTCCGCCTCGTTGAGTAGCAGACATTTTCGGCCAGTCGCCACTGGTAAATGCTTTGCGAGCTGCTATTACGGCTTTGTCTACATCAGGCGCATCTGCTTCGGCAACGTCACAAATAACTTCTCCTGTTGCCGGGTTAATTGTTTCAAAGCGCTTGCCGGAAGCACTTTCTACCCACTCGTTATTAATTAATAGTTTGGTGGGGCCGATTTTAACTTGTTGTTCTGGTCTTGTAGCTGTTACCACAAATTTTTTCCTCACTTTGTCGTGAATATAACCTTTCTACCTCTTGGTAGTCTTTTGTCTAAAAAACTTTAGATATTTTTAAGAATACATTAACAGAACTGAGCAGTAACTCTACTTGTAAGTGCGTTGCAACGCACCCTACAGCACAGCTAAAACATTTACAAGTAGGTGAAAAACTGCACTCTAAAATATACCAAGAGTTAGAAAAATATCCAAAGACTGTTAAACTTGAAAGTAAAAATATTCATTACCTGCTTAAATTATGTGAAAAAGACTGGAAAAAACAGGCTTATTCCGATCTGCCTCAATAAAGTGGAATGATTAGTTATTTACCCCAAGATAAATCTCATGGTTTTGTAATTAATGATGAGGGTCATTTCAGTTATCAGTTATCAGTTATCAGTACCGACCACTCAAGCCGGAGAAAACGAAAATACGCTCATTGAATATTTTTTCATCCCCCTTTTAGGGCTATGCTTTATAAACATCTTTCTTAACATAAAATTTGACACTGGTAGACAAGTTATGTTGATGTCTTGGAGCGGCTTTTTTAGGAGAAAAGTGTATTGAAAAATACATTTTTTTGAGAACTGTAGATCGGATTTTTGCCCCCCACACTCCCCACACTCCCCACCCTCCCCACAAGGTTTTCAGGAGTTCCTTATAAGGGATAGCTTTTAGGGGGAGGCTTTAAACCCAATTTTTCGGTAAAAGAATTTTCTTTTTACAAAAAGACTTACCACCTTCTTTGAGAAAAGAAAAGTTAAGAGTAAAATTTAGTTTAGAAAAAAGTTGGGATAGAAAACAGGAAAAAGAATCATTGAAAGCTGTTAATTTCTCTGCCTAGAATTTTAGGAACCCATTTTTTTAGCTAATTACTCAATTGAGTACATTCATTATCTGCTAGATTTATTTTTAGGGGAAAAATGAATTATAAAAAATAATTTTCACCCAAAGAAAATATCTATTCAGCAAATATGTCGCTCTGTTCGAGGCTGCGCGATCGCTACACACAAAGCTAAGTTGTTTATCTATCTAGGAAAATATTGACAAAAATTATCAATTGAATTAAGCTCTTATCTTAGTAAAGATTCTTAATTAGATTCAAGGGTAAAATGCTAAATTTGTTAAAAAGTCAATTTCCTTCTTTTATAAGTGCCACTACCCTAACTGCTATAGTGGTTTTGAGTGGATGTAGCTCTCCTCCTAGCGAAACAGCAAATGAGACAACAACTACAGACGAACCCACTGCTCAAACTGTAGCCAGTGAAGAAACGATGACTGAGGGAGAGCTAGCCAATGCTAATTTTCAAGATAAGCTTAGTGGTACAGAGCTTCTTAACGCTTTAAAACAAGGGGGTCATGTAATTTATTTCCGTCACGCCCAAACTGAGAAAGATTATGCTGACCAAGTAAAAGCAGTTATGGGTGACTGTTCGACCCAACGAGCGCTTAGTGAAGTGGGATGGGAACAATCTAAAACTATTGGGGAGGCATTTCGCCAGAACGCCATTCCTTTTGATCGAGTAATTTCTAGTCAGTATTGTCGTGCTTGGCAAACAGCAGATTTAGCTTTTGGCAAATATGAGAAAAATGGCGACCTCAACTTTCCCAAAGCAGCAGACTATACCCCCGAACAAGTAGCTCAAATGAAAGCACTGTTAGACCCAATGTTAACGGCCATGCCCTCAGCAGGAACGAATACTATCATTGTCGGTCACGACGATCTGTTTGAAGCCTCAACAGGTATTTATCCAGACCCACAGGGTATGGCTTATGTTATTAAACCTGACGGTAGTGGTAACTTCGAGCTTATTGCTAATGTTCTCCCTGAAGAATGGGCAAAATTGGGCGGAAGTTAGAAATATAACGCTACGGGCAAGTTAGAAGTCAAAAGTCAAAAGTCAAAAGTAATCTCTGACTTACTTTCAGCATTTAGTATTGTCCGCTCCCTATTTGCGTAGTGCTATATTTGGTCTTAAAAATTAGCGATCGTCATAATTTGGCGATCCATTTATATTGTTGAGATGTTATCGCAGAAAAAAGAAGGAAAATTTTTGCATTATCTAAGTTTTAAACTTTTAATAGCAGTCCTGCAAAAGTAATAGTATTGATTGAATTAGGGACAAATTACCTAAAGATGTTAGCTACGATCGCCTCAGCTCTAATTCAAAGAAAGAGGGTGTATTTCGGTTTCTTTCTTACAGTTTTTTCCACTCCTGCTCTCCCCTACTTCCCATCTCCCCTACTCCCCCACTCCTGCTCTCCCCTACTTCCCTATCTGTTCAAAAAATAGTTGATAAAAGTCTGGATAATTCATTTTTTCGGCATGACTCCAAAGGAAGTTTTCGGCTAATTCATAAACAAAAGTACCGGGAGTGCGGTCTAGAAAAAAGGGATTAGAATCTTGATAATGCTCTTCTGAAGTATATATCCAATCAGGAACTTCTTCTTCTTCCCAAATATCTTTATAATATCCCCAATAATTTTTTTCCCAGGCTTGATATTCTGGTAAATATTTTTCTAATGCTGTGGCTGCTGCTGCAAAGTTTCCTTGAAAAATTTCCTTAATAAATTGTGCTTCCTCTCCAGATATAGTCAATACTTTTTCACAGCATGGCATATCAATTTTGAGAATACTGTATTTATCCACATTGCTATTATTTTTGATAATTATTAAACCATTCCAGCAAGGATAGTCTATTTTTAAAATTCCTACTTCATAAGGATGTAAAAGTTTAATTAATTCTAATTTATCCCACTTAGCAATATGTAGTAAAGCATTAATAGTATCGCTAATTTGATGATTTACCCACACCGGACGAACTTGATTTATTAAAGTATAAATATCTAAAGGATTTTTCAGATAAATTATAGTTTTATTATTCATCCACCACGGACGAAGTTCATTGACTAAAGTAGAAATAGCTAGAGAATTTTGCGGGTTAATTTCTCCTAGTATCCAAGCTGCCGATACACGATCTGAGTTATCTTTAGTATTTTGAATTAAATTATTGAGGCAATTAATTGCTGCTTGATTTCCAGGATTAACTTTCCATAAACTATCCGCAGCTTGACAATAAAGAAAATTATGCTTTAAATCACTTTTCAAGACTTTAATTAAAGCATCAATAACTTTCCGATTCTCGACACCAAGCACTTGTAAACTTCTCATAGAATATAAGAGAGTATTGTAGTCTTGGCTGGTTTCTAATAATTTAACTAAAGCATCAATAACTTCTGGAGTACCTATAGCAATTATTCCTAAAGTTTGAGCAATTTCAGCACAGACAAAATCAGAATCAGAAATATAAGACTCAAGTAACTGAAGTAAAGTTCTCACAGCTTGAAAATCACCATAACCAAACTTACCAATTTCGCGAAAAATTTTTCTGAGTTCCTTTTCGTCAGTATTAGTTGTTAAACTTTCTGTCAAATTTTCAAGCAAAATAGCAACTTTTTCAGGGTCGCTAATTTCCTGACTAGGCTGTACAAAACCCAATCGCCAAGGATGTATAAATTGCCAATCATTCCGAAATCTATCCCACTTTCTACACTGCTGGAAAACCCGATCGAGAGGATAATCAGCAGAACATCTTCCTAACTCACAAAATCCATTTTGAGCAATAAAATATGCTTTAATCCGATAAAAATTACCACAGCAATCATCAAAATTTATTAACTGTTCAAAAAAATCCTTTCTTTGACTTTCATCAACATCTTCTCGCCCCAACCATAACAAAAAAATCTGTTTCCATTCCGGTTGAAAAATGCGGTAAATTCCCTGATTAGGATTATCCGGAATATGCTTAAAGAAAAACTGCCAATTTTCCACTGCTAAAGCAGCAAAATATTCTTGAAAAGTCGGATGAAAAAAAGCATAAACAGGAGACTCTGGATTTTCTGCTGCTACTCCCACTTGATTCAACCAACCTAACTTTATTGTTAACTGAAATAATCGACTATCAGTTTCTCCAAGTATCTGAAAAACCAACGAGCGAGAAAGTCTAAACCGAGAATTTGTTTGAGATATCGCAAGTTGTGCCAATTTTCCCAAAGCAAGATTTAATTCTTTCCGAATAGCAGAAGTAGTAGGAAAAATTTCCTCCTTCCATTCATAAAAAATCTCCACAAATCTTTGATAAAGAGCAGCTTTTGTAGTTGGCAACTTCCCCTGTCGTCGCTGCCAAGAATAACAAAGTAGTGCCAAGCGCAAAGGATTTTTTACCAAATTTATTATCCTTTCTTTTCCCGTTTTTTTCAACTCCCGATTTAACTTTTTTCCTAACTCCAAATTAGCAAACCATTTACCGATAAACTCTCCTACCTGTCGCTCAGAAAAATCAAGATTTCGATAAACATCAAAATTAAACAACGCATTTTTTCCCCCATCCCAAACATTCAACCGACAACTCAAGATCGTCCGCGCTTCTCCCACCCAACTTTTCAGTTGAGACGCAACTACTCCCAAAGCATTCTCAACTGCCATCTCATCCACACCATCCAACAATAACCACACCGACTCCCGGTTAAACAACTCCACCAAAGCATCCTCCATTTCCGGTTTTACTCGCGCCGTCTGAAAAGCATCTTTTAGCCAAACTTGCAGCAAATATTCTTCAATTGTTTTCCCATCTAAATCTGCCAAAGAAACCCAAATAACTACATCTTGCTCGGTTTCAGCAAACACCCACTCGCCAATATGCTGCAATAGAGTAGTTTTTCCCGCACCAGGTTCTCCAATGATAGCGATACGTTTACCTTGACTTTTCGGAGTGTGTCCCTGACGCAACACTTCTTCAAAAAATTGATTTAACTCCAACGTCTTAGTTATTTCGTAGTCGGTGGGAGCATATAATTCCGAACCATTTTCCGCAGTACAGTTACTATTACGTTTGGGTTGACCTTTGCGCTCGACCAACCCCAGTGGTACATAAATTTCTGCGCGATCGAATGTTGTACCGTCGCCTGTTGTCAGGGGGTTTGTGGTTAATTGTCTTTTTTCCCTCAGCATTTTTTGACAAGTTTGCCGATGAATTAATAATTTTTTTTCTGTTTCTATATTATTAGTTTGTGGGGGAAAGGTTGGGGATTCGATAATATCTTTTAATTCTAAGTTTAAGGCGGCGGTAATTACTGAAGCGCAACTTTCATCAACTGCATTTCCTCTGCAAAAACGCTTAACTGTACTTTCTGAAACATGAGCTTTTTCAGCAATAGATGGAAAAGTTAAACGCTGATTATTTTTTGCATTTATAAGTTTTTCTATTCCCGAATTGCTAGCTTTAATACTTCTAGTTTTTTTAGATGTCATAATTGTTTGATTGCTCGAAATTTACGTTATCCCTAAATCTCCCTTTTTCCAGAGAGACTTTTAATAGTTCCTGCCTTTTTCCAGAGAGACTTTTAATAATTCCTGCCTTTTTCCAGAGAGACTTTTAATAATTCCTGCCTTTTTCCAGAGAGACTTTTTATAGGAATACTTTTGATAGTTACTCCCTTTTTCCAGGAATGCTTTTGACAGTTACTCCCTTTTTCCAGGAATGCTTTTGACAGTTACTCCCTTTTTATCGGAATACTTTTAATAGTTCCTCCCTTTTTATCGGAATACTTTTGACAGTTACTCCCTTTTTCCAGAAATGCTTTTGACAGTTACTCCCTTTCTATCGGAATACTTTTAATAGTTCCTCCCTTTTTATCGGAATACTTTTGACAGTTACTCCCTTTTTCCAGAGATACTTTTTATAGTTCCTCCCTTTTTCCAGAGAGCCTTTTTATAGGAATACTTTTGATCGTTACTCCCTTTTTCCAGGAATACTTTTGACAGTTACTCCCTTTTTCCAGAGATACTTTTAATAGTTCCTCCCTTTTTATCGGAATACTTTTGACAGTTCCTCCCTTTTTCCAGAGATACTTTTGATCGTTACTCCCTTTTTCCAGGAATACTTTTGACAGTTACTCCCTTTTTCCAGGAATACTTTTGACAGTTACTCCCTTTTTCCAGAGATACTTTTAATAGTTCCTGCCTTTTTATCGGAATACTTTTGACAGTTCCTCCCTTCTTCCAGGAATACTTTTGACAGTTACTCCCTTTTTCCCGATAGATTTTTGACAGTTACTCCTTTTTTCCAGGAATGCTTTTAATAATTCCTGCCTTTTTCCCGATAGATTTTTGACAGTTACTCCCTTCTTCCAGGAATAATTTTAATAATTCCTGCCTTTTTTTCCAGGAATAATTTTGACAGTTACTCCTTTTTTCCAGAGAGACTTTTAATAGTTCCTCCCTTTTTCCAGAGAGCCTTTTTATAGGAATACTTTTGATAGTTACTCCCTTTTTCCAGGAATACTTTTGATAGTTACTCCCTTTTTCCAGGAATACTTTTGACAGTTACTCCCTTTTTATCGAAATAATTTTGACAGTTACTCCCTTTCTATCGGAATACTTTTAATAGTTCCTCCCTTTTTATAGGAATACTTTTGATAGTTCCTCCCTTTTTCCAGGAATACTTTTGACAGTTACTCCCTTTTTCCAGAGATACTTTTAATAGTTCCTCCCTTTTTATCGGAATACTTTTGACAGTTCCTCCCTTTCTATCGGAATACTTTTAATAGTTCCTCCCTTTTTCCAGGGATACTTTTTATAGTTCCTCCCTTTTTCCAGAGATACTTTTGATAGTTACTCCCTTTTTCCAGGAATACTTTTGATAGTTACTCCCTTTTTCCAGGAATACTTTTGATAGTTACTCCCTTTTTCCAGGAATGCTTTTAATAATTCCTGCCTTTTTATCGGAATAATTTTGACAGTTACTCCCTTTTTCCAGAAATGCTTTTAATAATTCCTGCCTTTTTATCGGAATAATTTTAATAATTCCTGCCTTTTTATCGGAATACTTTTGACAGTTACTCCCTTTTTCCAGAAATGCTTTTGACAGTTACTCCCTTTTTCCAGAGATACTTTTAATAGTTCCTCCCTTTTTATCGGAATACTTTTGACAGTTACTCCCTTTTTCCAGAGATACTTTTTATAGTTCCTCCCTTTTTCCAGAGAGCCTTTTTATAGGAATACTTTTGATCGTTACTCCCTTTTTCCAGGAATACTTTTGACAGTTACTCCCTTTTTCCAGAGATACTTTTAATAGTTCCTCCCTTTTTATCGGAATACTTTTGACAGTTCCTCCCTTTTTCCAGAGATACTTTTGATCGTTACTCCCTTTTTCCAGGAATACTTTTGACAGTTACTCCCTTTTTCCAGGAATACTTTTGACAGTTACTCCCTTTTTCCAGAGATACTTTTAATAGTTCCTGCCTTTTTCCAGGAATACTTTTAATAGTTCCTCCCTTTTTATCGGAATACTTTTGACAGTTACTCCCTTTTTCCAGAAATGCTTTTGACAGTTACTCCCTTTCTATCGGAATACTTTTAATAGTTCCTCCCT
>JAXHSW010000141.1:21356-25162 GCA_034190295.1 Cyanobacteriota bacterium | reverse complement strand
GGAGTGGGGGAGTAGGGGAGTGGGGGAGTAGGGGAGTAGGGGAGTGGGGGAGTGGGGGAGTGGGGGAGTAGGGGAGTAGGGGAGTGGGGGAGTGGGGGAGTGGGGGCGAACTCTCCTACAGATTGTGTATAATTTCATATTTTGCGTAAGTCCTGATAATATTATGTTTATAATTCTATAATTACTTCAATATTTAATCTCCCCACACTTCCCACATTCAACTATACAATAACTATTCAACCGGATATGATATTAAATCCTACCTATTCTATCAGGAGAAAAAATGTCGGATTTTATGGATTTTTTGAAGCATAAATATGCTTATGTTGCCTTGGGAGAATTTAAACCAGGAAAGTTTGAAGAAGCAAGGGAACTTTATGAAAAAGCTGTTGCTAGCTATAATGAAGGTTTTAAGGGAGCTTATTTATTGCAGTTGCCAGGAACAGATAAAGGTATTGCTGTAATTTTTTGGGAAGGAGTTGAAGCTATGGATGCGAATCAAACTGATGCTTATAAAGCAGCATTGGCGGAAATGTCACATTTATTTGCTAAACCACCAGAAACTAATTTTTATGAAACTGTTACTGAGATATTGCCAGAGTAATTTGGTAGATAAGGATAATTTTTTGTCAATTTAATTAGACAAATTTTGCCTTTAATATCAAATCTGTTGGCTACGGTTGCCGATAAATCGGAATAATATCATGTCCGGATAATTAGCGATCAAAAAGTTTTTGTTTGTAGTTGGGCTTTAGCCCGAACTTAAGTATTCAACCGGACATGATATAATATAATTGCGTCGATCGTCATACAATGCGTAAGGGCGAATAGCCATTTGCTAACGCCCCTACAATTCTTGAATACTAAATAACACCGATGCTACCGGGTTTGATATTACCTCCCCAACTCCTGAATATTACGAGCTAATTTTGATTGTAATCTGAATTTTATTTGCACCAGAAGGAACGCGCCATTTTAAGAGCGATCGCTTAATTTCCTCTACAATTTTTTTATCCTTCAAAGTGGAAACTTCATCATCGAAAATTACTCGAAGTACGCGATCGCCTTTTACCTGCAATTCCAAAACTATTTCACCATTAATATTGGATGGAACATTCACATTCTGTAAATGCTGTTGCAGATTTTTTTGCCCTACTGCATCTAACCCTGTAACTTGAATAATTTGCAAAGTATTACGAGTTAGTTTTGCAGAATCTTTTTGTTTAAGAGAAAGTACCATACCCATAAATTTTCCATCTAATTTAGGAGCTGACTCCATATTGGCAACCTCTTGCAAGTCAGTAGCTATACGTTTGAGAAATTGCTCACCTTGAGAGGGAGTCGGAACTTTCTGAGCATGAATTGCTATAGTAACTAAAACATTATCGTTAGTTTTGAGAAAACGCTCTATATGAGAAAGTCGTACTTGATAGTCATTATCAGATAATTTGTAGGGTATTCTTACTTCTTTAGTAGAAACAGTTTCCTTTAGTTTGTCTTGTTTCAAGAACCTCGAAATTCCTTTCTTAGTACCCGAAAACCCTATATCTTCTCCTTGCTCCATCCAATCTGTTGTTTGAGGTGCCGAATCTGTAGAACATAGATCCATCTCCTCTGTTGCATCACATTCCAAATCTACAAATTCTTGCTCCACCCAATCTGTTGCTTGAAATTCGGATGCTTTTGTTCTTCGACGCCGCGCATTTAGTGGTGCTGAATAAGCTACCCTCTTATAAGCTACCCTCTGAGCCGCAAAGTTGTCTACTGGAAATCTTTCAGGTGCAGCACCGAACCCCTTATAACTCACTCCCTCTGGCATTTCCACAGGAACATCCATTGAAATATCCTGACCACCAGGTTCAACTCGCACCTCCTCACTAACTGCCACAAACGCCGTATATTCAGACAACAATTGATAACTTAAAGCAGTCTCAGTCACCTCTTTTACCATCGACTTCTTCTCATAATCAAACATCTGATTCGTCAAATGCTTAATCTTTTGCCTACCCCAAATTTGAGCAACTGCCACATTACCACTCTCAGCAAAAATCATCTCGAAAGTCTGCTGATAAATTTCCCCACCAGCAGCAATACCATTAACCTGTAACTCACCTTTCACAGCATCCTGTTTTCGCCCAAACAAAACCAAAGGTTGTTCGGCAAACAAATCTGGAGTTGTCACCGGATAAACTTCTGGTACTTCACCCCGACCATTCCACTCAACCTCAATTTGAGTTAATACAGGATTATTAATTTGCTGGAAAAATTTTTCTGCTACTTCCTCAGTCGGTTCATCCTGTCGCACAACTCTAGCAATACCCCGCCCAATTTCTGCTAAACGGTTAATTAAATATCGATTTACCGAACTACCGACACCAAAACTATAAAGTCGGTTGCCCGATTGGAGTTTGTCTTGCACTTCTGCCAATACTTCCTTTTCATTACCAATATAACCATCGGTCAACATCACAATACTCCGCAGTCTTCCCGCAGGTGGAGGCGGAAAATTCAAAACTTCCTGGATGCCATTCAGTAATTCAGTGCCACCATTTGCATTTAATCTGTTGATATATTTAATTGCAGCGGCGATGTTTTTAGGTGTATTTGCCAAAGGAGTTTCTGATAGTTTTCTGGCAGTATTGGCAAAGTCGATAATTGTAAAAGTATCGTTGGGGTTCAGTCCGTGGATAAAACGGCGCATCAATTCTTTGCATTTGAGCAATGGTTCTCCCCTTTGGGAACCGGAAGTATCCATGAGGAACACAACATCTTTGGGCACAATTTCATCACTACGATACTGTAAAGCGGGAATCAAATAAAGTGCAAAATATCCACCACGTTTGTCTGCTTGAGTTAATACCGTTGCTTTGGTACGATCGCTAGCAACTTGATAGTGGAGAATGAAGTCTTTATTTGGGATGGTGTCTTCATTTCCTAATTTAACCGTAACAATTTCTCCTGACTCGGATGTTTGAATTTGGTGGGATGTGGAATTCACCTGAAAAATTGGCATCCCACAGTTTATTTCTACTGTCATACCAATATCATGTCCCGAACGAGTTACCGGGGGAACTATTGGTGGTGTAATTTGACTAGCATCGGGAACTTGGTCTGTATCACCACTGCCATCTATAGGTGTTCCGGGAATATAACGCTCCCCCACAACCATCGGAAATACAAATTCATAGTTCCCACCTTCAAATTTGAGGGAGTCTGTATAGCGAATAATTACATCTATTTGTTCCCCTGGTTTAATATTTGCCAGGGACTGAGTGAAAATATTATCGCGCTGTTGTTCGAGTAACCCCGCAGTACGACCTTGTTGTTTAGCTTGTTGATAGATTTTTTTTGCTTCTGCTCGTTTTTTGATATTGCCTTTGATTAAGCGATCGCCTATTTTGATTTCCATTTCATCGACTGCTGCTTCGTCTGGTAGTGGGAAGACATAAGTTGCTTCTAGGGGTTCGGTGAATGGATTTTCAAATTGTTGAGTGACTTCAACCCTGGATAGGTTGCCTGTTATTTTTGCTTTAACTTCGGTGTGTTTGAGCGGAAAAGTCAGTTGCTCTTCTGAGGATAGAATGTATAATCCTGTTATAGTTGGTATGGTTACAGACATGAATTTCTATGCTCCTTATCGCTACAGATATTTTTGTAATACATTAACTTCTCTTGTAACGCATTTAATTTGGAATTGTCTATTAAGAATTGTGTCTTATTATGGTTAGCTTAAAAATGTAGGTTGGGTAGAACGACAGTGTTAGTAGATAAGTTTTTGATAAATGCTATAAGTCTTTGTTGGGTTT
>JAXHSW010000141.1:6440-21256 GCA_034190295.1 Cyanobacteriota bacterium | reverse complement strand
ATCCTAACGGATAAGCTCCGAAGAGCGATTCCTCAACTCAACCTACAATACTCAATAAAATGTAGATAAGTTTTTGATAAATGCTATAAGTCTTTGTTGGGTTTATCCTAACGGATAAGCTCCGAAGAGCGATTCCTCAACTCAACCTACAATACTCAATAAAATGTAGATAAGTTTTTGATAAATGCTATAAGTCTTTGTTGGGTTTATCCTAACGGATAAGCTGGCGCTAACGGTTCCTCAACCCAACTTACAATACTCAATAAAATGTAGAGAAGTTTTTGATAAATGCTATAAGTCTTTGTTGGGTTTATCCTAACGGATAAGCTCCGAAGAGCGATTCCTCAACTCAACCTACAATACTCAATAAAATGTAGATAAGTTTTTGATAAGTTCTATAAGTCTTTGTTGGATTTCGATTCCTCAACTAAACCTACAATACTCAATAAAATGTAGATAAGTTTTTGATAAGTTCTATAAGTCTTTGTTGGGTTTATCCTAACGGATAAGCTGGCGCTAACGGTTCCTCAACCCAACCTACAATAATTTAATATAAAAATAGGTAGACGATTTCCAGATATCCCCTACCTAATATTTATTTATCATTTCCCTTATGGGTTTAATACCCCACCGTCACTCGCGGTGCTCAAAATTGTTTGGGGTTAGTAGACGCGGAGCGGCTTGTGACTCGACTATCCATAAGCAATTTTCTCTCCTGACTCCTGAGGACTGACTCCTGACTCCTTCTTCAAAGCAAAAAACGGTTGTGCATCCTTGGCAAAATTACAAACTTTTCTGTTTATTCTTAGCAAATATCAACAACTCTTGAGCTTCTTTATAATAAGTTGTTCCTGGTTTAATATTCTCTAACTGATTAATAATTAATTGAATTTTATTGGCAAGTACACCACGATTAGAAGTATCATCAGCAGCATATCTTTGCCAATCTGCAATTAAATTTTTAGCTTCCTTAAAAGCTGTTTTTGACTCTTTTTCTGCTTGCAAACGCATTTTTACATTAGCCAAATTAACCTGATATTCTCCCAGTTTAGTCTGCGCTTCCAAATAAGCTGGATTATCTCCTGATATTTTCTGTAATTGATTAATTGCTTGCTCCCATAAACTCGCCACTACTTGCCATTGTTGCTCTGGATGGGGTCCATTTTGTGAAGCTATAGCTGCTTGCATACCAAATTGTTTTGCCACTTCCATAAAAGTGAAACTACGTTTGCTTCCCTCAGCTAAACCTGCTTCTTTTTGGAAATCTCGCTTTGTCGCTGCTAACTTTGGTTTTACCATTTTTCCGGCGAGAGTCATAGGAGGAATTTGCTCTAACTTATCTATTGCCGCTTGCCACTCAGCGATCGCTTGTTGTTTATCTGTTGGAGTTGCAGCTTGCTCATATTGTTGTTTAGCGGTTGTAATAGTTTTCTCTGCTTCTGTCAACAATTTTTGAGCATTTTTCTCTTGAAACGCCTTTGCTTCTATTTGCCCCACTCTTTTTCTCGCCCTTTCAAATTCATCTATAGTGAACTTCCAAGAACAACTAAACAAGGTGCAATATCGTTGGGGATAGTAGCCCAAAAACCATACTGGCAAACCATCAAGGTGTTTTTGCGCTTCAGTAACTCTCTGGGTTCCCAAATTAATATCCGCACTAGAAGTTGCCTTATTTATCAATTGGTCTGCTTGTTCAGTTTTAGCGATCGCCTGTCGATAGTTACGATCCATACTTAGATAGCTAGGTAATAATACCATTGGTGCCACACTTGCCACAGGTCTACGAATCATGGGATAAGGTAAATTTGCTACCCAAACTAAACCAGCTACTCCTAAAGCAGCTAAACCTCCTAACTGAAGTAATATAACTTTTCCTGCGGGATGATTTTCTCTTATAGCTTGTTTAAGGACTTTCTCGCTAAAAGTAGGATATTGGTCTACAATCAATTCTCGTAATTCTTCTAATTTAATAGGTTCGCCAGACTGCATCCGTAATTTTTCCAATCGCTTCATGACGATTTTCTGGCCTATTTCTCCTGTTAAATCTTCTTTGGATAATTTCTTGATTTCTTCGCTTAATATTTCGTAAGCATAATTATAGAGACGTGGCATAACTTAATCTCCAGTATATCATTATTTCTAGTTTAGCCGAAATTAATTGTTAAATCATCATAAAAAATATTAATTTTACTTAACTATTTAGGAGCAAAAATATCTGTAAAAATACCGATCTATTTCTAATATCATGTCTCATTAATTAGACTAGACGTAATAAAAACTCTCTTTTAATTGTATAAAATACCAAGTAGCGATCGAACCGTAGGTTGGGTTAAGCGTCGGAGCGCAACCCAACAGATACCTATGGTTTTCACCTAATGTTTGGAGATATTTACTTTTGTTGGGTTTATCCTCCGGATAAGCTCCGCTAACCTGACGTCAACCCAACCTACACAACTTAATTATTTAGCAGTAAAAATATCTGTAAAAATACTGAGTTATTTCTAATATCATGTCTCATTAATCATTAATTAGACGTAATAAAAACTCTCCTTTAATTATATAAAATGCCAAGTAGCGATCGAACCGTAGGTTGGGTTGCGCTGCCGCTTAACCCAACAGATACCTATGGTTTTCACCTAATGTTTGGAGATATTTACTTTTGTTGGGTTTATCCTCCGGATAAGCTCCGCTAACCTGACGTCAACCCAACCTACACTTGTGGTAAATGCTTACGTTCAGTTTTTCCCATAACGAGTAAATTGACGCTTAAAAGCAGAATGAAAACCGATAATTATATCTGAAGTAGGTACACCCATCTCCACTAATCTCTCAGCAACAGACTCTTCCGTACCATTATATTGAATCCAAATTTTGTCATCTATAATATCAAAGTGCATCACAGGACCAAATACTCGTTTATCCCCTTGCCAACCTACATAAGCTAGTTGATAATGGTCGTGTTCTCTATCACATATTAGTTCTGCTTTTACCGTATCATTGGTATTTGCTATTTCTGCGTGTGAACTCAAAATTTCCTGAACAAATTGTCGATATTGTTCTAATTTATCCATTGAGAAATCACCTCCAATTTAGGATTATAAATAATCAGTTTGACTTGAAAACGTTTCAGAGAACGTTGGATAAAAGGAAGCTGAAAAAAATCTTGATAAGTTTCTACAGGAATAGCTAAATAAACAATTCGGTCTGCTTCTTGTTCTTCAAGTGCTTGACAATAGTTAAGATATTGTCCTAATGCAGTATGAAATGAGCTAATATCTGAGTCTGCAACAAAGCTTTTAATTTCTACAGCAATTTTTTCAGAACCTCTTTCTGCTGCAATAGCATTTTCTGCTGCCAAATCTATTTGTAATTTGATAGCTTCACTAATCCGAATTGTAAAAGGATCGTGGGTGATATTCCATCCATCCTTGATTAAAGCATTTTTAACCTGTTGATGGAAAATGTCTTTTGCCATTGTCAAGAATTTAGAATTTAGAATTTAGAATTACCTATTCTTATAAATAAAAGGATTGGATCAAAGGATTTTTTTTTCATAAGTGGAGAGGCTTTATACCTGAAATTTTCGGTAAATAATTTTCATAATAGACATATTTTCCACAATAGAAAGTAAGCAAAAAAGAATAAGAATTGATAATTCATGGATAATAATTGATTTATTTTAAATCTTTGGAGATGCCTAATAAAGAAGACAGGAGTAAATACATAGCAATTTGTGCAACAGAAAGTTACTCCTGTCTCCTGACTCCTTCTTCTAAACATACCTTGTCAACTGAACCCGATAACGTTCTTTTTTCGTAATAGCAACATCCCCTACTTCTAACCTCCCTTTACCCCGAATAGCAATTAAATCTCCCGACTTAACTTGATAACTTGCCTGACTAATTTCCTTCCAATTTACCCGCACATCTCCCCCTTCAATAAAACCAACCATTTTACTCCGAGACATTCCAAAACCAGCAGAAGCAACTGCATCTAATCTCATGGAAGCTTCTACAGTTGTTAACTCTTTCTTTTTCGGTTCTCTTATTCTTAAATCGCTCAATTCTAAGGGTTTAATTTTAACAGGAACAGACCGAACTTGTTGCAGATTCATTTCTAAATATTCCACCAATTCAGGCACTACTATTACCTGAGCGCCACGTTCTCCCAAAACAATAATATCCCCAGTTTTTTCTCTGACAATTCCCGTACCCAACATAGAACCAAGAAAATCTCGGTGAGTCGCAGTATCAAACAGAAAATTTCCCTCAATATTAATCGCTGTTAACTCCACACTCGAAGTATCAATAGGTAAATCTGAACGAGCGATCGCTAATCTTTTTCGTTCCGCTTGAGGATAACCACCCCAGGAAACTAATTCTACTTCTGTCAACTTTTGAAAAATTCTTTCTGACTCAAATATTTCTGGCGGTGATAAAAAATCACTCTGAGTAATTTCCCAAGTTCTTAAAGCTTGTTCTGCTAAGTCAATAATGCGAGTAATAGTTTCGCGATTTTCAATTCCTTTGAGAAGTTCTTCTTTTGGTAACATAATTTTTTTGCTGAATAAATTTATCAGGACTTACGCAAATCAACCTTTTAAACGCCATATGTAGGGGCGCCATTCGGAGCTTTGCGGAGCGCAAATGGCATTGACTAACGTCAAGCTCCGAATGGCGCCCTCACGGGATTTAGTGTCCATGCGTAAGTCATGTTGATTTCACAGGAGTTAGTGGTTAGGACTCAGGAGGTATGAGAGTGAAAATTACAGCAGATTCGGTCGTATATGAGGTACAAATACTAACGTTTGCGGTGCAACTATATACCTGAAAACGGAAAGCTGATAGCTACAGGACTTACGCAGTACCGCTATATATAGCGTATAAATTCGTCATTATTCAAGATATACTCGCTATAATTAGTGCTGTTGCGTAAGTCCTGAGCTAGTTAAAAATTAACTCCATTCCGCTAGAACAATTTTTCCAATAGTTCTACCCTTTTCAAGACGTTGATGAACATCCCGTAGGTTTTTGGCATCGATCGGTTTGACTACTTCATTGCAAGTAGCCATAATCACACCATCTTCGATGAGTTGACTCAACTCATTAAGTAAATTACTTTGCTCTACCATATCTTCTGTTTGATACATGGATCGAGTAAACATAAATTCCCAAACAAAGCCAGCACTCTTACTCTTCAAAGTATCCATATCTAACGGTTGTTCGTTTTCCACAATAGAACAAATCGTGCCTTGGGGGGCGATCGCTTTAGTCATAGCTTCCCAGTGACCATCGGTGTCGTTCAAGCACAGAATATAATCGACATTTTGATCGCCAATTTTCTCAATTTCGACCGCAAGGTTATTTCGATGATTGACCACTTCATCAGCACCCATTTTTTTACACCAAGCAATAGTTTCAGGACGAGAAGCTGTAGCAATAACATTAAGCTTGGCTAGCTTTTTCGCTATTTGAATCGCAATAGAACCAACTCCCCCTGCACCATTGATAATTAAAATTGATTTACCCGCATCTGCTCCTGTTTTATCAATATTCAATCTTTCAAATAAAGCTTCCCAAGCAGTGATAGCAGTAAGAGGAAAAGCTGCTGCATGAGCAAAATCTAAATTCTGGGGTTTGCGACCAACAATTCTGGCATCCACTAAATGAAATTCGCTGTTGCTACCAGGACGAGTAATATCTCCTGCATAATAAACCTCGTCTCCAGGTTGAAATTCTGTCACTTCTTTTCCAACTTCTACCACGATACCTGCTGCATCCCAACCAAGAATGCGGGGTTCAGATTCAACTTTATCTTGAGGAGAGCGGACTTTATAATCTACTGGGTTAACAGAAATAGCTTTAACCTGTACCAATAAATCTTTGCCTTTAGCTATGGGTTTAGGAATTTCAACGTCTAACAGACTATTTTCGTTGTTAATGGGTAAATATTGAGTTAAACCTACTGCTTTCATAGTTTTTACCTCCAAATTTTAAATATTATTAGGTTATTAGGATCGAGGGAGGTTATATCATGTCCGGTAGCATCGTTTGTGTATAAAATCAAGGTGACAATAAGAGAAAACCTTCTGCCTTCCTTCCACCAAAGTCTAATTATTCAACCGGACATGATATTACTTCTTGGGCTACGCCGGAATGACATCGAACTTGCCATTCGTGCGTATATAGATGATGCTTTCCTCTGTTGCTTCAGACGAGACTTGATGCACCGACTCTTCCTTCAAGCTGAAATAACTGCCCGGGATCAAGGTCTTGAGATCGGTCTCACTCGTCACTTGGTACTTTGGTTCACCCTGAATTACCACAGCGTGGAATGTCGAGCCGTGGCTACTTATCTTTCCAGTAAATCCAGCCGGTAGCTTGACAAAACTCCCGTATAATCGATCGTCCTGTGGGTTGCCCCAAAGAAAGGCTACCTTTGGTCCATTGGCAGAGGGGGGTATTCCGGGCGGGTCGATCCAAACAATGTTCGATGGGTCCACATTAATCGGCTTGTCATCGCTAGAAAACGCCTCCTCAGGAGGAAGAACGAGATACGGCCCCTCGTCGATCTCTATGTATGCCAGGTTGTTGCTGCCCTCGGCAGCGGTAATGTGTACACCTCCGGCTGGCTGCGTCCAGAAAGAACCCGTCGGCAGCCACATCTTCTCGGCATTCGGGTCATCGTTGTGAACGGTGCCATTAATGGCTACTCCACGGTAGGTGATATTGTGAATGTGAGGTGGGGACGAGAAGCCGTCCACAAACTTTACTAGGAAACCTGACGGCCCGGAGCCAGTGCGATCGCCCCAAAGATTACCAGCCTTCGGGCTATTGTCGCCCCGGGCGGGGTTGAGCAGTCCCCACTGGACTTCGGACCTCAAGAGGACTTCGGAGGTTGGCTTTGCTGCTGATTCCGGCTCGATGTTTTGGGATGTGACCTGGGGGCTAGTGCAAGCGACAGCTATTACGATACTTATAAGTGCTAGTGCGAGTAATAGAAATGTTTTTATGTTGTTCATTTTGATCATTTTAATTTCTCCAAGAGTGTGAGACTACCTAATCATCATTAAAATAGCTAAAAATAGTAAGTATTTTGGCAAAAATGCAATCATAAAAAGAAAAGAGGCAACAGGCAACAGGCAACAGGGAGAAATAATTGATAATTTATGGATAAGAATTGATTTGATTTTTAATTTTTACCAGATGTCTATTAGTTTATTGCCGTATTGAGAAAACATGGCTAATCCTGCTAGAAAAATTCACTTATTTTTCATATCCAAAGTAATGACGTAAGGAGCAAGCTTTACATAAAGAACCTTTAGGGGGAAATTTTTGATCGTCACTTGTCTGATGTACTACCAGGGACTTTAACTCTTGCCAATAATGTAGCCACTTCAGTTGGTCAGCTAGCTATTGCTTTGAGGCTTGAAGCCCCTGTTCCCTTTAGCGCGGGATGCTGACTGTTTTATGAGTTATATGATTAAAAGTATAATAAAAATGCAAATAATGACAAGTAGATACAATTTTTTTATATAGTTACTTTTAAGTCACTATTGAAAGATTTAGAGAATTATGACGCAGGAAAATAATTACGATCGCCCCTATGGATGTTCTGTCGAAGCTACGTTATCAGTTATTGGTGGACGGTGGAAACCTGTGATTATTTTTAATCTTTTGGAGAATGATGTATTACGCTTCGGCGAATTGAAGAAAAAAATTAAAGGCATTACGCAGCGTATGCTTGTTAATCAATTACGCGAATTGGAAAAAGATAATATTATCGCACGAAAAGTCTATGCTGAAGTGCCACCACGAGTAGAATATTCGCTTACAGATTATGGTCGTACTCTGGAGCCAATTATGATTTCTATGAGAGATTGGGGAGCCGAGCATATGAATGTAAAATGTGATTAGTCTTTGTCTTTGTAAAGAGCTTTGTTGCATAAAAAATGATTAGAAGGTAAAAATAACAGGGTATGGCAAAAAAATCCTTGACCTAAAACTGACTACCTAAAATACAATGCAAACCGAATTTAACTTTTTTCAGCACTGGTATCCTCTTTCTCCTACTGAAGACCTCGATCCAGAAATACCTGTTCCCGTAACTCTGTTGGGAATACGTTTAGTTATCTGGAAGCCTAGATATTCTCAGAATTACCAGGTCTTTTTAGATGTTTGTCCTCATCGTCTAGCACCTTTAAGCGAAGGTCGTGTTGATGAGAAAACTGGTAATTTAATGTGTAGTTATCATGGTTGGCAATTTGATGCTCAAGGTATCTGTACTCATATTCCCCAAGCTGAAAATCCTGGAATTATAGCAAAAAATCAACAAAATTTCTGTGTTACTTCTTTACCAGTACGCGAGGAAAATGATTTACTTTGGGTTTGGCCTGATGCGAAAACAGCAGAGCTAGCTGACACTACGCCCCTACCATTATCACCAGAAGTAAATGCCCAGAAAGGTTTTGTGTGGCATTCTTATGTTCGCGATCTCGAATATGACTGGGAAATTCTAGTAGAAAATGTAGCAGATCCTAGTCATGTTCCTTTTTCTCATCACGGGGTTCAGGGGAATAGAGAAAAAGCTAGACCAATAGTTATGGAAATTGTGGAATCTACTATTGATTTAATTGAAGTTTCTATATCCAGAGGTTTACCTACAAAAATTACTTTTGAGCCGCCTTGCCGGTTAGAATATGCAATTAGTATTGGTAGTACTGAAAAAAAATTAGGACTTGTTACTTATTGTTTGCCTGTATCTCCTGGAAAATCTAGAATTGTTGCTCAGTTTTCTAGGAATTTTGCTAAAACAATTCATCATCTGACACCGCGTTGGTGGGATCATGTTAAAACTCGGAATTTAGTATTAGATGGTGATATGGTTTTACTAAATCAGCAGGAGCATTTACTGCAACAAAAACAATCAAGTGAAAGTTGGAAAACAGCTTATAATTTACCTACAAGTGCAGACCGTTTAGTAATTGAGTTTAGAAATTGGTTTGATAAATATTGTAATGGTAAATTACCTTGGAGTGAAGTCGGAATTAGTGTACCAAATAGCCCCCCAATAAATAATAATCATGCCTCACTATTGGATCGTTATCAACAACATACTCAGCATTGTAGTAGTTGCCGACAAGCATTGAAAAATCTACAAAGATTGCAAATTGTGCTTTTAACTTATTTTGCAATTACTATATCTGGAGTTGCTATTCTTCCAGATAATTTGCGGATTAAAATAGGTTTGCCTTTAGTAATTACAGCACTTTTGGGAATGGGAATTTATGCTTGGTTGAAATTCTGGTTAATTCCTCAATTTTACTTTGTTGATTATATTCATGCTAAAAAATGAACGAAATAAAATGTGAGTGCAACGAATTTAGTTATCTATTTTTTCTTCCTTATTGCTTCTTCCTTATTGCTGATTTAAGACTATTTAAGGAGTACCAAAATTTCTGCAAAGATCGGTTTAATAATTAATAATTGATAATAATTTATCCCTAAAAGTAAGAGAATTGAATAAAAGAAAAAAAAATATTTTTTCCCTTTCAAGGGGAGGTTTCAAGGCGTGAATTATTTAATTATTTAATTATTTAATTATTAATTATTAGGTAAAATCAAATCAAATTAAGTAGAGGAAAAATTGACAATGAAATCAGATAATTCTCAAATTCAAGAACTGCTAGATATTCTAAATACTCAAGACTCAGGCAGCAATTCCTTAGAGGGATGGTTTTTAGGCTCAAAGACAGAAAATGCCGATAAACTGGAGCAGTTAATCGTAGAAGCATTGCGCGACCAAGCATTTTGGCGACGAAAGAAACTATCACCCAGGCGACCCAAGCCATATTACTGAACAAATTAAACTACAACCAGAATATATCCAGGCGATCGCTTCGGTAAAAGAAAACTTCCAATCCCTGCTAGCATTTCTCAAAAAATCTGTTCCTTTTTTCAGTATGCGCTATCAAGGCCACATGCTAATGAAATATAATTTCCATAAAATATAAATGCTGAGGAAAATTCTGGTTTCATATCAAATCCGGTTAAAAAGCCATAGAATGGTTAAGTTAGGAGGAGTAAGGAGTCAGTCCTCAGGAGGAGAAAGAATTACAAAGATGAGCGTAGTGATGACGATTGGAGATTTTTTTTATGTTCAATAAAACGGATTTGATATCATTAGTTAAATTAACATCATAAACTGAAAACAAGCACCTAAAATTTTATTTTTTTGAATAGTCGTTAAATATAAGTAGAGAATAAATCAGAATAAATTATCTAATAATTTTTGATAAATTAAGCAAATTTTATCTGATGGAGAATCCGGGTTAACTAAGTTTTGAAGTAATGTAGTAATGACCAGATATTAGTGCCAAAAAATACTCACTAACTCTTTAGCACTTTCTCAGGTGAATCTCAGATTTTTCATAGAGTATCTTAATATCGATAGTTAATACTTTATAAGTGTAAGGTTGAACTAAATTAATTGGAGAAAATAATATTATGAAAAACATCAACAAAAAATTAGTTGTAGCTAGTGCAATAACTGGTGTCTTAGCTGTTGGTCTTACTACTTTTGGTAATAGTCAGGAAGCTCTTGCTGGCAAAGAAGGTATGGAAAAATGTGCTGGTATTGTTAAAGCGGGTATGAATGATTGTGGTGCTAATGGCCATGACTGTGCAGGTAAGGCTGCAGTAGATGGAGACCCTAATGAGTGGATATATGTTGCTGAGGGTACTTGCGAGAAAATTGTTGGTGCAAGAGTTTATGTTCCAGAATCTTAATATATATATGAGCTAAAAATTTAAGTGATTATTGCAAAATTTGTGGCATCTTTGAATAGAGTCATGATTTGATAATCATAGAGTAGAGCAGAGGAAAATCTTTGATAATATAGATATCTTTTCCTGTATTTATCTCTGTGGAATCAAATCAGCTAAAAATTCAAGAATGCCATATTTTTTTATGGGTACATCTCAATGCATGAATAAAGCCAAAAATTCATTGCTTTTAGGGAATAGGGAATAGGAAAAAAGTATTTTTGCAAATATGAGATGCACTCAATTGAGGTTTGTATAGCGCTGTGCGCAGGCAACAGGCAACAGGCAACAGCTCCGGAAGGGGGAATAAAAAACCGTTTGCGCAAGCATTCCGTAGGAATAGTATAAGACTTTCAGCTATTGGACACCTCCTGTAATTTGTACGTAAGCCAGCGCACATTGCTATAGATGTGGAGCGATCGCTTTTCAGTCCAATCAACTTTTCCAGTTCTTCGGTTTTTCCTTCTTCCTTTTTCCTTCTTAAATAAAAACAGTTTATGACAACTAAAACACAATCTCAAAAACTAGAATTTGATATTAATCCAAAGTGGCAAAATAAGGGAGATTTACCCTACATTCAGTCATCATCAATTCAAGGTTCAGGAATTGCTTTACGTTCGCTCCATTATCAATATATTCTGACTGAAAAACCGAAAGTAAATTGGTTTGAAGTTTTATCAGATAACTATTTTTGTGCTGGTGGTTTACCACTATTTAATTTAGAAAAAATTCGTCAAGATTATCCTGTTACTTTACATGGAGTAGGAATGTCTTTGGGTTCAACAGACCCATTAAATTTAGATTATTTAACTCGCCTAAAAAATTTAGCAGCAAAAGTTGAACCAGATTTTATTTCCGATCATTTATCTTGGATATCTGTCAGCGGTCACTATCTTAACGATTTAATTCCACTTGTTTATACAGAAAAGGTGATGGATTTTGTGGCATCCCGTATTCTGCAAGTACAAGAATTTTTAGGTAGGCAAATTTTGATTGAAAATCCTTCTCCATATTTAACTTTTACAGATTCAACTATGTCAGAATGGGAGTTTATTCAGGGATTAGTAAAAAAAGCTGACTGTTACTTACTTCTGGATATAAATAATCTTTATGTTAATGCTATAAATAATGGAATTGACCCTCTAAAATATCTGGATGGTATTCCACCAAAAAGGGTTAAACAAATTCATTTAGCAGGTTACGAAGAAAAGGAAAATTATCTATTAGATACTCACGGTTATCCCGTACATCCTCCAGTTTGGGAGTTGTATGAAGAAGCTTTAGTAAGGTTTGGGACTGTACCTACTTTAATAGAATGGGATACAGATATTCCGAGTTTTGAAGTATTAATGGCAGAAGCAAATAAGGCTGAAAAATTATTACAAAAGGTCAGTTCATTAATGGATAATGGATAATGGATAATGGATAATGGATAATTACCGAAATATTGGGTTTAAAGCCTCCCCCTTTTAGGGGGATGAAAAAAATTCAATGAGCGTATTTTCGTTTGATCCGGCTTTAGTCGGAGGTACTGATAACTGATAACTGATAACTGATAACTGAAATGACCTCTCCCTTTTAGGGCGATGCTTTATAAACATTTTTCTTAACATAAAACGTAGACATTATAGAAAAGTTATGTGTTGGTGTTTCAGAGGCTTTTTCCTCAAAAATCATGTATAGAAAAGTAGATTTTTTTGAGAATTTAAGTAGTTTTGCCAAGCTTTATTGACTATTTATCCCTACTCCCCTGCTCCCCACAAGGTTTTCAGAAGTTCCCGATCGGGGATAGCTTTTAGGGAGAGGATCGACCCTTAAGGAAAAAATTTATTCTCTTGGTCGATTGGATATTGTTAGGAAACCCATCCATCCCACCCTACGGGAAGCTACGCTAACGACCGCTTTTTTCCCCTTGAAAGGGGAGACTTTTAACCTGAGTTATTTAATTATTAATTATTTGGTCATGGAAAATATTACTCTACAAAATTTATTTCTCCAAGCTGTATGGAAAAAAGACAGTATTAGTATAGAAGAATTAAGCAAACATATTAAGGCACCAAATAATTTAACACCTGCGGAAGGTTTGGCAATTTACAGAGGTAATGTTATTGGAAATTTGAGTAATACATTAATGTCAATTTATCCTGTGTTATGCCAGTTAGTGGGAGAAAAGTTTTTTGAAGCAACTGCATTAAAATTTATTAATCAGTTTCCTTGTTTATCACCTGATTTGGGAGATTATGGGGAACAGTTTGCAGATTTTCTGGCAGATTTTGAACCAGCAAAACACTTACAATATCTGCCAGATGTAGCACATTTAGAATGGCATTGGCATCGAGTTTTTTGTGGTGAAGATACAAAGGGTTTAGATTTTCAAGCTTTGGGTGAAATTCCTCAAGAAAAATGGGGAGAGTTGATTTTGTCTTTACCGAAAAATAGTGTTTTATTAGAGTCTATTTATCCTATTCATAGGATTTGGCAAGTCAATCAACCCGATTATCAAGGGGATAAAATGGTAAGTCTAGATGAAGGTGGAGTAAAAACATTTTTGTGGCGACAGGGTTATGATATGCGAATTGATTTACCCAATAATGAAGAATGGGAATTACTAAAGATTTTTCAAGGGAATTATCCATTTGAAATTGTCTGTGAAAAAGTCGCTGATATTAAACCTCAAGTTGATGTGGGTTCATTACTTCCATTATTTGTACAGCGAGGTTGGATTAGTAATTTTTGTCTTCAGAAGTAAGAAGGAAGAAGGAAGAAGGAAGAATAAACAGATATTGAAGAAAAAAATAGGTATAGCAGAAGGAAGAAGAAAGAAGGAAGAAAGAAAAATATTATGTTGTTAGAGTTTTAAGCTTTTGAGGTGTCCTAACCTTTCCTTCGACTACTATAAAAAACCAAAATAATAGATATAATTATCTAATATTAAGTCTCATTAATTAGCCATAATAAAAATTACAATGTATTTCATATTAGATACTCCAGAAAAGAGGCAGTAGGCAGTAGGGGAGTAGGGGAGTAGGGGAGTATGAAAGAAACCAATATAAATCTTCTTTCTTTTAATTGGAAGGACTGAAGTTGGAAAAAGTGGATGGGGATAGTCAATGACCTACTACTTTCAGGCTTAAAGTATATTCAGAGCGCTGAAGCGCAACTACGAGCAAAGACTTTTTTATTCAAATTGAAAAGGTCAGACAAAAAAATTACCTTTCTAGCTGAATAGTTGGGGGAGATTAACATAATTTTAATGATGATTATTATTAGTAAAAAAACTTGAAAATACTCTGATATTTGAGCTTCGTAGTTGCCTACTTTCAGGCTAATACCAAGGGTGAAAAAAAAAGAATGCTTTTGTGAGGTGAAAGTTCAATTATTAAGTAATTAACATAGGTGAAAGGCTTTGTTGCATGAAAGTATATAGCTGCCGCACTTGCTCCGCATATGTACAACAATAACGTGCGGAAACTGCTGTAACTATTGTCCAATAGATAGATAAATAGTAATAATTGCAGTCGCAGGGCGATTAAGCTGCCGCACTTGCTCCGAATGGCGCTCTTCAGCAAACCCTAACTATTGTCCAATAGATAAATAGTAATAATTGCAGTCGCAGGGCGATCGCTCTTCAGCAAATCCTAACTATTGTCCAATAGATAAATAGTAATAATTGCAGTCGCAGGGCGATTAAGCTGTCGCACTTGCTCCGAATGGCGCTCTTCAGCAAACCCTAACTATTGTCCAATAGATAAATAGTAATAATTGCAGTCGCAGGGCGATTAAGCTGTCGCACTTGCTCCGAATGGCGCTCTTCAGCAAATCCTAACTATTGTCCAATAGATAAATAGTAATAATTGCAGTCGCAGGGCGATCGCTCTTCAGCAAATCCTAACTATTGTCCAATAGATAAATAGTAATAATTGCAGTCGCAGGGCGATTAAGCTGTCGCACTTGCTCCGAATGGCGCTCTTCAGCAAATCCTAACTATTGTCC
>JAXHSW010000141.1:0-6340 GCA_034190295.1 Cyanobacteriota bacterium | reverse complement strand
AATAGTAATAATTGCAGTCGCAGGGCGATTAAGCTGTCGCACTTGCTCCGAATGGCGCTCTTCAGCAAACCCTAACTATTGTCCAATAGATAAATAGTAATAATTGCAGTCGCAGGGCGATATAGCATTACGCAAATAGGTTAGGGCAATTATAGACACTCAAACGAGCGTCAGGGATTACTTCTGACTTGCAGACTTGCTGACTTGCAGACTTGCGCGTAGCGCTATATAACTGCCGAATGGGTGTTAAGAACGCTACTTTCATGCAACAAAGCCTAGGCGAAATAAAATTTTTGATAATTATTAGCCAGTTAGTATTAATTATTCTTATGTTTATTACTCCCCCACTTCCCCACTCCCCATCTCCCTCACTCCCCCACTCCCTTCCGTATCCGTGTATCCGTGCCATAATCCGTGTGAGCCACTCCCCTACTCTTAACTACGGAATTAATTGACTGACAATAACTTGATAACGCCGATCGTCCAACCCATCACCATTGTAAGCTAGTTCAGGATTAATCATTTGTTTCAATTGCTCGATCCTCGCCGATGTTGCGGGATGGGTACTAAGAAAAGATGGTGGAGAGCCTTTTTTTAGCAACTTTTCCATAAATGTAATTGCACCATACTGAGCATATCCCGCTCTGCCTAATGTTTGAATACCTATTTCATCAGCTTCAAATTCTGCCTCCCTACTGTTGGGCCGACGTAATGCTAATTCTACCCCTATTTGGACAGCGACACTATCATCTACACCTGCTGCTGTAGCTAAACCCTGGGCCATCAATGTCTGACGTAACTGTTTTACCGCATGACGACTAGCAATATGGGCAATTTCGTGAGAAACAACACTAGCTAATTCTGCTTCGTTATCTGCAGCTTTCATTAAACCAGTATTGATATAGACAAAACCTCCCATAGTGGCAAAAGCATTTATACTATCGTCCTCTACTACTTGAAAAGTATAGGGAATGTCTGGGCGGGGACTTGCTGCTGCCAATCTTTGGCCAATTCTATTAATATATTCGTTAGCTGCGCGATCGCGATAAAGTTTAACACCTCTCTGTTTTAATAATTGTTGATTAATTTGTTTACCAAGTTCAACTTCTTGGCGATCGGACAGGTTAGAAATTTGAATCATTTGAATGCTCTGGAAAATTAATTCTCTCCAGGGAATAGCTTGACTGGGGGATGCTGTACCTGTACATAAACCAGCAGCGACTATTACAGAAATTAAGGGGTATGATACTCGACGAAAGGAAGAGCGAGAAATTAGAGATAATTTTTTCAACATGAGCTTTTAGATTAAAAGGTACTAAATTTTAGATTTATTGCAGAAGGAAGAAGGAAGAAGGAAGAAGGAAGAAGGAAGAAGAAAAAATCTTACCTTGTCTTAATTTTAAGCTTTTGATTTGTCCTAACCTTTCCTTCGACTGCTATATGTCCTAATTTTTCCTTCAACTGCTATTACAAATAAATTAGCGAATGATATTTGCTTGTTGTTGTCATTTACTACAACAGTTATTCATAGCTTTTCCGCAAAGTTAAAACTTGATTTTATTACCGAAGATAAGGGAGTTTAGCTAAGAAAAAACTTCCTTATCTTCATCCATCGAACTTACTTTAAAAATAATATTATCGTCGAAAAAATATATAAGTATTACCTAAAACCTACAATTTAACAGGTCATTAAATTGACTTTAATGACCGAGTGAAAAATCTTTATTTATCGTTACACTGGCAAATTTTAATGAGATTTATTCTGTTAAATGTACAATTACAAAACTCTATTATTGGTGCTTTGCTAAACATGATATTAAGTGGTAATATCTTTAAGAAGAGATTTTCTGAATGAAAATTATCTGTATTACCTAACCATCCTGGTTACCGAAAAAAGAATGGAAATAAATGATACACAATATCACTTGTAATTATTAATTGATGAAATTATGAAAATTCTGGATTCTCAAGGACGATTATTTGGTAAAGTCAGTGTCTTAGATGTGGGCGCTGTGTTAATAATTTTCATGGTATTACTGGGAATATTTATCTTTCCTGGTACTAATAAAACTTCTGTTGCTCAAGTGGGTAATATTATTACTAAACCAGTGGAAGTAGATGCTATTGCTTTAGGTTTAAAAGGGCGCAACCCGGAAAAATTATTAAGGCAAGGAGAGAAAACTCAATTAATTATTAGAAATCAACCTTATGGAGAAGTTGACCTAAAATCTGTGGAATTTTTGACTCGAAAAGTGGCAGTTCCTCAGCCGGATGGCTCGGTCAAAGCTTTACCCGATCCTAGAGAAGAAGAACTTTTTAGTCAGAATCTTTTGTTAACATTGGAAGGTAAAGGTAGAGTGACTGATGATGGTCCTATATTAGGAAATATTAAGGTAAAAATTGGTATGACAATTGAATTGGAGGGAGCGGATTATAATTTTAATGCTAGTGTAATTGATATAAGAGTAAAAGAGTAATTTACCAATGGATAATTGATAATTGATAATTAATCGAATCTAGGTTTAAAGCCTCTCCTTTTCAAGATAAAAAAGCGGTTGTTGCGTAACTTCCCGAAGATCGACTGTTTTTTATCCCCTTAAAAGGGGAGGCTTTTGACCTCATTTTTTGGTAATTATCCATTATTCATTATCAATTATCAATTAATGAATCATGTCTGAAAATAATTTTCTTATCGGAAAAATTCTACGTCAACGTTATCAAATTATTGAAAAACTAAGTGGAGGTGGGTTTGGTGAAACTTATCTTGCAGAAGATTTAGATATACCAGAAATTCCGAAACGAAAGTGTGTTGTTAAAAGACTAAAACCGACACAAAAAAGTTTAGAAGTTGATAGATTATTTGAGCAAGAAGGTCGGATTTTAAATAAGTTAGGGAGGCATCCTCAAATTCCCACTTTATATGCTTATTTTGAATATGAAGGAGAATTTTTTCTAGTTCAAGAACTGATAGTAGGTCACGATTTAACTACAGAAATGAATTCCTATTGGAGTGAAGTTCAAATAATCAAATTTTTAACGGATATTTTGGAATTACTGAGTTTTGTTCATCAAAATAATGTAATTCATCGGGATATAAAACCGGGAAATATTATGAGGCAAAAAACTGATGGAAAATTAGTATTAATTGATTTTGGGGCAGTTAAAGAAGTTAGTACAATAGTAGTTGGTAAGTATGGGGAATTTACCAGCACTATTACCATTGGAACTCGTGGTTATATGCCGGTGGAACAACTACAAGGTAGACCTCAATTTGCTAGCGATATTTATGCCGTTGGAGTAACTGCAATTCAAGCTTTAACAGGACAACCTCCCCAACTATTTCCTCAAAATAGCTACGGAGAAATAGACTGTAAAAAACTCTTTTCCTTTTCCAATATCAGTGATGAATTAGTTAATTTTTTAATGAAAATGGTGAATATTCACTGGCCTCTACGCTATCAAGATGCTAAAGTTACTTTGGCAGAATTATCGAATATTACATCAAATTTAATAAGAGTGAGAAAACATGATATATGCTACACAAACTCAATAGAAACTTCTACTAATATACCTATTCCCGATCTAGAATTACCTTCAGGTCAAGTTCCTTTAAATTCTCCTTTTTACATTGAGCGATCGAACTCCGTTCCGCTGTCGCGATCGCCCATTGAATCAGAATGTTTTCAAGCTATTATAAAACCAAACGCATTAATTAGAATTAAAGCGCCTCGACAGATGGGAAAAAGTTCTTTATTGTCGCGAATTTTAGCTCATTCTAATCAGCAAGGTCATCGAACAGTTTATCTAAATTTTCAAACTATAGATGCAGAATTTATCGAAAACTTAGACAAATTTTTGCAGTGGTTTTGTGCAAGTATTAGCGACGAATTGGATTTAGAAGAACAGTTAGAAAAATATTGGAAAAAAGTCTTAGGAGTGAAAAAACGGTGTACAAAATATTTCTCAAAATATTTGCTCGCTGAAATTAAAGCTCCTATAGTTTTAGGATTAGATGAAGTTGACCAACTTTTCCAAAATCCCGATTTAGCAACAGAATTTTTTGCTTTATTACGCGCTTGGCACGAACAAGGTAAAAATAATCCTGATTGGCAAAGATTACGATTAATAATTGTTCACTCCAAGGAGGTTTATATTCCTCTAAATATTAATCAATCTCCCTTCAATGTGGGATTAGGAATTGAGTTGCCAGAATTTAATTTAGAACAGGTAAAAGATTTAGTACAAAGACATGGCTTAACCTGGTCAGATGCACAGATAGAAAAACTAATGGAAATGTTAGGAGGACATCCCTATTTAGTACGTTTAGCACTTTATGAAATAGCCAGAGGAAAAATTACTTTAGCAAGACTTTTAGAACAAGCCCCCACAGATGAAGGACTTTACTATAATCACTTGCATCGAAATTTGTTGAACTTGCAAAAAGATGAAACTTTGCAGACAGCAATTACAATAGTTGTTAATGCAGAAAATCCTGTGGAAATTGGTACAATTGAAGCTTTTAAATTACGCAGTATGGGATTAGTTAAATTTCGGGGAAATACTGTAATACCTTTGTGTGGTTTATATAGAGAATATTTTCGAGTTCATGTTTAACAGTTATCAGTTATCAGTTACCAGTTACCAGTTATTAGTAATAATTGCTAGAAAGTAGCAATAGGTAGTGGTAGGCACAAATATTTGCCCACTTTAGTGTGAGGATTTAATTAATACAATGCAGTGGCCTTATTGGCAAGAATATCAACAAAAATTGATTGTACAACTGGCTCACCATTAAAATAGTAAATAAAAATATTTGTATCCAATAGAAATTTATTCATCCCAATCAGCTCTCAATTCTTTTTGAAATTCCAGAGCATCAACCCGTTGTGGTAGGAAGCCAAATAATTCTGAAGGTTCAAAAGAATGTACAGGATTTTCTGTTGACTTTGACAAAGATTGCATTACCACAACAACTTCTACTAAACCAGGTTGAATAGTCTCAGGTAGAGAAATTTTTATTTGCCGATCGCTACCAACCGAAACTATTTTTCGCACAGTTTCCATTTTTTTTCTTTGTTAAACTTTACTTGATGAATATAATACCACCTTCTAATAATCTTAGGGTTAGGTTTTGTACATCAACCCAACCTACAAAAGTAACTATTTAATTATATTAACTATGGATAACTACGAATATTATCTTGGTGGAAGTCTGCCACTTCATGCCCAAACTTATGTAGAAAGACAAGCAGATAAAGATTTATATCAAGGTTTGAAAAATGGAGATTTTTGCTATGTATTAAACTCCCGTCAAATGGGAAAATCTAGCTTGCGAGTCAAAACTATGCAACGCTTAAAACAAGAAAATATTGCCTGTGTCAGTATTGATATGACAGAAATTGGCACTTATGATATTACCCCCTCAGAATGGTATGCCAGTATTATTGATACTATTTTAACCGCCTTAAACTTAGACGATGATTTTGATATTGAAGAATTTTGGGAAGGCAATAACAAGCTTTCCAATATCAAACGGTTTAGTAAATTTATTGGTGAAAACTTATTACCTTCTATTTCCCAACAAATTGTAATTTTTATCGATGAAATAGATAGTACCCTCAGCCTACCTTTTAATATAGATGATTTTTTCGCAGTTGTGCGAGATTGCTATAACAAACGGGCAGATAATTCTGATTATCAAAGGTTAACTTTTGCCATGATTGGAGTCGCAACCCCGGCAGATTTAATTAAAGATAAAAAACGTACTCCTTTTAATATTGGTAGAGCCATAAAATTAACAGGTTTTCAGTTAGCTGAAGTCGAGCCACTGGCAAAAGGTTTAGTTGATAAAACTACTAATATTAATAAGTTGATGGAGACAGTTTTAGATTGGACGGGAGGCCAACCATTTTTGACTCAGAAAGTTTGTAAACTAATTAGCAATAGTGCAGAAATTTTACCTGATGGCCAAGAGGCCGAATGGGTAGCCGATGTGGTCAAACAGAGAATAATAGACAATTGGCAAGTACATGATGACCCAGAACATTTAAAGACAATTCGCGATCGCCTTTTAGTAAATGAAAAACGAGCGAGTCGGTTATTGGGTCTGTATCAGCAGGTTTCGATCCCCCTTCCGTCCCCCTTTCTAAGGGGGAGACCAGAAGAGATCCCCCTTCCGTCCCCCTTTCTAAGGGGGAAACCAGAAGAAATCCCCCTTCCGTCCCCCTTTCTAAGGGGGAAACCAGAAGAAATCCCCCTTCCGTCCCCCTTAGAAAGGGGGAGACCAGGAGAAATCCCCCTTCCGTCCCCCTTTCTAAGGGGGAAACCAGAAGAAATCCCC
>JAXHSW010000140.1:0-25223 GCA_034190295.1 Cyanobacteriota bacterium | reverse complement strand
AACAACTCCAGCACCGGAACCGGAACCGGAAGCAACTCCAACACCGGAACCGGAACCGGAAGCAACTCCAGCACCGGCACCGGAACCAGAAACAACTCCAGCACCGGAACCGGAACCGGAAATAACTCCAGCACCGGAAACAACTCCAGTGACGGAACCAACACCGGAAACAGCTCCAACTCCAGTGCCTGAACCAACACCGGAACCGGAACCAACTCCAGTGCCTGAACCAACACCGGAACCGGAACCAACTCCAGCTCCAACACCGGAACCAGCTCCAACACCGGAACCGAAACCGGAAACAACTCCAGCACCGGCACCGGAAGCAACTCCAGTGCCTGAACCAGCACCGGAACTAACTCCAGCACCGGCACCGGAAACAACTCCAACACCGGAAACAACTCCAGCACCAGAAGCAACTCCAGTGACGGAACCAACACCGGAACCAACTCCAGTGCCCGAACCAACAACGGAACCAGAACTGACTTCTCAGAAAATTATTGGTACTGCCAAAAATAACAAACTGAGGGGTAATAGCGGTAATGACACGATCAAAGGTTTAGGAGGTAACGATCGCCTATTTGGCAAAAATGGCAACGATAAACTCAATGGTGGCAAAGGCAAAGACCTACTAGACGGTGGTAGTGGCCATGACACCTTAAACGGTGGTGGTGGCAAAGATACCCTCAAAGGTGGTAGCGGTAACGATACTTATCAGCTCAACGCTAAAACTGCAAAAGGCAGTCAAATTATTGATAAAAGTGGCACTGATACCTTGAAGCTATTAGGTGGAAATCTTTCCCATAATGGTCTAGCTAAAGGAAAGATGGGTTTTATACGGGATGAAACCGACCTAGCGATCGACCTTAACAAGGATGGAAAAATCACAGCAAAGCAAGACCTCACGGTGAAAAACTTTTTCAACAAGAGAGGCAAAAAGGGTAAAGGTTTTATTGAAGTGGTAGATAACCTCACAGGACAAAACATTCTGTCTCAAGCAGGCCAAATCACAACCGGAAACAATAAAAACAACAAACTCCAAGGTACAAAAAATGACGACATTCTCAACGGTAAAGGTGGCAATGATAGAGTAACTGGTTTGAACGGCGACGATACCCTTATTGGTGGCAGTGGTGCAGATATTCTCAATGGGGGTAAAGGAAACGATATCTATCAACTCAATGCCAAAAATGCTTCTGGGACTCAGATCGCCGACACAGCAGGCAAAGACCACCTCAGCATTAAAGGCGGAAATCTTTCCAAGAATGGTCTAGCTAAAGGAAAGATAGGCTTTATACGGGATAAAACCGACTTAGCGATCGACCTGAACAAGGATGGAAAAATCACAGCAAAGCAAGACCTCACGGTGAAAAACTTTTTCAACAATAAAGGCAAAAAGGGTAAAGGTTTTATTGAAGTGGTAGATAACCTTACAGGACAAGACATTCTGTCTCAAGCAGGTCAAATTAAAACCGGAAACAATAAAAACAACAAACTCCAAGGTACAAAAAATGACGATATTCTCAACGGTAAAGGTGGCAACGATCGAGTCACTGGTTTGAACGGCGACGATACCCTTATTGGTGGCGGAGGCAAAGACAAACTGAACGGTGGCAAAGGCAGGGATACTCTTAACGGAGGCAATGGCAACGACACTCTCAACGGTGGGAGTGGTGCGGACATTCTCAATGGCGGTAAAGGAAACGATACCTATCAACTCAATGCCAAAAATGCTTCTGGCACTCAGATCGGCGACACAGCAGGCAAAGACCGCCTCAGCATAAAAGGCGGAAATCTTTCTAAGAATGGTCTAGCTAAAGGAAAGATTGGTTTTATACGGGATGAAACCGACTTAGCGATCGATCTGAACAAGGATGGGAAAATCACAGCAAAGCAAGACCTCACCGTGAAAAACTTCTTCAACAAGAAAGGTAAAAAGGGTAAAGGTTTCATCGAAGTGGTAGATAACCTCACAGGACAAGACATTCTGTCTCAAGCAGGCCAAATCACAACCGGAAACGGTAAAAACAATAAACTCCAAGGTACAAAAAATGACGACATTCTCAACGGTAAAGGCGGTAAGGACAAACTCATAGGTCAAAACGGGGACGACACCCTTATCGGTGGTAGTGGCAACGACACCTTAATCGGTGGTAGAGGCGACGATATCCTCTTGGGTGGAGCAGGAATTGACATCGTTGTATTAACTTCTGATTGGGGGAACGATGTAGTTCAGAAATTCCAAAACGGTATTGATAAAATTCAGCTACCAGAAGGCTTTGGCTTTAGGGATTTAAACATTACCAAAGACGGTTCCCATACATTGATTTCCCTTGGCGATAACAGTCTGAGTCTAGAGCAAGTCAAAATCAATTTAATAGACAAGACCGACTTTATAGTTTAAAATAGGATGATAGTAGATTGTAATAGTCGTGCATTGTCATTATTTTGTTAGGAGAACAGTGGGAGCAAGATGCTCCCCTGCCAAATATTCTTTTTTAGAGTATATTCTACCTTTTAATAGGCGTACTAGATGAATTATTGGATATGTCTACTAATTCTTAAATTTTCAGAGGTTACTTTTTATCATCAGGTTCTAAACCACTAAATAACTTCTGTCAATTTTCAGTAGTTAAAGAACTGCTATAGTTCAGTAGTGGACTGAACAGTACAAAGTTCTCAGTAGAAAAAAATATTCCCCACTAAAAGTCAGGGAATGGTGCATACTGGTTAAAGACTCTAAATTTTTACCAGCTAATCTCTATTATGTACATAACACGTTGAATAGAGCAAATCTTGAGCAATTTACGTCCAGTGTTTAGTCGCCACGCAACTTATGAGTGGTTCGTTATACTAATTTGGGGGATTCTTTTATGCAGCCAATATCGGGCAGTTACCAGCTACCTCAATTCTGTGGGACTAACCTCACGGGGTGAGAAGCTAGTTAAAACCTATATATAGAAAGGAATTTGTCAAATCAGACGTAATTTCCTTGTCTAGAGTGACTTTGACGCATCTTTTTGACCAGAAAATGTTTAAGTACCACTAACAAATATCAAACAGATAACATAATTTGAGAACCTTGAGGGGTTTTAGTAACTTCAATTCGTGCCTGAAAAGCTTCTTTGAAATGAGGAATATGAGTCACAGTTAAAATACAGGAAAAATCGGAAGAAATGGCGTTAATAGCTGCAATTAATCTGTCGCATCCCTCGGCATCTTGAGTTCCAAAACCTTCATCAATAATTAGTAGTTGTAATGCAGTTCCAGAACGCTGTGCTAATAATTTTGATAATGCTAAACGGATGGCAAAGTTAACTCTAAAAGCTTCTCCACCGGAATAAGTTTCATAAGGTCTTGTTCCTTGAGTATCTGCAATTAAAATATCTAATGTATCTATCCATTTGCTAGTTTTTTTACTGCCTTTTGTAGCTCTTTGAGTCACAAATTGAATGTGTAATTGATTACCACTTAATCTTGCTAAAATCTGATTTGTTTCAGCTTCTAACTGTGGCAAAATATTTTCAATCATTAGCGCCTGAATACCTTTTTTCCCAAAAGCTAAAGATAATTCTTGATAAACTCGATATTGCCGTTTAGCAGTTTTTAATTGTTCTAATTGTTCGTTAGTTTGAACTTTCAATTTCTCTAAATGTTGTAACTGCTGTTGCACTTTTCCTAAACTTCCCAACTGTTCATCTAACTGCCGACGACGGTCTTGAATCTTTTTATCTAAAAATAGAATTTTTTCATCGGCATCAGGAGTTTGTTCTAACTGTTGATTTAAAGTAAAAATCTGGCTTTTGATTCCTGCTAAGTCTTGTTGCTGATTTTCGATAACTTCCTTCAATTCATTAATTCGTTTTTGTAGGTGGGGATATTGTTTTTGAGCCTGACATAATTTTTCGATACGAGTTAGCCAAAATTGCGTCTTTCTCAATTCAGACCTCACACAATTATGCTCTTCTAAATCATATCCAATTTCAGCAATTTCTCTCTCAATAACAATAATTTGCTGTTGTACATGAGAAGTTTGTTTTTGTTGCTCCAACTCCTGTTTTAAACTAACTATTTGCTCTTCAATTTCTGGCAGATGAACGCGAATTTTTCCCAACTTTGTCTCTGCATCTTTAATCTGCCCATATTTAATTTCTGCCCACCTTAATTTCTTCTCTTCTTGTCTCGCTAAACTATGACTCCGGTCATCATAATTAAGCTGTTTAATTTTTTCCTCTAAAATGCTAAGTTCAGCATATAAATTAACTGCAAAATCTCCCGTCTGTAGCGATCGCTCTACCTGCTCCACTTCCCTTACTAACTCTTGCAATAAAGTTTCATCTTTGTCAATATTATCTAACTGCGCTTGTAAACTACCTCGACATTCCCGCAACTCATCATATTTAGCCAACTCTTCCTCTATTTGTCGATATTCGGTTCTCAAAACCTGAATTTCCCGCTCAGAAATAGCTAGTTGTTCCCGCGTCACCCATAATAAGTCTCTAATTTCCTTTTGCTGACCCTGATGTTTGTCCACCACTAAATGCCAATGATGTTCATCCAAGGGGCGATCGCATAATGGACAAGGTGGGTACTCTGTCACTCCTATTTCAATATTATCGGTACTTTTATTTAATAATTTCAACTTTTGGTCTAACTCGGTCAGTCTAGTTTCGTAGTCTTTTTTATTGCGAACTAAACGTTCGAGAAAATGATGTCTTTCCTGTCCTTTTTCCTGTACCCGTCGCAGATAAACCCGCTTATTATCTAATTTAGAAATTTCTTCTACTACTTCCTGTAATGCTGACTGTAGTTGAGGTTGTTTTTGCCGTTGAGTTTTTCTTAGTTGGTGCGTTCTAGAATTGAGTTCTTCCAAACGAGCGCTCAAACGTGCTTGCTCCCGTTCGAGTTCAGTTTGTAATTTTTGATGTTGTTGTTGTAGTGGGGTAACTTCCACTTGTAATTTATCTAGTTCATTTAATTTTGTTCTGGCAGTTTGCAGTTGTGTCAGAGCAGTTTCAATATCAGCACGTTTGCTCAAAATATCTAAATTTTCTTGTTCCTGTTGTTTGAGAGAATTTAACTGTGCTTGATGTTGCTGAATTTTGTTTTGTACTTCTTGCAGTTGTTGGCGTTGTTTTTCCTGGAGTTGTTGACGCTGGTTCAGAGCATTTTGATGGGTTCTAAATTTTGCAGATAAATTCTCTTCGGTAATTTGCAAGTTTTGGAAATGAGCATATCCAGCTTTAATTTCATCTTCCTGTTGCAAAACTGCTGATAGTTCGTCTTGTTGTTGTTGAGTAGTTTTGAGTTCCTGTTGGAGGCGATAACATTCTTGTACCAGTTTGTCATATTGTTGTTGTTGTCCGTGCAGTAGTTTTTCCCAGGTTAGACGATGGTTTTGTTGAGTTTGCAGTTGTTTGAGTTGTTGTTTGTCTCTTTCTTGTTGTTGCTGGAGTTGAGTAAGGGTAGTTTGGAGATGAGTTTGTTGTTGAGCGATCGCTTCTTTTTGTTCGAGTTGCTTTTGGTTTACTTCTAAGGTCTGTTCGAGTAATTCCACTTTTGCTTTACATTGCCGAGCAGTATCTTTTGCTTTTTCTCCCAGGGTGTCATATTGGTCGAGTTTGAGGAGGTTGGCGAGAATTTCTTTCCGTTCATTAGGACGTTTGAGCATAAATTCATCTGCTCTACCTTGACGCAGATATGCTGAGTTAACGAATGTGTCGTAGTCGAGTTTGAGATGTTGGATAATAGTTTGTTGGGTTGCCCGAACGCCTTTTTGAGTAAGACTTTTAAACCGGGAACCAGTGCTAATTTGAAATTCTAGAGTAGCTGAACTTCCCCGACGACGACCACGAATGACACGGTAGATGTTACCGTTGCTGCTAAAGGTGAAGTCTACCCGTACTTCCTTTTCTCCCAGACTGATAATATCATCTTCAGTAGCGGCACGACTATTTCCCCATACCGACCAGGCGATCGCTTCTAGTAGAGAAGATTTTCCCGCACCGTTTGGTCCGCAAATACAGGCAGTATGTAGACCAGTAAAATCTAGAGTTGCTTCCTGATAGCTGAGGAAATTTTTTAGTTTCAATTTTTGAGGAATCATTTTGTTATTGCACTTTTAGTTATCAAGATTTACTAAACTAATATTTCACTGAGTTTTGTTCTAAATAATTTAGTTGATGTTAATTTACCAAAAAATAGGGTCTAAAGCATCCCCTTTTAAGGGGATGAAAAAAATATTCAATTCAGTATTTTCAATCCCAATGCTTCAGAAAGAGGTACTGATAACTGATAACTGATAACTGATAACTGAAATGACCCTAGTTTTTTCTTTCTTTTCTACGTTGCTTTTTAGACAACAACTATATTAGTTTGGTTAGATTTTTCACATTTTACATTAGCACAAAAAAATAACTATTGTGCTGAGGTTTCTATCTACAAATATAAATTATTGAGTTTCATAAGGTAGAGTTAATCTAATTTTTTCTATATTTGGTGTCAGTAATTTCTTGTTGACGCTATATATGAATTTTCTGGGGGGTAGCGATCGCTTCTCAAAAACTTTTCAACCCGTATCTTGAGTAGGGGAGTGGGGGAGTGAGGGAGTAGGGGAGTGAGGGAGAAGTAAACATCAGAATAATTAATGCTAACCAGGGTGCTAATTATTAACAAGATCGGGACTTACGAAAATTAACCTTGAAAGCGCCATATGTAGGGGCAAATGCCATTTGTCCTCACTCGATAAGCGTGTCCGTGCGTAAGTCCTGAAGATGATAAAGCTATAGTATTTTCAAATGAGATGTAAATCTAGATTAAGTTTTTTTCTAATCAAAAAATCCTGTCTTGAGTATCCATTAATTCTTCTGGAAAGCTACTATTTAATGCTGTTTTATTTTCTTTACTTTTCCCTGCTCCCTCCATATCTGTTACCTTTTTTATAGGACTCTATTTCCGCATTTCAAATCAAAATGATATAGTGTTAATTACTTAATAATTGAAGTGCTACTTAAGTCAAGCATTAATGCATGGTAATTGGTGTTCGATGATAGGTATTAGGGAGCTTCTATTTCCCAATAGTGTTAAACAAGTTCAACTTCATTTAAAAATATCAATATCATTGATTTATCGATTGGTATAATATTAAATCAGGTTGAATAACCTCGCTTCAATTTAGTAGCCAGTAGAGGATGCTAAACCCTTACTCGAAATCATCTATTTTGGTTGGTGACACCCTAGAAAAAGTCTTATACTTTTGTTCCGCTACTACTTTAGTAAAGTTTTTAAGAAATTTTCAACTATTTCATAGGCAAAAACTAATAAGTAAATAATATCTAAAACCATTAAGATAATACCAATTACTAGCATTTTTATACTACCCATTTGTTTGCCTAAAATCATAAAAATACTTGCTATGATTCCTACTTAAATCAAAATAAACAAGGCTATTTTTTGTTCAAACATAATAAATTTTTATTGACTAATTTTTCTAGTAATTCACATTATACGATTAATCCCTTCTACATAGAAATCTTTGAGACGTTCATCAAAACCAGTAAAATCGGGTTCACCACTTAAAGGAGTTCGTAGTAATTCAATTTTTTCTTCATCTGAACTTCCTGTAATTCTATGAGAAGGATTGGTAATTCCTAGTAAAATTACTTCATTTCCTGTTATGTACCCTTCAAATGCGGGAGAAAATAATTCATTTGAAAAACTATAAGAGATGTCAATACCACCTCCATATAATGTACCTACAGATGTATATCTAAATCTAAGATTTTCCCAGTCGTGGTATATGCGTGATGTATCTGCTCTTCCTTTATCTGCGACACAAAAATCAGAATCAAAGTCTTGAACTATACGCTCAACAATCTTAAAAACTTCACTAATAATTTTCTTAGAAATATCTCGAAATAACTTCTTTTCTTCATTACTTGATGCTTTATATTTAATCTCATCTAATAAATTTGCAGTTTTATTAGGCTCTTGATTTTCTGATTCTACGATATTTATTAAAGTATTTCTAAGTGCAGGAATAGACTGCCAACGATAATCTATTCTATATTCAAAAGCTGTATCAAAAACTCTATTTATTTGAGATAGTATGTGTTGGGGTAAAATTGATAGATTTTGTTGAATTTCTCGCCTCTGATTCTGATGTGGTTTATTTCCTTTTTCATCATAAAGATGACGAGGTATTTCTCCAGTTATAACAAAAAATAAAATGCCACAAACTTGTGTTATGTCAGACCGTGGGTCTCTTTGTAAACCACTTTTTCGTTTATGCTCTGGAAGCACAAGAAATCTATTTCCTATATCCTGTTCTGTAGGTGTTAAACTTGTGTCATTCTCTTTGTTGAAAGAAAGACCAAAATCTATTAATACAGGTGTAGTAATATGATTTTTTCTAATAATAATATTATCAGGTTTAATATCTCTATGAACTATATCTCTTTGATGACAATATTCAAGAATATCTAATAATTTGAGGGTAAAACGTACAGCATCAAAGACATTCATTACACCTTCTGCTACAAACTCCTCTAATGTACTTCCTTTTATAAATTCAGTCACCATGTAGAGAGGAATATTTAAGTCTTCAAAAAACTCGTAATTTGAATCAATTAATTTAGGTATTCCGGTATGTCTCAAAGTTCTGATATTAGTTACCTCTCTATACATTCTTGCACGTCTTTCATCATCCTTTTGCTCCTTAAGTATTTTAAGTACATATTTGCCAGCAAGAAATGAGTCATTTTTAGGTTTGACTAAAGAAGTTTTGCCTTGACCACCACCACCAATATCTTTAAGTGTTTCCCAATTTTTATCCCAAGGTTTAGATTTACTTTTACTTTTGCTCATAATTACACTGACTGAAACGCACAAATGTTATTATATAGTGCTTCGCTAGGGGTGTATTTACAAGTTATCATCAAATATAGTCATTAAAAAGCCACTCAAAAGGAGATAAATACTTAGATAGCGATCGCTTAGAGTATGAGATATTAAAATCTAATTTAATTCAAAAAAAATAGGGTTGAGCATTGTCTACTAAATTGAAGTGAGGTTGTTCAACCGAATTTGATATTATCAGGACTTACCCATGGACACTAAATATAGTGAGGGTGAATGCCATTTGCCTCTACATATCAAGATTTTTTCGGTGGTAGTGCATTGTAGTTATTTTTGTTACCAGACACGGTAGTGGGAGCATCTTGCTCCCTCACTGCCATTGCTTTTTCCTAATAGATATCTCCAAAAATAAAAAATAAAATCAATTATTATCCATAAATTATCAATTATTCCCCTCCTGGGAGGGGTTAGGGGTGGGTTCCCTGTTGCCTTTCGGAGCTGTTGCCTCTTTTCTGGAGATGTCTAATAACTGCTGTAATTTTTCCCCAAAACAAAAACAACGCCTCAGTCTTACTCACTCAGTGACTTCCTTCAATTTATGGATTATTTCTGGAGTTGCACTAAGTCATAAAAGAAATCTTAGTTACATTGCTCCCCTTTTACCATTTAAGGAAGTATTAGTTTTCTGTTTTGGCGTTGTTTTTGATGATTTAAGGAGACAGATTTTCTTAGATTTAACAGCTTTGTAACCTCCTGAGTTCCTGAAATTATTTCCTCTGTTTTAATGAATTTTAAATGAAGTTTAACTCAAATCTAAACTTGAGCAATCTTTACTTCCTTATTATTACAACTTGAGGAACTATCAGCTTCTGCCAAAGAAGTTGCTGTTGTTGAATCAGACAGATAACTAGACTTAACAGTATTTTTTTCCTCCTTATTTTTAATGTCAACTACTTAACTAACAATTAAGGTTGACAACAACCTATTTTTTTCTCAAAATTGTCTTGTACCCTGAACAGTCAGTATTAAGTTCTAACTCTTCAATTGAAGAACATGAGGTTGTGAATGTTTGAAGCTTTACTGCTTCAATTACTAATCTAACACTTTTACTAACAATTACAAGACAATTTAACGAAACTTTACTTTATCTTTTGAAGTCAATTTTTTCAGACAATAACACCCACCTATACTCACTTCATTACTTCCTTTTTTCCTCTTTAGGTGTTGGATGTACAGCCTTCAATTTACTGTACTAATCCCAAACTTTTAGGAAGTATCCGCTTTCTAGATGGGTGTTATTTCGACTTTGTATTGAGATTAACTTAAAATTTAACAGCTTTTTTTTACCTCCTTGGCTGAGTCACTTCCTCTACATAATTCAATATTTAATGGAGTTGGAATTTTTCAAAAATTAAAATTCATTGCTCCCCTACAAATATTTGAGGAAATATCAACCACCGTTGGTTGCTGTTGGAGTTTAAACGAACAGATGATGAGCAGGTTAAACAGTTTTTTGTTACCTCCTAAGTTATTATTTCAACTTTTGACATCTGCTAAAGAAGCCTCTTTACTTCTTCATGTTTCTAATTTAGCACTATTAATTAACTATGCAAGTTAATTTAACGAAACTTCACTTAATCGCTTTTCAATACCTTTGAGATTGTAAATATAGGTTAAATTTTAGTCATATTTACTATATAATTAAAATGTAAGTCAAACTCTGATTAGGAGATAATTTAGTATTTAGGAAAGTGACAATCAATCATATTAAGAATTGAAAAATTTATAACTTTGAACGCCATTATATGCTAGTGTCGCTACGCGGAAGTCAGAAGTAAAAAATCAGGAATTAGAAGTCAGAAGTATTAACTGGTAAGGCTTTTAGGATTTTGTAACTGGTTAGTTACTTCTGCCATCCTGCACTAGGTAGCGATCGCAATATTCCCAAAACAAGAGAATACTTTCCCACTTCACTATCAACTTTCACCTAACTTTCTATTGATAATAATTTATCCTTTCAATTTCTGATTTTTATTGAGACAATGAGGTAGAATTGTGGGATTCTAATTAATATACAAACTACTAATTCAGTAAGTATCTAAAATCTAAAAAAAGCTAATATAGCAAAAAAACAACTAACTGGCCTATAACTAGAATGTTAAAAACATCAATTCCATCACTACGAGAACAACAACACCCCTTAGTATGCCAACTAGCAAATACCATAGAAGCAATTTGGGAACGCTACCTGGACTTACAACCATATTACCTACCCCCAGAACTAGGGTATGTAGAAGGCCGCCTCGAAGGGGAAAAATTAACAATAGAAAATAAATGCCATCAAACCCCCCAGTTCCGCAAGCTACATCTGGAACTGGCCAAAGTAGGAGAAAGCTTAGATATATTACACTGCGTAATGTTTCCTAGAACAAGTTATGCTTTACCCATATTTGGCACAGACTTAGTGGGAGCAAAAGGCCAAATAAGTGCAGCAGTAGTCGATCTATCACCCCTCAATCAAGATAGAAAACTGCCACAAGTCTATAATTACCAACTTAAAAGCTTACCAATAAAAGAATTTTCTTATCCTCGTCAACTCCCTGAATGGGGCGAAATATTTTCAGAATTTTGTCTATTCATACGACCTACAGATTTAGACGAAGAACAAAAATTTCTATCTATAGTGGCATCTTACCTAGAAATACATTGTCAACAAGCGATCGCCCAAAAACCTGTTACCTCAGAACAACAACTGGAGATTCTTAAAGCTCAACGCCATTACTCTAGTCAGCAGAGACAAAACGACAAAACCCGCCGAGTCTTGGAAAAAGCTTTTGGGCCTAAATGGACAGATGATTATTTGACAACTGTATTATTTGATAGTCCTGATTAATTAGGGTGTGCTGAATAAATCTTTTAGTAGGGGTAGGAGACAGGAGGTAGGAGGTAGGAGGTAGGAGACAGGAGACAGGAGACAGGAGGAACGGGGAATTAATTAGGAGGTAGTCGGAAAAATTGTCGATCGTGACTTTTCTGCCATAATCGTCCCAAAATACTAGCTTTTTGGGCTCTTTCCACTGATAAGCTGGCACTTTTTTAGACCAAAAAATGCTTTAACCAATATCAGTCAATGCTTTGATATTAGATTGGTAGAATAATAATTAGTTAGAATAAAGTTCTTAGGGAATGGGCAAGATGTCCCCAAGCACAAAACTATTAAAATCCCAAGCGCATTTATGCAACGCCTAATTTATTAAATTCCCTATAGCAAAGAACTAATTGGTGTTTGACTTATGCTGATATAGCAATTTTTAGAAGTAATAGGATGAGGAGAATTAGTACATTACTACCCTAAAAGTTTATATGGCGAGCAAAAGTAAAGGTAAGCATTTCGGTCCGACTGCTGCGCAAACAGCTATTAGCAGTCAGCTTTCAGCAACAAGACTTTCTCTTTAAGAACAGTGTTTAAATTAATATAGACTTTAAGGTCAAGGGAAGCTACTTTTGTAGTAAGACAATAAATAAAGCTTTTATCCTAAGTTAATAGCAATAGCTGATAGCTGATGGCTGATGGCTGTTTGCGCAGCATTCCGGAGGAAATGCTTACAAGTAAAGGGTAGCGATCGCTCATGTTTTAATAATTAAACCTAAGTTAGTATTGCAGTAGATGAACCCAAGGTTGCTTTAGATAGTAAATCAGGTATAAATATAGTTTAAATTATACAAAATTTAGCTAGTAAAAAGAAGAAAATTCTATTTATTTTTACTCACAATTATTGCATTTTATCAGACAGGATTGGGTCTAAAACCCCGCTTTTTAAGGCAAAATATTTTTGGAACCTTGCTCAAATCCCTCGTTACAAAAATAACTTCTGACTTCTGACTTCTGACTTCGTTAAATGTTGCTAACCTGATAGTTAAAATTGAATAGTTTTACCTGTTAAGGTAGGCATATTTATACACTATAAAATCAATAGTTAATATCTACTCATTAACATTTCGCGACACTACATGATTCCTGAAATATGCTTTGATTATTTTTTGTTCCTGACTTGAATTATTTCCGAACTTTAGTATTTTTAGTATTATTTTTAATTGCACCCTTTGTTTTCCCTTTTGTAGATACCTGCATTGTTGCTCCTTTAGTATTATTTCTTTTACCTACAGTAGATTTAGATTTAGATTTAGATTTAGATTTAGATTGAGGTGGAGGTGGAGGTGGAGGTGGAGGTGAACTAGCATTCCTTGCTGCAGGTCGGTTAGTACGAAATAGAACTCCATCATTAGATTGTTCTAGTACCAACATAGGAGTTGGTTTTGCTTTTTGATCCCAATCAATATGTACAATTCGACCTTGAATAGTAGGAGTCCAATTATCATGATCGTCACTAGGACTAAGGTAGGTTTCTAAACAATCAATAATTTGATTAATAGTTTGAGAAGTTGCCTGAGTTGGTAATTTTGTCAGTTTGATTGACACTCGAAATAACACTCTTTTTTTAACTTCTTTACCTGCTTCTCCAGTATCATATTCTACATCAAACATAGAATCAATTTGTCGCCCACTTGGATTTCCTTTTTCTCCTGCTGTTAATGGAGTAGGACGCAGTGCAACACTAATTTGTTGTTTAACTTTTACCTTGATTTGATTGACAATAGCAAAGTGAAAAACTTCCTCTGCCATCCGCATTCTTAAGTAGTCTAAGTTAAATTCTCGCGAATGGATTAAGTCAGGATTTTTTTCCATTTTTGAGATAGTTGCTACAGCCAATTTATATTTTTTTTGCAGGTCTTTATTTCTAAACTCCTCCGTATTAAGTTTTTTATTAAATTGCTTCATTTTTACTTGGTGGAATATACCCATAATCATCAGCAATAGTAATAGTAATCCAGATGCACCCATCCAAATATATTCTGATTTTTGTAAAGTTAGTTTTGGTGCTGGTGAAGCTTGGGCTAACCTTGGTTCCACAATAGTAATTGGTGTTAACATAGGTTTTAAATAAATTTTGATAATGAATTTACATAAATTTAAAGTGAAAATCAGGAAGTTAATATTTGTAAGCAAACAGCGGTCAGCTATCAGCTATCAGCTATGAGTTATTAATTCATTATTTTAGCAGGAAGAATTAGTCTCAAAGAAGAATGAAAAATTATTAATGAAATTGGTCATCAGCGAAGCTTAGTTGTTACTTGAATATATTCAAAAGCTGAATGCTGTTAGCTCCGCATTCGGACTGAAATGCTTACTAATATTTTCAGGATAAGTGCCTGATGGTTATAATTGGTAGAAAATAGTTGAGGTTATTGGTTGGCTCTTAAACTATAAAGAGGTTAAAATTTACTACAATTACAGGTATATTCAACAATTAATAATTAATAATTATTAATTAATTATTACCTCTCCTTGAAAAGAAGAGGATTGACTAATTATGAGATTTTTTATTTATTATCCCCTTAAAAGGGGAGGCTTTAAACCACAATTTTCGGTAAGCATCTTGATGATTTGAATTCCAAATAAATTACAAAACATAAACCATAAATTTGTCTGATTTTTATCTGTTTTTAGAGTGCCTTATAGGATATTTATCTTGGACTAAAAAGATAAATTAAGACCTAACAACTGGTATTTAAGCCATTCCCATACGACTCCTAACTCCCCCTCCACGGTCGGGGTTAGGGGTGGGTTTACTTCTAAAAAATATCCTAGCTATTTTTAGCAAAAATTTATCAAATTGGTATAAGACAATTAATCAAGTTTTTATCCTAAATTAAAAGCAATAGCTGATAGCTGATAGCTGATGGCTGACTGCTTACTGTAAAGTAAAGATTGATTGTCTAAGTAATCAAAAATAAATCCTACACCAGCTAGCCAATTTTCCAGCCTCATAGAATATTGATAGGCAATTCTAAATTAAGTTAGACCTTTTTCAAGATTACTCAAAAAATCAAGACTATTCAAATTATTTTTCTAAAAATTAACTCATCAGTTAGGAATCATTTTAGAAATTAGACATACATTTAATTTATTCACAAAAATTAAGTAAGATATTTAGAATATTTGAGCTACTACTCTATAATAGTCAATATTATACTTCATATAAATTAGGGAAAATACATAAATTGTTCAAACCTTTGTAAAGGAATAAATTTTCATAGACAATATAACTAAAAAATCATAAAATTCTTAAGTATAAATACAGATAAAAGCAATAAATTAGTATTGCTTATTACTTTAATCAAACTAGAATATACGAAATCATTCTTATTTCTGAATTGTGGCCTACAAACCCCTCCATCACAAATATCGTCCTCAGACTTTTGCTGACTTAGTGGGTCAGGAAGCGATCGCCCAAACCCTCACAAATGCTATCCATACCGAACGAATAGCTCCAGCATATCTATTCACAGGACCGAGAGGTACAGGGAAAACTTCCAGCGCCAGAATTTTTGCCAAATCTCTCAACTGTCTCTCCCATGACCATCCTACCCCTACTCCTTGTGGTACTTGTGATGTTTGTATAGGCATCACGAAAGGGTCAACTCTGGACGTAATAGAAATTGATGCTGCTAGCAATACTGGTGTGGACAACATTCGGGAATTGATTGAAAGGTCCCAGTTTGCACCGGTTCAATGTCGCTATAAGGTATATGTGGTCGATGAAGTCCATATGTTATCTGTGTCAGCTTTTAATGCTCTACTCAAAACTTTGGAAGAGCCACCAAACCGAGTGGTCTTTATTCTGGCAACCACAGACCCTCAGAGAGTTTTACCGACTATTATCTCCCGTTGTCAAAGGTTTGACTTTCGCAGAATTCCTCTAGAAGCGATGGTAGGACATTTGCAAAAAATTGCTACGGAAGAAAAGATTGAAATTACTACTGAAGCTGTCCAAATGATCGCTCAAATTGCTCAAGGTGGACTGCGAGATGCAGAAAGTTTGTTAGACCAGTTGAGTTTATTGGCAGGTGAAATTACAGTTGAACGAGTATGGGACTTGGTAGGAGCGGTGCCTGAGCGAGATTTAATGGCACTTTTGGAAGCGATCGCCTCTGATAATTCTACGGATGTTTTGGAATGTACTCGTCAAATAATGGACCGGGGTCGGGAACCTATTATTGTATTGCAAAATTTAGCAGGATTTTACCGAGATTTATTAATCGCAAAAACAGCACCGACAAATGCAAATTTGGTTGCTTTGACAAAACCTACTTGGGAACAACTTTGTCAAGTTTCTCAAACATGGGATCTTAGTACTATTTTGGCTGGTCAAAAACATTTACAAACTTCTGAAGTACAGATTAAAAATACTACTCAACCTCGTTTATGGTTGGAGGTAACTTTGTTGGGATTATTGCCTGCTGCATTGGCAAGTTCGAGGGAAATAGTCGAGCAGTTACCTCAAAGACAAGCAAGTGAAAATATTTCGGTTCAAAGTACTTCTAAAAGTTCTAGTCAACCACAAGCAAAGCCACCTATTTATTCACCTCCAAAACAAAAAATACCTGAAGCAAGAGAAATTCCGACTGCATCAAAAAGTGAGGAAAATTTAGTTAGTTCGGAAGCTGTTAATGTTAATCCTGAAGAACATAATTTAGAAGAAATATGGCAACAGGTACTTGCTCAGATAAAAAAAATTGGTACTCAACAGTTGTTCCAACAAAATGCAAAATTACTAAGTTTTAATGGTCAAGTAGCTTATATCGGTATTCGCTTTCAAAATTGGTTAAAAAGGGTATCTGAGAAAGCATCTGAAATTGAGGATGCTTTTGAAAAAGTTTTTCATAGGCAAATAAAGGTAAAAATAGAGGTAGCTAATTCTAATCAGAATAATCATCCTCGAACTAGAAATACAAATTCTCCCAATACGACTAGAAAATACAATCAAGAAACTCAACCTGATAAAGAACCGGAAACTTCTAATTCTGATGATGAAACTTCAGAAGATGAACCAGAAAATTCCTCCCCATCTGATGCGATAAACTCCCAGAAAGAAAACAAAATTATCTCAGAGTTTTCTCGTTCTAAACTACCGTTGAATGATGTGGTGGAGCAGGAAAAATATTCTGAAAGAGAAAGACAGACTGTAGCAGTTGCCACTCGCCGAATAGTTGATTTTTTTCAGGGAGAAATAATAGATATAGACTCTCTTAAATCAGCAGATAAAACCGATATATCTACAATATCTGAGTCTTCTAATTTATCCATTGATTCTCAAATTGTTGAGTCTGAAGAGAGTAATGTTGCTATAGATGAACCAGAGGAAAATGAAGAGATTGAATTGAATTATGATATTGATTTTTAACCTGATTTTTCTGGGTTAAATAGCAAACTTGTAGGCTCAGTTAGACGGCTTAAATTAAGACTAGGAAAAGGATTAGCAATCTGTTGTCAGGCACGATTTTAACTGCTGAACTGACTAAATTTTATTTGGATGGCGATGCCTTAGCGTTTGCGCAGCATTCCGTAGGAAAGCGTAACGCACCCTACTAGACTTGTAGTGGAATGACACACCTTTTTTTGATATGGACTTAGATGAAATTCTTAAGGATGGTATTGAATATTACTGGGAAGAAAACTACGAACAAGCTATTGAATGCTTTAACCAAATTATTAGTCTTAATCCTAACTACGCTAAAGCATATCACTATCGAGCTTTAGTTCGGCGACGACAAAGAGACGACAAAGGTGCTAGAGAAGACTTGGTACAAGCTGCCTCACTTTTAGGAGACCGAGAATACACTGCTATGTCTCAAAAAATGCTGAAGTTAATTGGTTGTGATTATCGACATGAATCTCCCCCTAGAGAGGATGATTTTGATTTGATTTTTTATGAGGATAATTGGTACACAGATTATGATGAATTGTCAGCAGTATTTCCCGAACATTTTCTTCCTGATTGGGAATATGAAGAGATGATATCAGAGGGAATTGCTTATGCAGGAGAAGAGTTAGAGCGACTCGAAAGATGGCTCTTTAAAAAACTAGAACGTGCTTGTTATATTCATAAAAAACGTGCAATAAATGCCGAATTTGATGAGAAGAGATTAAGGGAAAATAACTTACCATTATGTAATTCTCATGAAGAGATTGCTGCTGCTATAGGAATTAGTATTGCAGGATTACGTTGGCTAGCTTATTCACAAAAAAAATACCACTATACTCATTTTAAAATACCAAAAAAAACTGGTGGAGAACGAAACATATCTGCACCTATTCCTCTATTGAAAAAAGCACAAAACTGGATTCTGAATAATATTTTGACAAAAATCCAACCACACAACGCTGCTCACGGGTTCTGTAATCAACGTTCCATAGTTACGAATGCTCAACCGCACTTAGGCAAAGAAGTTATTATCAATATCGATCTAAAAGACTTTTTTCCTTCTATTTCCTACAAACGAGTTAAAGGAGTTTTTCAATCTTTTGGATACTCAAAAACAGCATCAATAATCTTTGGTCTAATTTGTACTGCACCCAAGTTAAAAGAGATAGAATGGGAAGGAAAACCGCATCATTTGCTATCTTGGACAGAACGGTACTTACCCCAGGGTTCTCCCAGTAGTCCAGCTATTAGTAATCTTATTTGTCGGAGGTTAGATAGCAGGTTAACTGAAATGGCTGTAAAATATGGTTTTAATTATACTCGCTATGCTGATGACCTAACTTTTTCTGCTTCTGGAGATAGTCTCAAACATATTTCTCATATTCTTAAAGACACACGATTAATTGTGAGATTGCAAGACTTTGAAATTAACGAAAATAAAACTAGAATTATGCGGAAATCTCGGCGACAAGAAGTTACTGGAATTGTTGTCAATAGTGAGTTGAATATTTCTAGAGAAACTTTAAAGCGCTTCCGCGCTACTCTATACAATCTTGAAAAAGACGGTTTAGAAAATCGACATTGGGGAAATTCTCAGGGTGGCGATCTTATTGCTTCAATTGAAGGATTTGCTAATTTTGTATGTATGGTAAATCCTGAAAAAGGAGCTAAATTTCAACAGCAAGTAACTCGGATCAAAGAAAAATATAGACCTAAAAAAACGCAAAACAGTCTTGCTCCCCAACTGATAACTAAATCCGATATTATTGCTTTGATTAATGACGATATCAGAAAGTTGCATTGGAGTAATAGAGACAGGCGAATATATTTAAGGCAAGTCTACGGGAAACAATCACTTCAACAATTTACAGTAGAAGAATTGCTAAAAGTGCAGAATCATTTTTGTTGTTTTTTAGATGCTTTATCCCAAAAAAATACAGAGGTCGCTCGCTTAGGGTGGAGCGGACTACGGGAACAAAATTATCTTGAAGACACTTATTATAAATATTCGCCTGAAGACTTAACCTACCAAGAGTTACTAGAATTTCTAGAATATCTGAAATCTCAGCCAAGCCCATAATTCTTATTTGATATGTTATTCAACTCAAGATAAAAGTTATCAAATAGATATCCCCTGTTTTTGAACCATGTTATAATTATGAAGTTGCGCACAACTGTTAACAGGCAAAACAGCCTTGCAATCTGGGCGGTGGAGCGCCGTTCATGTCTTAATGATAACTCTTAATCGCCTGACCTTCGGTTTTCGGCGAATCACCAAAATACTAATGTTGTTTGGTGGACATTTACGAAGGGGCAATCTGTTAGCAGGGGTGCGTGGCATTTTTTCAGAATAGTTTTCTGGAAAACAATTGTTAATAAGCAACGAGATGGGGAAGTTAAAAGTTAAAAGGAAGTAGTAGACTGACACACCTTAAATAGTGCGTTACTTTTTGGTTGTGATGCTTACTTGGAAAACAAGGAAGACAAGGCGATAAGGGAGAAAAAAGCGCTCTGCACAATTTTAGCTGTGTCAGTCTAATACTGGACTCTAACTCATTTTCTTCCTAAATTCTCTTAGCATCTTACTGCTACCCATCGCGAATGCCTGTTTAACTAAACTAGGAATTAAATCTAAAATGGGTACATCGGGAAAGGTAGGACTTATAGATGATTCCACATATAATCCATCAGTAAAAACCTTAATCGTGAATTTTTCTTCAGTATAGATCCATAATTCTGGGACTTCTAAAGCTTCATAAGCATCGAGAGTAGTTTTGGAAGTTACATCTACTTCAATAGCTAAGTCAGGGGGAGGATCTACAGTCATATCTATCCTCATTCGAGGACGCATTTTTTGAGCATTTTGGATATAAAAACAGTTATCAGGTTCTAGACCAACTTTTTTGGCTCTTTTTCTAAAGGTTGTTGAACCGAACTCTTCCCAGTCTCGCTCTTGACTGTCCAGCAATACTTTCACAATATCGCTAATAATTCGGTGTGGTCGTTCGTGAGCGGGGAGAGGAGACATGATGGCTAAAGTTCCTTGAATATAAGCAATTCGTGTCCTTATTCCTTTAGCTTCTTTTTCCTTCATAAATGCTTCAAACTGTTCCCAGGTTAAGTCATTAAGGGTAATTAGACTACCTGGGTTAAGCTGAATTTTGTTAATAGGTATGGTCATTTCAGTTATCAGTTATCAGTTATCAGTTATCAGTTATCAGTTATCAGCTTTTATAGCTCTGGGTAAAAATCCCCGCGAATGGTTGAGGAGGAGTTGAAATCTCCTTTCCTGACGGAATGCTCCGCAAACGAGTGCAGGATGGCAGAAATAACTAACCAGTTACAAAATCCTAAAAGCTTTACCAATCAATACTTTTGAGGGCGAATGCCATTCGCCCCTACTTTTGAATTCCGGGTAGCGGCACGAGGGGATATCAAAAAAAATGCCGATCGCTGACCGCTGAGGTGCTTCTTTAAAGCTGAATAAATTCACTCATTCCTGTTTCTAATATTTCTAATAAAGTATCAACATTCTGACCCAATTGCTCAAAACAATTAGGTGGAGATATTTCCGGTTGAAAATAAACTAACTTTATTTGACCATCACCAATAGCAATCATTAATACTTCTAATTCTGGTTTATAACCATCTATCAAACCTAAAATTTCCTGAATTTTATCATCAATATTGCGATTTAATGTTTCTATAGCTGCTTTTGAACAATATACAAATTTTGGTGTTCCTTTTAAATCGATTCCAATTGTCTCATCAGTTTCTCCCTTTTCCAAATTTAGACCCCATGCTAAAGCAGCTAATTCTTTTTGATTATTTCTGACAAATTTATTTAATTGATGTTGCCAATTATTTTTGTCTTTATTAGGTGGGTTAGTATTTAATTTATTCATAGTTAAATGTGAAGTTCAATTTTTTTAGGATAAATATTAGTAAAGCTTTTATCTAGAACTAAAAAAAATCAATAGCTGATAGCTGATAGCTGACGGCTGACTGCTTACCTTACTTTAAACCAGATTGTACTCGCCATAAACCAGCATAAATTCCCGCTTTTTCTAATAACTCTTCATGGCGACCAAACTCAACTATTTTGCCATATTCCATAACATAAATACAATCGGCATTTCTGATAGTAGAAAGACGATGAGCAATAGCAATAGTTGTCCGATTTTGAGTAATTTTTTCTAAAGATTTTTGAATAGCTGCTTCAGTTTCATTATCCACTGCTGAAGTTGCCTCATCAAGTATCAAAATAGGAGGATTTTTCAATACAGCTCTAGCAATAGCAATTCGCTGTTTTTGACCCCCTGATAATTTCTGTCCTCTTTCCCCAACAATAGTATCGTAACCATGAGATAACTTCTGAATAAAATCATCCGCTTCAGCAATTTTAGCTGCGGCAATAATTTCTGGCAAAGTTGCATCAAAAGAACCATAATTAATATTTTCAGCCACAGTTCCATGAAACAAAAATACATCCTGACTAACTAAACCTATTGCTCGCCGTAAATCTTGTAAATTAATCTGATTTATTTCCATTCCATCGAGAGTAATTCTACCTGCTTGTATTTCATAAAACCGCAGTAATAACTTTACTATTGTGCTTTTTCCCGAACCTGTCGAACCGACAATTCCAATAGTTTTACCCGCAGGAATTTTGAGAGAAATATTTTCCACAACAGGTGAATTTTTCCCATAGGCAAAAGTGACATTTTCTAACTCTAATTCTCCCTTAACTGACTCAACAGGCAAAGCAATATTTCCTGGATAAATAGTAATCGGAGTATCCAATAAATTCATCACCCGATTAGTAGAAGCCATACTTCGTTGATATAAATCAAGAGTTTGTCCTAAGCGAGTTAAAGGCCATAATAATCGTTGAGTTAAAAATACCATGACACTATAAGTACCTACAGCTAATCTACCAGCAACTGCTTCTAAACCACCTAATAATAAAGTTGCGATAAAACCGATAAAAATTATAATTCTAATCAAAGGAACAAAAGCAGCAGAAAAAGCGATCGCTCGTCTATTACTAATTTTATAAGCTTCACTTTCTCGAGTAATTCTTCCTACTTCATAAGTTTCTGCTGTAAAACTTTTGATAGTAGTAATTCCTGAAAGATTATTAGATAATTGCCCGTTTAATAAACTTACCCTTTCTCGCATTTCTGCATAACGAGGCACTAGAAATTTTTGAAACCAAATCGAACCCCAAATAATAAATGGCATTGGTAAAACTGCCCACCAAGCCACACTAGGAGCTAAAACAAAAAAAGCACCGCCAATAATTATGACTGTTACTAACACTTGAATTATTTCATTTGCTCCTACATCTAAGAATCTTTCTAACTGATTAATATCATCATTTAAAATTGCCATTAAACCGCCCGTGCTGCGTTCTTCAAAATAGGCTAATTCTAAATCTTGTAAATGACTATAAGTTTCAATGCGTAAATCGTGCTGAATATTCTGAGCTAAACTGCGCCAAAGTCGTTCATAAGTATATTGAAAAATTGATTCTAATCCCCAAACAATTAAACTCAGAAATGTTAAAATCAGAAGCTGTCCAAAAATATCTTGAATTCCCCATTGAGCAATCAGAGAATCTTCTTGTTTTACAACAACATCAACTGCTGCTCCAATTAAAACTGGAGGTGCCAGGTCGAAAATTTTATTTAAAATTGAGCAAATACTAGCTTGCCAAATTTGAGTGCGATAACTACCTCCATAGTTAAGCAAACGTAAAAAAGGATGTTTTGATTTTAATGGTTTTTTTGACAAGGTGAAATTCCTATAATTTTGTATAAGTAAAAACTTGAGTTATTATAACATACTTAATAGACATTTCCAGAAAATAGGGGACACCGGAGCTGGGAACAGGGAACAGGGAACCCACCCCTAACCCCTCCTGGGAGGGGAATAATTGATAATTTATGGATAATAATTGATTTTATTTTTTATTTTTGGAGATGTCTAATATTAAAGTAAGCATTTCCTGTGGAATGCTACGCAAACAGATGTATGAACAAATTCAAGCAACAATAAAATTTCGCCGATCGCCAATTTCATTAGTAACTTTTCATTCTCCTTCGAGACTAATTATTCCTGCCAAAATAATGAGTTAATAGCTGATAGCTGATAGCTGATAGCTGATAACTTACATATTAAGTATAATGTAAATATAGTCACTCTAAAATTAACGAACTATGAAAAATTCCCAAATAGATAAAAAGTCTAAAACTATTATTCCTGTTTTTTTAAGACAATCCTCAATTCTTTATTTATTATTAATCGCAATCATAGCTGTTTTCAATATTAGCTTTAGAAATTGGGACTTTAAATTATATAATTCCAGGCAAACTATAGACAAACAAACTCGTTTTTCTTTGAATAATCGTCCAGATTTTTTTGAAAAAGGACGACTACAGATAGAACAGGAAATGAAAAAACTAGAAATACAGAAACCCCAATCTGTATTAACAATTGAATTTGGGCAGATAGAATGGCAAAAGTTTATTTTTAAAGAAGGTAATTTTACCATCTGGATGCCTACAGGTGGAATGACTGCAGAGACAGAAATTATTGAAACTGACAATGGAAATATTAATTTTAAAGTCTTTGCAAGTCATCCCAAATCAGCAAGATTTGTAGTTGCTTATTCCGGGTTTTTAAATAGTAATCAATTGGCTCAAAAACAAGATATTTTAGTAAAAGTGAAAAACAAAATTATTGATGTTAAAGATTTTGAATTGAGTAGGGATAATTCCTACAAATCATCAGGATTTTCAGTGCGGGAATTTGTACTAACAAATGATGTAGAAACTATTACATTCAGATTTTACTTGGCAGGAAAAAGGTTATATATGATTGGAGCAAGTGAAATAGAAACAGAAAGCGAAATTCCAGGAGCAGTAGAAAAATTTTTAGATTCATTTCAGCTAAATTAATAATAGTAAAAAACATTCACAAATATCTTAAATCAAAGCATCAGTTAATGAAGTCAGAAGTCAGCAAGTGTACCCACCCGCGGGCCCCGACCGTGGAGAACCCACCCCTAACCCCTCCGGTGGAGGGGAAGTAGGGGATTTGAGAAAAGCTCCAAAAACCCGATCGCCTTAAAAAGCGGGGTTTTAGACCCATATTATTTTGATAATTAGTTATAAAAAAAATGTCAAACATCTTACAGGATATTTCTCTAATAATTACTATGGTATAATTCCAAAATACTTATACCAAGTATGGTTTATCAGAAAATACGGTTAAGTTAAGGATTTTTTTTGCAAATCTGTGATGTGCAAAAGCTTACTTTTTATAAATCTCCAAAGATACCGATTTTGGAAGGGTAGCTTCATTAATGGATAATGGATAATGGATAATTACCTCACCCTTTTAGGGAGAGGATTGACTAAAAGGAAAAAAATTATTTTTTTTCCCTTGAAAGGGGAGGCTAACAAAGCTGAATTATTTAATTATTTAATTATTTAATTAGGGCTTACCGATCTAATATCAAAGCATTGACTGATATTTGTTTTAGGCAAATTATGTCTTGAAAAAGTATGAGCTTTTCAGCAAGCGTAGGTTAAAAAAGTGAGGATTTTCACCGAAGCAAAAGCCGAAAAATAACTCTTACTATTGTTTTGGCTACTGACTCTGTAATTCCCATTTATTCTAGGTCCTAACTACTGCCTACTGCCTTTTTTCCCTCCTGGGAGGAGTTAGGAGTGAGTCCCTACAAAGAGCAAAAAGACTTTCCATAAGCAAACCTTAATTAATTATTAATTCTTCGGTAAAGCTTTAATAACATTTTCTGGAGATGTCTATTGTTTGGGATTTTTTTTGCCTAACGCCTAATACCAATTTTAAAAAAGAATGCCACAGAAAAAATTGAAAATTATGCCTAAAAATAACTTATTCAATAAAATAACTTATTCAATCCTATAAGCTACCTATTTCGATTGTTTTTATTTTTTTCTAATTTGTTTATTACTTCTTCCTTCTTCCTTCTATATATTTATTCCCTCTTCC
>JAXHSW010000014.1:70057-83603 GCA_034190295.1 Cyanobacteriota bacterium | reverse complement strand
CATTAGGTGTGTCCACAATGGCCTTCAACTTGAATGGTTTCAACTTCAACCAGTCCATCATCGATTCTAGTGGTCGTGTGGTAAATACTTGGGCTGACGTAATCAACCGCGCTAACTTAGGAATGGAAGTAATGCACGAGCGTAATGCTCACAACTTCCCTCTAGATTTAGCTGCAGTAGAAGCTCCTTCTATTAATGGTTAATTTTTAGTTGATTGATTGAATTAAAGAAGTCCTCTATTTGGAGGGCTTTTTTTTTGGTTAAAAGTTTAATGATCGATGGGTAACATTATAGCTTATGGTTTCCAATCATTGGGTTTTTCACCATAATTAGGTAGATATCACCATCTAAAAACGAAGCAATACTTGTATAGCTTTCTGAGGTTTCTATAAATATAATCCCATACTCTTCACATAATTGAGCTATTCTTTCTTTGAGTCTAGCTGTAGGAATTGGTACAAATTCTGAATTATTTTTCTGACCTAATTCTATTGGATTTTTATCGAAAAATTGTGGTTTAAAACCTCCCCTTTTAAGGGGATAATAAATCAAAAAATTCCTTTGAGTCAATCCTATCCGTTTTCACTCTCGAGGTAATTATTAATTATTAATTATTAATTATTAATTATTAATTGTTGAAGACCTTTATTCCAAGCAAAAACAATTGTACCTATCTGATTTTTGTGTGCAATGATTAATGACTATGACGATGGCTTTTATCAAAATAACATGGGTCTAAAACCCCGCCTTTTAAGGCGATAGGGTTTTTGGAGCGGGGTTTAAATCCCCTACTTCCCCTCCTGGGAGGGGTTAGGGGTGGGTTAACTTCTGACTTCGCGCCTTCTGACTTCTGACTTCCTTAAGCTCCCGTGTTATTTAGGTAAAATTGTTTGAGCTTTTCAACCTCATAATGTGAGGAAATATGCTGAATTTTCTATTTTTTTTCAAGGCACAATTTATGATTTTTTTGTTTTTTTACAACTGATAACTGATAACTGAAATGACCTCCACTAGAAAATTAAGTTTAATTAATTATTTTGTAAGCATTCAGCGGTCAGCTATTAGCTATCAGCTATTGATGATAGGAGAAGATAAAAGCAATTGATAAATTTGGATATAGTTAAAACTTACTGTCAAATTACGCTTCTTTAAGCTTATAAGGGATTATTCATTATTTGCTGAATGCGAGCGCATCCCGCAGGGAAGTGCTGACTGCTAAGAGCTGAATCCTTACATTATTTTTATATTTATTTAGTAGTTTTTTTGCGAGGAATTCACTTCATTGAATTGAGTAAGGTAAATTTATTTAAAATTGGTAAAAAAAAGATTATTGTAAAATTTATTGATTTATGTTCTTTATAGTTTTAATACCCTACTGTCTACACGATATCTAGATTTTCTTGGGGTAGATGCGGAGTGGCTTGTCAAAGACTATTCCAATCCACTTTTTCTTTCTTCCTTTTTATTTTTTTCTTTTTCCTTCCTCAAGCTCAAAGAGATTATTTAATCATTAAAACTAAGCTCTTAAACCAAGAGTGGTTTCTAGGAATCTAACTTCAATATTTGCAATTTGTTTGCCTATATCGTGAAAACCATTTAAGTCTTTGACTTGATTAGCATCATTTTCAGATTCTATATTCGCGAAAACACTGAGTTGATTTAGAGCCGAATTTGTATCAGTATTTTCAAGATAGTTATCTAGTAAAATTTGAAAATGTGCCATCAGCATTTTATTTGTTGTACATCGGATAATATCTTTGAGATTTTCTACTGAAAGTTGCTGATTATTGTTGTTGAGATCGATTTTAAACTCTTCGCAAATTTGCTCAATAACTGTGTCTTGAATATTCATTTTTATTTCTCCTTAATAATTGAGTTAGTTGACTCGGATAGCTCAAAAAAGACATTCAGTTTCTCCATTTACTGGTGAAGAGACTATTAGTTTCACCTACTATTTGTATGATAGCCAAGGCTAGCAATGGGCGTCAAGATATTGGTCTAGATAAATAATATATACTATCAAATCTTTGTATCCCTTGCTAGAATAAAATTTAGCTATGGCTAGCAAAGGTTAAAGGTATGAAGAAACGAAGACCGAGAAACCCTGATGGGACATTTAAAGAAGACCCTGAAGCCTTGACCAAAAAATCTATAGGTCTGAGGATTAGCAAAAAGAAGATGCCCAAGTTAGAGAAAGTTGCAAAACAGAGTGGAAAATCAACAACAGAAATTTGTAGACTGATTATCGAGGAATGGCTTGATTCTCTTGAGTCTAAAGATGAGCAAAAAAAATCTGTGATTTCTGAGGGAAAGTTATTGGCCTGATTGGAGACTATTTGTCCCATCAGGTAAATCAACCTCTATCTTCAAAATTAGAAAATTAGGTGGTAGGTTGTAGGTCTTAGGTGTTATACCAATTTTATCTGAGGTGGCACAGAATTATGAAATTTATTAACTTGTCTATCTAGATCTACAGTCAACCCCGATCGAGATATTATTCTATGCAGCTTCATATTAATTTGATATTAATTATCAAGATATAGCTGGAAAATTAGAGTTTGAGGGTTATAAAAATCGTCAGAATAACCCTTTTAGCACTACTTCAATTAGGAAATGGATTAAATATAACAATTAGTAATAGAGTTGCACTAACCATACTTTCAATAATTAATAATTAACAATTACTTTATAGGCAACAAGATTTCAAATTCAGTTCCTACTCCTGGAGTTGAATTAATCTGTAACTTTCCCTGATGATTATCAACAATAATTTGATAACTAATTGCCAGTCCTAAACCAGTACCTTTACCAACAGCTTTTGTAGTAAAAAATCTATCAAAAATTTGCTTTTGAATTTCGTAGGGAATACCAGGTCCATTATCAACGATACGAATTGAGAGCCAACCATAAATTGCTTTAGTTTCTTTAGTAGAAATCACACTACCTTTCATTTCATAAATAGAATTTAATTCTATGTCATTAGCAGATTTATCCACATTTCGATCTGTATTTTCAGATAAATCTTTAACTTCAGTATGAATCCATATTTTACCCGGTCTACTATCAGTGTCTTTTTCTTGATATTCTTCTAGAGCATCAAGAGCATTCGTAATCAAATTCATAAACACTTGACTAACTTGACCAGAATGACAAAAAATCAACGGTAAATCCCCATAATTTTTAATAATTTCAACTCCACTAATCTTCCAACGATTCTTTAAAATTAATAGAGTACCATCCAAACATTCATGAATATTTGTTTCTTTGTGTTTAGTACCTTCCATGTGAGAAAAATTGCGGAGACTACTAACCAGTTGCATCATTCGGTCAGCCGAAATTTCTATACTATTCATCATCTCTAAGTAATCTTGTTTGACAAATTCAAAATCAATATCTTCTTTTAAATCTTCAACTTCTTTTATCGGTTCAGTCAGATTTTTTTCATAAGTATTAATCAATTTCAGAAAGTCTTGATAATAAGCAGACATAAACTTAGAATTACCTGCCACACAATTAATTGGATTTCTCAGTTCATGGGCTAAACCTGCTACCATTTGCCCTAACATTACAAGTTTTTCAGTTTGAATTAGTTGTGCTTGAGTTTGTTTCTGTAATAAATCTTTAGCAAGTTGATGAATATAAGATTGAGCAATAAGTAATTTTTGAGTTTCTAAAACTTGATAATCTTCTGGAGAATTTTCTACAATAACTGGTTCATAAATAAATTCTTGAGGTCTTTTTACTGCTTTATCAGCAGCATCTACAATAGGTGTATCTCCTAAGAAGATTAATAATTCATATTTAATAAAGTCGTATAGAACCTTAACAGAACGATTTAAAAAAATTTCTCTTCCATATCGGCGACTCAAGGTTTTGAGAAATTGCTGTTGGGAAATCATACCAATGAATCTACCCGAACTTGTTAAAATAATACCTGGAAGTAGAGGATTTTCTTCAAAAATTTTAGCTAATCTAATTCCTGATTCATCAATTTCAACTCGGATACTATGAAGTGGTAACTCTTTTACAGTGGAACCTAAATCAAGGTGGTTATTGAAGTAAGGAAACATAGGTAATAAAGAATAATTAATGACCATTGTAAAATTTGAGTATTTTGTTCTTGAGTATTTTTAGCTAAGATGCCGAACTACTTCAAATACACTTCCAGATGATGTAATAACTGGTAAATCTTGATGATTTTCTGATGCCCAAATTCTTTACTTTAATTCATTAAAAGCATTACCAAATCAGTAACAATTAACTGAGGATGAAATACCTGAATTTGCTCCTAACCCTGTTTAGCATTGCTGACCTCTATCACCTTGAAAGCAAGTGGACAACTTCTGAGTCAGAATATCCTAAAATTGCTTTTCAGTTTGTGGAATAAAATATTTTGTTTGTCTTGAGGTTCCAATCAAATATGCCGTTGCTTGTTTCTTGAAGAGCTAATTGTTAACTTTCTTGAATATTCCGAACGACAAATATAAACATATTTTACAAAAATTATAAACTATGTGTTTTTCCATTTTACTTCAGATTAAGTATTTATACTAAACTCACATCTGAAATTTATAAATTTATTTATAGTTTTCATCATATTCTTAACCTTTCCTTTACCTAATAAAAATGAAGATCGAGATTTTTATCAGGTTATCTTGAGCTATTTATTTCTATATGATTATGCACCACCAAATTATTTATAGATGATAATTTAAGAGCATTTATAGCAATTTTTAATAAAAAAGTATGATACCAATTTTATGTAATGTAAGGCTGCACAGATTAACGCGCGTCAGCAAGTCTGCAAGTCAGAAGTTAGAAGTCAACCCTAACCCAACCCACCCCCGCCCCGACCGTGGAGGGGAGCCAGGAGGGGAAGTAGGGGATTTGAGCAACTCTCCAAAAATATTGTGCCTTAAAAGGCTGGATTGCGCGACCCTTATGATTTTGATAAGGAACGGGCAAGATGCCCATTCCACAAGACTATTAAAATCATCCCGTATTTATGCAACGCCGGATAATTAGTGATAAAAAAGACTTTCTCCTTTTCCTCCTCTTCTTCTGGGTTCTTGCTTCTTTCTTCCCCTCCAGGGAGGGGTTAGGGGTGGGTTGACTCGGTCCTCCTAACTCCTCAGTCGTTTTCTTGCTTCTTTTTTCCCCTCCCTGGAGGGGAAGTAGGGGATTTGAGCCCCGCTCCAAAAATATTGCGCCTTAAAAGGCGGGGTTTTAGACCCATGTTATTTTGATAATATTAGCCCTTGACTGTTGACTTCTTTTTTTAAACTTTTGGCTCAGATCGGTAATCTCAACAATTAGATTTAAGATTCATACTAAATCCGGTTTCGATCGACACTATAGTGCTTAAAGGTAAAGGGTCAGCAGCAAATCATAGATGCTAACCCTAATTTATTCCTATCTAGAAAGGTTTGGCTCCAAACCTGTTATTTTTTGTCAATTCTATTGTAACGATGACAAATATTTTTTATCAATTTAATAAGGGTCAATATATTACCTCTTACCCAGGGCAAACTCAATCTAGACAACTACAGAGAAATCCAATTGGCATCTTTGATAGTGGTGTGGGTGGAATTGGTGTCTTAAAAGAATCATATCGCCAACTCTCCAGAGAGACCTTTATATATTTTGCTGATACAGCACGACTCCCCTATGGTACAAAATCTCAAGCAGATATTGTACGATTTGTACGTCAAGTGCTAACCTGGATGCAAAATCAGGGCATAAAAATGGCGATCGTTGCTTGCAATACTGCTACTGCTGCTGCAATAGATCGAGTAGCAGTTGAATACAATTTTCCCATTATTGGTATGATTGAACCTGGTGCAAATACAGTTGTCAACAGAGGTAGCAAAAAAATAGGTGTCATCGCCACTCGACAGACAGTCAACAGCAATGCTTATCTGAATACTATTCTTAAATTAGATCCTTCAGTTTTAGTATTTCAAGTAGGGGCGCCTGCTTTAGTACCATTGATTGAACAAGGTCGCATTAATGATGTGTATACTTTTGAGGTAGTGCGACAATATCTTAAACCCCTAATCGCACAACAGATAGATACTTTGATCTTAGGTTGTACCCACTATCCACATCTACTTCATTTTTTTAGACAAATTTTAGGTAATTCAGTCCAAATAGTAGACCCTGCCATGGCTGTTGTTAGCACTGCTGCTCGGGAACTTCAACGTTTGGGGGTGTCAAGCGATCGCTCTCCGCACTGTACTAGCTTCTATGTCAGCGGTAACCCAGAAGAATTTGCAAAAAAGGTGCAGCTATTCCTGGGTTTTACTCCAAAAGTAGAGCAAGTTTGTTTAGAAGTGGAAAGAGTAACAGTTCAATCTGAATCTGTAGCTTGACTCAGATAGCAGGGTTCATTTCAGTTATCAGTTATCAGTTATCAGTACCGACCACTAAAGTCGGAGGCTTGAAATACGGAACTGAATATTTTTTCATCCCCTGAAAAGGGGAGGCGCGTGGATCTCATTTTTTGGTAAAAACAGAAGCTGAAATATTACCGAAATATACTCAGGACTTACTTTTTTTCAATTTTTTTAGCTGTACGGGCACCTGCGGAGTATGGGCAAGCAAACGGCCGTTGGCTTCGCATAACTATCGCCATTCGCCCCTACTCCCTATTCCCTACCCAAAAATAATTTTTTAGTTTACTCAAATAAAAAGTTAAATAAAAAACACCATAATTGAGCCTTAATTAGTTGATTTTAATCAAGTTAAATTAGTTTATATGTATCAAAAATAGGCATAAATATATCCTATCTATTCACAAATTGTATTTGCCATGCTAAAATTTTATGCATCAATCTGGTCATTAATAAGGAAAAAAATTTATGGCTGATATTACAGTTTTAGTTCAGAATGTGGCTGCTGGAGCAGAGGCAGAAAGTAGTATATTATTGTCCCCAATGTGGGTAGGATTTCAGGATGGTGGCTTCGATCTTTTTAATCCAGATGAAGCTGCGACTCCCGGTCTGGAAAGGTTAGCTGAAGATGGTATTATTGAACCAACAGATCAATTTACAACTACTATATCTACTGAATTTGACAATAGTGGAGTTCAAGGAATAGTTCAAAGGCCATCTGGGCCTTTTTTCCAAGGAAACATTGGCGTGGAGGAATTTACCGTAGATGAAAGTCAGGACAGATACTTTAGCTATGCTTCGATGATTGTGCCCAGTAATGATGCTTTCATTGGTAATGGCAATCCCGTTGCTTTTGAGATTTTTGATGACAGTGGTGATTTCTTAGGAGCTGATTTTGTTGTTACTGGAGATCGAGTTTGGGATGCAGGAACGGAAGAAAATGATGAAGAACCTGCAAATACATTAGGATTAGGGCAAGAAGATGCAGATACAGGAGTAGATGAAGATGAAACTGTGTCATTACACCCTGGTTTTATTGGCAGTGAGAGAATAGGTGGTGGCGCACCAGGGAATATTTTAGAGGCACGTCCTGACGCTGATTTCACTACAGTAGATGATGGTGCTGGTAATGAAATAGCTCGCATCAGTGTTTTACAAAATACGGCTGATACTTCTGGTGAGAATCTTCTAAATGGTTCCGATACAGGGGATCATCTCTCCGGTCTTGGAGGTGATGATACTTTAAATGGTCGTGGTGGAAGAGACTGGTTAGTTGGTGGTCGGGGTAGTGACCTACTCATAGGTGGTGATGACGATGATATTTTGGCAGGTCGCATTGGGTTCGATCATCTGCTTGGCGGTGAAGGTGATGATATTTTAAATGGTGGTCAAGGTCGCGATCGCCTCAATGGTGGTGCTGGGGACGATACTCTAACTGGTGGTGCAAGTATTGACCGCTTTATCTTCAACACTAACGATGCATTTACGACGGATGATGTAGGTGTAGATACAATTACTGATTTCAATCAAGGGCAAGATTTGATACTCCTTGACCTAGATACTTTTGTTGCGATCGCAAGTGATGCTGGAGCAGGATTTAGTGTTGATGGCGAATTTGCTGTGGTTGCCTCAGATGCTGCTGCTGCTACTTCTTCAGCTTTAATTGTTCAGAGTACATCAACTGGTAGTGTGTTCTATAATCCAAATGGCGCTGCAGCAGGTTTTGGTAATGGTGCTGAGTTTGCTAATGTAGGTACTGATGTAACTTTAACTGCAGGCGACTTTATTTTGCGAGGTTAGTACTCATTTGAGTAGGGAGTGGCTCACACGGATTATGGCACGGATACACGGATAGGTCAGGGAGTAGGTAGGGAGGTTGTATGCAACGTCCCTACAGGGAGTGGGGGAGAGGGGAGCAAATTTCAACCTTTTTCTCTTATTCTATAAATTATTTTTTGATTAAGTCAATGCTCTGATTTTAATGTTTGTTTATTCACAGAATTTCAATCCAGGAAAAGTGCTGATAAAACTGTTTTGAGTACAATAAATAATCCAGATTTGAGTAGAATTAATAGTACAGATAATCTCCATCTCCTCTTGCTTAACCAACGTTCTCTACCACATTTAAGACACATATAATGGTTGCGGTTGTTGTTATCTTTTACCCACAAACAATTATTTTGGTTACATTCTTTTTGCATAATTTTTTTGATCCTAAAATTAATCTACAATTTCAGGATATGAAATGTTTCTTGATTTTATAAGACCCAAAAACTTACCCCTGAGAATTTAGCTAAGTGGAATTTGGGGGAAATAATCTTCCCCTTTTGTGATAAGGCAGATTTTCAACTATACTAAATACGACAAAACACAAGTCTGGCTGATGGAAAATTGGAAACAATGGGGTAATTTTCTGCAAAGCGTTGCTGTCGAATATAAATTGACCTTAGCAGAACAAGAGTTCTTTTTGGGAAGATTTGAAAGGATAAATTTGAAGAAAGATGAGACAGAAATTTGTAGTCTTGTCATGGGTGATGATAATGAGGAAGCTTATAAAAAACGAAAAACGAAAGTATATCGTAAATTTGAAGCCAGCAAAAATCATATTGGAAAAAATAAGTTTCCAATCTTATTAGAATGGTTAGAAACAGAATATCAGAATCGGTACGCTCGACAACAAAATCCCAGTATTTCAGCAGAATCTCAACAACAAGTTTCTAATCCTTTTACTCCAGTAGGTGGAATTATAGATAATCCAAAATTATTTTTTAATAGAAAGCGAGAAATTAATAGGATTTTTGAGGTACTGAATAGTGGTAGTAGTGTTGCTATTATTGGCAATAGTGGAGTGGGAAAATCTTCTCTGTTGAAAGCGATCGCTCAAAAAGCTAGTCAATATCTCAGGCAACCTCGAAGGCCAATATATATAGATTTGCAAAATATTCATAGTAATGATGATTTTTATGCAGCACTTTGTGATGAAGTTGGTATTGAAAAGTGTAGCGGTTATAAATTAAAAAGAAATATCAAGGAATATCGAATTTTACTGTTGCTTGATAGCGAACCGAAATAAAACTCGTATTTCTATAGATGATTATCCGAAATTATGGATATTAACTCCTACAGCTTCTCAGAAAATATTAGATGGATTTAGAGCTAAATTAGATGAAGAAAATTGGTGTTCGGGAATTTACTTTTTAGGAGAATATTTCCGCACAGCAATAGTAGTGATTCATCAATTACCAAGAATACCAGAAACAATGTGGCTGAGAATATTAGGTAGAGGAAAAGTTCAGTCTCAAGCCATTGATGAATTAGAAGCATTGCCCAAGGATAATATCCATCGAGAAAATGCTTTATTGTTATTAGCAGATTTGCTGAGTAATATAGAAGTAAATCCAGATAAAGATCCAGAAGATAGGGAGTTAATTATGAGATTATCACCACTTTTTTCCCAACGTTTACAAGAGGCTACTCAATCAGGAAAACAAGAAGGAAAACAAGAAGGAAAACAAGAAGGACGTCGAGAAATGCTTGAAAACTTACTTGTATTTCGCTTTGGCCAATTAGATGACCAGCTAGAGGTAATTATTGAACAGATTATGGAGTTGCCAAAAGAAGATTTGAACAGGCTAATTTTACAGTTATCTAACTTATCTCGTGACGAATTATTAGCTAGATTTGGAGGTGAAAATTGATGAAATTATAGTAAAGATGGAATTGGAGGGGATAAAACTCCTCCTATTTTTAACAAATCGGTCTTACTTTTAACTTTTGACTTTTAACTTCCCTATGTCTAAGCATTCTATTCTTCAGGAAAATAAATCTTATACCTTTCGTTCTTACTTTGAGTTGCCCTACGAAACAGACGACATTTTAGCTGAATTTGACTACAATTTCAAAAGAGCAAAATTGTCTTTACCTACATCAAGTCGGCAACTGGAACGTTTACCAGAATTACGGCAGCGAATAGAGGAAACTTTGCCTTTAGTCAGTTTGAGTAGTGAAGCAGCACGGCGAGAAATTTTAATTGCTCCAGTGCTTTTAGAGGCTGCTCGTTACTGTCAATGTCAGCTCAGAATTGAATATCCTTTGAGTGTGAATGAAAGGTTAAAGGGTAATCTTGATTACTTGCTACAATCTAATTCTCAACTGTTAGTAATTGAGGCAAAAAATGACGATATGACGCGAGGTTTTACCCAGCTAGCTGTGGAGTTAATTGCATTATCAGAATGGGAACCGGAACAGGATTTAATTTTTGGTTGTGTGACTATGGGCGAACTTTGGATATTTGGTATATTGGATAAAAAACAACGTTTAATTCAGCAAAATATTGATTCTTTGAGGGTTCCTGGGGATGTAGAGGCTTTGGTTGATGTGCTTGTGGGGATTTTGGAAAGGTAACGCTACCCGCAAGTCAAAAGTCAAAAGTCAAAAGTTAAAAGTAATTTCTGAATGAGCGCAATAAGCGTAGGTTGGGTTGATGTAAGGAAACCCAACAACTTATAAAACAGCTTAGATATCCAAATAGATTTGATAAACAATGATGAAAAAAAACAATGATTCTGTTCCCCGTCTGGATCTAGCGCCACAATTGAAGCGTCCCCTTTCTATCTGGAATCCTTTGGATTATTTGCGGTTGTTGTATTGGGTGTTTTATTTTCCCCAGGCGTTGCGGTGGTATGTGGAAAATTATGGGGGGGGAGAAGGTTTTGCGGAACAAACAACCTGGCAAAGTAAGCTAGAATTTCTGCATCAGCATCCTAACCGGTGGAAATTATGGTTTCAGGGATTGATTTTGACAATTTGTACTCCTTATTTAATTTGTGGATTGCTTGAGGAAATCGGTTTTACGATTGATTGGGGAGGTGTGATGTTTGGCGTGATGTTTGGCGTGATGTTTGGCGTGATGTTTGGCGTGAGCTATGGCGTGGGGTTCGGCGTGAGCTATGGCGTGGTGGTCAGCGTGGGGTTCAGCGTGGCGGTCGTCGTGGTGGTCGGCGTGGGGTTCGGCGTGAGCTATGGCGTGGCGGTCGGCGTGGTGGCCGGCGTGATGTTTGACGTGATATTTGGCATGGTGGCCGGTGTGATGTTTGACGTGATATTTGGCATGGTGGCCAGCGTGATGTTTGGCGTGGTCGGCGTGATGTTTGGCATGGTGGCCATCGTGATGTTTGGCGCGGCGATCGGCGTGACGATTTTGCGTCCAGAAAACTGGTTAATTGGTGTACCACTCAATTTGATCTCAATTCAGAATCGTAGTTGGCTGCTGCCTCGAATTACTCCTATTACTCCTATTCCCTTACCTTTACTAACAAATCGCTTAAAACTTTGGTTAAGAAATGATTGGCAACTAGGTTTAGAAAATATCGATCGACTCTTAAGATATAGCTTACAGTTTATTCCGGTTGTCAATGCTATAAATCAGGTACTAGCAGAAACTCCCCCAGAACAGATGATTTATCGAATTTCTCAGCTAGCAGAAAATCCTTATGATTGGAAACTTGTAAAATTTGCTTCTGCATCTCTAGTAAAAAAGTTAGTAGTCTTCTCAGCACCTACTCGTTTAGATACTCCACCCCGTGCAATAGCTGCAGGTTTCTGGCATCTCCACGAAGAAGAACCCGAAGAAGCAACAGCAGCATTTGAGAAAGTACGCTCTCTCCTCTACGGCGAGGAAATGTTTCTACTTGCTCAAACCCTAACTCAATTTAAAACACCAACATCTCTTGGTGCCCTTGCCGAAATACAAATTCCCAACTTTCCACCCGAACCTTATCTACGCCCCACCACTTGGGAAGCGCTCAAAGGTTTGCGTCGCGTTGTTGAAGATACGCAACTTGTTTTAGAGGCAATCTCAAAGTCAGCTCGTGCTTTTGCCCTTGCCAGAGCTATAGGTCAATTAACAGAAATCCTAGATAATGCTGATACAATTCCCGAAGCTGAATGGGCTTTAATTGTCCGTATTGCTCAAAATTGGCAAAAAGCTTTAGAAAGCATTGCCAAAGATATCGGAGATACATCTATTACTAAACCCGTAGAAAATCCTTATGTCATTGGCGACCCAGTAGAGGGTGACTTATTTGTAGGTCGGGAAGATATTATCAGACAGCTTGAGGAACTTTGGGTGATGAATTCTCACAAGCAGTCAGTTGTTCTCTACGGTCATCGTCGCATGGGAAAAACATCTATTCTACGGAATGTTGCTAACTATTCCGGTTTAGATATTCAAGTTGTTTATGTCAACCTCCAAAATTTAGCAGCTATTTCTGAGGGAATGGGTGAAATATTTTTAGCAATAAGTGATGAAATTTCAGCAGCTCTCAGCTTTCCCCCACCAGACACAGACAAACTTCTGAAACTTCCCCAACGAACCTTTAAACTCTACTTACAACAGGCAATTCAAAAATTAGAGAACAAACGCTTAATTATTGCCCTCGATGAATTTGAAGAAATAGAAAATCTAATTAAGGTAGAACAACTTCCAGCTAACTTTATGAAAGTATTGCGGGGGTTCGTGCAGATGAGTCCGAAAATTGCCTTTGCCTTCGCCGGGTTGCACACTCTTGAAGAAATGACAGAAGATTACTTTGAGCCATTTTTTGCCAGCGTAATTCCCATCCGCGTCGGTTTTTTGAATAGAGCAACAACCAGACAACTCCTTGCCAACCCAAACCCAGACTTCCTGCTCACCTACGAACCAGAAGCAATGGACCGCATTTACGACCTAACATTCGGACAACCCTACTTAGTACAACTACTGGGATTTTTACTTGTCCGTCGCTACAACGAGCAAACGTTCGAGGAGGGAAAACCAAGGGAACCTATTTTTACCGTTGCAGATGTGGAAGCCATTATTCGTCAAAATGAACTATTCCAGAATGGGCGTTATTATTTCACAGGAGTTTGGGGCCAAGCGGCTCAAGATGCACCGGGACAGCAAGATATTCTTAGAGGTTTAGCTGACTATCCCGAAGGTTGTAGTCGTGCCACTATCCAGGAAATTACAGGTTTAGAAGAAAGTATATTAAATGATGCTCTTGAAACTCTTGCTCGCCACGATGTCATTATGGAAACTGAGGGAAACTGGCAGTTTAAAGTGGAACTATTTCGGCGTTGGGTAGTAGGGAATAGTCATCAGTTCGTAGTTGGGC
>JAXHSW010000014.1:56198-69957 GCA_034190295.1 Cyanobacteriota bacterium | reverse complement strand
TTTAGCCCTCTTTCCGCTCCGCTCGTAGTTGGGCTTTAGCCCTCTTTCCGCTCCGCTCGTAGTTGGGCTTTAGCCCTCTTTCCGCTCCGCTCGTAGTTGGGCTTTAGCCCTCTTTCCGCTCCGCTCGTAGTTGGGCTTTAGCCCTCTTTCCGCTCGTAGTTGGGCTTTAGCCCTCTTTCCGCTCGTAGTTGGGCTTTAGCCCTCTTTCAGACCGACGGAAGACCCAGGAGTGAGGATCGAGAAAGGGAAGAAAGTATAGAGTAGACAACTGTATCACTTGATTTGAGATTAAAGGGCTAAAGCTCTACTACGAACGGGGCTAAAGCCCTACGAACTGATTTGAGATTAAAGGGCTAAAGCTCTACTACGAATGGGGCTAAAGCCCTACTACGAACTGATTTAAGATTAAGGGGCTAAAGCCCTACTACGAACGGGGCTAAAGCCCTACGAACTGATTTGAGATTAAAGGGCTAAAGCCCTACTACGAACTGATTTGAGATTAAAGGGCTAAAGCCCTACTACGAACTGATTTAAGATTAAGGGGCTAAAGCCCTACTACGAACTGAACGGCTATTTTTACTAAAAATCTAAGCGATCGCTCCGCCAATATGCTCTAACTAATTTAATTTCATTATAACTATAACGTTCTTGTAAATATTCATAAATAGGTTTCAATGCTCCATCTCCTATTTCTTCTATTGCAGCAATAATTTTTTCCTGATGTTTTGGTGTTACTAATTTATCAATATCTACTGGTTGGTCTTTTTCTATTAATTCAGCTAAATGACTAGCAACAGTACCAGAACTAATTCCTCTTTGATTAGCAATTGCATCAATACTTAATCCTTGTTTATGTAATTCTAATGTTTCTATTTGAGTCAAAGAAGGAACATTATCTACAACTTTTGCTAACTCTCGAATAGGTTCTGAATTAGCAGGTAAACCATTCTCCGCACAATAATTTCTAATAGTTTGAATAAACTTTTTACCATACTTATTTAGTTTCATATCACCCACTCCAGAAAGATGAATAAATTCATCCAAAGTTTGAGGTCGTTTCTGTGCCATTTGTTGTAATGTTGTATCTGGAAAAACTACATAAGGAGCTACCATTTGTTCATCAGCAATTCGTTTTCGTAATGCCCGCAATTCTTCAAATAATCTTTGTTCATCTGCAGCTAAAGAAGTAGTAGTTTTTTCGATTTTACGTTTCTTTTCTATGGCAATTTCTACCTTTTTTCTTCGCCCCATTACATCCCAACTATTTTGATTAAGTTTCAACACTGAATAACCGTCAGTTGTTTCTTCCATTAAACCTTGATTTAAGAGAGATTTTGCCAAATGTTTCCATTCATCAAAACTTCTATCTTTACCAATAGCATAAGTAGAAAGTTTGTCATGTTTTCTATCTAAAACTTTCTGACTTTTAGAACCTCTTAAAACATCAATAATATGATTCATACCAAACCGTTCTTTAGTTCTTGCCACACAAGACAAAAACTTCATTGCTTCAATAGTCCAATCTTCTATTGGTTTGGGATATTTACAATTATCACAATTTCCACAATTTTCAGGAAAATCTTCACCAAAGTAGCCTAATAAAATTCGGTGGCGACATTCAGTAGCATCAGCATAATTAAGAATTCGCCTTAACTGTTGATAACCAATTCTTTGTTCCTGTTCATCAACTTTTTGAGCGATTAAATATTCAATACTTTTCTTATCGCCATAACTAAAAAATAAAGTACATTTAGCAGGTTCCCCATCTCTACCTGCTCTCCCAGTTTCCTGATAATAACCCTCGATATTTTTAGGCAAATCGTAATGAATTACAAATCTGACATCTGGCTTATTAATACCCATACCAAAAGCTACAGTTGCCACAATTACATCAATATCATCTCGGATAAATTTAGTTTGATTAATAGTTCTTTCCTCATCATCCATTCCTGCATGATAAGGTAATGCAGATACATGATTTTGTCGTAATTTATAAGCTATTTCATCAACTTTTTTTCGACTATTACAATAGACTATTCCAGAACCACCAAGTTTTCTAATTATTTGCAATGTTTCAGCAAAAGTATTTTTAGCATTAGTTTTTTGACGAACTTCATAATATAAATTTGAACGGAAAAAACTAGCAATATGAATATAAGGTTGTTGTAAATTTAATTGAGCAATAATATCTCCCCGGACTCGTTTTGTTGCCGTAGCAGTTAAAGCCATCATCGGCACATCTGGATAACTTTCTCGTAACATTTGTAATTGTCGATATTCTGGGCGAAAATCGTGACCCCATTCTGAAACACAGTGAGCTTCATCTATGGCAAAAGTAGAGATACCTTGTTGAGTATTAATTAACTCTAAAAATGGTAAAAATCTCTCTGACAATAATCTCTCTGGAGCAACATATAAAAGTTTTATTTTGCCCTGCATAATATCTGTTTCTCGTTTTCGAGTTTCTGTCATTCCAAGACTACTATTTAAAAATGTTGCAGCAATACCATTATCTTGTAAACTTGCTACTTGGTCTTGCATCAAAGAAATGAGAGGAGATACTACTATTGTTAAGCCCGATCTGAGTAATGCTGGTAATTGAAAACATAAAGATTTTCCCCCACCAGTAGGCATCACAATTAGCATATCTTTTTGTTGAAGTGCTGTTTCAATAATTTGTTTTTGCCCGGGGCGAAATGAATCATAACCAAAGTAATTCTTTAAGTGTTTTTCTAAAGATGGTTGATTAAGTTTTGTTTGGTTTTGCACCGACATAGTTATAATGAATTTAAAAATTTATTCTATTGTAGGTTGGGTTAAGCGCCAGCGCAACCCAACAAATCAGTTATCATTTCAGTTATCATTTATCAGTCAAAGTTTTGAGCCTATAAAATCTTAATGCATTACCTTTTATTTTTGACCTTTAACTTCCGTGAAACGGTACAATGCCTGCAAAATATATTTTTCATCAGCTTGTTAAAACTGCCCTTTAAAATGAAGGTTGGACAATTACTCACGACCCTTATCGAAAAATTGTGGTTTAAAACCTCTCCTTTTAAGGGGATAATAAATAAAAAAATTCCTTTGAGTCAATCCTCTTCTTTTCAAGGAGAGGTAATTATTAATTATTAATTATTAATTATTAATTATTAATTATTAATTGTTGAACGTATCGATCTAGGCTTTGTTGATTTTTATATTGATTTAGGTGCATAAAAGTTAATTGCTGCAATAAAAGATGGTGAAAAAATCGCTGTTGAAATTAAAACTTTTTTGGCAGCTTCAACAATTTATGAGTTTCACGTTGCAGTAGGGTAATTCATTAATTATCGTATTGCTTTGGAAGAACAAGAATCAGAAAAACGATTGTATTTAGCAGTTACTTTAGAGATTTATAAGCGTTTTTTCAAGTATCCATTTATTTAAACTGTAATTCATCGTAACCAAATTCTCTTAATTATTTATGATGTTGAAAAAGAGGCGATCGCTCAATGGATAAATTAGATTTATATCGTCAATTAATTCAGGAGTTACTAACAGCAAGGGCTAATTTTCGTTCTCCTAATGACCCCATCAAAAGTCAAACTGTTTTTGACCGCGAAGGAGACCATTATCAAATGGTAAATTTAGGGTGGAGAAATAACAATACCAGAATTTATGGTTGTTCTATTCATGTGGATATTATTGATGGAAAAATCTGGGTGCAACATGACGGGACTGAAGAAGCGATCGCCGAGCAATTAATAGAAAAAGGTGTACCTGCACAAGATATTGTTTTGGCCTATCACCCACCTAATTTGAGGAAATATACAGAATTTGCGGAAGATTAGATGGAGCTTCTTGTAGTGGACTGTTTCAGCTAAAATAGTGCTTTAGATGAAGTCAGGGTAAGACAAGGATTTGGCCACGGATGCACGGATGGATGTAGTACACTGACAATGCTCAAACTGTGCAGAGCGCTTTTTTTGTATCAGGACTTACGCAAATTCTTAGACAATACTCTATTTGTAGGGGGCGCCATTCGGCAGCTCTGCATTAGCAAATGCCATTTGATTCGCATAACTATCGTTAACGCCCCTACTAGATATGGCGCTTGGTGCGTAAGTCCTGAATTAAAAATTATAGGCGGGGGTCATTTCTAACCGTTCCATCAGGCAATGTAGTGCAGTGGTCATTTCTAATTGTTCCATCAGGTAAGATCGTATCGCAGAGAATTACATCAGTATATCTTCTGGTATATCTTAAACTTCTATCTGACCAGAATATAATTGCTTCGCTCAAATCTACTTCCGTTAGATTTGCTCTCTCCATCAGAGGTTCGTCAAGATAAGCATTGCGCAAACAAGCCCGTGTTAGATTAGCTTCATTCAAAGTAGCTTCGCTCAGATTCGCTCGGAGGAGGACGCTTTCAGCAAGATTAGCTCCGCTCAAGTCTGCACCACTTAGATCGGCACCTTCAAACCAAACACCACATAAGTCTGCTCCACTGAGGTTAGCATGACTGAGATTAACTCCACTTAAATGAATATTGTACATACAAGTTACGTCACGGAGAACGATTCCGCTAAAGTCTCTTTCTCCATCGTCGTATCTTTCCAAGAATTCTTGAACTTCCATAAGTTTTTCCTTGAACGGTTCTACAAATTCATTGTCAGGGCGATCGCAGGCAAAATACGAAGCGTTGTGACTTCCAGGCTGTTGATGAGAACATAGAATCCGGTTATATAATATATGTTGATAATTCTACAATTACTTCAAGCCTTCAATCTCCCCTACTCCCCCACTCCCCTACTCTCAACTATATAATAAGTATTCAACCGGATTTTATATCAGGGGTTGCGATAATTTAACCAATTCTCTAAATCTTCTAGACTGTTGAAATCTAACAAATCTTCTCCTAAACTTTCCAAGTCTTCCACAGATAAATCTTCAATTTGATTATTTATTGCGGTGGGAATATCTTTAAATCTTTTTTTCAGTAAACGCATAACAAAAGCGATCGCTCCAGATAGACGTCCTTCTACTTTTCCTCTAGCTTCTCCTTCTTGTTGTGCATAAGCTATTTGTCCTCTTTGATCTTGCAATGCTATGGCCCGACGCTCAACTATTTCTAACTCTTCTGGTGTCATGTTTATTTTATTAGCAATGTTTAAAGCTTGTTCAATTTCTGCAACTACTCCCAAATTCTCTGGGATATCATCCAGTCGAGCAGCTTCTTTAAGAAAAAAAATCCACTTCTCTGCCAAAGTTTCTAACTCGGCCAAAGTTTTTTTAAACTTCGGTAACTCCACAAATATTAGCCACAATTCCCGATCTGGATATTCCCAGTTTTTCTCTTCATGTTTAAACACAAAAGAATTAATCACATCTACTACTTTTTTGTCTTTAAAGAAAATAAAATCTGTAATTGTTACCGCTATTGTCGGACTTAGTAGAAGATAATCATCTCCTGTTTTTAACTGGTTGCCATAACCTTTAATTAAATTGTACATGACTCGCTTACTAAAACCAGTCATTGATGCTACTTGCATTTCAATAACTACAACCGAACCATCAAATAAAACAGCTTTTATATCTAAATAGGTATCCTTTAAACTGATTACTTGACCCTGATTAAAGGGGTTGATAATTGTTAAAGATTCAATTATTTTTTCTCCATCATAAATTATGGCATTTAGGAAACTGATTAAAATCTCTGTGCTTTCCTCAGAACCAAAGATTTTTTTAAAAGCATAATCGACCTTGGGACTAACAAAATCCATAGTTATTTTTTCCTTAACTGGGCTTTTGAATTATTAAAAATATTATAGCAATTTCCAAAAAGCGTGAGGTACAAAATTCGTTTTTATACTTGACAATAATAATAGTTGATGATAGGCAATAATGTATTATAAAATCAACAACTAATATATCTATGAAACCATAAATTATAGTTGATTTTACTCTAGACAGGCAGTTAAAAATTCCTGAATAAATTCAAAATAAACTTACTCCAGGCGATCGCTATATAATTACTCTAACAAAAGATAGCTTAGTTTTTCAGATGCTGCCATTTTTTCTATTTTTGATTCAAAAGCCAATTTGCGCAATAGGAGTTGATCGACAAGTTTCTTAATACTTATTTTACCAACAGTCTCTAATTTGATTATTATCAAAATACATCTGTTGCCCGCCGTCTATTGCCAGTTGCTTCATAACACTTTTCCACAAAATTTAAGTAACTATTTTGAAATACTTCTAGAGAAAATTTAGAGGCGTGCTTTCTGATAATTTCTGCCTGAAAATATGCCTGAAAATTTTCAAATTTTTCTACCGCCTCAACTAAAGATATTTCTGTTTGCTCAGGAAACAATAAACCTGTTGCTGAATCTGGATATTTTCTCATATCTAGAACTGTTTCTGTTGCTCCACCAACCCCATAAGCAATAACTGGTGTTCCGCAAGCTTGTGCCTCTACTAAAGCCATGCCAAAATCTTCACAAGCAGCATAAATAAAACCTTTTGCTTCTGACATATATTTAGTAACTACTTCTTCAGGTTGCCAACCCATAATTTTCACATTAGGTTTAGCAAGATGCCGTAATTTATTTAATTCTTCACCAGCGCCAATAATTATTAATTCTCGTCCCAACTGATTAAAAGCTCTAACAATTAAAGAGATTTTTTTGTAGCTCACTAATCTACAAACTGTTAGATAAAAATCTTGTTTCTGAGATTTAAAAGGAAACTTTTCCACATTTACTGGTGGATAAATAACCTCAGCTTCACGTCGATAACAACGCCAAATTCTTCTAGCGGTATGTTGAGAATTAGCAATAAAATAGTCTACTCGGTTAGCAGAAATTACATCCCATTCTCTGAGTCTATGTAAAAGATATCTGGTAAAAATACCAGGGATACCTTTACCTAATTTACTACTATTTAGATAGTCAAAAGTTAAATCCCAAGCATAGCGCATAGGAGTATGACAATAACAAATATGCAGTTGATAGGGTGTAGTAATAACAGCTTTAGCAACAGCATGGGAAGAAGATAAAATTACATCATATTCTCGTAAGTCTAATTGTTCAATTGCTATTGGTAATAGAGGTAAATATTTTTGTACTCCATTACGAGCTAAAGGCAAATTTTGTAAAAATGTTTTGCCTATTTTTCGTTGATAAAGATAACTTTCAGGATTACTTGACTCGAAATCAATTAAAGCATATAAATCTGCATTAATATGCTGCAGAATTTCTTTAACAACCAGTTCTGAACCTCCAGTTGCTTTAGGCGTTAACCATTCGTGAACAAGAGCATATTTTACTTCCACAATAGATTTTTAAATATTTAAAAATAGAACAACTTTTGATTTTAGTCAAGCCCCCTAAATCCACCAAAATTGGGGTACTTTCAGAGTTTTGTTCCCCCTAAACTTGGGGAGCATTGACTTAATCAGAGAATAACAATATAATAAGTATTAAAGCATACTTTTACACAGGCTGCGCTCACTCATAAATGAAATCCATTAGAACAAAGCTGAAACTTAATAACAAACAGAAAACTCTGATGGCTCAACACGCTGGCTATTCACGCTGGTGCTACAATTGGGGTTTAAGTCTGTGGAATGCTGCTTACAAAGATGGTTTCAAGCCTAATGCTCGTAAGCTCAGAGAGGTTTTTACCAATCACACAAAACCACTTTATCCTTGGATGAAAAACTTATCATCTAAAGTTTATCAATATGCTTTTATTAACTTGGGTGAAGCATTTAAGAGGTTCTTCCAAGGGTTGGGTAAACGTCCAAGGTTTAAGAAGAAAGGTAGGTCTGATTCATTTACAATTGATAATTGTGGAAAACCAATAGAATTAAACGGATGGAATCATAAATTACCTTTTATTGGTATGGTCAAAACTTATGAACCAATTGAAGCAACAACTAAGAAAATAACTATTAGTAGACAAGCTGGTGATTGGTATCTTAGTTTAGCTTTTGAATTTACTCCCACTGCAACTTCAAAAACTACAGAAGTAGTAGGTGTAGATTTAGGAATTAAGACACTAGCAACACTAAGTACTGGTGAAGTATTCCAGAGTGTGAAGCCTTACAAAAAAGCGCAAAAAAGACTGGCGCGCGTTACAACGACAACTGAGTAAGAAAGTTAAGCATTCAAGTAATTGGTACAAAGCTGTAGTCAAGGTAGGCAAACAACATAGACGAGTAGCTAATATCCGTAAAGATGCACTTGATAAATTGACAACAACAATCGCCAAAAACCACGGCACTGTTGTGATTGAAGATTTGAACGTCAGCGGTATGTTAGCTAATCATAAGCTAGCAAAATCTATAGCAGATCAAGGGTTTTACGAGTTTAGAAGACAGTTAGAATATAAAACTCAGTGGTATGGTTCTGAGTTAGTAATAGTTGATAGGTTTTTTCCATCATCAAAAACTTGCTCGAATTGTGGTCATGTACAGGATATGCCTTTAAACATCAGAACTTATGACTGCCCAGAATGCGGTCTATCAATTGACCGAGACTTGAATGCTTCAATTAATTTAAGAGATGCGGTCGGCTTGACCGTTGATGCCTGTGGACGGAGTGCTGCCGACAGTTCCGGTAGAAGCAGGAAGTAAACATTAAAATGTCACTATATGACGTTTTATGTCGGTTTTATGAAGCAGTGTAAACAATGCCATGAGTATCAGCAATCTTAACAGCAAACCCTTGGAAAAACTTCTCATAAACCGTGTTTAAAAAATGCTGTTTCTCACTATATTCCTTAATAGTTTTAGCAGCTTCTTCTAATGCCAAATAAAAATAATCTACCTCCTCTAAAAAATGACTCCGACTAAAAGACTTCGAGGTTAAAGCATTAATCACCTTCTCAATTTCCACCGCAATAATATTCCGGCGAGTAAAATCTGGATTATCAAAAATCTGGCGAAAAATTCGTTCCGTTAGTAAATGCTGAATCAACATCTCTTCCACTGCTGCATCAGAAATATTCGGATTAATAGACTGACGGCAAATATTACTAAACCCGTCAAAGGCAGCAATAAATTTTTTATTAGTTTTACGTTGACTCTGAATTAACTCTACTAATTTTTTCCCTAAATTATCAACTCTTTCCCCAAATTCTGTAGCTGCTTTTTCCCAATTTTCTATCTGGGGTGGGCGATATTCAAAAAATAACTTGAGACTTTCTACCAGAGCTTCTGGTTTCGTAATTTCTTCATCATAAACCTGCTTTCCCCCTTGCCAAATAATCACCCGTTCGGGAGACTGAAAAATAATATTATCTTTGGGATAACCTTTAGCAAATTTCTTTTGTACTTCCTTGGGTAAATCATCCTCAGTATCTTTCGCTTCCCAGATGCCATGTTTGAGAGTATCATCTCTAACTAATAACCCATCAACTCGGATTAGTTTTTTCTTGGTTAATGCGATACTATTCTCCTGTACCAATGTCCAGTTAAACTGTTGACAACAAGCAGTTAGCAAGTCCGCAAAAGCAACTTTTACAGCCCCTTCATTAACGGCTCCCAACTGTATAAACTTTTTTAAACTTTGGTAGTATAATTTTACTGGTTTGTGAGTAGGTTTGAGGTTGAGAGTAGCCATTTCAGTTATCAGTTATCAGTTATCAGTTATCAGTAAATACAGTTCAGTTAAGGATTTTTTTTGCAACTATTTAGTAGGGTGTGTTAGCGATAGCGTAACGCACAATTACCGAAGAATTAAATAATTAAACAATTAAATAAATAATTAAATAATTCTGGTTTAAAGCCTCCCCTTTCAAGGGGGAAAAAATTTATTTTTTCCTTTTATTCAATCCTATCCGTTTTTAGGGAGAGGTAATTATCAATTATCCATTATCAATTATCCATTATTGAAACAATATATATAGCAATATGATTTGAGTTGTGAGATATTAGAGACTTTTAGGCAACAGCTCCGAAAGGCAACAGGCAACAGGGAAGAAAAAAAACTAATATATAAGAATTAAGATAAGTGCTATCTTCCATACTTTAAAGGAACACCTAAATTCTCACATCTGATTCCTGATTGCTATAGTTCCTCTGCGTAAGTTCTATTATTTTTTCTCTCTTTTCTTCTACCTCCTTCCTTCTTAGTTAGAAGCTAATTTATCAGCCCAACGAGTTGTTTCAGGCAATCGATATTTAGTAGTACATTTCAACACATAATTTATGGCAGTTGTTAAGCTGATTTTATGACCAGTTGAAACATAAATTGGTTTAACTCCAGTACGAGTTCTCACAACTGCACCAATAACTTCTTCTTCATCTATTATTGGTTGCCAATTACCTTTTTCTAAACCAACAGAATTATGTTGACCAATATAGTGAGATTTAGCTACACCAATACTAGGGATATTAACTAAAACTCCTAAATGACAAGCTATACCAAATCTACGGGGATGTATCAATCCTTGACCATCACAAAGCAACAATTCAGGGGTAATATTTAGCTTTTCTAAAGCATCTAAAATAGCAGGTATTTCTCGAAAAGATAATAATCCAGGAACATAAGAAAAAGAAGTAGGACGTTTAACTATAGACTGTTCTAATAATTCTAATTTTGGAAAACTTAAAACTGCTACTGCTGCTTGAGTAATCTTATCTGAATCACTATAACCAACATCAATACCAGCTACATATTTAATAGTTCCAAATTGGTCTTCAGTTATTACTTGATGACGGAGTTTTTGTTGCAGAGCGATCGCTGTTTCTATATCAGTAGGAAAAAGAAAATTTTGGTCTATTTTCATAATATATAAAACTCGATCATTCAGCTACAGCAATTTCCAAAGTTATGAGATACAGTTGACGGGGTAAATATCTTTTACTTGTTTCCTATCCTACTCCTTATATTACCGAATAATTAAGGTTTAAAGCCTTTCCTTTAAAAAAGAAACAAGCGGTCGTTAGCGCAGCTTCCCGTAGGATGGGATGGATGGGTTTCATAACCAGATCCAATCGACTCCTGTGAGAAAAATTTTTCCTTTCAGTCAATCCTATCCGCTTTCAAGGAGAAGTAATTATTAATTATTAATTATTAATTATTAATTGTTAAACTATTCCCTTATTTAAGAAGATTTACTATCTCTTCTTCCTAATTCATAAACACCACAAGTTACACAAACAATTATCCCAATACTAATTGACCAACTTTTATCTAAACCTATTTCTACACCCCAATTGCACAAACTGCCTACAATTAAAAAAGGCACAATACTGAAAATAGAAGCATAAAAAGCATTCTGAGATTCTCTTGCTTTACGCGTCTTTTCAAATTCTTTCTCAGATGTATACAATGCTCTTTCTGCAAAATTAAACCAACGGTTAAGTTGCAACGTCACCCACTCACTCAGAGGGGAAAAACCCCAATATAAGGCCAAAGACCAAAGAGATGCACCTGCGATCGCTGTGGCATCTATGGCCAATCTAAAAGGAAAAATTTCTTCAAGTATCATTTTTTAAAATCTTATATTTTATTTATTAGGCAAAATTTTAAATCCCTGGATTATAACAAATTTCAGGAATGATTATATTTTAAGTATTCAATTAAACATAAATATGAAATTAGATAATCAGTAGACCTCTGACAAAAGTGTTAATTAAATCAATTCAAGAGATAAAATTGTTGATTTCATCTCCCTATTCCATATTCCCTGACAACTGCTGCGAAGTCTAGTATTATCTGTTGTTGCTCCATCGGAGAAATAGCTTAAATTAGGATTATATCTAGAACAAGTTAATATAATTGTCAAAGAAACAGAATAATAGGTTATACCTAAAGGTTATCAGCTTTAAGATCGTCTAATCGGGCGATGAAAAAATAACTAGACGGGTCATTTCAGTTATCAGTTATCAGTTATCAGTTATCAGTACCTTTTGCTTCAGCCTTAGGTACTGATAACTGAAATATTCTCTTTTTTATCCCCTTAAAAGGGGAGGCACATACTCACAATTTTTCGGTGAAATATAGTTCTGGATTATATCTAATATAAAAGATACTTAAGAAAACAACGATTGAATAAAACATGATTACTAAATATCTCAGAACTCATACTGAGTGAACTTGAATAAATAGCCGAAGAATAATTTATAAATCAAGACAAATATATATAAATAATATCTAGAATTATATAATAATGACAAATCACGATCTTGAATCGGAATATAATCTCAAACTCATTGTTGCAGGAATTGCATCTAAAATCGGCGAAGATTTTTTTCAGGCTTGTGCTCAATACCTAGCTCAAGTTTTGCAAATAAAATATGGATTTATTGGAGAATTTATAGACAGTACTCGACCACAAATTAAGGTATTAGCTTTTTGGTCAGGAGACAGATTTATACCTAATTTTAAATATGATATAGAAGGAACTCCCTGTAGTACCGTTTATGAAACAGGTCTGCAAATTTATCACCATTCAATTCAACAACTATTCCCAGAAGATCGAGACTTATTAACTTTGCAAGCTGAAAGTTATTTAGGGATTTCTATTGTAGATAGTCATGGAAAAAGTGTCGGTCATGTTGGAGGTTTAGATACTAAACCTTTAAAACACAATAATGAACAACAAACATCTATCTTAAAAGTAATTGCTACTCGCTCTGCAGCTGAAATTGAGCATCAATTATCTAAAAAAGCCTTAAAAAAGCAAAATATTTACTTACAAAGAACTCTTAAAAAGTTGAAAAAGACTCAAGCTCAACTCATTCAGGCGGAAAAAATGTCTAGTTTGGGAGAAATGGTTGCTGGAATTGCTCATGAGATTAATAATCCTGTCACCTTTATTTTGGGTAATTTAAATCACGTTGATAACTATACTAAAGATTTATTAGATTTAGTTCATCTTTTTCATAAAAATTCTTCAAATTTACCGGATGAAATTGCAGAAAAAATTGAAGAAATTGAATTGGATTATATTGAAGAAGACTTACCCAAATTATTAGATTCAATGGGAGGAGGAGCAAATCGTATTAGTAAAATTGTTAAATCATTGCAAGTTTTCTCCAGCTTGGATAAAAAAAAAGTAATATCTGTAGATATTCATGTAATTATTGACAGTATCTTACTAATTCTTCAACCCCGTTTACAAAATCCATTGTTTCAGATTAAAGTCATTCAAGATTATGGGGAGCTGCCTCTAGTTAACTGTTTTCCTAACGCATTGAAGCAAGCAATAATGAATATTATTAATAATGCCATTGATGCACTAGAAATAAAATTTTATCAGAATAAATATGGAGTAGAACAACCAAAAATTTCTATCAGAACAGAAAAATTAGAAAATGATTGGTTCGGGATTTATATTTCTGATAATGGCTTGGGTATAACAGAGGAAGATTACTCTAAAATATTCGACCCCTTTTTTACAACTAAACCAGTCAGTAAAGGTACCGGTTTAGGACTATCAATCAGTTATCAAATTATTGTTGAACAGCATCAAGGGAGAATAAAATGTATTTCTTCTTCTGAAAAAGGAGCAGAATTTGCGATCGAAATACCAACTTGAAATGTTTTGACAAGGAAGAGGGAAGAGGGAAGAAGGAAGAAGGAAGAGGGAAGAAGGTTTAAAAGCCTGAAAATACTTAAATTTCCTGTAGATATTTGCCCTTGGTTTTACACAAACGCGCCCCAGCGGAGATGATCTCAGTATTTTCGATTTGAGCCATTCAAACACTATATATATATAGCACTATAGTTTTTTTCTCTAAATCTAGTGTTAATCTCGAAATTTCAGC
>JAXHSW010000014.1:49523-56098 GCA_034190295.1 Cyanobacteriota bacterium | reverse complement strand
AGACAAGCTCATAGATTTGCCTATAGACTAATTCTATTTGAGCCAAATGAGTAAAAATATGTCAGTATTTTCGATTTGAGCCATTCAAACACTATATATATATAGCACTATAGTTTTTTTCTCTAAATCTAGTGTTAATCTCGAAATTTCAGCAGACAAGCTCATAGATTTGCCTATAGACTAATTCTATTTGAGCCAAATGAGTAAAAATATGTCAGTATTTTCGATTTGAGCCATTCAAACACTATATATATATAGCACTATAGTTTTTTTCACAATGGCGACTTGGTTAAATTGATGATACAATTTCCCAGAATCTTCAGATGTATCAAATCATCCCTGGTCACAAGAAATTGAGGAGTGAATAAAAACCATGTCAAATCCAGTCCCCCTTGGTTTGCCTTTGGTATCTAATTCTATAAAGCAGTATTTTAATAAATCAAAAAAAATTTTACTATTACTAGGAATTATCGGAGCTGCCTTCACCACCACAGGACTCAAACAAGAATTAGTCACAGCTCAAGAACCCACAATTAATAATCAACAAATAGCCTACGTCAATAACTGGCAAAATGCTTCCTTCCCAGTCGAAAACTTTCAAGGATATACATCCCCTTTTGGCCCTAGAGGAGGGGGATTTCATTATGGGTTAGACCTAGCAGCACCTCAAGGAAGCTACATCCGAAATTGGTGGGCAGGCAAAGTTGTAGAAGTCTGGGAAGATAGACGATGTGGTACTGGTATTGTAGTTAAGTCAGGTTCTTGGGAACACGTTTACTGCCACGTTCAAGGAGGCGTAGAAACTCATGGCGGACGTCGTTATTTAGTAGATCGTGGTGGTGGAATTATGCTACTTCAAGGTCAAGTCCTACCCGCTGGGACTCGAATAGCGAGAGTGGGAATGACTGGTCGAACCAGTGGTCCCCATCTTCATTGGGGTTTGAAATATGGGGGTCGTTGGGTAGACCCTGGTTTAATTTTACGAGAGATGTATGCTCAACAAACCAGGAGTCTATCAGGTTTAGAAGGTAGAATTAATAATTAATAATTAATAATTAATAATTATTGCTCTACCGATTAAATCTCAAAGCACTGTTCAATAATTGATAATTGATAATTGATAATTGATAATTACCTCTCCCTAAAAACGGATAGGATTCAATGATCGTGAAAATTTTTTCTTGTTTCTCCTTGCTTATGAGAGGCTTTAACTAGCTATCAGCTATCAGCTATCAGCTTTTAGCTAAAATCAGTGGGTTCGGCGTCCCCCACAAGAGTTTGAAAAATTAGTGGTGTGTGTGTTCTGGGGGTTTGTAGACGCGGAGCGGCTTCTCTTGAGTATCTCCCATTTTATGCCTTGAGAGCTGATGGCTGACCGCTGAGGTGCTGACTGCTATTTCAAACCTTAATTATTCGGTAAATAAAAGTAAGTGCCTTTTTAGAATCGAATTGCAGTACACCTGTTTCAATTCACTTACCCTCAAAAAGTGAGAATTATGGGGTGAGGGGAGCAGAAAAATCACTCTCACAATTATTCCTCCTACTTTCTCTGTCTTCCCACATTCCCCTCCACGGTCAGGGGCCGCGGCGGGTGGGTCTCCACACTTCCCATACTTCCCACACTCCCCACCCTCCCCGCACTTTGCTTTTTTCAGTAAACCCTAATTAATTATTAATTGTTAAACTACTTATTGCTCTACCGATTCAAGCTAAAACCATTGACTGATATTGGTATTGGCCTTTTAGGGTCTAAAATTCGTGCCAGCTTTTCGGTCTAAAAAGTTGAAAAAGCTAGTATTTTGGTTTGTGGCGCTCGATCAAATATAAATGGCTAGAAAGTGAGGATAGGCGAGAATTATTCTACTTTAGTAGAAACCGTAGAAGAAATCCTCGTAAACTTTGGCACAGAATATACAATTAATTTTGTCTAGGTACTTATGGCAGAAAAATCACCCTCGACAATTTTTATGACTACCTCGTCTATAATTTCCATTTCTCCTGTCTCCTGTCTTCACCCTCCTGGAAGGGGCCCGCGGGTGGGTTCTCCACGGTCGGGGTTAGGGGTCGGTTTTCTCCTGTCTCCTACCCCTACCACTCATACTTTATGAGCGCAAACCCTACTTATAGATTAAACTTCAACTTTTCTTTTCTAAATTAATAGAAAGAGCCTGTTTCTCAGGTAACGTTGTGTATTCCGAAACAATTCTCCGAAACTCTTCACCCTCTATAGTTTCCTTTTCTATTAACAGGTCTACCAACCTGTCCATCACCACACGATTTTCTCTAATGATTCGGCGAGCTTCCTCATAACAATGAACGGCTATTGCTCGAACTTGATGGTCAATCTTAGTCGCAACTTCCTCAGAATATTCTGACTGTGACTGCCAACCTCGACCCAAAAAGACTTCCTCACTAGGATTCTCCAGAGCAATTGGCCCTAAATCGGACATTCCATAACGAGTTACCATTTCACGGGTTAAATTAGCCACACTCCTAATATCGTTAGCAGCTCCCACCGTTACCTCCGCAGGGCCAAAAACTTCTTCCTCTGCAGCACGCCCACCTAGAGAAATTGTAATTCTGTCTATTAACCAAGAACGGGTATATAACCCACTGTCAACCATTGCTTCATCCATAATTGGTTGAGCAAAACCACCCACTCCTCCAGAACGAGGAATAATACTCACCTTATTCAGAGGATCGGAATTTTTGAGCAAAGTCATCAATAAAGCGTGTCCGACTTCATGGTAAGCAATTAATCGTTTTTTCTTACTATCTAATAATGGAGTTAAACTCAAACCAATGGTCACTCGGTCAATAGCATCATCAACTTCCGAGGGTGTAATTGCTTCCTTACGTCTTCTAGCAGTCAAAATAGCTGCTTCGTTCAACATATTGGCTAAGTCTGCTCCCGAAAAACCAGGTGTCCGTCGAGCGATCGCCTCTAAGGAAACCTCTGGAGTTAGTTTTTTATTCCGAGCATGGACTTCCAAAATTCCCAAACGTCCATTATAAGCGGGCAAATCTACAGTTACTTGTCTATCAAATCGACCAGGACGTAATAATGCAGTATCCAAGACATCAGGGCGGTTAGTTGCAGCGATAATAATGATGCCTGTATTACCTTCAAACCCATCCATTTCTGTCAGTAACTGGTTTAGGGTTTGTTCCCGTTCATCATTACCCCCACCAATACCAGCTCCCCGTTGTCTACCCACCGCATCTATTTCATCTATAAATATGATGCAAGGAGCATTTTCTTTGGCTTTGCGAAATAAGTCCCTGACGCGAGAAGCTCCCACACCCACGAACATTTCCACAAATTCTGAGCCAGAGATACTGAAAAATGGAACTCCTGCTTCTCCAGCGATCGCTTTTGCTAATAGAGTTTTACCTGTTCCCGGAGGTCCTACCAAAAGTACTCCTTTAGGAATTTTCGCCCCAATAGCTGTAAATTTTTCTGGTTTTTTGAGGAAACTGACTACTTCCTGAAGTTCTTCTTTTGCTTCTTCGATACCTGCCACATCATCGAATAATACTCCTGTTTTGGCCTCCATCTGAAAACGTGCCCTGGACTTGCCAAAGTTTAAAGCATTTCCCTGGGACTGGCTAGAACGACGCAGAATACTTAGCAGTACAATGATAACTACAAAGACGATGAGTATATTGAATATAATGCCCATTGCAGCGCTATTGTCGGGAGAGCGCTTCAGTTCAAAGTCAATTTTTTGAGCGCGGACTTGGTCCAGTAGCTCTGGGTTATACTCAAAAATATTGACGGTATACATAGATTCATTACTTTTTTGCCCTTTCAGGCTAACTTTAGCAATTCCTCTAGAGGGATAAGCATCTATTTCTGTAACTTCTCCAGCTTTGATTTTTTCTAGTAGCTGAGTATAGGTGAGGGAGTTTTGAGCATTAGTTTTATTAGCAAAAGCTGGAGTTCCTAGTAACGCACCTTGAGTAATTATCCCAGTGGCTAAAATTCTCCATATAAGTTTTTTATATTTTTGAAAAAGAATAGTTTTGGTGTTTTGGGTATTAGCTTTAGGGTTCCGTGGTGATGGGTCATGGTTATTAATTTTATTTAGCCCATCTGTTTCTATTTGTTTCCAGAAATTTTTCATTAGTATTTTTGAGTCGTGGCCTTTTATCTATATTAAGGGTATATATCCATAATAGACATCTTCAGAAAAGAGGGAACAGGGAACACCGGATCTGGAAGGAGAAATAATTGATAATTTATGGATAAGAATTGATTTAATTTTTTATTTTTGGAGATATCTAATAAATAGCGTATTTCAAAGTTTAAGTTTGATGATTTAGCTTGCCGAATAATTAATAATTAATAATTAATAATTAAATAATTCAGGTTTAAAGCCGACCCTTTTAAGGGAAAAAAAAGTGCACTTGATATTTCCTGATATTCAATTCCGTAACGGTTTTAACTAGAGGTAATTATCAATTATCCATTAATGAATTGCTAAATCGTAAATTATGGTTGAGGGAAATATCAAATCCGGTTGAATACTTATTATATTTATATAGTTGTGGGAGATGGGGAGATTGAAGTGTGGATAGAATTATAAACATATACTGTATAACCGGATTATATATAATTACCAACAATAAATTAACTGGTGTCAATTAATGTTCGACATATTGCTTTAATTACTCAATATTTAGGGAATGCTCTTAAAAGTCTTTTAGTAGGAGACAGGAGACACCCACCCCTAACCCCTCCCAGGAGGGGAATGAGCGAGGAGGTAGGAGTAAGAATTGTCAGCATGATTTTTCTGCCCAACTCTCACCTAAAATACGCTCCTTTTTGAGCGTTTTAGACTGAAACAGGCGCACTTTTTTCGACTCCAAAAAGGCACTTTTCTTTATCGAAAAATTGTGGTTTAAAACCTCTCCTTTTAAGGGGATAATAAATAAAAAAATTCCTTTGAGTCAATCCTCTTCTTTTCAAGGAGAGGTAATTATTAATTATTAATTATTAATTATTAATTGTTGAAATATCAATGCTTTTAGATTAGATCGGTCAACCCTATTTACACCTGTGCAACTAGCAACAAAATAAACAAAATAAACAAAATAAAGAACCAGCCTACAGTATATATTTTCTATAAAATTTAGCTTGGTAATTGGCAAAATATCTCCTCATCAATCGGCGATAAATAGTTTTGAGGTTAGCTATAAATTTACTCAATTTAACTTTTTAGCTGAAGTTGATTGACAAATGTAAATGGTTAACTTCACTATGAAATTTTACTCATTCATCTTCCGATTTTTGGCAGGTTTAGTCAAATATTTTGTGCAACTTATGGAGTATTTTACAAGTAATATGATCTCTGTTTAAATACCCGCAAATAATATTGATTAGGAAACTCGGAATTGGCTGTAGGAAGTAGGAATTAGGGAATATTTACCGAAAAATTAATAATTAAATAATTAAATAATTAAATAATTAAATAATTAAATAATTAAATAATTCACGCCTTGAAGCCGACCCTTTCAAGGGGAAAAAAACAATTTTTTTCCTTTTATTCAATCCTATCCGTTTTTAGGGAGAGGTAATTATCAATTATCAATTATCAATTATTGAAACCTGTGCAACTAGCAACAAAATAAACAAAATCAATAATCAGTCCACAGTACAGATTTTCTATAAAATTTAGCCTGGTAATTAGTAAAGCTTCTCCTCGTCAATTCAGTTATAAACAGTTTTGAGGTTAGGTATAAATTTACTCAATTGGGTAATCCTGCTTGCGTAATGGTTTACAGGGAAAAAAAATATTTGGCACGGGAGCAAGATGCTCCCACTGCCGTGCCTCGTAAAAAATTAAGTTGAAGATTTTCAGGACTTACGAATTACTACAGATACTAGGGTTTAACGGCCGTTAAACCCTATAAATGGTGTATAACTTCGTATGCACGCGTAAGTCCTAATTTTTTAATTTTTATTTGGCCAGATAAAATTAATTGAAATATAATTAAAAAGTAAACAAATATATTCAGATATAAATGCTTGAGTTATCTGCCGATAGTTCATAAAAATAAGGAGAGTCTTTAAACCTTAATTATTCGGTGAAAGGTCGCTCTATATTTCTGATGATTTTTTTTATTCAGTGATTGATAACCCACAGAACGAGTAAAAATTATTGAGCATTTTTTAATAGTTTTTCAACTACGTCAAGAATATTTAGATAGTCAAAAATCTGAAAATATATCACGAGACCCCTATCAATTTTAGGCTTGGAATCGAGCAAAATAAATACTTAATTCAGAAACGCAATAGCTCATATAAGAATTAGTCAAAGAATTATAACTGTTGAATAAGGAACAAGGAAGAAGAAAGAATAAATAAGCAAAAAGTGGATGGGTACTCAAACCCCAACCAATTGTCAACACCATGTAGACGGTGGGGTATTAAACCCAAAAGAAAAAGATTAACTGTTGAATCTAATCAAGCAAAAAAAACTCATTTTAATCTCGATATTAACTGCAGAAATAATTAGTCAAAAAAATCAACAATAAAAATCAAAAAAAATGTCAAATTTTAACTCATCAAA
>JAXHSW010000014.1:17393-49423 GCA_034190295.1 Cyanobacteriota bacterium | reverse complement strand
AGCTAAACCACCAGAAAATATCCAGGAAAATACCAAAATAGAAATATATGAAAACCAGATAAAAACTACTCCGGAATGGTTTCAACCTGACAAAAAGAATTTTCCTGGCGTAATTTGGGCAGAAGAAGAAAGAATAAATAAGCAAAAAGTGGATAGGTACTCAAACCCCAACCAATTGTCAACACCCTGTAGACGGTGGGGTATTAAACCCAAAAGAAAAAGATAAACTGTTGAATCTAATCAAGCAAAAAAAACTCATTTTAATCTCGATATTAACTGCAGAAATAATTAGTCAAAAAAATCAACAATAAAAATCAAAAAAAATGTCAAATTTTAACTCATCAAACTCAGGAATTAAAGACAAAGCTAAACCACCAGAAAATATCCAGGAAAATACCAAAATAGAAATATATGAAAACCAGATAAAAACTACTCCGGAATGGTTTCAACCTGACAAAAAGAATTTTCCTGGCGTAATTTGGGCAACAGTAATTATTACCACCCTCGGAGTAGGATTTTTAGGGGGACAATGGTGGCAGTCTCAAAATAGCCAAACAGCCAACAAACCATCAACAGCAGCTCCAGGTAGACGACGAAGTACCCTAGTTAAAGCCATATCAATAGAAACTACCTCCCTCCAAGAAACCTCAGAATTTGTCGGGACTCTCGAAGCCAAACGCTCAGTCAGAATTAGACCAGAAACAGATGGCAGGATAATAGAAATTTTAGTCCAGGAAGGAGCTTTTGTATCCAAAGGGCAAGCGATCGCTAAACTCAAAAGTGACAATGTAGAAGCCAACTTAAGAAGAACTAAAGCAAACCTCCGGCGAACTCAAGCACGTTTAGCAGAACTCAAAACCGGAGCAAGGCCAGAACAAATTGCCGCAGCTAGAGCGCGTCTCAACCAATCTCAAGCACGTTTAGCAGAACTCAAAACCGGAGCAAGGCCAGAACAAATTGCCGCAGCTAGAGCGCGTCTTAATCAATCTCAAGCAAGTTTAGCCGAACTACGAGCAGGTACTCGTAATGAAGAAATTGCCCAGGCCAAAGCACAATTACAAGAGGCAGAAGCACGACTGACAGATGCCAAGTCAGGTAGTCTGTTAGAAGAAATTGCTCAAGCTAAAGCCCAAATAGAAGTGCAACAAGCAGAATTAGAATTAGCTAGCGAACAAGTAAAGCGAAATCAAAATTTGAGAGATGAAGGAGCGATCGCTGAATTAACTTTTCAGGAAATTTTCAAAGAAGAAAAGGCAGCTAAAGCAAGGGTAGAAGAAGCAAAAAGAAGAGTTACCCAGTTGCAAAGAAATAGAGAGTCTACAATTGATACATTAGAAGCAGCACTCGAACAACAACGGCAAGTATTGAGAAGATTAGAAAATGGCACTCGTCCCGAAGAAATTGCCAGAGCAGAAGCGGAGGTGGCAGAAGCTCGTAGTAATTTAGAGGAGTTACAAAATGGCACTCGTCCTGAAGAAATTGCCAGAGCAGAAGCGGAGGTGGCAGAAGCTCGTAGTAATTTAGAGGAGTTACAAAATGGCACTCGTCCTGAAGAAATTGCTCAGGCCGCAGCAGAGGTAGCAGCAGCACAAGCAGAGGTAGAGAGTTTAGAGGTGGAGTTACAGGATACGGTAGTTGTAGCTCCCTTTGCTGGAATTGTGGGAAATACCATTGTGAAAATGGGAGATTTTGTTACTGATAGTGACACTATTACTACTGTGACGGCAAATCAAGTATTGGAAATAAATTTACCAATTCCTTTAGAGCGACGAGGGGATTTAAAATTGGGTTTACCTGTGGAGATTAAGAATTCAGAAGGGAAATCTTTGGGAATGGGGAAGGTTAGTTTTATTTCTCCTACTGTTAGTAGTGACTCTCAAACTATTTTGGTTAAAGCAGATGTGGAGAATAATGCTGGAAAGTTAAGAGATGGTCAGTTTGTGCGGGTAAATGCGATTTGGGATAGACGTCAAACTGTAGTTGTACCAATGACGGCGGTAGGTTTTGAAGGAGAAGAAAGGTTTGTGTATTTGTTGGAGGGAGTGGGTGAGGAGCAGAAGGCAAAACGCCAAATAATTGAGTTAGGTTTGGTTAAGGGTGATGTGACTGAGGTGGTGTCTGGTTTACAATCTGGTGACAAGTTGATTGTTTCAGGGAGGCAAAAGTTGAAGGATGGTTCTGCTGTTAAGCTTTTAAATTCTGAAAAGGGAAAGAATAAGGGTATTGCTGAATAAATGATTTTACAGTCCTCAGTCCTCAGTCCTCAGTCCTCAGTCCTCAGTCCTCAGTCCTCAGGAGTTAGCTCAATCAAGTATTAATGTTTAATTTATTCTCTAGTAGCGGAGTGGCACACCTAATATCAATTTAATAAATGTTTGTTACAAATGGTAGAAGTTAAGGCGTTGCTGAGTGGTAATGATTTTTAGATTAAGTATCAACACAAAACATAAGTTTTTCATTTTACCTTTCCTGCGGAATGCTGCGCAAACAGCTACTTACCATTACATTTGAGCAACTGCTAGACAGGGATTTGGTCACGGATACACGGATGATTAATCTGCATTCTGTGAAGTTGTTGCTAGACAGGAATTTGGTCACGGATACACGGATGATTAATCTGCATTCTGTGAAGTTGTTGCTAGACAGGAATTTGGTCACGGATACACGGATGATTAATCTGCATTCTGTGAAGTTGTTGCTAGACAGGAATTTGGTCACGGATACACGGATGATTAATCTGCATCCTGTGAAGCTCCAAAAAACGGCAAGGTATTTCCTCTTGCATCGCCAAAAAAATCGTGATAGACTATTAACATTGGGTGTCGCTCGCCCCTACGCATGACTTTTTATTCAACGCCAAAACAGCATTTCCCCACTGAATACATAATAGAAGGGATACTCACACCATCAAAGCACCAGGAAAATTATCATCCTGTGAAGCACTTAAATTAGTGGTGACAAGAAAAATTTTCACCCCATCAACAGTATCAATATTATTTACTAATGTAGAAGGGATGTAGCTACCGCACTTGCTCCGCGATCGCGATTATTCACTTTTCAATCAAATTATCATTCTGTGAAGCTCAAAAAAACGGCAAGGATTATCCTCTTGCATCGCCAAAAAAATCGTGATAGACTATTAACATTGGGTGTCGCTCGCCCCTACGCATGACTTTTTATTCAACGCCAAAACAGCATTTCCCCACTGAATACATAATAGAAGGGATACTCACACCATCAAAGCACCAGGAAAATTATCATCCTGTGAAGCACTTAAATTAGTGGTGACAAGAAAAATTTTCACCCCATCAACAGTATCAATATTATTTACTAATGTAGAAGGGATGTAGCTACCGCACTTGCTCCGCGATCGCGATTATTCACTTTTCAATCAAATTATCATTCTGTGAAGCTCAAAAAAACGGCAAGGATTATCCTCTTGCATCGCCAAAAAAATCGTGATAGACTATTAACATTGGGTGTCGCTCGCCCCTACGCATGACTTTTTATTCAACGCCAAAACAGCATTTCCCCACTGAATACATAATAGAAGGGATACTCACACCATCAAAGCACCAGAAAAATTATCATCCTGTGAAGCACTTAAAGAAAGAAGTGGTGACAAGAAAAATTTTCACCAAAAAATAAGGTCTGAAGCCTCCCCTTGGCTTCGCCGCGAGCTACCGCTCTACAAGGGGATGAAAAAAACAAGTTCAATATTTCAATTCACTTTACTTGACCTTTGTCATGCTGCGCAAACAGGTACTGATAACTGATAACTGATAACTGATAACTGAAATGACCCCATCAGCAAGACTTGGATTTGGTCACGGATACACGGATGATTAATATGCATCCTGTGAAGCTCCAAAAAACGGCAAGGTATTTCCTCTTGCATCGCCAAAAAAATCGTGATAGTATGTAATCATTGGGTTCTACTCGCCCGTACGCATGACTTTTTATTCAACCGAGAAAAAACTTATATTTTGGGTTGATACTTAATCTAAAAATCATTACCACTCAGCAACGCCGAAATTAAGAAGAGGTAAATATTGAAAAAAAGGGAAAAACGAATTGGAATTATAGTTTTAGAGAAAGAGGAATTCAATAATGGATAATGGATAATGGATAATTGATAATTACCTTTTCTGCCAAAATTCATCCCTTAGTTTAGCAACGCCATTTAGATTAGGAGATTTTCCATAGGAAATAATGTGACGATGGCGATCGCTTAACTATTTATAAAAAAAACTTCAGTTATTCAGTAAAAAACTTGCTACAAGGAGAACCTTCAAACTTTTCTTTTAGCTCATAGTAGTTAGAAATTATTTCAGGCAATGTACCTTTATTTTGCTTGAGCGTTAATGAATATAATCTTTGTAGTTTAACTCCCAAAAATTGCTGTATTTGCTTAGTTTCTTGCAGAGTTTTTTGTACTAAATTTTCATAAATCACTTCAATTTTTTGATGTTCGTTAAAAAAGCTATCATACTCCTCTTGCCATTTTTTAGTTTCTGCAAAAAGTTTCAGACAATCATCATAATCTAGTTGAACTGCCAGAGAATTATGTCGATACTTTTCATTCTTCAAAATCCATTAATTGGTAGTTCTCGCCAGATAAGAGGATAAGCATATCTTCAACAATTAATAATTAATAATTAATAATTAATAATTACCTCTCCTTGAAAAGAAGAGGATTGACTAATCATAAAAATTTTTCTTGATTATCCCCTTAAAAGGGGAGGCTTTAAACCACAATTTTCGGTAAATTATCTCTTTTCAAATGAACAATTTTTATTTCTTTATCTCTCTTTAAATATTGCCATATCTGTTGTTGTTCTGACGATTGAGCCTGGTTATAAAATAATTTAAAACCTACAGTTGAGACAGAGGGAGGAAATTTATGAAATACAACTTCATCTATGAATTTTATTGGCTGTTCTTCCCTCATTTTCATAACTTTAGAAGTAAGTATTCAGCTATCAGCAATGAGTAATGAATAATTACTTCTCAGGTTTAAAAAGGGGACTTTGCTAGTAATTTTTTATTCTTTCTCAATTTCAAAGGTTACTTTTACCTTCTCCAAAATTAATAGCTGATAGCTAATATCTGACGGCTGTTTGCGCAGCATTCCGGAGGAAATGCTTACCTTTAGAAGACCGAGGATACTTTGCATAACCCCAATTAATTTTTCTTTTTTGTTCTGTAAAAATTTATTCAAATGCACGAATTCTAGGATGAGACTGCAATAAGCTCATTAAAAAATTTGAACCGGTTCTGGCACGAGTGAGAACAATAAAATTTTGATAATTACCTTGACCTTTGATAATTTCTTTTGCTAAAAGCCAGTCATCTAGTCGAATTTTAAATCTTTGAATTTTGGGTAAAATCTCAAAATTTTTCATTTATTCTTCAGTATATTTTGATAGAGAAGCGTGAGGTACAAAATTCTTTCTTGATTTTTAGAGAGTAGAGAGTAAGGAGTAGTAATTCTGGAAATAGGGAATAGCAGTTTTTATCTGTCTATTACTTCCTCAATAATAATCATAAAAAAGAAATCTCAACTATTAATAAAGCTTAGTTAAAGCTGCTTCTACTGCTGGAGGTAAACGGCGCATAATTTTCCCTTTTTCTCGGTCAACAGTCACTAACGTTACATTGGCTGTAACATATAATTCTGTACCATCCAAAGATTGAATTTGGTAATCCCAGTCTAGTTTTACTCCTTCAGTATTTGTCATGCGAGTCCTGACTGCAACTACCATCCCCAACTTTACCGCTTTGTGATAACGTACTGAAAGTTCTACTACTGGTAAATCGCAACCAAGGTTAACCAACTCCGCATACTCAATACCAATAGAACGCAAACTTTCTACTCGTGCTTCCTCCATCCAGGAAATATAAGTCCCATGCCAAACAACACCAGCATAATCAGTGTGGTGAGGATGAACTCGGACTATATATTCAAACCAAGCATCTGATTTATGAGTGGATTGATTTTGAATCGCACTTGTGGGTAACTGAGATTGAGATTGTTCTGATGAGGCCACTTTACAAAATTTGCTAAAACGCTACATTTCTCAAAGTTATCATGGGTGCGGGAGGTTTATGCTATTTTTAAACGTTATTATTCGCTGATTCACTCAATTAAAAAATGATAAACAAAATTTTGCTAGCTGTTGCTGGTCGGGGACTATGCGAGCAGATGCTCAATATGTTGATAGATATCCCCTACTTCCAAGTAGCATCTGTGACTGTCTTGCACGTTGTCCCCCCTCAAGCTAGTGCAGAAGGTATGTCTGCTAAGTTAGAAGAAGGTGGAAAAATTCTAGCAGAGGCTGTCCAATCTTTAAAAGTAGATCCAAAAAAAGTTAATCCTCGACTTAAACAAGGAGACCCTAAAGATATTGTTTGTCAAGTAGCTGATGAAGAACAATCTGACCTAATTATTATGGGTTCGCGGGGATTAGGCAGACTGCAAGCTATTTTGGAAAATTCTGTTAGTCAATATGTTTTCCAGTTAACTTCCCGTCCAATGCTACTGGTGAAAGATGATATCTATGTTAAAAAAATCAGACGGGTGATGGTAGCTCTAGATTCATCAGAAGGAGGAAAAAGTTCTCTAAAGTTGGCTATTTCATTAGTGAATCAAATTCCTGGGGGACAATTAATTTTGAGTCATGTTAAGAAAGATCCTAGTGGAAAATCTATGCAAGATTACACTACCGATGCAGAAAAAGACCCTGTTGTAGCTGAAGCTGCAGCAGAAGCAAAAAAAATGGGTATTCAATATCGCTGTGTTGCTGCTAGTGGTAAACCTGGTCCAGAAATTTGTAAAATTTCCCAGGATTTGAATGTGGACTTATTAATCTTGGGTTCGCCAGACCGCCGTCCATCTAGTGCTAAGAATCTTGTGGACCTTGATAAACTATTAGGAAATTCTCTCTCGGACTATGTGCGGGTTTATGCCAATTGTCCTGTATTGTTAGCTCGCCAGAGTGCTAGTTAGGGTCTGCGCTCAAAAGTCTTTTTCAGGAGTAGGGGAGCGGGGGAGTGGGGGAGTGGGGGAGTGGGGGAGTGGGGGAGTAGTTAGGAGAAACGAGGAATTAATCAGGACAGGACTTACGCAAATTTACGTTGAAAACGCCATATGTAGGGGTAAATTGCATTCCTACTCACTGAATTTAGTGTCCGTGCGTAAGTCCTGTAGGAGATAGTCGGATATATTTGTTCCTTGATTTTTCTGCTATCCCCCCCTGCCTTTTATGGTAAGTTTTTGAGTGTTTTCAACGTGATACCAGGCACTTTTTTCACTCCTTTAAAGGCTGAATCCTTTATCTGTCAGTCCTTTTAGATTTAATCGGTAGAGCAATAGTTAGACAAAAACAGCAAAGTAGGAGGACAATTTTTTAAATTATGCTCCTACTCTGAGTTTGTAAACTGCTAATTTAGCTTTCGTTGTTGCCAGTTTGAATATACAAAATGATTAAGAAAACGGCTGGCACAAATATGAACAAAATGGTTGCCACAAAGCCTAAATCATTAACTGCCATGATTAACCCACCTGGAATTGAAAAAACCACAAGGTTAAGAATACCATTATTTGCTATTTGCGTTTTGGTTTTGTTTTGATAGTCACAGGACCGTTAACCATGGTCTGACAGGCTAATCTATAAGAAGGGGGCCTCTTCTTTAACTTTTTTTCTTCTACTTCAGTACGGGGTGAAAGATTTTCGAGACCTTCAACTACCTCTACGATACAGGTACCACACTGTCCATAGCCTCCGCAATTCATCATTTTGCCTGTAAAGGTGTATAGGTCAATGCGGTTTTCTAGAGCTTTGATTCTTAAATTTGCTCCATCAGCAGCAATTATTTCCTGGTTTTCTTGTTCAAATTTGATGTTGGCCATTATGAATTATTAACTTATATTGAGATTGGTAATTCTAAAAAAATGTTAACTAATGTTGAGAAGTTTAACTTGTTCTGCTGCTATATCTGTAAAGATTAGGGCAGTAGGGCAGTGAGGGAGCATTTTTCTACCTTTTCCCCTATTCTATTTCTGAATTTCCTAACTCTTAACTTTTGACTTTTGACTTTTGACTTTTGACTTATTCTAAGGAGTATCCGACAAATCTCCACCAGGAAGATTACTAACAGCTCGCTGTAGTTCCGACAAAGAACGGTTATAGTCAATAATTGCAGTTAACAAATTATTCTCTGCTCTGGTCAAGTCTGTCTCAGCATCAATTACTTCTAACTGAGTTCCCACACCTGCTTGAAATCTTAATCGCGCCAAACGTAAAGCTTCTCTGGCTTGTTCCACGCCCAATTCTGCTGTAGAAATATTCTCAAAACTAGCTTCCAAACCAAAAAAGGCTTGTTCAACTTCACGACGAACCTGATTTCTGACTTGCTCAAACCGATTTTCTGCAATATCTTGATCTAGAATACTCTGTCTAGCCGCCGCCCTAGCTGCACCACCATCAAAGAAATTCCATCTAAAGCTGAATCCTACTGTGGTTCCATCAGCCCAACCCCTAGCTGCAAAAGGACTTAAGTTATCAGTAGTTAATGCCAAAACATTGTAAGTAGCAAAGAAGTTTAAACTTGGTCTGACTGCTGAGAGAGCTAATTTTCGCTGCTCATCACTTAAGTCTCTTTGGACCAACTGCTGTTCTAACTCAGCTCGGTTTTGAAAAGCAGACACAATTGTTTCATCTAAAGATAGAGGCCAAGACCCCGCTGGCTCAATTGGGTCAGCAGCCGTTAAATTGATTAACTGACTTACATTTAATCTTTCCACTAAGCGACGTTGAGCAGTACGCTGGTCTCGCAGTGAGTTTGTGAGATTTTGTTGTTCGTTTGATAATGTTACTTGAGCTTGTAGTACATCAAACCTAGTTCCGACTCCAGCTCTTTCTAAAGCTTCTGCATCTTCTAAACTTTTTCTAGCATTAGCCACAGCAGCTTCCCCAATTCTGACTCGTCCATCTGATTCTTGTAAATCATAGTATTCGTCGGATACATCAAAGCGCAATTGTTCCGAAACTCTTTCTAACTCTAATTCTCGGAGGTGCATTTGCTCTCTAGCAATTCCAATTCTAGCAGAACGAGCTTTACCAAGGCCAAAGTCATAGTCAAATCGAAATTCATTGACAAAAGTTGTGGTGGGGAAATTTTGAATATCTGTGTCTATAAACTCTGAGCCACTACTTTCTGCTAATCGTTGTTGGGCTTTGGCCTGCAGATCGCCAGAGGCACTTTCTGTACGTTGTAGGGTTGAGTCAAAAGTTAGGCTGGGCCACAGAGCAGCTTGAGCTTCTCGCATAGTTGCTCTGCTTCTTTCGACTTCTAATTGAGCAATTTCTATTTCTGAATTATTGCGTCGGGCTAAGTCAATTGCTTGTTCTAAAGTAATTGGTATGGTTTCTTCTATCTGTACTTCATCGGGGGTAATTGGAAAGTTTAATGGGTTAGGTTTTGGTTGAATTTGAGGGGGAGGATTTGTTTGCAAGGTTCCGTCTGGTACTGGTGGAGGAAAGTTTTCTGTTGTTTGTTGAACAATGATCGAGCCACCATTTCTTGATGAAGGTTTTTGATTTTCTACTCTGGCTAAATTAGGGACGGTATTGTTGTTTGAAGTTTGATTTAGACTTGTGGTTATCTGGGCGGATTTTTTCTGTGTTGAAGTGTTGCCAAAGGTAGGTTTGTTATGAATTGTTGTGGCTGAATTTCGGTTATTTATACTGGGTAATCTTAAGGGGTTAGTTAAGCCTAATGCTTGGGTTTCAGTCTGTGCTAAATCATTGATTGTCTCCATTATTGGTGCTCGATTTATACTTGTCATTATTCGGTTAGAATTTCCTGGAATTGAATTTATTTCCGATGTTGTTTTGGGATTATTTGTTTGGTTTTCTTGGTTCGGTTGTAAATTTGTCTGAAATTTTGCTGTTTCTATTTTAGGATTTTCTACTTTTGGTTTTGACTGTAATAAATCTAATAAATTAGAATTGGATTTCTCTAGTTCAGCCACATTTTTTGAATTTACATCAAGTTTTTCACCACCTTTACCAGCCAAAGTAATTGACTGTTGAAGTTCTGTTTCATTACCCGGACTAACATCTGCTGCTCTGTGAGAATTATCTGACTTTGACTCTAATAAATCTAATAAACTAGAATTGGATTTTTCTAATTCAGCCACATTTTTCGATTCTACATCAATTTTTTCAGCACCTTTACCAGCCAAAGTAATTGACTGCTGAAATTCAGTTTCATTACCCGGACTAACATCTGCTGCTCTGTGAGAATTACCATAATTTGACTGTAATAAATCTAATAAACGAGAATTTGATTCCTCTAATTCAGCCACATTTTTCGATTCCACATCAACTTTTTCAGCACCTCGATCGGCAAGAGTAATTGACTGTTGAAATTCCGTTTCGTTGCCAGGATTAATTTCCGTTTCTACCTCAGAATTACCAGACTTTGACTCTAATAAATCTAATAAACTAGAATTGGATTTCTCTAATTCAACAAAATTTTTCGATTCTACATCAACTTTTTCAGCACCTTTACCAGCCAAAGTAATTGACTGCTGAAATTCAGTTTCATTACCCGGACTAATTTCTGCTGCTCTGTGAGAATTATCTGACTTTGACTCTAATAAATCTAATAAACTAGAATTGGATTTCTCTAATTCAGCCACATTTTTCGATTCTACATCAACTTTTTCAGCACCTTTACCCGCCAAAGTAATTGACTGTTGAAGTTCTGTTTCGTTGCCAGGACTAACATCTGCTGCTCTGTGATAATTACCATAATTTGACTGTAATAAATCTAATAAACGAGAATTTGACTCCTCTAGTTCAGCCACATTTTTCGATTCCACATCAACTTTTTCAGCACCTTTACCAGCCAAAGTAATTGACTGCTGAAATTCAGTTTCATTACCCGGACTAAAATCTGTTGCTCTGTGAGAATTATCTGACTTTGACTCTAATAAATCTAATAAACTAGAATTGGATTTCTCTAATTCAACAAAATTTTTCGATTCTACATCAACTTTTTCAGCACCTTTACCCGCCAAAGTAATTGACTGCTGAAATTCAGTTTCATTACCCGGACTAACATCTGTTGCTCTGTGAGAATTATCTGACTTTGACTCTAATAAATCTAATAAACTAGAATTGGATTTCTCTAATTCAACAAAATTTTTCGATTCTACATCAACTTTTTCAGCACCTTTACCAGCCAAAGTAATTGACTGCTGAAATTCAGTTTCATTACCCGGACTAAAATCTGTTGCTCTGTGAGAATTATCTGACTTTGACTCTAATAAATCTAATAAACTAGAATTGGATTTCTCTAATTCAACAAAATTTTTCGATTCTACATCAACTTTTTCAACACCTTTACCCGCCAAAGTAATTGACTGCTGAAATTCAGTTTCATTACCCGGACTAATTTCTGCTGCTCTGTGAGAATTATCTGACTTTGACTCTAATAAATCTAATAAACGAGAATTGGATTTCTCTAATTCAACAAAATTTTTCGATTCTACATCAACTTTTTCAACACCTTTACCCGCCAAAGTAATTGACTGCTGAAATTCAGTTTCATTACCCGGACTAATTTCTGCTGCTCTGTGAGAATTATCTGACTTTGACTCTAATAAATCTAATAAACGAGAATTTGATTCCTCTAATTCAGCCACATTTTTCGATTCCACATCAACTTTTTCAGCACCTCGATCGGCAAGAGTAATTGACTGTTGAAATTCCGTTTCGTTGCCAGGATTAATTTCCGTTCCTACCTCATAATTATCTGAATTTGACTGTAACAAATCTAATAAACTAGAATTTGACTTCTCTAATTCAGCCAAATTTTTCGAGTCTACATTAAAAATTTGATTCTTGTTAGCAGCCAAACTACGATTAAAATTTTGTTTAAATGGTAATGCTGAAGACGAAATATTTTCTCCCTTTCTATGGGATTTTAATTGCGTCAATAAACTACCTGTATTTTTGTATATATTTTCAATTTTTTTGAAGGAAGAAATAGCCTCTTGATTAGGTTTTGACTGAAGTAATTGTTTATCGTTCTTGACTTTTGAGTGTCTTATTGATGGTACTTCTGTACCTAATGAAGGAGAATCAGAATTGAAATTTAACTTTTCTAATAAACTGCCTTGATGTCTCGATTGAGTAATATCCTCTAAAGAATCAGTATCTGACTTGACTCCTTGAGTTTCTGTTACCTCAATAGATTTTTCTTTGACCTCTTTTGGGTCTAAAATTGAATCTTTAGGAGCATTACTTTGAGAGTGCATAGGTGGTGGGGCCGTATAACCCTGTCCCCCATTTGAAATAACTACTCCGATCGCTCCTACTACCAATACATTACGAAAAACACTCATGGATTTTTTTATTCGTCTCCAAGTCCAAATGATATTTTATACCAATTTTATAAATGTTTACTACAAATAGCTAGGGTATTTCTTAGAATTCTGAATTCTGAATTCAGGAGTCAGAATGAATAGATTTAATACCAGTTTTTAGGTCGTAAATTCTCTTTTTTGTCAAAGGGACATTTCCGGCAAAATCTTTTTATTGCACTTATTATTCGTAATATTCTTTTTTCACGCTTGGTATTAAACTAACAAGTTAACTACTTTACCAAAGTCAAAAGTTGAAAATTAAATTAGCGATCGCCCATATAGCGCTACGCGCATAGGGGAGCCGTCGGATTGGCGACGTACAGAAGGCGCGAAGTCTGCAAGTCTGCAAGTAATCCCTGACGCTCGTTTGAGGATTTATCAAAATCATAAGGGTCGCGCCACCCCGCCTTTTAAAGCGCAATATTTTTGGAGCTTTTCTCAAATCCCCTTCCCCTGCTGGCTCCCCTCCTGGGAGGGGCGGGGGTGGGTACATTTGCAGACTTGCAGACTTGCAGACTTGCAGACTTCGTTAACAATGTCCGCGCCCTATTTGCGCAGTCCCATAGCAGTCAAAATTAGTTCTTCTACTCCTGCCACTGGCCAAATAGGTTTCTTGAGTCGGTCTGCTAATTCTTCTAGGGTCATATCATCCAAAAATAGATTATCTCCTGATTTGAGCATGAGTGAGGGTAAAATAATTCCTTCCCCTAAGTCTCGCCCCTGTAAACCCTCTAGCAAATCTTGGCCTGTTAATAATCCAGTGACACTAATACTTTGTCCCCAATAATTGCTTGATAAGGCTACCATATTTACTTCCAGTCCTTCAATTTGATTGAGGCGTTCGGCGATCGCTGCAAATGCTTTTTCTACTGCATTTCCTACTACCCAGGTTAATTTTCTTTTGGTGCTTAAGCAAATGTTATTGGCTAAAATTTCTTTGACAGCAGCTTCAAATTGTGATATAAACAGCCGAATTGAACCAACACCATTGCCAATTTGAGGATAATCTTCATATTCTGAGGCAGGGGGCAACTCTCGACGGCCAATCAAAAACCATTCGTCAGCCAACCAGATGCAATTAGTCCCAGATGTCTGTTTCAGTTTAGCTTGAATTTCTTGGACTTGGTCTATGACTTCCTCCGCTTTTTCAGTAGTGACGGGTATTAGTTCATCTGACCCAGGGCGAAAGCGAGTTAAACCCACTGGTACAACTGCCACAGATGCTACTGCCGGAATTTCCCCAGTATGAAAATTTGCTAAATCTAATAATGTGCGTTCCAGATGAATACCATCATTAATTCCCGGACAAACTACAACTTGAGCGTGTATTTGCAGTCGTCGTTGTTGAAACCACTGAATTTGTTCGAGTATTTTACCCCCTCTGGAATTTTTCAGTAGGCGCGATCGCAACTCTGGTTCAGTAGCATGGACAGAAACATAGAGTGGTGAGAGTCGCATTTGTTCTATTCTTTCCCACTCCCGTTGAGGAAGGTTAGTTAAAGTTAGGTATGAACCGTAGAGGAAACTGAGACGATAGTCATCATCTTTGAAGTAAAGAGTTTCTCGTTTACCTGGTGGTTGTTGGTCGATGAAGCAAAACGGACAACGGTTATTACATTGAATTAGACCGTCAAACAGAGCGGTAGAAAATTCTAATCCTAAATCTTCATCGTAGTCTTTTTCTATTTCGATGTGGTGAGTTTTGCCTTTTGCGTCGATGACTTCTATTTCTAAATATTCGTCAGCACAAATATATTGATAGTCGATCAAGTCTCGTGGTTGTTGTCCGTTGATAGAAGCGATCGCATCTCCTGATTCAAAACCAATTTCAGCAGCGATGGAGTCGGGTATTATTTTAGTTATTAGAGCAGGTTGGATAGAAGTTTTACTCATGTTACCAAGGAAGAGGGAAGAGGGAATTAACGAAGTCTGCAAGTCAGCAAGTCTGCAAGTCAGAAGTAAACCCACCCCTAACCCCTCCCAGGAGGGGAAGTAGGGGATTTGAGCAACTCTCCAAAAATATTGCGTCTTAAAAGGCGGGGTGGCGCGACCCTTATGATTTTGATAAGGAACAGAACTTACAGATGATGAACGAGTTTTAGGCGTTAGCTTGAGCGCATTTGGGTATCGGAATGCTCCACAAACAGCTAGTCTCTTGCAGAGGAACTACCCTAACGCCCCTATTTGGGTTTAAATCCCCTTCTAAACGTTTACTGCTGAGTGCTGAGTGCTGAGTGCTGAGTGCTTTTTTAACCATTTTTTTCTCTACTTTTCCGTCCAGTCTTACGGCTAATCTCTCTGCTGGTACGCTGGTACTCATGAACAATGGGTAGTCGCTCTGCTTGAAATTTAGCCAAAGCTTCATTAATTGTCTCACCTTCTTCTAAATATCGAGATAAAGCCAAGGCATCCTCAAACCCTGATGTCATTCCTCTAGCACGGCTAGGACTTTTTGCGTGGGCAGCATCCCCAATCAAGAGAACGTTTCCATGATAAAGTTGAGGTATGGGATCGATATCATAGGAAAAATTGCAAACAATCTGGTCATTGGGGGTAGATTCAATAACTTTTCGGGCTGCTTCAGGAACTTTTGCCAATTCTTGAGGAGGAATTCCTATATTGTGGGGTCGAGGTAAGTTAAATTCAGATTCTTCTCGATCTTTTTCGATAAAAAAGCCCCAATGGGTATAACCATGACCAATATCAAAGAAATTTGCATAAATTCCACGACTTCGAATGTAAAGTAGGAATAACCCATCTTCGCAAAATTCATCTTCTTTGACAATTCCACGCCAGACAATATCCCCTAAATAAGATAATTGTACATCGGGAACCACAAAATTCCTGAGTTTTGAGTAAATTCCATCACTCCCTATCAATAAATCTCCTTGCCATTGACTCCCATCTTCAAAATAGGCAATTACCTTGTCTTCTGTTTGTTCTAAATGGCTAAAACAAGCATTATAATGTAGACAATCTTCGGGTAAATAGGTGAGAATTGACTCCAAGATCGCTTTACGATGGATTAAAATTCCTGGAATCTCTTGCTCTTTGTATTCTACCTGTTCTCGGTTGACAACTTCCTCTTTGAAGTTACGAAATTCAAAGGTTTTCGCAGGCACACCTTTTTCTATTAACTGGTTACATAATTCTGGGTTTCCCTGATGAATGGCTTGCATTCCTGGAGAAATTAAGAGGATACCGCAGCCATCAGTACGGGGAGCAGGATATTTTTCAAATAAGTCAACTTGATAACCTTTTTTAGCCAATAAATAAGTTAAATAGGTTCCTGTTGTTCCTGCGCCAACAATGCCAATATGAGTATTTTGTGCGGTCATAAATATAAGGTTATTCAGCCTGTGTTAGTTACTTAATAATTGAAGTATTACCTAAGTACAGCATTACTTTTAATAATTAGTATAACTTATCTCAAATCTACTGTTAATTGGCGTTGGTAATTTGAGGTATGATATCATGTCCGGATAAGAGCGCGATAGAACTCCGTGACCTTTACGCGACCAAAAAACTGTCTCCTTCTACTCGGGGTTTCTTCTTCTTTCTTCCCCTCCTGGGAGGGGCCCGCGGGTGTGTTGACTCCTGAGGAGGTCTTTCCCCTCCACGGTCGGGGCCCGCGGGTGTGTTGACTCCTAAAGAATTAAGATTAATATCATACACGCGCTTTACCAACGCCTATTTTTTTAAGTAGTCAGACTAGCTGTTAATATTCCCATGATTAGATTAACTTGATTTAGGTAATATTCGGTTAAATCTATAATAATATTTTGTTCTTGAAGTTGCAAGAATCGCCAGTTAGTTCCTGATGTAATTGCTCCATAAATTGTGCTTATATTGTTGCCTTCTTTTTGGTTAAATATTCGGGCTTATCATTTGAGCTATACATTGCCCTCATCCTAAATCAAAGTTTTCTTGTTTCCCTTCAACAATCACAATTATTGGCGCTTTTACGATTAACATTTCCAAAAATTTCGTTATTAAAAAGTCACAAATTCCGTTTAATCCTGTTTCTGGTTCGACTTTCAAGAATGCGCGAATGCGCGAATTACCTCTCCTTGAAAACGGATAGGATTGACTAATCATGAAAAATTTTTCTTGTTTCTCCTTAAAAGGAGAGGCTTTAAACCTTAATTATTCGGTAAAATCTATGCCAGAAAATATATTAATTTGTGCTTGATTTTGTCTTTTGATATCTATTAATATTGGTGCAATTATCATTTCCTAACGAGCTTTTTCACTATTAGTTGCCATAGCGATCGCTACGTTATAGTTCAGTATTTATGTTAATAATTTACTTGGTTGTCATGGTGATATATTTGCCAAATAGTTTTGTTGCTCTCTTATCTAAATTTCAAAAGTTTGTTTGATTTTTTCTAATGTAAAATCGCTGTAATACATTTATTCTTAAATACCTAAGAAGTTAAGATATAAAAATCAATTTGCAGTGGTGCATTGTAATGGTATAACCAGTGGGAGCATCTTGCTCCCATTCCAATTATTTTGGTCACGGTATAACCAGTGGGAGCATCTTGCTCCCATTCCAATTATTTTGGAGCATCTTGCTCCCGTTCTAATTATCTTTGGGTAGTCCTGCTCCCTAACGTGTGAAGATACAGCGGATTCTACTTTGGTGAGGTACACCCCGAAGATGGCTAGATTGCCGCACTTGCATTCATTTAATTGTTAATATCTGTACTTCATGTAGTTGGAATCTGCTGTATATATTTTTTAATTTCTTCCCACACTCCCTACACTCCCCACACTCTCTCTACCATTACCGAATAATTAAGTGTTTAAAGCCTCTCCTTTAAAGGAGAAAAAATTTTCACGCTCGGCGTCAATCCTCTTATTTTCAAGGAAAGGTAATTATTAATTATTATTAATTATTAATTGTTGAACTATTTCCCTCGAAATAGATGAGTATGTTGAGGATTATAAAGACCAGAACGCCCTACTTTTTCCACCTTCTCCAATGCCGGACTAATAACATATAGCGTTGTTCTAACTAACTGTTTCTCCTCAGTAACAACAGCCATTTTCTCCAAAGGAACAACCCAAATCTGTTCATCAGGCCATCCCAAACGATAACATATTGCAATAGGTATTTGAGGAGAGTAATGTTCTATCAACTTTTGTTGTGCTTCCCAAACATGACGAGCGCTCAAATACAAACATAAACTCGCCCCGTGAGCAGCCAAACTACCCAACTCTTCACTAGGAGGAACCCCTGTAGCTTTTCCACTAATCCTAGTTAATATAATTGTCTGCACCAACCCAGGTACAGTCAACTCCACTTTTAACTTAGCTGCCGCATCCTGAAATGCACTAATTCCCGGCACAATTTCAAAATCAATTTCTGCCTCTGCTAAAAGCTGCATTTGTTCATAAACCGCCCCATACAAACTTGGATCTCCAGAATGGAGACGTACCACAGAACAACCTTTTCTCACTCGGTCTATCATTAAAGGCAAAATATCCTCTAGGGTTTTATTTGCCGTTCCAATCACCTCAGCATCAGGACGTACATCTCGTAACATTTGCTTGGGTACCAAAGAATCTGCGTATAGAATCACATCTGCTTTCGCCAAGAGATTATAAGCTTTCACCGTTAATAGATCCGGGTCTCCTGGACCTGCCCCTACAATGTAGACTGCTGGTTTAAGACTTTCTGTATTATTCATTTATTAAGTATTAGCCAAAAAATTTTCTTCAGTATTCTGCGATTTTTCCTGATGTTAGTACCTATATTCAGAGAAAAGGAATGGTAGATGCACCCTGGTATAGCTCTGGACTTTTTGTCTGGAGCTTTTTTTATCTCTTCTTTTGCGGGTTTAATATCCCACTGTCAACAGGGGTGCTGAAAATTGGGCATTGCATAGTGTTGACCTGTTGACCTGTCCCCGTGTCAGCCGAAATCATCCCAGTATTCAGCAACGCTGAAAATTGTTTGGGGGGATAAGACAGGAAGTGGCGTGTCAAAGACTATCGCCATGCAATTTTACCGAATAATTAAGGTAAAAATCCTCTCTCTCGCCGTGGAGAAACAATGAATTAATGTTCCTTTTATTCAATCCTATCGGTTTTTAGGGAGAGGTAATTATCAATTATCAATTATCAATTATCCATTATTGACCTTCTTCCTTCTTCATTAGCATTTCACTCTTTCTGTGTCTCTTCCTCCCTATACCTATTCTCTGAAGGCCATACATCAGGTAAAGGTCGCTTCAACAAATATAACCAAGCCAAACCTGCTAACCCCAACAAAATTCCAGTTAAACTCACAAATTGAGCAATTCGTAGTGGCCCTAACATTAAACTATCAGTCCGTAATCCCTCAATCCAAATTCGTCCACTACTATAAGCTGCCATATAAACAAGAAATAAAGTCCCTACCTTAAGTCGATATCTACCCCGCAAATCTCTAAAAAATAGGAATAGTAATAGTCCAAATACCATCAAATTCCATAGAGACTCATATAAAAAGGTGGGATGAAAATAATCAAAATTTACTAATTCTGATGGACGACGTTCTGGAGGGATATACAACTTCCAAGGTAAATCAGTGGGACTACCAAAAGCCTCAGAATTGAAAAAATTGCCCCACCGACCGATAGCTTGTCCCAAAATCAAGGAAGGAGCGACTAAATCTGCCAATTGCCAAAAAGAGATTTTATTAATTCTGGCAAAAATTAAAGCAGCGATCGCTCCACCAATAATTGCTCCATGAATTGCAATACCTCCTTTCCAAATTGCAATCATATCCATAGGATTTTGTTGGTACTCCTCCCACTCAAACAGAACATAGTACAATCTTGCTCCAGGAATTGCTGCTAATACCAACCAAACTACTAGATCGCCTAATAGATCGGGGTTAACATGACGGCGTTTAGCTAAATATTGGGAGAGAGTAACTCCAATTAATACTGCTGTGGCAATTAAAAGTCCATACCAACGGATAGCCAAAGGCCCCAATTCAAAAATTATTGGACCGGGAGAAGTAAATTGAAAGCCTAAAGGCAATAGGGGAATCTCTACTGTCATAGATTTACATAGAAAAATTACTTATAAGAATACCTTAATAGTTAAAAGTCAAAATTTCTAACTTTTGAGGGATATAGCGATCGCACAGGATATACTAATATTTTTCCCTCAAAGTATTGCCATTTCTATAGTATTAATTTAGTTTTTGGTCAACTATTTCTCAGAGTGATGGGATTTATATATTTTTCTCTGACAAAAGCAATAGAGGTTAATAGTTTCAGATGGCAGAGAACAGCGGTGCGACCCCATGGGTTGCCACAGATGCAGCACTTGGTGTGAAGCAACAGCGGAAAAAGTTTCCCCCTATTCGATATCATCATTACTTTATGTCCTAAGCTACTCAATAATTTGCTATATTTTCTATCTAGGTTTTGAATTTTTTACAAATAAAAAAAAATGCTTAAAAGCACCTAAATTTATTTATAGAACCCCTGAGTAGTATCTTGACCTTGATTACAATTTTGAGCCATTCCCTCCTCCGTTGGATAGAGGCAATAGGAGAAAAAGGTGGAAAAATATTCCAATACTCCTCCATGATGAATATCTATATCTTTTCACTCTGTTTTTTGGTATATTTACCCGCGTAAAAGTTTTAGACGCACGGGGTTGTACATGAATTGAAGCAATAATTGAAAATACTTCAATACACCCCATTCCCCCATCTCCCCATCTCCCCCTCTATTTTTAAATAGATCCCAAATGGTTTTTATAGGGTATAGTTTCCTTTCTGCCTCTAAATTTATTGAAAAATTACTGTTAAATCAAGTCAAGTATTTTGTCAATCACTTTACATGACTAATTCATAGTATACCTGTAGAGAGTTATTCTTGACTTTTGACTTTAACATCTCTTCAAACATCTCAAAATTTAATCTTTTTTTAAGAAATTAATTCTTATTATAAAATTAAGAAATTGGAAAAAATAGCAAATTATATTCAATATTGATTAAAATTGAAGAATGTAAACTTAATTTTCGAGTAGTGAAGAAATATATGGAAGTATTGCAAGAACAAATTATTGCTTTGAGTAAAAAAATTGAAGCAATACACACAATTATTGAAAAACTGAACGACCGGGTATCAACCTTTATAATTAAACAGGAAGTAAATAAACATCAATCTACAGAAGCTACTTCTAATGTGACAGAGGTCAATGAGCTAAAGCAAAAATATAACGATTTCGATCTAGAATTAGAACACAAAGATGTGCTAGTAGATGATGACTATATGAATCAAGGTAGTCAAAATATGGATGGAGAATTAACATCAGAGATTCAAATTCAACGGTTAACAGCTCAATTGACGGCGGCTTATAACAGAATTGCTGCTTTAGAAGAACAATTACTTTTAAGAAGAATTAAAACTTAGGTATATAGGTTCATTAATGGATAATGGTTGAAGTAGCACTCAGCACTCAGCTATCAGCAGTCAGCTTTTCAAGGTGTTTGAAGAAGTCCTCAGTCCTCAGTCAGACCGAGTCAGTTCTCGAAAATTGCTTATGGATAGTCGAGCCACAAGCCGCTCCGCGTCTACGCGGACCCAAACAATTTTGAGCACCGCGGGTGACGCGCGTGGGTATTAAACCCATAAGGGAAATGATAATGGATAATTACAAGAAGGTTAAAACCGTTGCGGAATTGAATATCGGGAAATATCAAGTGCACTTTTTTCCCCTTGAAAGGAGCCGCAGAGTAAGCTGAATTATTTAATTAATAATTATTAATTATTCGGTAAAAAGGGTAAAAGAGGGGGCTGAAAATGAGTTAAAAACCTCAACTAAATTGAGATGTTTTATATTAAATAGACTTAAACAAATTCTCTTAATCAATACTATTTTGCTAACATTGCTTAACAATGCACTACCGATTAATTTACTAAGGGAGTATCTCCAGAAAAGAGGGAATAGGCAATGGGCAATAGGGAGAAGTAATTAATAATTTTATGGCTCGGAATTGATTTTATTTTTGATTTTTAACCAGAGGTCTAATGGGGTAGAAAGCTTTTACCACACTGTTAATCAAAATTCCATGAGTTCTGTTTAAGTCGCGATCGACACGAAAGCCATGACTACCCCTAAGTAAAACATACAGATGTTTTGACATACTCTCTGAACTAAAGGTGGGGAGATTATCCTGAAACCAGGATTCTTGGTTTGCGCTCCGCAAAGCTACGCCAACAACAAGTCCATTTAAACCAAATACTTTGTGGAATTTAATCGGTGAGATGGTTCTCTTTGATTACAACATAATGTGTGTTTTCTAACGAATTGAAGCATTATTCGTTGATTAAGTCAAACCTTTATTCTACTCGCACCCATCCTCTGATCACAAAATATGAAAGTCGCTTAACAGTACAAAGGTCTTCTGAGCTTAGAGACTCGTCCAATACTGCAGCCATGAGGCCATAGCAGTCTAATTTTGTGAGGAAGCCACTTTTGGCAGCAGAAGCAACAATTTCGTTGATTGCACCGGGAAGTAAGTTAATTTGAAGCATAAGATCAACCTTGAATTCCATATCTCAATCATCCGCTCTTTTTCATAATATGGTGGTGATTAATAGTACAACCAACGGTGATTTTTTGGTGTATATCGAGTGAAGTAGATATATAAGTTTTTGTGATGTTTGTCACAACATTTCATTAGACATCTCCTCCAAAAGAGTAGGGAGTAGGGAACCAACCCGCGGGACCAGACCGTGGAGGGGAGAGAATTGATAATTTCTGTCCTATAATTGATTTTATTTTGTCCAGTACTATTTTTAAGGAGAAAAAAGAAAAAATTTTCTTTTTAGTCAATTCTCTCCTTGAAAAGAAGAGGTAATTGTTAATTATTAATTGTTGAAGCGTAGCGCTATAACTGATATAAAGTTTCACAAAAACAAAATTGGATGGGTGCATCTCATATTTATTTGCAAAAAGACTTTTTTCCTATATATTCCCTATTCTCTATTCCCTTTCGGAGCTGTTGCCTAAAAGCGATGAATTTTTGGCTTTATTCACGCATTGAGATACACCCAATTGGATGAATATTTTTCTAAATAATCTGAGAAGTAGCTATTTTCCATTTGCCGTCTATAAATGTCAAGTTATAAATAACTGTTAGTTGGGCAAAACCTGACCTTGTAGTTTCTAATTTATCATTTTTAAACAGTTGATATTCTTCTGTAACTTTAACTTGAATTGTGGCTCGATCTCCTTGACTAGAAAAATATTCAATATTATCTATTTTTTGTACTTTATACTGATAGTAAGCATTGTTTTCTTTTAACCAAGCGATCGCTCCATTGGAGGCGACTATATTATCATATACTTTTCCTGTTGTTAATTCAGCAGCAAGTTTTTGGTTGTATGGAGGAGCAAATATTTCTTTTTTTGCTTTTAACCAATTCTGGATTAATTCTTGAGCTTGTTGTTGAGAAATTGATGTTACTAATTCGGTGTTAGGTGGTGTGGGAAAATTTGGTATTTCTAACTGCGTTTCGGGAGAATTGCTTAAGATACTTTTGAGCAAAATACTAACCAAAAAACAACTGCCAATAGCACCACTAATAATCACAGCTTTCTGCCAATGTTTGCGATTAATAGATAATTCAGTTGAAGCAGGGTCTAAACATTGGTCTGGTGAATTTAAAGTTGTCGTTTTGTCAGGATTATTGATTACCGCTAAAGATGAAGATGGCTGAGTTTTTTGATTAGTAAAAACCTGAATTGAATTAGACTTTAAAGCAGCTAACATTTCTGTAGATGTAGCAAAGCGATCGCTAATATTAGGTTGAATTGTTCGGTCTAAAATTCCTGCTAATTTAGGAGTTAAATTACTCGTATATTTTTGCCAAATAATTTTCCCTGTTTGTAAATCCATTTCTAAATCTTGGGGAACTTTTCCTGTTAGTAGAAAAATTGCTGTTAGCCCTAAACTATATAAATCGCTAGCATAAACTGGTCTTCCTGCTGCTTGCTCAAAAGCCATATATCCAGGAGTACCAATCATAATAGAAATAGGTGTCGTATTTTGAGAATTAATTGCTGTACTAATAGAATCTTTTACTGCCCCAAAATCTATTAAAACTGGCAAATAATCTTGTTGGCGTAAAATAATATTTTCCGGTTTAATATCCCGATGAATAATATTTCTGCTATGTATATAGTTAATAACCGATAGTAAAGTAATCAGAATTTTCTGAACATCACCATCTGTCATTGGCCCTGTATTTTGTACTTTTTTCGCTAGAGTTTCTCCCTCTATCCATTCTTGTACCAGATAAAATTGACCTGCTGTATCACTAAAATAAGCATACAACTTGGGTATTTGGCTATTAGTCTCCCCTAATTCTTCCAAAATGGCCGCCTCTCGTTGGAAACGTTGCAGTATCTGTTGGTAAATTTCGGGATTATTTGTAACTACTTTAAGTTGCTTAATTACACAGTAGCGACCAGATGGCATTTGGGTATCTTGGGCTAAAAAGGTTTCTCCGAACCCACCACTACTGAGTGCTTGTATAACTTGATAGCGATTGTTCAAAAGTGTCGGTTTCACATCAGGAATTATCTGGAAAGGCAGAAGGCAAGAGGCAGAAGGCAGAAGGGAATTTTGACTCCCGCATAGCTGCCTTCGTTCATTGCCCATTTGTTTTAATTCAGGATAACATACTTATCAATGGATAATGGATAATGGATAATTGATAATTGCTTAATTTGGTCTAAGACCTCTGACGCTCGTTCCTCGCTACCGCACTTCGCTATCATTTATGAAGAAAATAAAAATCAAATATTTTCCTTAAGTTCAATCCTATCCGTTTTCAAGGAGAGGTAATTATCCATTATTCATTGTTTATTATCAATTATTGAATAGCTAAGAATCCTTATCAAAAAATGAGAAAATTATTCAAGTTAATTATTTTAACCGTAGCTATTTCTGGCAGCTATACAGGAATTTCATCTATTGTAAATAAGATTAATGCTGCTCAAAAGGGTGTTAATATTCAGAGCAAATATATTGCTAATAATCGGGATAATCGCCAAATAAAATCTGACAATCAAAAAAATATTGGCATGGGTGAATTAGTGCATGATATTAATCTTAATTATTTAGGAGTCAATCCATCCCTAACCCCTCCCAGGAGCGGAAGTCAGGAGAGAAGAAAGAGTAGTAGAAGGAGAAAGTCTTTTGTTCGCGCTCTTATCCGGACAAAATATAATACCTCAAATCACCAACGCCAAAATATTAATCCACAATTATCTACTTCTGAAAAACTATCTAATTTTCGTCTAATTCAATTTGATGATATTACTTTCAAATCTCTAGATATTGATGAGAAAAATTCATTAAAATTATCTACTTTATCAAGGCAAAATATTTTAAAAGAAGCACCTGTAGGTCCTTCTCAACCTCCGACAAGACCAGTAATTGATGTTCACTTAAATAAAAGTGTTGGTGACAAAGGAATCAACAAACCATCAGCGAATAATATTCCCGAAGACCCTCAGTTTAAACCAGTGATGGAATATGCTATAAAACAAAATCTTTCTGAACGTCCGATGGCAGAAATTATGCAGGCGATCGCTGATTATTTTATTGGTTTTCCCTACAAAGCTGGATTATTAGACCAGTCGAATCAAGAGTCTTTAGTTATTAGTTTAGATGGATTTGATTGTGTCTTATTTGTAGAAACTGTGTTGGCAATGGCTAGGGGTATAGCAGTAGAGGATTATTCTTATTTGACTTTTGTTAATAATATTAGAAATCAGCGTTATTGGAATGGGAAAATGAATGGATATTGTAGTCGTTTACATTATTTTTCTGAATGGATTGCTGATAATCAGAGGCGCGATAATATTACAGATATTGGTGCTGATTTAGGTGGAGAGAGAGTTAAAAAGCCATTATTTTTTATGAGTAAAAATAGATGGGAGTATCCACAAATTGCTAATAATGATGCTAATTATCAATGTATTGTTAATATGGAAGATAGTATTAGTAAACTAAAATTTAACTATATTCCCTACTATAAAATTAGCAGCGTTTATTCTCAGCTAAAAGCAGGAGATATAGTCGCCGTAGCAACAGAAATTAATGGCTTAGATGTGACTCATACTGGTTTAGTTTATCGTAATTCTGATGGTAATATTGGTATTATTCATGCTTCTCCTGCGGGAAAAGTAACTGTTGCTTATGATTTGGAAAGGTACATTTGGAATGTGGAAAGTGCCATTGGTATTTTAGTGGCGCGGCCTGTCGATCCACGGGGTTAGAGTAGGGGAGTGTGGGAGGTGTGGGGAGTGTGGGGAGTGTGGGAGGTGTGGGAGGTGTGGGGAGTGTGGGAGGTGTGGGAGGTGTGGGGAATAATACCAGGTTGCATTAATTAACCGCAATATTAAACAATGGCATATATAGTAGTCATCTTTGAGATGACTTAAGCTATTAGCCAAGGGTTTCAATCTTGGCTTTTGCTTCCTCCCTGACCTATCCGTGTATCCGTGCCATAATCCGTGTGAGCTACTCCCCCACTCGCCTCTTCCTTCCTTATATAATCTCACTGCGAGAAATTTTACCTTTCCTCTCAGGATTAGTTGTTAATTCTGATGGAGATAATTCAACAGCACCCCACTTGTTCAACAAATCTCTTAGTAAAATTTCTTGTTGATTTCTTAATTGAGTTACATTAGCTCCTTTATTCAGAATTGTAAACCAAACAATTCCCTGTTCTTTTGTTGGTAAAGCACCTGCTAAAGCACTAACATAATTTAAAGTACCAGACTTAACTACTGCTAAATTTGGAAGTTGTTTACGTTCATCTAAAATACCTTTATCTTTACCCACAATAACAAACACATCTGCCACATTCATATTGTATTGCTGAAGATATTTATCTATTGCTAGAAACATTCCAGTAGCGGCGCGGGGAGAAATGCGATTTTCTTCTCCTAAACCAGAACCATTAATTAATGTAATTTCCTCTTTTGGTACTCCTACAAATTGAGCCGCTTTTTCCGCAACTACTTGATGGCCTCCCACAGCTTCAGCTAACATATCTGCCATTAAATTATTACTATATTGATTCATCTTTTTCACCAGTTCAGCCATCGGAAAAGAATAATGTCTAACTAATAGTTTTATATTTTCAGGAGGAGTAGGAGAAACTTCTACAATTCCATCAATTATTACTTGTGGTTTTGCTGTACCTGGAGGCAAAGTTTGATATTGATTTAAAACTTCTGAAGACCAAAATTGACTGTTTAATCCTTGTTTCAGTAAATTACCAGCAGTCAGAGAATTAGATTCAAAATTCATGTAAAATTTGCCAGTAATAATTAGATTGCCAGTAACTCTTTGAATTCCAATTTTATTTAATAAATTGCCAATAGCGATCGCTTCTTCCCAAACAAAAAATGGGTCTTCTCCTCCTTGAATGACTAAATCTCCATTTAATACACCATTTTCAATTTCTCCTGTTGTGCCAATTAAGGTAATAAATTGATGGTCGGGATTAAAAGTTCTTAAGGCAACTAAAGAAGTTGCGACTTTAGTAATTGAAGCTGCTGGTAAAGGAGTTGTACCTTGATGATTTGCTAATAAAGTATCATTTGATTGTATCCAGATGCCTTGATTTTTTTGAGAAAATCCTAGAGTAGCTAGTCTATTTAGATATGTTTTTACTTGATTAGAAGCTATTGTTTCTGGATTATCTGGAGGTAATGTTAAAGGTTTTTCCGGAATTTCAATTGATACTTGTGGAGAAGGTATTGTTTCAGGAGAAGGAGATATTATTTCCGGTTCAGGTGATTTACATCCAGTTAGATATAAGGAAATACAGAGAGTAGTTATAGATAGTTTTTTTGGCGTTAGTTTCATCAGCAATTCTAAATAAGTTGTAAGATTTTAGTAGAGTTTTGGTTTCCAAACCCATTTAATCAGGAATTACGCATAACCACCAAATTTAGTAGGGGTTAACGACCGTTAACCCCTACAAATGGTGTGTAATTTCGTATTTTGCGTAAGTCCTGTTAATTTTAGTAGTTGATTTTTAGTTCTTATTTAATCTTTATTCCAATCTACATAATTCTAACATCAATACTAAATAATATCTTAGTAAAACAAAACAACTCACTAATGACAGCAGAGAAAGCCAAAGCTAAACACAACATTAATCTTTTAAAGACCAGTTAAACTAAATAATTCAAGTTATTTTTCCACTTCCATTCCACTGATTTGCGAGTTCTAAAAGCTTCTTATACCTTTCTTGATGCCCATTTCCTTTTCTTCGAGAATGGATAAGATCATCGAATTTTTCACAGTAATCTTGAACTATTCCTCGAAAAAAGCTTTTTAATACATCTTCATCGGCAATTCCGTTTTCAATACATATTGCAATCTCAACTAAGAAGTTAAGTATCTTAGTAACCTTATGTATTTTTTCTTGATTTTGATTGTTATTCTCTTCTGCTTCTTGAATATACACTTCCATAGATTGTTGATTTTTTCTTAGATCATTAATTATTTGTTTAGCATCAAACTCTAATGGCAGCAGTTCTGGACTATTCCAACGTTCTATCAAATGATATGCTTTGTCTTGTTTTTTATCCTTTTCAGCTTGACGAAGACTTCTATAAGCATAATAAGCACTTAAAGCTCCAGCACTTGTGGCAAATGTATTAACAGTAAATGGTAATGTATCTTTATACTCTTTATAATTTTTATGAATCCAAAAATGAATCAATGTTAATACACCTGCTAACATCAATGAAATTACAACAATATTAAGGGGAATATTAACTTTTCCAAGATAGTTAGGATCTTTATGATTGGTAATTTTCATTAGGGTGTTTATGAATTAAGGTATAATTATAGAAAAGGGTAGTGCTAAACTATAAAAGAACTTATATTATTTAAATCAGGAACTTAGCCATTTTTTTGCCAAATTCCCAACAACTCTATTTTAGATAATACTTGAGTTAGAATAAAATGGTGAAAATATAAACATTATCCTAACCACACTTTTTTGAATAGTAAAAGCAGTATAGCAATCCTATTGCAGTTATAATATTTTGGTGGTAATTAGGAGTCACGAGTCAGGATTCAAAATTTTAAAGGTTTTCAGTTCAAATTAACCTTTATAAAATTTGTCACAATCAATTGAGGATTGCTATCTATAACTCTTGTAAAAATGACCTGAACAGCCTTTTTGATGAGTCCTTAAAACCACGCAAATTGAGATAGATAATAAAAACATCTGGCGTAACCCTAAACTATATTAAAGTCACCATACTATTCATTAAAATAAAATTCTTAAACCCGTTAGAGACTAATATCATCCATAAGCGTTAGCCTCCTTGTTTCTTAGTAAAGAACATTTAAGTTAATACTTTTCTAGCTGGTTTACAGCAGTTATAAATATCCTTAAGATAGTCTATAATCTGTCTAACTAATCATTTATGATTGCTACATCCATGCAATTTTTCTTAACCTTAAAACTAAATCAGGAAAAACCAGCAAAAAAAAATTCTTTAAGGAACAAGAATTAGCGCACAAAATTAGCTGTGTCAGTCTAGTCAGTTGGGTTTATCCCTCGGATAAGTTGCGAAAATCGGGTTCCTCAACCCAACTTACCTTGACTTTTAACTTCCGTGAAACAGTATTATGATTCAATATCAATAGTTTTTGTTAATTTGTGCAAGAGAATCTAAAATCTAATATTATTATGACTAATAAAACGGGTCAAACTACCCTTTTAAGTAGTAATCCCTATATAGAATTGAATAATCAAGGCCAAACTATCACTCTCCAACTCACAAAAAACAATCATATATTAGGACGCGATCGCCTCCACGCCGATCTTGTAGTACCTTCAGCTTGGTTAGTCATATCTAGTTACCACGCCACCATTAGGAAAATTGACGATCGCTACTATATTTATGATGGTGACGGTCATCGAGCAAGTACCAATGGATTATTTCTAGACCGTACTCGTATCACTCCATCTGAAGGTCATATTCTAGAGAATGGTATGGAAATCAAAATTGGTCTTGACCCTCAAAACCAAATCTCACTCAAATATTTCGATCCTAATAATCCCGTAACTATAGCATCTTTACCAAAAACAAGTTCAATATCTTTAAAAGATCGATCGGTGTTACTTGGTCGCGATCCTGATGCAACTCTGGAATTGGATGCTCCCATTGTTTCTCGTACTCATGCCACCATTGAACCTAATGGTCAGGGTAATTACATTTTACGCGACCATAGTACCAATGGCGTTTTTGTCAATGGGGTGCGAGTTAAAAACTCTATTGTTTTGACAGAAGGAGCGGTCGTTAAAATAGGACCTTTCACTCTAATTCGACGTAGCGATCGCTTAGAAGTTTTTGACCCTGGAAATGAAATTCGTATAGATGCCGATCGCCTATATAGAATAGTCAGAGACCAACGGGGAAAAACACGAGTTTTGCTAAATGATATCTCCTTTGCGATCGAACCAGGTCAGTTTGTGGCCTTGGTGGGAGGTAGTGGCACTGGTAAATCAACTTTGATGGGAACATTATTAGGAATAAACCCTACAACTAAAGGTAAAGTTTATATTAATGGTGAAGATTTAAGGAATAATTTCAATATCTATCGGACTCAAATTGGTTATGTTCCTCAAGATGATATTATTCATCGAGAATTAACAGTATTGGAAGTTTTAAATTATGCGGCTAAATTGCGATTACCACCGGATATTAATATTAAGGAAGTAGTCGAAAAAACTCTAGAACAAATAGAGATGAAAGAGAGGAAAAATGTATTAGTTAGTCAGTTAAGTGGAGGTCAGAGAAAAAGGGTAAGTATTGGCGTTGAATTATTAGCAGACCCCAAATTATTTTTCTTAGATGAACCGACATCTGGACTCGATCCAGGTTTAGAAAAAAAAATGATGCAACTATTAAGAAAGTTGGCAAATCAAGGACGAACAATTATTTTAGTTACCCATGCCACAGCCAATATTAGAATTTGCGATCGAGTAGTTTTTTTAGGTAGAGGCGGACGTTTATGTTATTTTGGTTCTTCCAGAGAAGCTTTGACTTTTTTCTCTGTCAATTCTGGTGACTTTGCCGATATTTATAACGAACTAGAAACCAGTAATGAAAATATTAATGAGTGGGTAAATAATTTTCGTCAATCAGAATATTATCGACGTTATATTGCCAATCATCTCAGTATTGATAATTTCAAACCTCCTACTAATTTACCTCCTAAACAACAGCCTACTTCTTTTGGGAAACAAGTTTCTATTCTAATTCAACGATATTTGAAATTAATTCTTCGCGACCCCATTAACTTAGGATTAGCATTATTTACTGCCCCTATTGGTATTAGTTTAATTTTATTTGCAGTTAGAGATAAAAATCCATTAATTGGCGACCCAGAACCCTCCTTAGCTCCTTTAGCTTTGCGAGTATTATTTGTATTTACCTGTGCTTGTTTGTGGGTTGGTCTGTCTAGTTCCCTGCAAGAAATCGTCAAAGAATCAGCTATTTATATTCGGGAAAGGTTAGTCAACTTAGGATTATTTGCTTATCTAAGTTCAAAAGTAATAGTTTTAGGATTATTAGCAACTCTGCAAACTCTATTAGTAGTATTAGTCGTGATATTGGGATTTGAAAATCCACAGCCAGATTTAATTTCATGGCCGATAGGAATTAGTATTACAACTTTTTTAACATTAATAAGTTGTATGAGTTTAGGATTAATGATTTCATCAATTGTGAAAAATGGTTCTCAAGCTAATAGTGCTTTACCCTTAATATTGCTACCTCAGATTATTTTTTCTGGTGTTTTATTTGAAATGACTGGTATAGCTAGTAAATTTTCTTGGCTAATGTTAAGTCGTTGGTCTGTAGCTGCTTATGGGGCACTTGTAAATGTGAATAAAATGGTGCCAGAAGCAACTGAATTACCAGATGGAAGTACCGTCCCCTTACCATTTTCTGGTTCAGATGTTTACAACCTTAATTGGGAAAACTTAGGGATAAGTTGGGGAGCTTTATGTTTACATTCGCTGATTTATTTAGGTATAACTATTTTGTCTCAGAAGAGGAAAGATATTATATAAGCATTCAGCAGTCAGCTATCAGCTATCAGCTATCAGCTATAGTAATCCTAAATAATTTGTGATAATTTTATTGCTTTAATGTTCTTTATCCCCTGTTCCCTGTTCCCTAAAATCTACAGTATTTCATAACTCAAATAAGATTGCTATATTAAGTCATTAAATGATACAAGAGATTCTAAGTTGATGTTGTACAGATATTAATAATTAAATGTTCTCAGTGCGAGCATCTTGCTCCCGTGGGTGTACCTCACCAAAGTGGAATCCGCTGTAACAAAGATATTATATAAGCATTCAGCCGTCAGCTATCAGCTATCAGCGATTAAGTCATTAAATGATACAAGAGATTCTAAGTTGATGTTGTACAGAGGCTTTGTTGCATGAAAGTATATAGCTGCCACACTTGCTCCGCATATGTACAACAATAACGTGCGGAAACTGCTGTAACTATT
>JAXHSW010000014.1:17101-17293 GCA_034190295.1 Cyanobacteriota bacterium | reverse complement strand
GTCCAATAGATAAATAGTAATAATTGCGGTCCCAGAGCGATTAAGCTGCCGCAAAGCTGCCGAATGGCGCGAATCAGCAGAGCAATAACTATTGTCCAATAGATAAATAGTAATAATTGCGGTCCCAGAGCGATTAAGCTGCCGCAAAGCTGCCGAATGGCGCGAATCAGCAGAGCAATAACTATTGTCCAA
>JAXHSW010000014.1:0-17001 GCA_034190295.1 Cyanobacteriota bacterium | reverse complement strand
TAGATAAATAGTAATAATTGCGATCGCACAGCGATATAACTGTCGCAAAGCTGCCGAATGGCGCGAATCAGCAGAGCAATAACTATTGTCCAATAGATAAATAGTAATAATTGCGATCGCACAGCGATATAACTGTCGCAAAGCTGCCGAATGGCGCGAATCAGCAGAGCAATAACTATTGTCCAATAGATAAATAGTAATAATTGCGATCGCAGGGCGATATACCTGTCGCAAAGCTTCCGAATGGCGTTCTTCAGTAGAGCAATAACTATTGTCCAATAGATAAATAGTAATAATTGCGTTCCCTGGGCAATATAACTGCCGCAAAGCTTCCGAATGGCGTTCTTCAGTAGAGCAATAACTATTGTCCAATAGATAAATAGTAATAATTGCGTTCCCTGGGCAATATAACTGCCGCAAAGCTGCCGAATGGCGCTCATCAGCAGAGCAATAACTATTGTCCAATAGATAAATAGTAATAATTGCGTTCCCTGGGCAATATAACTGCCGCAAAGCTTCCGAATGGCGTTCTTCAGTAGAGCAATAACTATTGTCCAATAGATAAATAGTAATAATTGCGTTCCCTGGGCGATATAACTGCCGCAAAGCTTCCGAATGGCGTTCTTCAGTAGAGCAATAACTATTGTCCAATAGATAAATAGTAATAATTGCGTTCCCTGGGCGATTAAGCTGCCGCAAAGCTGCCGAATAGCGTTCTTCAGTAGAGCAATAACTATTGTCCAATAGATAAATAGTAATAATTGTGTTCCCTGGGCGATTAAGCTGCCGAATGGATGTTAAGAACCCTACTTTCATCCAACAAAGCCTTGTACAGATATTAATAATTAAATGTTCTCAGTGCGAGGTTCTTGCTCCCGTGGGTGTACCTCACAAAAGTGGAATCCGCTGTAACTTTGTAGAGACATTGCATGCAACGTCTCTACTCCCTTCTAAGATTGAAACTGATTTAATAACCAAGCATAAACTTGAGTTTCATTTGTTCTGCGAGTGCGCTGAAGTGCCTCATTTAATAAAGAAATAGCTAAACCAGGCAAAACTTGAGACCGATCGATTTTTCTACTACCATTGTTAGCAATAGCAAAAGCAATAATTTCTACATTCTGCACATCAACTATCCAATATTCAGCAACATTAAGTGCTTCATAAAGCAAACGTTTGTTCCCTATATCATCAGAAAGAGAAGTATTAGCGACTTCAATAACCAGAGTGGGTGGGGGATAAATATCCAGGTCAATAATAGAAGTTCCCCAAGGAATGACATCAGCATTTTCCCCAATGTAATAGGAAGCATCAGGTTGAGCTGCTCGAAATCCAGTTTTGCAATAGGTACAGTTATCTCTACTACTCAGGGCAATATTTTTAGTCGTAGCAAAGAAAGCAACTGCAGCCATAATAACTGCATGGTCTTTAGCGTGGTCATTTCCTAATGGTGACATTTCTATTCTAAATTTTCCTTTGTGGTAGTAAACTTTGGCTTTTTCATAACTTGGGTCTTCAACAGTTTGGATGTATTCTGACCAAGTTGCTGTTATCCAGGTGTCTGTGGGTAGTTGGGTTTGGGTTTTGTTCATTGGTTTGTCGGAAAAGGTATATTTTATATTGTTGGTAAGGTTGGCGATCGCTCTTTTTTGACTAGACTTTAAGCAAGTTGAAAAAGTGTATCTTTATATTATAGCCAAAACTGGCGATCGCTATCTAATAGACATTTCCAATATTGAAGAAGGAGTCAGTCCTCAGTCCTCAGGAGTCAGGAGAGAAAATTGCTTATGGATTCGCTCCCCCAAACAATTTTGAGCACCGCGGGTGACGGTGGGGTATTAAACCCATAAGGGAAATGATCAAAAATAAAATCAATTATTTCGTAAGCATTTCGGTCCGAATGCGGAGCTAACAGTTATTAGCAGTCAGCTAGAGCGCAACAAGACTTTCTCTTATGGGACAGTGTTTAAATTAAAATAGACTTTAAGGTCAAGGGAGCCTACTTTTCTAGTAAGACAATTAATAAAGATTTGATAGTAAACTAAAAGTAATAGCTGATAGCTGATTACTGACGGTTGTTTGCGCAGCATTCCGGAGGAAATGCTTACATTATTTCCCCCTACTCCCTACTCCCTACTGCCTACTCCCTCTTTTCTTGAGATGTCTAATATTTTTAGGTAAATATTTTGAGCTAGGTTGTTTTTGATTCCACAATTTTAATTTCTTCTTCTGTTAATTTATAGAGTTGATAAACCAATTGGTCTATTTCTATTTCTAATACTGTTGTATCAGCATTATTGTTGGATTTTTTGGTAGTAATAATTTGGTCAACTATAGACTCAATTTGTCTGACTATTTGTCGATCGTCAAATTCTATTGGCAAATCTTTTAAAATTGTTGGCTTGATTTGAGCTAATGTTCTATTAGTCTCCATTGATAATAATCTGTAAAAATATGTCAACAATTTTGAGTTCAAAACTCCAACAATAAATTTATTTGAACAGCTTCCATTAGTTGCCATAACATATAATCCATCTGTGGGAAATATTTGCTCGATATCTAATGCAACAATTATTCTATCTCCAGTAATTACACCAATAATTTTTTCTGTTTTAACAAATAATTCTTTGTTTCTGGGTCGGTGCAAAGACCAAAAAGGGTGTTTACCTTCTTTGACTTCTTTAGAAGTTATTTGACTTCTAAAAGTTTTGAGATAGCTGATGATTTTAGGGATAGATTCAGGAGAGTCTATTGTTCGGGTGTAGATAATTTTTTTACTAATATCTTGAACTATATATTTCCTGACATCCTTACCACCTGTAACAGTAGGAAAAATTAAGTCTTTTTCTAGTGAAAATTTATTAATACTTTCTTCATCGATGATAAAAGCTTTTTGCAAAGAAGGAGTAACTCCTCTTTGAATACCATCTTTATCTATCAATTCCTGTAGCTTTGTTTTTTTGTATCTATTCAGAATGTAATACCCATCAATATTTTTTGTGGCAATAATTTGATTAGGCATTGCCAGAAAAGACGATGTATTGAGCGCACTTAATAAATGATTAGACAACTTTTTATGACTGCTGATAGAGTATTCACCAACTAGAGACATATTACTTATATTAGATGTCATAAGTATAATGCAAGAAGGTCTTGAAACATCTTCAAATATGCCATCTCCTAAATTTATAGCTATCTCTAATTGGGATTTTTGGAAAATTTTTGTGCGTAATTTTTTATTGTCAACTTGATATAAAATTACATCGGGAATGATTTGACAAACAATCCCCAACTTTGATTTCAGGGAAAAAGTTAAGTTAATGAAAAACATAAAAGAATCTATAGTTCTCACAATAATATCAGAATTTATAGTTTTGATATGTTGTAGTTGTATTTGTTCTATTTTTGCTCCCCAAGGCGGATTACCAATAACCACATCAAACCCTACAAAATCGCCATTATCATTCAATACTTCGGGAAACTCAAATCGCCATTCCAAAGCATTCTCATAAACCTTACCACTTTCTATTTCTTCAATTTCAACTCTTAATTTATCAATCTGATTATTCAACTTATCAATTTTTTTCTCTCTAGCTTTTTGTTCAGCTTTTGTTTCCTCAAATAATGACAATTGATTTTGATTCACTAAATCGTCAACTTCATACTCTAAATTTCTTAACTTTTTTTTCTTCGGGTCTGTTCCTTGAAGTGTTGTTCTAAAATTACCTTTAATATCCTGAATCAACCTTTCCATTTCTCGCTTTTGCTGTTTACTTTCAGTACGGCGATAAATTTGTACAGCATTCCGATAACTTTCAATACTCCATTTATTTTTCTTTAAAGCTTGTCGTAAATCGGAATCTAAATCATAACGACTAATCAAAGAATTACCGCACTTGATATTAATATCAATATTCGGCAAAGTTTCCAACTCAGTATAATTAGTTTCTGGTTGATAATAAGCATTTTTCAAAAGCTCTATCCATAACCGTAACTGACAAATTTTTACAGAATTAGGATTAACATCTACTCCAAATAAACAATTTTCAATGATTCTCTGTTTTTCGTGAAATAAGGTTTCTTGTACTCGTTGACGCTCTAGATTATTCGGATCATACTCAAAAAAATCTCCATCATCATCAGTAATCATCAACTCATCATTAACTACATCTACTTGATAATCCCTTAATGTTTTTCCTTGTCGGTCTAATAAAATTTTTAATTCGCTTTTGATGGCAATAATTTCATTGAGGGCGGAAACTAAAAAATGTCCCGAACCTACTGCCGGGTCGCAAATTTTTAAGCTATTAATAATTTGATTAGCCTCCTTCTTGTCTGTAATTTTGTCATAAAGTTGTTCAATATTTTGACAATTCCAACTTTTCAAATCGTTAAATTTATGTACCACTGCTCTACTAATTGTTTCACGACACATATACATAGTAATAAAACCAGGAGTAAAATATGAGCCGTCCTTATAACCATTAATTTTCTCAAAAATTAACCCCAAGACAGAAGCATTAATTAGAGTTTTATTATCTTCTTGAATTGCTTCCGAACCTTCACTGCTAAAATCGTAAGCGTTGAGAAATTGAAATAAATATTGTAGTGAATTTAATTCACCTTGACATTTTTTACCTTGACTATCTTTGAGAACCGTTTCAGAAAAAATAGGCAGTTTTTCCTCTGTCAAATTACTAATAAATATGGTTTGCTGTTCCATTTCCGTTGGTTCAAATAGAGAGCTGTTCAGATAAGGAACCTTAGCAAAAATTTCTTTTTCCTTGCCCTGGCGATCGCTATATTTTCGAGCCAACACATTAAAGAAAAGATTATTTAATTCCTGATAACTTGGTACTTTTTCCAAATTCAAAAACGCAAAGCAGCGATCGCCTTTATGATAATTCATTAATTGAGCTTCCAGTAGTTTGATAAAGAGAATTCTGTTAATCCAAGTTATCCCTAACTCTAAACTTATATTAAAAAGTTGCTCTTGATAATTTTCCCCATATTGCTCTGGTTTTTCTAGTCTAGAAATTTTATCTAAACTATCAAGCTGAAAAATTGCTTTTTCTATAAGTGAACCTCGGTTTCGTTTACTTTCCGTTTGACGCTGAATAAGTTTTTTATTAGCTTTTTTAATTTCAGTGAGACCAATAATATGAAGTAGTTCGCTGTAAAATTTTTTGTCAAGACTATTACTATCATTAACAAAAGGTAATTTTAATAGATGCTCCGGAGAAAGTAGTTTATATAAAACTATTAATTGTTTATTATCTGGAATTTCTGTACTTTGTAAATAGGTTTGATATTCTCTAATGTCGAAGTGAGTAAACGTAATTTCACTCTGAATATTTTCAATAGCTGGTCGAGCAATTTCTCTGTAGAAAAATTCAGTTTTTTTATCTGTTAATCTTCCCGCCTCAAAGTCATGGAATTGTTTGACTAAATTTTTGTCTTGAGCAAAGTATTTCTCAAATTCCTGAGCGTCAAAAATAAACCATTGATAAACATTAGTGGCTACTAGATATTTGATTTCTAGGTTATTTTCTTGTAAACGTTCCCGCAAAAAGTACAATACTAACTCTTGAAATGCTTTAGTGTTCAGATTATCGAGATTGAGCATTTCATTAGTATTTCTTGGTTTCTTGATTTCTAGTATTATACCTACCTGACTTTTCTGGTCTTTGCTATTGTGAATTACTAGGTCATTTCGCCTTTTTGTATTGATGAAATGGTTAGGTTTATAGTAAGTGTCTTGTAAAAATTGAGAAATTAGATTTTTATGAAATTCTTCTGACTCTGCTTCGTTGATTTGCTCTAAAAGCGACTGCAAATTGTCTTGGAATTTTTCAATATCTTTCCTACTAGGTTTTACCTTTAAATATGCTTTATTTAATGCTTTTCTAGGTGAAATTGAGTTCATTTTTTGAATGTAAACTTATAATCTAAAGAAATCGTCGAAATTCACAGCTTCATTAAGTTTGTTATAATGCAACACCAATGGCAGTCAATTGTTATTATTAGACTTAGCTTGCTTTGGCCTCATAATTGATTTTACCATTACTTTAGCTTGCTCTACAATACTTTTTATAGTAGTAATTGTATTTAAGTATTCAAATAATAATAAACTGTTTTTCAAATAAGTATTATAGCGCTTTTTACATAGATAGACTATAGTTAGTATGGGCAAGCCAAAAGCATCTTCCTAATCCCTAATCCCTAATTATGAAATATTGGCTAATGAAATCTGAACCAAAAACTTACAGTATCTCAGATATGAAATATGAAAAAACTTGCATCTGGGATGGAGTGAGAAACTATCAAGCTCGGAATTTTTTGCGACAAATGAATCAGGGAGATTTAGCATTTTTCTATCATTCTAATACTGTACCTCCTGGCATTATTGGATTAGTAAAAATATTAGAAAGCGGCGTTGCCGATCCTACTCAATTCGACCAAAAAAGCAAATATTATGACCCAAAATCTACTCCTAATGAGCCTCGGTGGCAAACTGTTTCTGTGGAGTTTGTAGAAGAGTTTCCTCAGTTAATATCTTTGGCTATTTTGAAACAAGAATTTAGCCCAGATGAACTGTTAGTTACTAAGAGAGGAAATAGGTTATCCGTAATGCCTGTTGCTAAAAATGTAGCAGAGAAAATTTTAGTAATGAAAGATAAATTTTAAGCTAATTTACCGAAGAATTAAATAATTAAATAAATAAATAATTAAATAATTCTGGTTTAAAGCCTCCCCTTTCAAGGGGAAAAAAATAAAATTTTTCCTTTTATTCAATCCTATCCGTTTTTAGGGAGAGGTAATTATCAATTATCCATTATCAATTATCAATTATTGAACATATTCTTCTGTGCCCATAAATTAGTCCAGTAGGGTGCGTTATTCAACAATTAATAATTAATAATTAATAATTAATAATTATATTACCTCTTCTTTTCAAGGAGAGGTAATTCTAAATTCGCGCATTCTAAATTCTTAATTCTTGAAGCTTTGCTAACACACCCTACTGGAATGACGCAAAAGCAGGCAAATTTGATATAATTGTTCAGTCTAAAAAATATTAGTAATTATTAGGTGAGTAATGAGTGATTTTCAAGTATGCGATCGCGATTTAACGGAGGCCATATTATCTGATTATTTGCAAACTGATAGTATTGCAGTTGATACAGAAACGATGGGTTTGTTGCCTGGTCGCGATCGCTTATGTTTAGTCCAGTTATGCAATTCTCAAGGTAAAGTTACAGCAATTCGGATTGAAAAAGGGCAGCAAGAAGCACCGAATTTAAAACAATTAATGGAGGCAACAGAAATAGTTAAAATATTTCATTTTGCTAGGTTTGATGTAGCAATGTTGCAGCATCATTTAGACATTAAAGTTTCCCCAATTTTCTGTACCAAAATTGCCAGTAAATTAGCACGAACTTATACAGGTAAACATGGTTTAAAAGACTTGGTAATGGAGTTAGAAAAAGTAGAGTTAGATAAATCTGCCCAAAGTTCGGACTGGGGAAATGCAGAGAATTTAACAGAGGAACAATTGAATTATGCTGCTAATGATGTGCGGTATTTATTGAGTGTCAGGGAGAAGTTAATTAAAATGTTGAAACGTGAGGAAAGGTGGGAATTAGCACAGCAGTGTTTTGAATGTTTACCCGTGTTTGTGGGATTAGATTTGTTGCAGTATAAAGATATTTTTGAGCATTAATTAATGATAATTTACGGGGCTATATTTGTCTTTTATTTCTGCTATTATTAGTAGATAAAATAGGCAGCAATATTGCTCCAGAATGCCACCCTATATTTAGGGGCGAATGGCATTCGTCCTCACTACTTATGTGGTAATGTTGCCGTTCCTATTATTCGTAATGCTCAAGAACAAAGACAACTTTCTAGTATTAAAAATTGGTTAGAAAAAAAGGGTTATTCTTACGTTGAAACTGGCAGTGGTTTACAGTTGAATTAGTTAACTCCAGGTACTTTTTCATTTCCGATGAATGTATCAGTAAATGGGTAGAAATGTAGGTTGGGTAGAACGACAGTGTTAGCGGAGCTTATCCGTTAGGATAAACCCAACATTAGCAACACCTGTAGGGACATTACATGAAAACAACCCCTGTAGGGACGTTGCATGCAACGTTTAATGTTTTCCGTTATTGCCGAGAATTTTGCTCCCATTTTTTTGTTATATACCACCATAGTTTAACTCCCACTATACCAATAACGCTGGCAAGCAAACTCAATATAATTGAGGTTCCTGGTGCTAACCACGGTTCGGGTACTGAATATTTAGACAGAAACTTGCCTACTGGATGATGACTAGCTTTGGCAGTATCAATAACATAAGGAAAGTGACCAGAAATGGAGGCAACGCTGGCACCTGCACCTAATCCCACACCGATAATGGCGACAAGTTCTTGAAAGTTGCGATCGCTCTCTGTTTGTTCTATTTCTGTGATGCCACGAATGGAGTTTATGAGGTCTTCTAATAATTTTAAATTGGGGCTGAGATTGGCATAGTCTTTTTGCATTTGCAGCAGATATTTTTCCGTTATTTCTTGAGGAAATTTTTCAAAAAATTTGAGGTCTGTAGTGACTCCGGCGGTGTTTATTAAACTAGCTAATATTGAAGAAATATCTTCTCCATTTATTGTTAGTTTGGAAAATTGGGAAATTGGAGTGGGAATGTTTTCTGGTAAGAGATTTTCGAGGGCTTTTGATGTAGCTTTTTCTCTGATTGTATCTAAGCGTCTTTGGTAGTTGAGCAGATTAATTTCTATGGTGCGGATTTGACTGTCGAAATAGCCTAAGTTAATTGAATAGTTATATAAAGTTGTTTGAGATTTGACTAATATTTTCTGTAGTGGTTTGAGATTTAAACTAGGGTTTTGATATTTCTGGATTTCTTGGATATATTGTTGAATTTCTATGGCAGATTTTTTGAGTAATTCTTTTAGATAGCGACTCTGAGCGTAAGCCCAGAAAACTTTGTGCAGGTAACAAAGTAAACGGAGCAAATCAAAGTTAAATTCTGCTGCTTTTTTGGCAGTTTGTTCGTTGGGATAGAGAGAAATTATGAGATGATTATTTTTCTGGATTTCTTCAATTTTTGGCTTGGTTGCTGATGGGGAAAAATCTATCTTTTCTGACATGGTAATGCCGTATTGTCGTAATTCAAAGATTGTTCCTCCTAACAGTTTTCCTTGACCTTGCAAATCTTCTTTCCAGTCGAAGCCAAGATTTAATTTTTCGCAGCATTGTTTGGCGATTTCTTCAGGGTTTTTGTTGTTAGCTAATTCCGCTAAGACTAACCAAGTTTGTCCGAGATTACCTGTTTGAATTTTGCCCGATGAATCTTTGAGTTTGGCTTCTATTTGGTTTTTTAGTTCGGCGATGCTGTTGGTGGGATGACGAGTTTTATTATTAAGAAAAGAAGCGGCTATTAGTAGTCCATAAGTATCATTAAGTCGGACTGGATAATAATAGCCTTCGTCAGGAATGTCGTCGCAAAAATACTCGATTCTTTGTGTCAAAAGTTCGAGGTATTCGGTTTCCATTACGTTGTCGAGATTAAATAGGGAATCGCGCAGATGTTCGGGTAATTTGGAGGCAAATATTTTCCGATTTTTTTCTAAGTCTTCTTTGCTTTCTCCTAAACCTTCTCCGAGGTCGTAAAGAAATAGAAATAGGTTGGGATAGATTAGGTCAGTCATTTTTTGAAGGCTGATTTAGGGATTGGGAAGTTCTTTTTAGAGAAGGGAGTTTTTGAGCAGTTTCTTCTGGTTTTTCAGTAGTTAGGACTTTGACAGTTAAATCTAGAATTTCCTTACTTTGCTTGTCGGGTTTGCCTTCAAAGTAAGCCCGTTTTACTACTTCATTAGAATCTAGAAAAGCTTGTTTTAGCTCACTTTCAGTGGGTAATAGCTCAAAAGTAATTTTGTCTTTTACTGCATCTAACTGACTTTTTTTAACCTGATATAGTTGAGTGAAGGAGGAATTGCTCACAAGTTCATCCATCAATTGCTTAATGATGGACTCCCAATTTTTGGGTCGCATGGCCAGCCGTTGACCTGCTTTTGTGAGAGCAGCTTGTTCGCTGGGACTCAAGGGTACTTCTAAATTATTGAGGGTTAACAGGATAGCTAGTAAGGTTGAATTAAAATTTTCGTTCACTGAATCTCTCCATAAGTCTAAATGGGATAACTTATACTGGTTAATTAAATCTTAGCGTTAATTAAGAATTATGACTCGCAATGCGTTGGTGGTGGGCATCAACAACTACCCGGAACTGGAAAATTTGACCAACCCGGCACGGGATGCTGAAGCTATTGCCCAACGTTTGGAAGAATACGGTGGGTTTACTGTGCAGCGCTTGCCGGAAGCTACCTTGGAAGGTAAGTTACAGGTGAACCCGAAACCAGATGGTTTGGTTTGTCTTGAAGACTTGGAGGATGCGATTGCCAACCTCTTTAACCCAGAGGGACCTGACCCTCCCGAAACTGCACTGCTATTCTTTGCAGGTCATGGGTTGCGCAAAAGTAGGGGGGGTGTTACAGAGGGATTTTTGGCGACTAGCGACTCCAACCCAAGTGAGAGATGGCCAGGTTTGCCTCTTCAATGGTTACGGAATCTTTTACAGAAAAGTCAGGTTAGGCAACAAATTGTCTGGTTAGATTGCTGTCACAGTGGCGAGTTAGATAATTTTGATGAAGCATATCTGGGCAATTTGAGTCAAAAAAGAGGCAAAAAGCGTTGTTTTATTACTGCTTGTCGTTCGTTCGAGTTTGCTCGTGATTCGTTAAGTGGCAAGCATGGGGCTCTAACTGAGTGTTTGTTGGAAGGGCTCGATCCGAATAGAAATGGCAAGGGAATAGTTACCAGTTATGACCTCATAGATTTTATTAATCAGAATTTTAAAGGTTCTCCCCAGGTTCCAATTTGTAAAAAATTTGGAAGCCCGATTACCCTGACTTCCAGAAAGCCAAAGTTCATTAACCGGATTGAGGATAAACGTAAATCACGACAAAGAATATTTATAGCAGCCTCACTGGCAATTTTGACGATCGCCTCAGCAGTAGCGATCTGTATGTGGCTAGTGGCTAACCATAGATACAAAACGGCTAAGTCAGCTGAGTTAGTTAGCGCTTCTAAAACTAGCTTAAATGTCGATTCTACTCGTAGTCTTTTGCTAGCCATTCATGCCAACTTAATACAGGATACCCCAGAAGCAAAACTGGCTTTGTGGAATGCTTTTCAAGAGAACCATGAACGATTTAATTTGGTTGGACACGAAGGTTCTATTCTATATGCTGAGTTTGATCCTCAAGATAGCAATCGCGTGCTAACCGCAAGTAGTGATGGCACAGCTCGTATTTGGAAACTGAACAACTCGGAAAACCCCCTTGTTTTAAAAGGGCATAGAAATGATGTTGTATACGGCAGATTTAACCCCCAAAATTCCAGTCGGGTGTTGACTGTCAGTTCTGACGGAACCGCCCGCGTTTGGGATACCAATAATATTGATAACCCCATTTTTATCGTAGAAGACAAAGGATTTATCAATTACAGCAGTTTTGACCCGAACAATTCAAACAGAATTTTAACAGCTAGTACCGATGGTACTGCCCGTATTTGGGATATTAAGAACTCCAGCGTTCTTGTAACCCTGAAAGGCCACGAAGGGGATGTCTGGATGGCTATATTTGACCCAAACAATTCTAATCGGGTACTGACGATCGGTAGCGATGGTACAGCCAGAGTTTGGAACTTGAACAACCCCAGTAACCCATTAGTTTTAAGAGGCCATAAAGGAGACATTTTGTATGGCAGTTTCGACCCTCAAAAATCCAATCGAATTTTGACAACCAGTACCGATAAAACTGCCCGAATCTGGAATTTAAACAATCCTACTCAGCCGTTAATCTTAAATGAACATAACGGAACAGTAAAAATAGCTAGCTTCGATCCCAATAATTCTAATCGGGTATTGACGGTTAGTGAAGACGGTACAGCTAGGGTATGGGATTTAAGTCAGCCAGAGAAACCTATAGTTTTAGGAGGTGGTGCAGAAAAGGTAGTTTATGGAGAATTCAAGCCTGATAACTCCAATCAAGTTTTAACAGTTAGCCAAGATGGTAAAGCTCTGGTATGGGAACTGCAAGCAAAGGGTCAAAATGCTATTATTAAGAATACACTTAATGGGCATCAAGCAGGGGTAAACTTGGGAATTTTTAATCCACACAACCCCAATCAAATCTTAACGGTTGGCCAAGATGCAGTAGGAAGAATTTGGGATATTAGCAATCAAGCATTCTTTGAATTGCCTCAGAACCAGGGGAATATAATTTACGCTAATTTTTCCGTCCAAGATTCAAAAAAACTTTTAACGGTTAACCGAGATGGGGTAATACAAACATGGGATATTACCCAATCTAAATCCAGCAAAATATCTGATTTACAGACAGGTATTGATTCGCTGATATATGCAGATTTTTACCCAAATAATCCTAGCAAAATAATCACAATTAACGTTGATGGTATTATCGAAATATGGGATATAAAAAATCCGGCAAATCCCGTCTTAGAATTATTCAGAACTGATGACAAACCTTATGCTTTAAAATTTGATACACAAAATCCAGACAATTTGTTGATTTTCAATGATAACGGTGTTGCAACCATTCGCAACGTTAAGAGAGCCAATGAAGAACCATTGGTCGTGTCAGCTTATCCCAATCTGATAAGTTCTGGAGAATTTAACCCCAATAATTCCAACGAAATATTGACATCTAGCCACGATGGAGTAGTTCGCTTTTGGAATTTAGAAGACACCTTTGAACCTTTACTAGAAATTTCTACAAATAGAAATAGAAACATTCTTCGGTATGCCAGTTTTGACTCTCATAATTCCAATCGTATTTTTGCAGGAGGTAGCGATAAAATAGGTAGAGTGTGGAATCTACCAAATATTGAAAATCCAACCCTTCTTGTGGGACATGAAGATACAATAGTTTATGGTGAATTTGATAAAAATAACCCACATAGAATTTTAACAGCTAGCCATGATAAAACGGTGCGAATTTGGGATTTAAGGATTCCCAATGAACCAATAATTATTAAAAGCTTCAACTCTGAAGTAGAGTATGCTAGTTTTTCTTCCCAAGATTCCAATCAGGTAGTTACCCATAGTAAGAATGGCAGGGTGAAAGTACACATTACGGGAGGCAAAAAACTTTTAGAGCTTGCTTGGAACAACTTAAGTCGTTGCCTAACAAAGGAAGAACTTAAGACTTATAATTTAGCAGATACTAATCTAATTTATTCTCTGTCTAAAGAGTTAGACTTTTCATATCAATCCTTATTTCAATTAAAATACCACCCTAACTGTCAAAATATCCCAAGTCAAAACAATGAAAAAGGTAGCCTTTCTTTTTTTAATAGCTCAAATATTTATAAGTCTGTTACTTCCCAGTTGTGGACTCATCCAGGAAAACCCTAATCATAGAAGCAACAAGAGAAAGTTATTCAAACCTAAAACTTTAGTAGAAATAAAAGATGACTTAATGAAACCTGTTCCATCAGGTGAAGCTTTAAATAGCCTTATGTTCATATACAATATCAATTCACAACAAGTTGATGAAATTTTGCAAATCTATGAATCAACGCAAGATGATGATTTACGTCAAATTATTTTACAAGTTTTGAATCGAAATCTTAAATATATGCTTGAAAATAAGCGTTTTCAAAGACTTTATAAAAATCTTGTGCATGGTGAAAATAAATTACTTGCAGCGATCGCTTTTAAAGGTATCACTAAAGCAGAGCTAACAAAAGATGAAGACTATAAAGATCAATGGCAAAACTGGCGCTGGTCTCCAGGTGTTAAAAAATTATTGGAAAAAGCTGTAGAAACAGATATGTATTTGTTGTCCAAGCTAGAGTTTTTTGAATTGCTAGAACTAAGCAAAAGGTATCCAAATTCTAAATTTACTCAAGGGTGTAAAGAGTACACTAGATTGACGGATGGTGATACTTACTTTGGTAACAATTTAAAATATAATTTTAGACAACCATTTAACCCAGTTAGAGAGCTTAAAGTTTGGCATCGTTTTATCAAAGATTACCCCAATCATCCTGGCACAAATGACGCTTTATATCGCATAGCGCGTGCTTATGAAGTGCAAAAAAACTATGAAAATGCTATCTTGTGGTATCGAAAAGCTTCTCAAGAGGGTGATAATGACTTTTATAGCTCAAGTGCTAGAGGGCGAATACTTTTTCTTATAAACTCAGTAATGTCCTCAGAGTTGATCGCTAATTTTCTTAGTAGGAACCCTGGTAATTATTTAACCCCAATACTAGCTTACAGTAAAGCAGTTCATTTGATTCGTGAAGACAAGCTATTAGATGCAAAAACAGAATTAGAAAAGTTTGTTAATTCTTATAAAAAAACCAGGATAAGTTTAGGCAGCAACTACTATGTTGACAATAATTTTTGGAATGATATACAAAAGCGAATAGAACAAATTGAGCGACTAGAAAAAATTCGTGAAAGTAAAAAAAATGCTGATGAAAAGCTATATGATGAGGCATCTTTTTTGTTTTACAATCCCTCCTTTTATAATTTACTTTGGAGTAACAGGAGTAACAATGGTTTTAGTAGGTACTTTGGTGGATTCTCAGTTTTTATTCCGTTTAAATGGCAGGGCAAGGATACTTTTTTAAAATACACTGTTAACTTTGAATTCGTAGAAAAAGTCAGTAGAAGTTGCGACAACCAAAATACTTTGTTAAAAAGTTTAGAACTATTTAATAAAATTATTCAAGACTATCCCCAATCTAAGCTAAAAGAGAAAGCAGCTTATTCGATTGCACTGAGCTATTACTACTTGTCTAGAGAAAGATGGAGAACACCATTAAGGCAAAAAGATTCTTGGAATGACCTCGCAATTAAAGCTTTTGATGATTTTGTAAATCAATTTCCTAAAAGCTCTATGGCAGATGACGCTCTTCTTTCGATAGCAGCACTTGACAATAAGTTAAAAAATCGAGTGCTTGAAAAATTGATTAAAGACTATCCAAAAGGAGATAGAAGACAAGAAGCTGAAAGTATGCTCGCAAGAAGCAGTTCATCATATTTTGTTGGTGTGGGTGTGCGTCTGCAAAACATTGACAATAATCAAGGAGTTTTGATTAGAAGGGTTTTAACTGATTTACCAGCTAGTAAAGCAGGGTTACAATCAAGTGATATTATTTTGCAGGTTGATGGTAAAGAGGTTTCTAATACTGGTGATGTTGTAGATATTATTACTAGACATCAACCTGGAGAAACTGTACACTTTCAAATTGAACGTGGAGGCAAGAAGCGGACTGTAAAAGTAGTCACAGAATTGATGCGAAAATGAAGTGTTACCTTGCTCCTCACATTAAAACATCGTTTCCTGCTGCGAAATCAATCTCACTGGTGCCAGGGGGACTGGACAGTCGAGAAAAAGTTAACTATACTTATTTAAACTTACACATAATATAGTGATATTATAGGAGTATAAATAATTTATTAAGTATACAAGAGGCAGCCGATTTGTTGGGAGTGAGTTATTCATAATTAATCCCTCATAAGACTCAACTTTTGAAGAAAATTTAGCTAATGATGTGTTGGAAATAATTACAGTATTTTTAGCTAGGTTATATGGTTCGAGGAGCCACAAAAAGAAACAAATTGTTCAAGAAGTAAAAAATGTTGCATCAAAGCTTTAAAACTAAGTTAAAACTTAACAACCAACAAAAAACAATACTGGCAAAACACGCTGGAGTTACCCGTCATGCTTATAACTGGGGATTAGAAACTTGTATCAAAGAGTACGAAAAAAACAAGAAGCGACTTAGTTCTATCACTTTGCATAAGCGTTTGGTTGCTGAAGTTAAAAGTCAAAATCCCTGGTATTATGAAGTATCAAAATGTGCCCCTCAACAGGCATTAAGAGATTTAGAGAGGGCATTTAAAAACTTTTTAACTATTCCCAAACGTGGATTCCCTAAGTTTAAGAAAAAGGGGAAAAAAGACAGTTTATATTTAGAAGGTATTATTAAGATTATTCAAGGAAATTACATAAAATTACCTTGAATAGGAATAGTAAAAACTTATGAAATATTACCTTCCTAGCAGATTACTATAATAAGCATAAAGAAAAACTAATGTCAGCCAGGGATTTTTTCCATAAAGAAGTTAAAAGTGCTCTAATAAAAGATGGATGGTTAATCACCCATGACCCATTATTTGTTCGTTTCGGTGGTGTAGATATGTCTATTGACCTTGGTGCAGAACAACTAATTGGCGCACAAAAAGATAATCAAAAGATAGCAGTTGAAATTAAAAGTTTCTTAGCAAAATCATCAGCTATTTCTGAATTTCATACTGCCTTGGGACAGTTTATTAATTATCGGGAGGCACTACAACAGAAAGAAGCCGAACGAATACTTTATTTGGCTGTACCTATGATTACTTATAACAGCTTTTTTCAACTTGAATTTACTCAGTTAATGCTTAATAAAAATCAAGTCAAATTAATTATTTATAACCCAGATATAGAGGTAATAACAGAATGGAAAAACTAGAAAAATATCGTCATTTAGTACAGGAACTTTTGTTAGAATATAGCAAAAATCAACCTGCTTATGGAGAAATTGAAGTACAGCCAATTTTTGATACTGTACGAGACCATTATCAAATTGTTTATATTGGTTGGGAAAAAGAACATTTGATTCATAGTTGTTCGATTCATATTGATATTAAAGGTGAAAAAGTTTGGCTTCAGTGGAATGGAACTGAATTGGATATTGCAGAAGAGTTAGTAATGAATGGAGTGGCAAAAAAAGATATTGTTTTAGGATTTCATACGCCGTTTATGAGAAAGTTTACAGAATATGCTGTAGATTAAATGGGATGGGGTGATAGGGTGATAGGGTGATGGGGGGATGGGGTGATAG
>JAXHSW010000139.1:0-25230 GCA_034190295.1 Cyanobacteriota bacterium | reverse complement strand
CCCACTCCCTCACTCCCCCACTCCCCCACTCCCCCACTCCCAACTACCCCTCAGAACTAATCAACTCCCGATACACTCCCTCTTCCTGCAACATTTCCTCATGAGTGCCGCGCTGCACCACCTCGCCATATTCCAAAACAATAATCTCATCACAATCACGAATAGTACTCAACCGATGCGCAACAATAATACAACTACATCCCCGACTCTGCAAATTATCAACAATTATTTTCTCTGTTTCCGCATCCAAAGCACTCGTTGCCTCATCCATTACTAATATTGTAGGATTATTTACTAAAGCACGAGCAATTTCTAACCTCTGTCTTTGACCCCCACTTAAGTTTGCTCCTCCCTCCAATAACTCACCATCGTATGCACCAGGAATCCCCATCACTGCTTCATGGATAACAGCATCCTGACAAGCTTTCATCAGTTGAGTCGTTGATATTGTCGGGTTCCACAAAGTTAAATTATCCCGCACCGTGCCACCAAATAAAAATATTTCTTGTTCCACCATCGACAGAGAATTAGTTAATACTGTAGGTGAAATATCCTCTCTGGGAACACCATCAAACAAAATTTCTCCCTCCCACGGTTGATACAAACCACAAATTAATTTAGCGATCGTCGATTTTCCCGAACCACTGCCACCAACTAATGCTATCTTTTGCCCTGGTTCCAACGACAAATTCAAATCTATGACTAAAGGTGGATCTACCTGTGAATAGCCAAATGTAATATTCCGCAATTCTACATAACCTTTGAGTTTTGTTAGTTGTGAAGTCTCACCAATATCTGAATATTGCTTATCCCTGGCAACAGGATGATATTGCCCTATAACTTCTGCCTCCTGCCTCCTGCCTTCTGCCTCCTGCCTCCTGCCTTCTGCCTCCGTTGTATCCCCTCCTCCTTCTGCCTCCTGCCTCCTGCCTTCTGCCTCCGTTGTATCCTCTGCTCCTTCTGCCTCCTGCCTCCTGCCTTCTGCCTCCGTTTCATTACTCAATACATCATCAAGTCTATTCAAGTCTCCTTCTAATTCCTGGAGAGTGCTACCAAAACCAACCAAAGTATTCACAGGTTCCTGAAAATTTAACATCAAACTCTGAAATGCTACCAACATTCCAATACTGAGTTCCCCTTCCATGACTCGCAAACCACCTACAACTAATATCAAAACTGATGTGAGGGATGATAAAAATGTTGGTAAAATCTCTAAAATTTGGTTTGTCACTTCCAACTGTTGTTGAGTATTCACAGTTTTCGCATAATATCCAGACCATCGAGAAAAAAAGTCTGACTCCAGCGCTGATGCTTTTAGGGTTTCCATACTTTGCAACCCCGCAATACTTGCCCCTGCAAGTTTACCTTCGTCTTGTACTAATCGCATATTGGCATCTACCCGTTGCCGAGATACCCACCGCAAAGCTAAGACATTCACCGCCGCAAAGCTAATTCCGATTAAAGTTAGTACGGGGTCGTAGGCAAACATCACCAACCCATAAAATATTATCATCACTGCATCAATAACTGTAGTTGCTAACTGGCCGGAAAGCACCTGGGCAACTTCATTATTTATACTGACGCGATCGCTAATTTCTCCAGCATATCTTTGGGCATAAAATCCTACTGGTAGTCGCAGAATATGCCACATAAACTGACTAGACATCCCTACAGATAATTTAATCATTAATTTTCTCAGGTAGCGTAGTCGTAATAATGTTAGTAAAGTTTGTAAGATCGTGGCGATCGTCATTCCTAAAACTAGAGGACGCAACCAATTGGTACGATTTTCCACAAGAATATTATCAACAAATATCTGACTAAATACTGGTACTGTCAAACCTGGAATTACTAGCAGAAAACCTGCGATGATACAATAAATTATTGCGCCTAAAGATGGTCGGAGTCTTTCATATAATAATGGGATGATACTTGGTTTACGACCACTTTTTTCAAAGTCTTCTCCAGGTTCGATAGTGAGGATAACTCCGGTAAAACCTTCATCAAATTCATCCCAGGAAACTTTACGAGGTCCTGTAGCAGGGTCGTTGAGGAAAACTTGATGTTTGTTAAATCCTTCTACGACTAAAAAATGATTAAATTCCCAAAATACAATGTAGGGGGGAGATACTTCGTTAAGTTGATCGAGGGTTTCTGCTTTGAAACCACTTGCTTCCATGCCATAATTTCTGGCAGCAGCAACTATTTTGGATGCTTTGCTACCATCGCGGGAAACTCCACATTCTTGTCGGAGTTTGGCTAGAGGTACAATACAACCGTAGTAAGCAAGGATGATACTGAGGGCTGCCGCACCACATTCAACTGCTTCCATCTGAATAACCGTAGGGGTTTTGACTCTTTTTTTTTCATTTTACTTAGAAAGAAGAAGTAATATAGTCAGGACTTACGCAAAATATGAAGATATACACCATCTGTAGGGGCGAATGGCATTCGCCCTCCTACAAATAGCGTGTTGTCTAAGAATTTGCGTAAGTCCTGATACTATCTGGATAATTTAGCGATCGTAATAATTCAGGAGTCAGGACTCAGGAGTCAGGACTCAGGAGTCAGGAGGAGAGAGAATCACTTTTCCAGGACTTACGCATATACTCTACTTATGGCTAGGGCGCCCTTCGGAGCTTGACGTTAGTCAATGCCATTTGCCCCTACAGGTGGTGCTTTAAAGGTTAATTTGCGTAAGTCCTGTTTTCTTTTCCCCTACTCCCTACCTTATATCAAGTCTCATTAAGAACGCCATAATAAAAATTTTCTTCTCTTGAGAGAAAATATTTTTTCCGTTTGTCATGGTCTGCAAACAAATTTCCTCTTGTTTCCTACTCCCTACTCCCTACTCCTACTCCCTACTCCCTACTCCCTACTCCCTAGATTTTTCCGAAGTGGTTATTTAAAGAGACATGATATTAGAAGGGAATGTTTTTAACAAAGGGGTGAGCGATCGCTTTTATTTAGTCAGGACTTACGCAAAGACACCACATCTAGTGAGTAGGAATGCAATTTACCCCTACAGGTGGCGTATAATTTCGTCTGCGTGCGTAAGTCCTGTTTAGTGTAAATTCTCAACAAAAATGCACTTTTTTATACGATAAATCCCTAAAAACTTCCCCCTCTCCCCACACTCCCCTCCTGGGAGCACGGCTAATTCTTTGCCTGGGGAGAATATTTACAACCCTATATTTTTTTGAGATCCTGTTCTTCCCACACTCCCCACACTCCCCACACTTCCCACACTCCCCACCCCCTCCTTTTTTCTCTGGTGACAATAAATAGACCCTGCTTCCTGGGAGGGGTTAAAGGTGGGTTCCCACACTTGTTTGACATCAAAGTAAAAAACATATCCTTATCTCCCCACACTCCTCACCCTCCCCACACTCCCCACACTCCCCACACTCCCTACTCCCTTACTCAAGTGGTAATACAGATTTTAACTGCTCAATTTTCACGGGTTTAGAAATATAATTATTCATTCCTGAATCTAAACAAATTTGACGGTCTTCTTCCATTGCATTTGCAGTCATGGCGATAATATAAGGTTTGTGGCTATCTGGAAAATGTTGACGAATCCAGTAAGTAGCGTCTACCCCACTCATTTCTGGCATTTCCATATCCATTAAGATAATATCATAAGATTTATGTTGGACTGCTGCAATGACTTCTAAGCCATTAACTGCCACATCAGCACTATAACCCAAAGTTTTCAGCATTAACAAAGCAAGTTTTTGATTTACCCGATTATCTTCTGCAACAAGAATAGAAGTAACAGATTTGTTAATAGGTTCAATAGTTTTCGTAGGAGTAGGTTCAATAGTTTCTATAGGATGTGATTCTACTATAGTTTTTGGTTGTTCTAATCTAAAAATACGATCTAATGTTTCATAAAGTTGAGATTGCTTAATCGGTTTTGTTAATACAGCAGAAAAATTTATTTTACTAGCTATTTCTTGCTCGGTCACTCCTAAAGAAGTTACTATAATTAAAGGTAATTCTCGACTATCTCGTAACTTTCTAATTTCTTTAACTAAAGTTAAATCATCCCTATTTAGCATTTGCCAATCTAAGATAATAGCATCAAAATCCCTCTCTTGCCTTAACCATTCTAAAGCTTTATTTTGTTGTTGCATAGCTACAGGTAACATATTCCATTCTTGTATTTGTTGGGTTAAAATTTGACAATTAGTAGGAAGTTCCTCAACTATTAAAATTCTTTTTCCCGACCAATGTTCGGGAATAGTTTCTGTTACATTACCTGTAATTTTGGCGGTAATAGTAAAATAAAAAGTTGAACCTTCACCTAGCTGACTTTCTACCCAAATTTTACCTCCCATCATTTCTGCTAAACGCTTACAAATAACAAGACCTAGACCTGTTCCTCCATATTTACGAGTTTTGGAACTATCAACTTGACTGAAAGGTTTAAATAAACAATTTTGTTGCTCTTGAGAAATACCAATTCCTGTATCTTTTACAGCAAATTCAAATTGGTAAAAAGGTTTTTTTCTTGTTTGACTAATAACTTGACTAGATACCGAGACAATCACTGCACCATGTTCTGTGAATTTCAAAGCATTACTCAGAAGATTTACTAAAATTTGACGTACTCTTCGGGAATCTAAAATAATATTTTTAGGAGTAGAAGGATGCCAATAGCAAGCTAATTCTATTTGTCGATCTAATGCTTTAGGAGCAAATAAATCAAGAATCAATTCAAGACATTCTTGTAAATTAAAAGCTTCATAGTATAATTCTAGTTGCCCTGATTCAATCTTTGAAAAATCAAGCAGGTCATTAATAATATTTAAAAGAGCATCTCCACTATCAGAAATTGTTTCAACAAAATCACGTTGTTGTGGAGTTAAATTTGTATTTAATAGTAATTCTGTCATTCCTAAAACTCCATTCATCGGAGTCCTAATTTCATGGCTCATCATTGCCAGAAATTCACTTTTAGCACGATTAGCAGCTTCAGCTTCAATTTGTTTAATCTCTAACTCTTTTTGAGTATTCTTGAGGTTTTCAAGAGTTTCAGAAAGTTGACTAATTGTTTTTTCTAAACGGTCTGATTGTTTGATAGTAAAGCTATCTGAAACTTCAAGTAATTGGGTCAAAGTAGCAATTTTTGAATTTAATTCTTCAACCTTTGGTACAGCAGAAATGGGACTTTCGTAACTATTAAAAATTCTTCGATCGACAAAAGGTAAAATAGCTGTTTTAATACTCAAAGCTACAGTGCTAAACATTTCTGCTGTAACACGAGGAATTTTAACTTTAGAAAATAAAATTATTGCAAACAGATTACCATCAGGTAACAAGCCTCCAAAAGCTAAAACCGATTTAATCCCAAAAGGAATCACGAAATTTTCTTTTTCTGGAATATATTCACTAGAAACTGCGTCAGGAATATAAAAAACATTATAGTTTTTTTGTTCTAATTCAATTAATTGTTGAGGATCGGGTTTGAGTAGTGAATTAATATCTAAACCAAATTGATAAATTAATTGAGAAATCATTGGGATTTTTTCTACTACTTCCCGAGAAGTAAGAGGGATAGCTTGATGACCTTTAGAGTTAAGGCGATTATTCCATTCTTCCCGCTCACCAACAGTTGCTAAAAGTGTTAAACATTTTAACTGTTCAGTAGTACAATTATCTCCTAAATTTTTTTGAGCAAATTCTTGTAGATGTGGCTCTAAATCATCAAAATTATGGGTTTTAAAAAAGCGGATTAAAGCACAAGATTTTTCCTGTGTTTGGCGATGGGCTAAATTCTTATCAAGGTAATTAACAATTCTATTGCTTATTTCCTCCATGCTAGCTGCATCACTACCTAGTTGACGTAGTTTTAAACTACATTCAATCATATCTCTGAGAGTAAATTGAATTAAATCATACATTTTCAATACTTCTGGTTATTGATAATAATTAATAGATATAAATCCTCAATAATTTGCTGTTTATATACTATATATAATGGTGAATTTTTTAATCCCTGTTTGATTACTCACCCTTAAAGTTTGTAGACTTTATTAGGTATTTAGGGTGATGTAATTTCAAACACAAAAAGTAAGCAAATTATTGGTATTAATAACTATGTTAAGGACTAAAAAGGAGGAAAGAATACTTCTTTTGATTAGAGAATAGCAAAAAATAAATTATTTAATCCTTGCACTCTTCCGACTCCCTTAAATTTAGTGCCATGAGATATTTTTTTACTTGGAAGTCCCTTACTTATTAAACTAACATAATAGTAATATCATGTCTCTTTGAATAACCACAATAAAAATTTAGGGAGTAGGGAACAGTAGAGACCTTGCATGCAACGTCCGTAAGTTGCAGGGAACAAGGGGAAAATTGTTTGCTCATCCCGCCGAAAAAATATTCTCGCTTAGAGAGAAGAACATTTTTATTATGGCTAATTATATAGAAATCTCCAATAATAAAAAATCAAATCAATTATCGCACAGAAATTATCAATCATTTCCTCCTACTGGACCGACACAGCTAATTTGGTGCGGAGCGATTATTGGGGCTGTGTCATTCCACTACTCCCTACTCCCTATTCCCTATTTTCCTAGAGATATCTAATGAGACTTAATATAATCGATCGACTCAAATTCAAAACGCAAAGCAAGCGATCGCCAATTAAATCTGAAGAAGAGTAAACTTCTATCTAGGGTTTTCTGAAAAAGTATTTTTTCGGAGGTAAGAGTCATATCAAATCCGGTAGCATCGGTATAATTAGGGTTGGCTGAAAAAGTCTGCATGGGTTCGGGGAGGAGTCTACCCACCCCTAATATCATGTCCGGTTGAATACTTATTATTAAGATAGTAGGGGAGCGGGGGAGTAGGACACACACCAGAGGGGGTTCAGTAGGACACACAGAGGGGTCCAAACTGGTGTCACCGTGTCCCCGTGTCACCGTGTCTGGTGTTTCCTCTTATGGAGTAGGGGAGGCAGGGATTATAGAAAGATTTACTGTTGAAGCAAGAAGATAAGTTTTTTCCAAATCGCTCTTATCCGGACATGATATAACCCCTCTGGTCGAGGGGAAGGACCTCCTCAGGAGAAATGGGAATTATAGAGTTAGGTCGTTGGATGTTTTGTCCCTTGATTTTTCTGCCCAACTATGCGCCCAAAATGCTTACAGACATGAACTTGAGACACCGAAAACCAGGCACTTTTCTCAACCCTAAACAGCGTTTCCCGTTGCCCCTGAGGTACAAAATTTTAGGTTTGAGGGAACACCGGAACTGGGTTCTGGGAACAGAAAAGAATCAAAACAACTGTACCTCATAGCTTCGGAAACTGCTGTATCTTTAAATTATCCTCAAAATCAATGTATATTAGCTAATACCAATTCCTAAAAATAATGCTCTACTTATTGAACACTTCAGTTATTAAGTAATAAGTCAGATTCAGTAATGTTTTTAGCAATTATCTGTATGAAGTAAACATATATTATTCGTTATTTACCTAAAACCTATGGAATTTGTATGTAATTTTATCAAACAGGATTGGGTCGCGCCACCCCGCCTTTGAAATAGCAGTCAGCGGTCAGCTTCTAGTTGCGTGTATAATGGGGGTTTTAATCCACCATAAAAGCTGCACCACGCGCTTTTTCGCTCCTCTTGTGGGGGACACGAACCCTTGGATTTTTAGCTGATAGCTAAATGCTTCTTGCGCAGCATTCCGGAACGTCCAAGCTAATAGCTAGTTAAGGCGATCGGGTTTTTGGAGCTTTTCTCAAGTCCCCTTCCCCTGCTGGCTCCCCTCCACGGTCGGGGCCCGCGGGTGGGTAGACTCCTGAGTTCTGACTTGCTGACTTCTAACTTCGTTAATACTGCTCCCTGCTCCCTGCTTTCAAGAAAATGTAGCAAAAATGCGTCTATATTTGGTATTAGTTAGCTTAGTGATATAGCAGTCGCCATTACTGTATTTGACATATCAAAAGCTTAAAACTCAGACAAAGCCAGATTTTTCCTTCTTCAGTCCTTCCTTCTACTATAATTTTCCGGCGTTGGTGATTTGAGGTATGATACCTGTCTGGATTGGAGCGCGATAGAACTCCGTTCCCCTTACCCGACCAAAAAACTTTCTCCTTATACTTGGAGTTTCTTCTTCTTTCTTCCCCTCCTGGTCGAGGCCCGCGGGTGGGTTCTCCACGGTCGGGGCCCGCGGGTGGGTAGACTCCTGAGTTCTGACTTCCCCTCCTGGTCGAGGCCCGCGGGTGGGTAGACTCCTAAGTAATATAAGATTAATATCATACCAGCGCTTCAGCAACGCCAATTTTCCTAATCCTAATTGATAATGTACGCTAATATAACAAAAAGTTAACATTATATCCAACTTTGATGTCGGCAAGGGGTCTTCCGTTATACATAAGTTAACGGGAGGAGAATTGCCGACCAACAAATAAACCCCGTAGCGTCCACGCAAGAGCTTGCATTGTGTGCTTTTTTTGTGTTATGATTATTATATCAGGAGTAGCGGTAGTACGCACCTGAGAGAACCATGAACACAAATAGCGAGTATGGGGTTCAACTGGTAAAGTTCGCCCTCAACCAGTGAAAAGGCCAAACTCTTGAGGGAACGTATCGGAGTACAGAATTGTTTAGTACAAAAAGGCGGTGGGTCTCCGAGTCTGGTGTCTGCGGAGGGCTCACGTGGCTGCACTCCATGTTCGCGTAGCGTTGCGCCAGCAAAACAGAAAGCCCGCGTCCGCTCCGAAGGGATGCCTACATTATAATCTTGATGTAGGAGGATGTCACAACAATTGGACTTATAACTTAAGTATGGCAGTTAAAGTAGGAGATCGAGCGCCCAATTTTACCTTACCATCCCAAGACGAAACCCCAGTTTCTCTATCTAACTTCCATGGTAAGAAAAATGTTGTCGTTTATTTTTATCCAAAAGATGATACACCTGGATGCACTAAAGAAGCTTGTGCATTTCGAGATAAATATCAAGTATTTACAGATGCTGGTGCTGAAGTGATTGGCATTAGTGGAGACTCTCAACAGTCTCACAAACAATTTGCTAGCAAGTATAATTTACCATTTACTCTTTTAAGCGATACTAACAACAAAGTCAGAGAATTATATGGTGTTCCCGCTACACTCTGGATACTGCCAGGTAGAGTTACTTACGTCATAGACAAAGAAGGAATTATCCGTCATATCTTTGACTCTATGCTCAATTTTGAAGCTCACGTTGAAGAAGCTTTAAAAACATTAAAAGCAATACCTGCCTGAACAAGCTAGAAGGCTGTTATGTCAGCGAAAAGTTAGCCTTTTACATAGATAGGAAACTTTCTTTTCTTGGTCATCACAGACTTATACCACGTTCCCCCTCCGGGGGAGCTACGAATTGCGGATGATTAGTTATAATAAAATTATTGTTTGTAGTTGGCCTTGAGCCTCTGCAATACTAATAGCTGCCCTAGAGCAAAACTACGAGCCTAATTATAACTATTCTACCGAACATAATATTACGCAAAATTATTTATTATTCCATACCACAGTGTAGGATGCGTTGCAACACACCCTACAATTGGAATTTTTGCGTAAGCTCTAATTGTTGAAATGAATCACTCAGAGATTATTTAATATAGCAAGGAAGAAGTTGCTTAGGACATAGACTGATGACGATCCTCAGATAGGGAAATTTTTTTCCCCCTGTTCCCTGTTCCCTGTTCCCTATTCCCTGCTATAACTCCAATTATGACATCATTCTAAGCCTGAGCAGATTCAATATCTGCTACTTCATCATTATGAGCTGCTTTCCCATTGCCACTATGACCATTAGTAGGCCGTGGTTGAATTAAACCATAACCACCATGATGATAACGTTTATAGATAACATTAATTTCGCCTGTTGCAGCATTGGAAAACATATAGAAATCGTGATCGATAAATTGTAGCTGCTCCAGTGCTTCTTCCACCGTCATCGGAGACATAGCAAAATATTTCGTCCGTACTACTTCACTCGGTAGCTCCGGTTGGCGATCGCCAATCAAGTCCTGCTTTACTGGCTGTGGTTCAACTATCTCAACAGTTTTAACCTTATTAACCTTGGATTGACGTTTTTCTTTATACTTCCTTAATTGGCGTGCAATTTTATCTGCTACTAAGTCAATACTAGCATACAAATTCTCGCTACTTTCTTGGGCACGAATGACCGTACCGTTAGCATAGATAGTTACTTCTGCTGTCTGCTTAGGATTTATCCGTGGGTTTCGAGCTACTGATAGATGTACATCTACCTCTGTAGTGAGCTGTTGAAAATGACTAACTGCTTTTTCAATTTTCTGATTAACATACTCGTGAATGGAATCGGTTATTTCTATATTCTTACCCTGGATAACAAGCTTCATAAGCTCCCTCCGCTAATGTTTGGGATTTATTATTTAGAGTAGCACTTTGTATTCTCCCTAACATCCTATCTTTAAAATCCTTTGCATCCCTTGACAATTCTTGATTTTTTTTGCTTGAATTTGGCTAAATTTACCCTTGATTTTTTGGATAATTCACAGTGTCCAAGCTGACTCCTAAATACTCTAGCTATATAACTCAACATAACTCAACTATAAAATGAGGTCCACGCGCCTCCCCTTTTAAGGCAGGGTCAATTTATTGTCACCCTTAGAAAAAGGGAGTGGGGGAGTAGGGGAGTAGAATCAATTTATTGTCACCCTTAGCAAAATTGTATCCTTTGAAATTTCGTACATCTTACTAGAATTAGTTAACCAAAAATATAGAGTTGTAAATATTCTCTGATGACAAAGAATTAGCCCGGCCCTTTTAAGGGGATGAAAAAATATTCAATGAGCGTATTTTCAAGCCTCTCGCTTTAGTGGTCGGTACTGATAACTGATAACTGAAATGACATTCCCCACTTCAAAACTCTCTAACATGGTTTATCAAAATAGTCCCTATTTACCAAACACTTGCCATTTAATTTTTCCAGGATTAATCAGTTACTCAGTGGCCTGGGAATGGCAAAAATCACTTGTCCAACAACGTCGTAATTGTCCAGAATTGACTGATGTCCTCATATTATTAGAACATCCACCAGTTTATACTTTAGGACAAGGGGCAAAATTAGATTTTCTCAAATTCGATCCCAGTCAAAATGAATATGAACTTTACCGAGTGGAGCGAGGTGGGGAAGTTACATATCATTGTCCTGGTCAACTGGTTGGTTATCCTATTCTCAATTTACGACGTTATCAGCAGGACTTACATTGGTATTTACGACAACTAGAAGAAGTATTGTTACAGGTCTTAGATGTCTATGGTCTCAATGGTGAAAGATATCCAGGTTTAACAGGAGTTTGGTTAGAGGGACGAAAAATAGCAGCGATCGGGATTAAAGTTAGTCGTTGGATAACTATGCACGGTTTTGCTCTTAATGTTTGTCCAGATTTAGTCGGTTTTAATAGAATTGTACCTTGTGGTATTTCTGATAAATCTGTAGGTAGTCTGGCAGAGTTTATTCCTGGTATTACTATAGATGAAGTTTTTCCTCAAGTAGCTGCTGCTTTTACTAAGGTATTTGGAGTCGATTTAATTTACCGAAAAATTGGGTTTAAAGCCTCGCCCTTGTAGGGCGACTTTTTATTTTGTTTGCAAGTGAATTGAATATATGCTAAAATGTTATTAGTTGCCGGGGGGCACTCGGAAACTCGTGCGCGGACGTAGAGGGAAGCGTCAGACTACCGCCCTCGGAAGCAGCACCCTGTGTTAGTGGCAGCTATGCGGAGCGCAAAGCGTCAACCCGCCGAGGAACTAAGGTTCGGTTTTGTTTCTCTGTGCCTTTAGGCCAAAGAGGATGTCAATGTTAACAGCCTTCTCCTGACGGAGACGCTCCGCGAACGGCTGGAAGTCAAGAAGACCAAAGACCGAGTCAGGAGAATTTTTTTGGCGCGATAGATGCGAGGAGCTGGCTCCTAGCTGAAAGCCTTATAGGGTATAAATCCCCACCGTTACCCGCAGTATCCCCAACCAATTGTGGATTCAAAACCTCAACGAACATTCATTCTGTCTCCTGTTTTCTGTCTCCTGACTCCTTCTTTAAAAAGGTATAGGATCGGAATCGTCTGGTGGTGAATTCTCTTCTGGCATATTTGGTTTTGATTCTTCGTTGATGGTAGAGCTACGACGAGATTTTAAATCTACAACATTATTATAGTTTTGCTCTTGTGGTTGTGTCTGAGTTACTGTTCTTTTACTAGATTGATTTTTGGATGTTTGACTCTCATTTTGAGTCATAGCTTCAGGACTAACAGGATACATTCTGGAAGCTGTTAATTCGGCTCGTTTTTCTTTAAAACCTTCTGGTCGTTCAATAGTATTTATATTTAAGCGACCTTCAACAATTACAACATCCCCTTCGTGATATTGTTGACTAATTTGTTGAGCTAAATCTCTCCATGCTACTACTTTTAGTACAGCAGGTTTTTTTTCTACTCCTAAATTAGAGAATTCTACCATCATTTCTGCTACTGGTAATTGAGCATCTGCTGTGTAGCGAAGTTCTGGATCTTTGATAATTTGTACCATCAATATACAGCTATTCATTTTGATTTTTAACTATGTAATAAATTAAGAGAGATTTTCATTTCATATTCATATATAGTGCTATGTGCAAGGCAACAGGCAACAGGCAACAGGGGAAGCCAAAAGGGTTTAAGTTTCTATTCATGTCAAACACTTTAATGCGTAGCACTATAGAAATAGAATCATTAAGTAGATAGGTCTAATTAAACGTTAAAAAAATTGTAGGGGTAGGTTTAACCGAAAGCTTTGAATTAAGTGCCATCGAGTTCTCAAAATCCGCCCTCTATATATTATATTGCGTTTATTTATGCTCATCTACTTAATTAGCAAAAAAAAAAGGAAAACAAAAACAAGATAATTATAGCAATAAAAGGAAAGGTAAAGACATATCAAAAGCTTAAAACTCAAACAACGCAATATTTTTGTAAGGACTCAGCCTTCAGCCATCAGCTATCAGCTATTGCTTTTAGTTGACTATAAAAGCTTTATTAATTCTCTTACTAAAAAAGTTGGCTCCCTTGCCCTTAAAGTCTATATTAATTTAAACACCTTCCCATAAGATAGAGTCTTGTTGCGCTCTAGCTGACAGCTAATAGCTGTTAGCTCCGCATGACAAACGGAAATGCTTAAATATTTTTCCTTCTTCCTTCTTCTTTATTATTCCTGATAATTATAGTAATTGAAGGAAAGGTCAGGAGATATCAAAAGCTTAAAACTCTGACAAAGCAATATTTTTCCTTCTTCTTTCTTCCTTCTTCCTTCTTCCTTCTTCCTTCTTCTTTCTTCCTTCTTACCTCTGCAATACTATCAACCATTTAGTTTCTTCCCAGTCATAAATAAATTCACAAAATCATGAATTGTATTGCGGTAATCCCTCAAAGTTTTATCAACCCAATCTCGATCGTTACTATCTGCATAAATATGTACCAAGGGTTCTGCAGCATCCGGTAAAACTAATACCCAATTATCATTTTGATGATTAATAATCTTTACTCCATCAGTTAATTCTAATTTTTCTGGAGGATTAGTTTCTACTAAATACCTCATTAAAGCTCCTTTCACTTTCCAAGGACAACGTACTTTATAAGAACGATGAGTAACAGCAGGAATATCCGCACTAATTTGTCCTAAAGAGCGCTCTTGAATAGTCAACATTTCTATTACTTTAGCGATACAAAACATCGCATCAAAACCAGGATGTAATTTAGGAAAAATAAATCCCATATCACCACTCCCACCAAGTACCACATTATGATTGATTTGACAAGCCTCCATTAATGCCGTAGGATTTGCTTTTGTCCGAATCACATGACTATCGTGACGACGAGCAATTTGTTCTACTGCCGCAGAAGCATTTATTGGTACTACTACTGCACTGCGCGGATGAGCGGTTAACATCAAATTGACCATTAGTGCAGTTAACATTTCACCACGAATAGCAGAACCAGTTTCATCTACTAATATTAATTGTTCTCCATTTGCTGTTACTTGAACCCCTACATTTGCTTGTAAAGCTTCTACCACCCGACCTAATTGGTCTAATAAACTTTCTTTTTCTTCTTGCCCTAAAGAAGTCTCTTTTAAACTAGCATTTAGAACTACAGCATCACAACCAAATTTAGCTAATAATTGTGGTAATACTGCTCCAGAAACACCATAACAATAATCAATTACGACCTTAGATTTACTATAGCGAATTGCCTCAGAATTAAGTAGATTTTCAAAGCCTTTACTATAAGCATCTAATACTTCATGGCGATAAACCACATTGCCAATTTCTGGAATTTGTACTCGCCGTAAATCTTCTTTAAAATATGCTCCCTCTATCTTTTTTTCTTTCGCTTTAGAAAGATTAATTCCTTGAGAATCAAAAATTTCAATTAATATTTGGTCTGAGCGGTTAGGAGAAAGACGTACATGAATACCACCTACAACATTCATAGTTGGTAAAATTTTTCTAGCAATAGGAATTGCGGTAGATTCTAAATTTATTACGTTCACTCCAACTGACATTAAACCCGCAATTAAAGACCGAGAAACCATCCGAGATATGCTGCGTTGGTCGCGAGAAGCTGATATTGTTGAACCAGGTTTTAAAGTAGAACCATAAGCTGCTCCTAACTTCACCGCAAATTCTGGAGTAATATCTATATTTGCTAATCCCTGCACCCCTCGTTGTCCAAACAAATTTCTCTTGGCAGTTGTCCCCCAAATCAAATTAATATTCAGGGTAGCTCCAGATTCTACTTTTTTACTAGGCCATACTCTAACATTGGGACTAATTTGAGCCTCTTCTCCTACAGTAGATAATGAACCAACTACAGCACCTTCTAATACTTGAGCGCGACGGTCTATCCTTGCACCTCGACAAATTACACAAGCTCTTAAATTGGCATCTTCTCCCACCAGTGCACCATTCCAAATAATTGGACGCTTCACATCAGCATCTGCACCAATTGTCACATTATCTCCAATCACACTACCTGCTTCAATCTGCACTCTTGGGCCGATTCTACAGTTATCTCCGATTAAAGCTGGTGTCTCAATTTTAGCTGTCCGGTCAATATAAGTATTTTCTCCTGTCCAAAGTCCGGGCGATCGCTCTTGATAAGCAAAATCAAGTTTTACTGTCTGTTTAAGTGCATCATATTGGGCTTCCCGATAAGCATCTAAATGTCCAACATCACACCAATAACCTTCTGCTATATAGCCATACATTGGCTCGTTTTTATCTAGCAATAAAGGAAATAATTCTTTAGAGAAATCACTTTCTTGATTAGCTGGTAAATAGTTTAAAATTTCTGGTTCTAAAATGTAGGTTCCTGTATTAACAGTATCAGAAAATATTTCACTGGTAGAAGGTTTTTCAAGGAACCTTTTTATCCTCTGTTTTTCATCTGTAATTACTACTCCAAATTCAATAGGATTAGGTACACGAGTTAGTACTAAAGTGGCTTTTGAATTATGTTTTTTATGGAATTCTATGGCTGTAGTTAAATCAAAATCTGTAATTGTATCTCCACTAATTACTAAGAAAGTTTCATCAAGAAGTTCAGCAATATTTTTCACACAACCAGCAGTTCCTAGAGGTTGTTCTTCTTCTACAGCATAAGTCATTTGTACTCCAAATTGACTGCCATCTTGGAAATATTCACGCATTACATCAGGTAAATAATGTAAAGTAGCAATAATTTCCCTAATTTGATGTTTTTTTAATAAATTAATAATATGTTCGGCTATTGGGCGATTTAAAATTGGGACCATAGGTTTCGGAAGATCGCAGGTCAGTGGTCTGAGTCGCGTTCCGGAACCTCCTGCCATTAATACTGCACGCATAATTCCTCCTTTATTGTTAATTTTATCTTCATATCTATTAATTCATTAATATTAATTGAAACTCCTTATTATATGATTATGTCAGAACTAAAATAATTGGTTAAAATTTATTATTTCTTATTACCTTTTAAATACTATAATTAAGATTTTTATCAGCATTTCCTCCGGAATGCGGAGCTAACAGCCGTCAGCTATCAGCTTATCAGCTATTACTTTTGATGCCCATTTAAAGCTGTATTAATTAAACCAGAATTAAATATTACTACAAAATTAGGCTTCTTTGACTTTAAAAGTTTTCATTTAAACCCTATCCTTAAAAGTCGCATTTTATTGCGCTCTAGATGATAGCTAATAGCTGAATGTTTATATATTTTTTTTATTGACTTTTAGCAAGTTTTTGGTAAGTCTTTCCTGCGGAATGCGGAACAAACAGCCGTCATTTCTCAATTATTAACGTTTCTCGTTTATTACGTTTGGAGGAGGAATTAGGATTGAGGTTGAGCGAGAATTAAAAGTCTGGGTAAAAGCAAAAGCATCAGCTAACTTTAGATATTTAGGTTCATTTTCATTACTGAAGTTCGCAGTTCCTCTGTAGAAAACTAGCGTAAGCATTTCCTGCGGACTACTGCGCAAACAGCTTTTAGCAGTCAGCTAGAGCGCAAATAATGAACATTTTATTATAAGCTTAAAGAAGCATAATTTGACAGTAAGTTTTAATTCTATCCAAATTTCAAAGGTTACTTTTACCTCCTCCGATCGTTAATAGCTGACTGTTGTTTGCCCAGCATTCAGACCTAAATGCTTACAGAATAGCTAACTGCTAATACCAGAATGCTTACAATTTTTACCGAAGAATTAATAATTAAATAATTAAATAATTCGCGCCTTGAAGCCTCCCCTTTCAAGGGGAAAAAAATTGATTTTTTCCTTTTATTCAATCCTATCCGTTTTAGGGAGAGGTAATTATCAATTATCCATTATCAATTATCAATTATCAATTATTGAATCGAAGCTTTCCTTCAAATTTTCCACTCAAAATCAATCAAACTCCAGGAATTTTAATAAACTTTAGACATCGCAAAAATTATCAAAAATTTTAATTTTTAACTTACTTTCGATCGCCTTTTTATTCTCTGTTCCTGATTTGCTAGTAGCTGTAGAGAAGTTTTGTTCAAATATCACCTAATTTTAATTCCATAATCATTAAGTATATAGGTCAAATTAATATAAAAAATGATTGTTTAGAAAAAATATAAACTAGGCAAATTTTCCCACCTCGCCTGACACTTTGTATCCTGGTTTTATATTTTTTTACCGAAAAATCGTGGGTATGCGCCTCCCCTTTTAAGGGGGCAAAAAAAAAGAGAATTCCGTATTTTCGTAGCCTCCTTATTGCAGAGGTACTGATAACTGATAACTGATAACTGATAACTGAAATGACACCCACCTACTTACCTATACTACCTATATTAGTTATAATAATTTTAGCAATATTAAATCTGAAGTCCAATTAAGATTAATTAAATCATTCTATTGGACTATACCTAAAAATTGACCTTTTAAGAGTTTTGTACCATGAGTACGTTAATTGGCCTGTTATTACTGGTTGTATATGGAGGTGGAATCTGGAAGTTCTGGAATGGGTTTGAACAGACAAACTTTTCTAAGAACTTTCAGAATCGTTTGGTATTATCTATATTTTGGCCTGTTTTATTAATTGGTAAATCTTACCGTAAGAACTTTACAAAAGCTCTTAAGGGTTCTAGACGATAGAGAAATAAATGTCCAAAAAAAAGTCTACCTCGTCCTCGGATGGGGACCAATCTTCCTGGTTTGCTCAAAAAAATTTAGATAATTGGCATACTCAAATCATTGCAGTACAGGGTCGCTTCGATCGAGATTACCGAGGAGAATCTTTGGAATTACCCTCAGAAATTGAAGCAATGCCAATATTTCATGATTATGCCTCTGGTAATCTCACAGCAAAAATAGTTTCACCTTTCTGGGAAATAGCTAAACCTAAGAAAAATCAAAAATGTTTGGATATTGGCTGTGGAGTAAGTTTTTTGATTTACCCTTGGCGTGATTGGGAAGCTTTTTTTTATGGTCAAGAAATTAGTACGATGGCCAGAGAAAATCTAAATCACCGAGGCTCTCAACTAAATTATAAACTATTTAAAGGAGTAGAGTTAGGACCTGCTCATCAATTAAATTATCAAGCAAATGAGTTTGACTTAGCGATCGCTACAGGCTTTAGTTGTTATTATCCGATAGATTATTGGGAAGAAGTACTCAAGGAAGTAAAACGCATTCTTAAACCTGAAAATTACTTTGTTTTTGATGTGCTTAACCCAGAACAACCATTAGCAGAAAATTGGGCGATTTTAGAAACTTATTTAGGAGCAGAAGTATTTTTGGAACCTTTGGAAAATTGGGAAAAAATGATTAAAGCTATGGGGGGAAAAATAGTAAGACGACAACCAGGAGAACTATTTCAAATGTATAAAATTAAATTTTAATTAGTGAATGAAGAGCTTTGAATGGGAGATTGCTAGTTACAGAGTTGAGTCTTCAAGATACAGCAGAAGGAAGAAGGAAGAAAGAAGAAGGAAGAAGGAAAAATATTCTCTTGTCTGAATTTTAAGCTTTTGATTTTTCCGCGCCTTTTCCTTCGACTTCTATATTTTATATATGCTCAGGAACTAAATTAAATAAGACCAGTAATTTCTGTTTTAGGTCTGATAAAGCCTCTTAAAAGTAATTAGTTTTCTCTGGTTTTAATTGGGGATTGCTGATTAAATCTAAAACTATTGACATATAAATACAAGTGCCTTTTTGGGGTCAAAAAAAGTGCCTGGTCTCACGTCTAAAACGCTCAAAAAGGAGCGTATTTTAGGCTCATAGTTGGGCAAAAAAATCTTGGGACAATTCTGACAGAATAATTAATAATTAATAATTAATAATTAATAATTAATAATTAAATAATTCTGGTTTAAAGCCTCCCCTTTTAAGGGAAAAAAAAAGAGAATATTCCTTATATTCAATTCCCTAGCGGTTAAAACCCGAGGTAATTATCAATTATCCATTAATGAATCCTACCTCCTCGCTCATTCCCCTCCTGGGAGGGGTTAGGGGTGGGTTTTCTCCTGTCTTCCCCTCCACGGTCGGCGTTAGGGGTGGGTTCTCCACGGTCGGGGTTAGGGGTGGGTTGTCTCCTGTCTCCTACCCCCCTACCCCTACTAAAAGACTTTTAAGAGCATTCCCTAATTGATTTTCATTCCTGAGCGAATTAACAAAAATTTTCTTTCTAATTCTACAATCTCCTCACTCTTTATCTATTTCCGATTGTTTAGATATACAAGAAAATTTCAATTTTCACATTCATATCTATGTTTTGAACCACACCAGATATTTTCTGGCAATAATACCAATTTGAAAAAAGAATGTGTTTAAATAATCAGTGTAATTAAAAAAATCCAGGAAATTTTGGTTTGATAAATCAAGAGAATTTATGACCAGAAAACTGGTATATAAGCCATTCATTCTGACTCCTATTTCACATTCATATTTCTGTTTTCAACCACACCACATATTTTCTGGCAATAATACCAATTAAAAAAAAAGAATGTGTTTGAATAATCAGTGTAATTAAAAGACAAGTGCAGGAAATATCCCTTTGAAAAAAACAGATAATTTATGACCGAAAAACTGATATTGAAGTCATTCATTCTAACTCCTGACTCCTGACTTCTACGACATAACACATTAAATTTTTTTCTGTTATATTAACTTCAGCTTAAGCATTTCCTGCAGAATGCTGCGCAAACAGCTCTTAGCAATCAGTGCTTCCCTACGGGATGCGCTCGCATTCAGAAAATAATGAATAATTCCTTCTAAGTAAGGAGGTAATTATTAATAATTAATTATTAATTGTTGAACTCCTCCTCTCATCAATAGCTGATAGCTGATAGCTGAACGCTTACACCTAAGCTGGTTTTACCTGAGCTTTGTTTTCCAACAGACTCCTAATTGAAGCTTTTTCAATTAATCCAACTAAAGCACCATTCTCATCAATAACAGTTAATTCATTAATTTGCTTTTGTTCCAACAAAGAAACCACCTCTAAAAGAGAAGTTTTAGCTACTACAGTCTCCATTGTTGTTACAGGTTTCGTTAATTCTTTTACCATAACCAAAGGCCACTCAGAAGTATTAACTATTTTCAAATCATCAACATTAATTACCCCTACTAACTGCTCTACTTCATTAATAACTAAAAACTGCTTTCTACTATCTTTCCCAATAACATATTCATTCACAAATTCTCTTAAAGAAAGACTTTCCGAAACAATTGGACTATTAGGAATAATAGCATCTGCTGCAGTTAAGTCCGCAAGAGTACCTTGAATTTCTGCATATTGGGCAGAACGACCAGCATTTTGTAGTAAAAACAAACCAATTAGAATATTCCAAATGTTAGGAAAACTACCAGATAAAAAAGTATCAATTAAACCAGAAACTATTGCCAACCAACCAAATGCTTGACCTACTCTACTAGCAAAAATAACTCCTTTGTAAGGGTTATTAGTGATTTTCCACACAATAGATTTAAGGATATTACCACCATCAAGAGGTAAACCAGGAATTAAATTGAATAATGCTAAAGCTAAGTTGATATAAGCTAAGAGTTGCAGAATTGCTGCTAATGGTCCGTTGATGGCTGTAAATGTATTAATTATACTAAACAAACCAAATAAAACTATACTTACTAACGGACCTGCAATTGCCACCCAAAATGCTTCTCCAGGAGTTTTTGAGTCTCTATCTAAACTGGCTAAACCTCCAAACAGAAATAGGGTAATTGATTTTACTTCTATCCCTTGAGATAGAGCAACAAAACTATGACCTAACTCATGAGCTAAAACAGAAGAAAATAATAATAATGCAGCTATTAATCCTAATATCAGTGGTAGTATTCCACCCAATTCTGGAAATTGCTCTGCCAGGTTGCTACTATAACTTAAAGTGACAAGAAATAAGACAAGAAACCAGGATGAGTTAATATAAAATGGTATGCCAAATAGATTGCCGACACGAAAAGATTTATTCATAAATTTTTCCTCTAAGTTAATAATCTTTAAATTCAGGGAATTTTTTCCTCTTGAGAAATCTATATATTTACTGTAACAAAATGTAAATAAGCTTTGTAGTTTCTGAATATAGTGTTATCCCTCCCTCAATGTTCGGTCATTTCAGTTATCAGTTATCAATTATCAGTACCTCTACAATAAGGAGATTTAAAATCTGGAATATTCTCTTTTTTTATCCCCTTTTAAGGGAAGGCTATTGACCAGAATTTTTCAGTCATAGAGAAATTAACTAAATTATTTTCTGATATTAAATTTCTGATAATTTTATCATAATATAGGCTTTTCCAATTCACTCAGATACAGGATTTGAGATTTCAGGGAACAAACAAGAAATTAGATGTAACTTAACTGGGCGATCGACACATTGTGGCAAATTCCACAGTAAAGTAACAATTCTATGTGAATTAGAAGTGAATATAAATATGTAAGCATTCCGCAGGAAATGCCTACCTAAATATTAATCATAAGTGACAGAATAAAATTAATTTTTTGTTCTTATTGTGCTGAATCAAAGGTTTTATTTCTGCCACGACCTGGTTGATTATATAATCCTACCAAGCTTGATGATTCCCACAAATTGAACCAATTATAAATTGTGTTACGACTTACTTTAAAGATTTTCATTAATTCCGAAATCTTAGCTCCTTGATAGCTGAGTTTAATCCAATGCGCTCTCTGTCTTACTTGATAATATTTGCTATGTTTATAAATCAGCTCTAAGAGTGTCAATGTATCTTTTGTTAAGCCCTTTATGTATCTCATTTTGGTCTTGTTCTTTCGATCGCGATCGCTAACTTTATTTCCCTCTAAAACTCATTATAAAATAGTTATTTTAAAATCTACAATTAATTTTGTCTAACTACTTATAGGGTTTGCGCTCAAAAGTCTTTTTAAGGAGTAGGGGAGTAAAGAGTAATTAGGAGAAACGAGGAATTATAGAAAAGATAGTCGGAACAATTGTCAGAGTGTAGCTCGAGATAGACAAGTTAAGAAATTTCATAATTCTGTGCCACCTCACATAAAATTGGTATGAGTAGTAAATACCTAAAACCTACCACCTACGACCTACCACCTAATTTTGTGCAGCCTCACATAAAATTGGTATGAGTAGTAAATACAATAATTTGTAATGAAGAATAAACCTTTATGGATAGGTTTGATGAGCGGAGGAATAACTGCAATAGCAACTGCTATTGTCACAATGGTGTATTCTCCAACTTTTCTAAGCAAAACTCACCGGAATTATGCGGTCGCTTATACGGCAGGTATTACCAGTTTTATTACAACATTTAGTTTAGGTATTATAACTGCCCAAAAACTTCATTTTTCAACTAATAGATTAGAGAATTGTCTAAAAGATATTTCTGAAGGAAAATATAATATTAGAATTCCTATTGATGCTAATGACGAACTACAAGATTTGACTAAAAAATTTAATTCTATGGCTGATGTAATTTGTAATCTTCTAATTAATCTCAAAATTAGAGGAGAAAGCAGCGAACAAGATCAAGAAAAAATGGCTAGTCAAGTTATAAAATTGTTAGATAAAGTAGATGCTGCTGCTCATGGTCAACTTTCTGTAAAACTCAAAGTTAAATGCGAAGAATTGGGAGTAATATCTTATTGTATTAATATCACTCTCAACAACTTTCTGAAACTTGTTAAAAAAGTTAATTCTGATAGTCAAGAAATTATTGATATAATCGCAACAGATAGTCAAACTATTTTGCAAAATTTATCCCGAGAAAGTAAGTTGCAAGCAGAAGAAATAGATTCTTTCCTCAAATCTTTAGAAGCGATAGTAGATTCCTTTTATCAAAAAGCATATAAAGCCTGGGAAGCTGAACAAGTTTATCAAGAAATTAGTGATTATGCTTCCACAAGTTACCAGTCAATAGGCAATATTTTTCAAGAAATTATGTCAGCATATATGTTGATTTCAGAAATTCATCACAAAGTCAAAAGATTGACTGAGTATAATTATGATTTAAATAAAATCCAAGCTTTAGTCGAACAAATGAATATTCACAGTAAATTTTTGTTACTAAATACCGCTATTTTTGCTTATAGGAAAACCAGCAATGAAGACCTACTAAAAATAGCAATAAAATTGCAAGAAATGGCAAATAATTGGGATTTAATCAAGAAAAGTTTAGAACACTTTCAACATAATGTTCAAAGCTTAAATCTGACTATATTTGAGAATAATATAGTTGTAGAAGAATTGCCACAGCAAAAATTAGGAGAAGAAGTTAAGCAAGGACTAACTAAAATTGTTCAGAAGATTTATAAATTTAATAACTATATAGATAATGTTGCCTCTTTAGGAGAAAATCAGACCGATAATCTACAAAAAATTACAGAATTTTTACAAATTATCCACAAAAAAAATATTGAAAAAAGTCAAGTCACAAAACAATTATATGATTCTTCGCAACAAATTATGAATATTACAGAGAGTTTAGCAGAATCAGTTAAACATTTTACTTTAGAAAAAACAGAATAATTGTTGAGTTTGAGATAAATTTCAAAATCTAATATTGACATCCTTATTTAAGAAGCGATCGCTAGATAAATTTTATTTGAATCTTGAAGAAGGAAAAAGTTAATGGCAATGAGGATAAGAATATTGAAAAGTTGCCCTCCGAGTCTACAAACCCCAACTAATTGTAGATGTCGTGAGACGGCAGAGCATTAAACTCATAAGGAAAAAAATATCGAATTTTTTTGGGGATATATGTAGGAGTTAGACACCATCAAAAATAATTTAAAATTAAAGTTATTATTGAGATTGATATTTTAGTCAAAACGATAAAATCTATATTCTTTAGTTATTTCAATTTCAGAAATTGTTGCTATATTCACTTTACAGGAATAGTCAAAATATCTTAATAGTTCTGCAGAGCATTTGACTGTAACTATCTTGAGTTTTAATTTGCCATTCCCGACAAGCATTATCACCCTATAGATAAAATTTTTTGTATCTACATTTTTGTTTTGATTATATTTTCTAACAATTCAATTCTCAAAATTTATTTTTCAACAAGTCAAAATACAGTTATGAAAAACTCAAAAAAATTTACCTTAGCTCTGGAGGATATTTGTTTCCAGCAAGAAAATATTGACGAATTTTAAACATTGGTCGCCAAGCAATAACATTATAATTAGTACGAGCTGATGCTAAATTATTTCCTTGAGCATCAAATACTTCAAGCCATCCATCACTACCATCAGTAATTGTGCGAATAATTAATGTATCTTGACCTTCAATAGTTATTCTCAATCCATAAGCTTTACCCCAGTCTCCTTCTTCAGCTTTATTATAAAATTTGTAGGATTTCCAAACACTATTTGGTAGTTGATTTACTGTTGCTTCAAAATCATTTTCTTCATCAACTGCTATACATTTTGGCATCTCATCAAATTTCTGCAAATCACTTAGATAAAGTCCTCCATACACACTTACAAGATTTTTAAGATTAAAGGCAAATCTTAACTGATACTTATATTCATCAAGAAATTCTTTTTGTAGAAGTTCTTCTGCTTTTTCAATATTTAATCCGTGAATATAAAAAGATAAATTTTCATAGGCTTTAATTACTTCGATATCTACAGGTTTTCCATCATCATAGACTTTTAAATATTTCTGAGAAGAAAATCCTTTGAAAGTTTCTACAAAATTACTCATTGTTAATTTCAAAAAATTTTACTCAAGAAAAATACGCTATAGAAAATTTAGCATAAATATTTGACTCCCTTGGCAACCCCCTTTCAGGAATCAACAATTTTTACTCGGAGTAAACTTAAAATTTTCTCTAAAATTAAAATGATATTTCCCCATATTTCCCATAAGCAAAAATTTCACCTTCCATACCTATATCTATAATTTAAAGATAAATTTTAACTGCCAAAATTAAAGAAAAAATCGTCAGTTTTCCTCAGAGCAGAAATTCTCGACTCCGACAAAAGATAAATAGAGAAAAATTTCTCATCTCCCACAACAAAAAATCAGAAATTGCCAAACTGCCATCTATATTTATTAGAAACTTTAACTGCCAAAATCAAAGAAAAACCGAACATTTTTCCTCAGAGCAGAAATTCCCGACTCCGACAAAAGATAAATAGAGAAAATTCACCATCTCCCACAACTAAAAATCAGAAATTGCCAGAAT
>JAXHSW010000138.1:15244-25306 GCA_034190295.1 Cyanobacteriota bacterium | reverse complement strand
AAAAGGTGCACCACTAATTTTTTCAAGCTCTTGTGGGGGACTTAAACCCTCGGATTTTTAGCTGATAGCTAAATGCTGTTTGCGCAGCATTCCGGACCGAAAAGCTAATAGCTAGTTAAACGGATTTGATATAATAAAGAAAAATTTTCATAATTAGTCAATCCTCTTCTTTTCAAGGAGAGGTAATTGTTAATTATTAATTATTAATTATTAATTATTAATTGTTGCCTACTCCTGCAAAAAATCTATATCTTTTTTGGAGAGGTATAATGTAGGTTTTAATTTTAGCTAACTATCAGCCATTAGCCTAAAAATTAGTGTATAGATAATGGTATCTGTTTGCAGAGCATTCCAGACCGAAACGCTTTTTAATCCTACTGAAGAGGCTATCTTTCAATAGATACCCTAAATTTAGTGAATAAACTACTAACTTGGTGCGTTACATTTCATAAACGCATCCTACCGAGATGAGCGATCGCACCGACAAAAACTACATAGATAAATTATTTTAAATTCGATCCTTGTTTAACCTTTTTCATGCGAGACATTAACCCTAATCCTCCTAATGCTAATAAGGCAACTAAGGATGTGGGTTCAGGAGTATGAACTAACTTTGATTCTAAAATCCACTCAGTGCCTCCAGGTATATCTATAGCATCCACACCAGCAACCTGAAATTTAGTGTCTACAATTCTATCCAGTGCTGACCAACCAGCTACAGTGTTAAAAGTTCCAAAGCCAATATCGAAAGCATTTCCATGCTCTACACGACCTCCATTTTGGTCGATAGCAAATCTATCAATATATACTGGACCCAATAGGTTGTTAGGTAATTGTTCAGGACCAAGTGCTATTTTATGAACACCTTCTATTTTAATACAATCAAATGTTGGGGTGAGGTCAGATGGAAGATTATCACACGCTTGAAATGTTCCACCATTTGGACTAACTTCCTCAGTTATAGTAAGTTTCCAATTATCTCCCTCTTCAGTTTCTGTGACTCTGTTTACATCATTGAGAAACTCGCCATCAAAAAATGTGACAAATGTAGCTCTTTGCGGTCGATCTATGGGATTGACAATTTTTAAAATGGCAGCTTTTGTGGATTGCTGTTGAGCTAATAGCATCATAGAAAAAGTAGCAAATGCTGCGGATAATTTTACTAATGTAGCTGTTTTCATGGAAAATCTCCTTATTTTAAATTAGTGTTAGTCGATCGCAATTCGTGAGCGACCGGAGCAATTTTGTCTGAAAAAATCTAAGCAGTTTTATACTAATGGTTTTCTATGAATTTGGCTACAACTTTCGCATTACTAACATATCGGTAGCGCTTCTTTGCGATCTTTATCCTCATCAGAGCGATCGTACAGCGGTTAACTTTTCTATTCACTTATTGGTTAATTTACTTATTTTACTGATTCAAATATTAATTTTTTGTATAGTTCCACTGCACAACTAAGTAAATTTTCTATTCAAAAGTTTAGGTACAAAGGACGTAATTATCTCACAAAGTTGAACCAATATTTGAACAATTTTATTTGTAAAGATTTGTAAAGATTTGTAAAGTTGTCGAAATAGTCGAACAAATTAGAATTTAGAATTCAGAATTGTAGGAGGTTGCTGGCCATTCGCCTCTACAGGAGTAAATAATTAAGCTTGAAGAAGGAGTCAGGAGTCAGGAGTCAGGAGTCAGGAGAGAAAATTGCTTATGGATAGTCTTCGACAAGCCGCTCCGCGTCTACTAACCCCAAACAATTTTGAGCAACGCTCATGAGGTGTGGGGTATTAAACCCATAAGGGAAATGATAATTATATAGAACTCAAATGGGTTCTATATGTCAGTGCTTTTAGGGAGCGATCGGTAAACCCTAAGTAAATTAAGACTAATATCGTACACGCGCTTCAGCAACGCCAAAAATCATAGCCCAAATATGAGTAAGTACGCACAGGGAACAAGGTAGAGAGCAATAAGTGTCGAACCACCAACACCACCAGCGATCGCTATGGCTAAAGGAGGCCAAAACTCACCACCTTGTACTAACAACGGAACAAACCCAATCATTGTGGTTAAAGTTGTGGCAACCACATGACGAGTCGAACCCATAACGACTTGGCGAATAGCTAGGCGATTACCTGCAGATGCTTGGGAGTGTTCGAGGATGGCAGCCAAAACTACGACTGAATCATTAACGGCAATTCCCACTAAACCAAATGTACCGATGAGACTCATAAAACCAAAGGGGTAGCCAAATAACCATAAACTGAAAAATCCTAAACCAATGGCAGAAATAGCGACTATTCCAATAATGGCAGTTGCTCGGAAGGAATTTAACGATAGTACCAAAATTGAGGATGCTAACATAAATACAACTGGCACGGTTGAAAAAAGACCAGCTTGAGCATCACCTTGCTTTTCTGACTCTCCAGCAATTTCAGACCAGTAACCAGATGGTAACTCAAAGTTTGAATCATTTAACAGTTGCTGCCATTCTGTCATTACTTCGGAAGGTAAAACCCCAGAAGCAATAAAACCTTGAATCGAATTTACTCGTCTGCCATTTCGTCTTCTAATAACTGAAAATTCTGGCTGTAATTCTACTTCTGCTAAAGCTAAAACAGGTATTGTGTCAGTTGAACTAAAACTATTTCGATTTAAATTGGAGACAGTGGGTTGTAAGTCTAGGGATGTAATTTGACTAAAATTTCCCCTTTGAGCGTTTGACACTCGCACCCGTACTGGTAGCTCTTCAGTATCTTCAATAATTGAACCTCCTAAATTCCCCTCCAGTAAAGTCTCTAACTGCTGTGAAAAATTAGCACGGTTTAATCCAGCTAAACGAACTTCTTCTTCTTTTACTTGTAGTTGTAGTTGAGGTCGAATTTCACTTAAAGTGTCGCGGGTGTGAGTTACTTTAGGGATTTTAACTAACAGACTTCTTGCCTGTTCTCCTAATTGTTGTAAACGCTTTAAATTAGGACCATAAATTCTCATTTCTACTGGTGCATCAAAGGGAGGTCCCTGTTCCAATTGTCGAATCAAAACTTGAGCTTCAGGAAATGCGGTATCAACTTCAGCTTGGAGTGCATTAACAAATTCTGGGTTAGCAATTGAATTTAACTGTAAAAATCCTTCAGCATAATTTGCGTATCGTTGTTTTCCTGACGTTAAGTTGTAGAAATATCGAGGAGAACTACGCCCTAAAAACCATTGTAATTCCTGAATTTCTGGATGATTTAACATGAGATTTCTGACTGCTTGTGCCGTATTTTTTGTTTTTTCAATTGAAGTTAAAGCTGGTAATTCTAATTCTATTTTTAGCTGGTCTCTCTCTACAGGAGGAAAGAACTGTTGTGGGAGAGAACTGACTTTAACTAAACCAATAATTGGTAAAATAATGCCTAATAATATTCCTAACCAGGGAGTGCGAAATATACTGCGTAAACTCCGTTTATAAATTCGAGTTAAACAGGAATTTGTAAACCCTTTTTCCCACCATTTTTGTTGAGGAAATTGCCCAGAACTAGAATAATAATTCTGATATAATTTTCCTGCCAAAGAGGAACCTATTGTCAGAGAGAATAATAAAGAAGAAATAACAGCTAAAATTACACTAATGCCTAAAGCACCAACAAATTCTCCAGTCGGACCAGGAAGTAATACAACTGGCACAAATGCCAGAGCCGTAGTTAAAGTTGATGCCATTAATGGCATAAATAAATGATGACTTGCTTGAGTAATAGCAGCTTCTGGCTTTAATCCTGAAACTATACCATTAGTAACTTCATCGACAACAATAATTGCTGTATCAATCAATAATCCTAAGGCTACGATTAATCCGGTTATTGACATTTGATGTAGAGGAACATCTAGCAATCCCATCATTCCTAAAACCATACAAGTAGATAAAGGAAGTGCTAAACCAACAACAATAGCAGATTTCCAACCCATTAAAAATACTGTAATTCCAAAAACCAGTATTCCACTCATTAATAAGTTCAAAATCAAACTTTTTAAACGAATTTCAAGATAATTACTTTGATTAAAAATAATCTCAAGCTTCAGACCTTTACCAAGCTCTTTGTGGAACTTTTCTATCGCTGTTTCTGCTGCTTTTGCCCATAGGTCTATTTGATAATCTGATTCGACAAATATAGCTAAAGCAGAAGCAGGATGACCATTAATAAATGCTAATTCATTTGGTGGTTGAGCAATTGTTTTTCTAACATTAGCAATGTCACCAAGTCTAGTAAATTTCCCTCGATCGCTAAAGCTAATTGGAATACTTCTAATCCGTTCCAGGGAGTCTAAATCTGAATCAACTTCTAAGAGTAAATCATTATTTATACCACGAAATTGACCTGCTGAAACCTTAGCATCACTCTGTTGAATTTGTGCTGATAATTCTTGAGGTGTTAAACCGATACTAGCCAACTGAACAGCATCAATTTCTACAGCAATTTCTTCTTGAGGATTGCCAAAATTTTCAACTTTTTCTGTTCCAGGCAATGCTAATAATTCATCTTTCAGCAATTCAGACAAACGGGTAAGAATTGCATAATTAGGCTTTGTATCTTGTTCCCAAATTAAAGCAGTAATCATCGCATAAGCTTTAACTTCAAGTTTCTGTAATCTTGGTTTACTTGTACCAGCAGGTAATAGAGTTGCAGCTTGATTTAACCGTTCTCTAATTCTTAACCAAATTATATCGGCGTCTGTTTCTTCAACTGAGTCTAATAATTCAATATTAATAATAGAACTTCCTGCCCTAGAACTTGAATCATAGCTTTTTATTTCTTCTATTTCAGATAATTCTGCTTCTATTTTTTCTGTGACTAACGCTTCAATTCGTTCAGCATCCGCGCCTGGCAAAAAAGTTTTCACAATTGCAATTCGGGCAACTAATTCAGGGTCTTCTAGTCGTGGCAATGTAAAAAATGATGATACTCCCCAGGTGATAATTATTAGTGTTGCCAGGATTAATAACCGAAAATTCCGATAAAATAAAGTAGTCATCTTCCTATTTAGGGTTTGCTGAATAAAGTCTTTTTGCTCTTTGTAGGAGACAGGAGACAACCCACCCCTAACCCCTCCCAGGAGGGGAAGACAGGAGACAACCCACCCCTAACCCCTCCCAGGAGGGGAATGAGCGAGGAGATAGGAGTAAGAATTGTTCCAAAATTTTTCTGCCCAACTCTTGTCTAAAATACTAACTTTTTGAGCGTTTTAGACGTGATACAAGGCACTTTTTAAAGACCCCAAAAAGGCACTTGTCTTTATATGTCAATGCTTTGAGATTAGATCGGTAAGCCCTATTTAAGGATAATAGTATATAGCAACATTTAAGATGAAACAGTCCAGTAGGGTGCGTTAACGTTTGCGCAGCATGACCTAGGAAAGTGTAACGCACCGCCAAATCTACAATTCTTCGGTGGGTTACGCTGACGCTAACCCACCCTACTACCTACTCCCTTCCGTATCCGTGTATCCGTGCCATAATCCGTGTGAGCTACTCCCCCACTCCCCACTCCCCTACTCCCCCACTCCCCCACTCCCCTACTCCCCTACTCCCCTACTCCCCCACTCCCCTACTCCCCCACTTCCCTACTCCCCACTCCCCGATACATCCAGTAATTTAAACAGGAAAATAGAATTAAAGAAATAAAGCTAGAATATAAAACTAAAGGTCGTAAAGGAATCAGGAAAATAGAAGTAATCATCTCTATGATAATCAATAAAATGAGTATGTTGGCAATAACTTCCCTCTGCAACAGACTACAAAACATTGCTCCTAAAGGTGCGCCAACAACAACAATAGGAATGGCAGCAAACCAGTAACTTTGTACAGTCTCAGTAAAATCGTTAAAGACAAAAATCTGTAGAATCAATCCGGCGATCGCATTAATAGCCATCAGAATAACTGAAGTAGGGGTAGCAACTTTTTCACTGATACGCCATAGTAGAACCATCACAGAAAAGACAACAATATCAATCCCATTGCCGACTAAACCACTCATTATGCCACCCAAAAATCCAGCCAGGAATAAAATTCCTTGTTCTTGAAACTGCCAGGAAGGCATAAATAAATGACATTGCCTCTTGTTTTGATTTAAGGTAAATAAAGTAATGGCAAAGCTAGTTAGCATAATAGTGAAAGACATCTTGAGAACATCTGGGGGTAATACAGGTGCTAAATAACCTAATCCGAGAAAAATGCCAAATAAACCTCCCAAACTCCCCCAACGGATAACTCGCCACTCAACTCGGATACCCGTTAAACAAATGGCTAAGGAGGCCGCGCTCATGCCAACACTTTGAATAGCTAGGGAAAATACTTTAGCTTCATGGGGAGAGATGTGTAAAAGCTTAGTGAATACAGGAAAAGCAACAGCACCCCCACCGATACTGGTTCCCCCAGCAATCATCGAGCCAAATAGCATCGTCAAGGCAATTTGCCAATTACTAATAAGATGGGAAAATGCTTCTTGAGAGCCAAGAATGATTAACCAGGCAATCCAAGTAGTAGTAGCGATCGCCAAAACAATTACACGCTTGGACATGGGAAGAGATGGGATAACTTTCATATTATTTTTCACTAGACATCTCCAAAAATCAAAAATAAAATCAATTATCGTACATAAATTATCAGTTCTTTCCCCCTCCATACCTATTCCCTATTCCCTATTCCCTCTTTTCTGGAGATGTCTACTAGACATGAGCTTTTAGCAGCTCTGGGTTAAATCCCCGGTAACTATTACATCGGATGGTTTAAGAGGAGTTGAAATCTTCCTGAAGTAAAAAAATTCTAATGCTGACTGCTGACTGCTGACTGCTATTTAACTATATAGTTCTAATGCTTCTTTGATAGCAGCAGGAATAGGAGTTGGTACAGTTTTTTCTCCCTCTCGCCTCATGCTGGCTGTCTGCTGTTCCCCTTTAGCAACCATTTCTTCACCTTTGTCGGTAATTCGCCAGTATTCAAACAGCATAGTGATTCTATTTTGTGTTACTGATTTTAAGCGCATCCGAATTGCTACTCGATCGAAAGCGAAAAGTTCCGAGTAGTATTCACAGGAAACGCTGACAGTAGCCAAAGCTAAACCTTGTGATAGTTCAGTCAAAACTTCAGGAGCATTATCCCGCAAGAACATTTCACGACAACGACCTTGCCAACGAACATAGTTAGCGTAGTAAACATTGCCAACTAGGTTGGTTTCCTCAAAGCTGACTATATGCTGATATTCATAAGTTTTCATGGTTTTAAAACTTTTCTGTCTTGATAAGATTAGTTGATGATGACCAAAGTTACCGAAAAATTAAGGTGTAATACCAATTCCCAAAAGTATTGCTATACTTGGACAGTACTTCAGTTATTAACTAATTAGCACAAGTAAAATAAATTTTTTACTAATTTCAGTTAAGTTCATGTTAATTATTCTTGTGTTTGCTTCTCCCTGTACGGACGTTGCATGCAACGTCCCTACCCACTCCCAGACTCCCCTGCTCAACAAAATAGGGATAATAACGGTGAGTTTTGAGGTTGGGGAAAATTGCCAAAGTTCCATAAATGTTTTATCCTTATTTCAAAGACAACTATTTTAGTTATCAAAATAATCAGGGTCTAAAACCCCGCCTTTTAAGGCGCAATATTTTTGGAGCGGGGCTTAAATCCTCGTTACAAAAATAACTTCTGACTTCTGACTTCTGACTTCTGACTTCGTTATATGAGAGGGTTTTATTGATGACTCAGGATACATCAAATATAATTCGTTTTTCAAGAGATTGGTGGTTATTATATCAGCAAGCATGGAATGAGCAATCAGAATTTAAACATAAATTAAAAAAATTGGGTAAAGTGATTTTTTGTTTAACTGATGGTATAGAGATTTCTGTTTGTTTACATTGGGATGAGCAAGGAGATATTATTGAGGTAGATGTGATAGAAACTATTGATGAAAGTTTACCTATTTTTTCAGCACCAGAGGCAAATTGGCAGCAATTTCTTAATAAAGAAATTGGAGCAGCAAAGGCAGTTATGACAGGAGTTATTGATTATCAAGGCTCATTTTCTATTATTATAAAATATGGGAAGCATTTTGATTGTTTAGCAGATGTGGCTCAAACAATTACCTAACTTTTAATATAGCGGTTATTCGTCTAATTTCCGCTTTTTCCAGGAATCAGGTTTTCATTATTGTTTAACTAATAGACATCTCCAGAAAATAAATCAACCTTTTAATTAGAGCAGTTAAGGAAATAAAAATTCACCCTAAAAAATCATTTTTCCTGCCAATTTCTGTGAAAATATCTTATATCATGTTCCCCCTCCGGGGGTGCTACGCTAACGGTACAACAGTTATAACTAGGCTCGTAGTAGGGCTTTAGCCTAAGATAAGTGTTTAAAGGGCTAAAGCCCTACTACAAACAAAAACTTTATTGTAAGTAATTATCCGAACATGATATTACCTGTTGCCTTTAGGAGCTGTTGCCTACTCCTGCAAAAAATATATATCTTTTTTGGAGATGTCTAATATATAGATGCCAAAATCCGATCGCTCTCCTTAACTTTTTCCAACAACACAGCAAACACCAACGGTTGCTCAACCTCCTGCAAAGAAAGTACAAAAGTAGCGATCGCCTTTTCCCCAGACTCCAGCCAAACTATTTCATTTGGAGATAGGGAAGAATTGTTCATTAATAACAAAGGAGCATCCGCCACCATTCCCGCTTTCTTGAGACACTCACTGGCACACCAAATCCGAGTTGCTGTTACATCCAACCCTTGCCCTGTCTCCTGAGCGACAACCTTGGCTAAGTCCAACCGCCTAAAACCCAATAAATCGCCCCAAACTTGCTCATTCCTAGCTACAACAGGTTCTACATCACAACCTTCAGAACCCGCTACAACTAGAGTTAAATCTCCCGTATGGGAAACAGATACCGCCTGCCCGTTGCCCAATTCCGGTTTCCCATCAGGACGACGATATAAATTCTGAGTTCTGTTTGCGGAGCATTCCGTAGGAAATTTTGTTTGCGGATCATGACGTAGGAAATTCTGTTTGCGGAGCATTCCGTAGGAAATTCTCAACAGGGCGCGATCGCTCCTTACCCTTCTTTCAACTGTTGCATCTCGATCCACAACAATAGTTAAATCAGCATCAGGGATAACTTCCTGAATGCGACGTTCTAGATAAGTAGAAAGTAATACAGCATTCCAAGGTTCTTGAGTATCTCGATGCTGAATCACTTGTAATTCCAAACTTTTCCACTGTTCTAAAACCCTTCCCGTTTCATCAAAGATGGTCAAATCATAAATAAAGCGATCGCCAATATGCTGACGTTCTTGCGCTGAGACAAACTGATTTCCTGTTGAATTCACAGAATGAATTATCATGCTTTCTACTCCAATGGGTAAAATAGTGGCATGAGGAACACAAGCTTGTAAAGCATGAATTGCAGCATCCCTCGCCCCCGCATCTCCTAAAATTAAATCTTGGGGGAGATAGCGACTAAACCAGGGCGTTGCAGTATCAGTTTTAATCTCGGCAAGACATTCGGTTGCTTTCAGATGACGATAACCTTGTATCCTTTGAAAACGACCTTGATGGAACAGTAATTCACCATATAAATCTTTCTTAGGATCGAGACTATTGTGGTTTTCAGACTTAATATTTTGATTGACAACAGTTGATTTTTGACTGTTAACTGTTGACAGAATTACAGTTGCTCGGAAATGATCGACACTAAATGCTGTTTGCTCACTCCGCAGTACCACTTCCACTTTACCCGATTCCTTGACTAAGGCAGCAAGACGGATTTTTAGTGTTTCACCTTCAGGAACAACAACTGGTCGATTAAACTGAATGTTTTCAAATATGAATGATTTTTCATCCCTCTTACTAAGGGGAACTTTGACCATATTCTCCCCCCTTACTAAGGGGGGTTGGGGGGGATCGCAATCTGACTCGGAAGATTGATTTCCCCTAGAGTCTGGTTTCAAACTAATAGATCCCCCTAAATCCCCAGCAAGGGGAACTTTGACCATATTCTCCCCCCTTACTAAG
>JAXHSW010000138.1:0-15144 GCA_034190295.1 Cyanobacteriota bacterium | reverse complement strand
GAACTTTGACCATATTCTCCCCCCTTACTAAGGGGGGTTGGGGGGGATCGCAATCTGACTCGGAAGATTGATTTCCCCTAGAGCCTGGTTTCAAACTAATAGATCCCCCTAAATCCCCCTTGCTAAGGGGGACTTTGACTACATTCTCCACACTTATTAAAGGATGTAATGCCATTGCTACCTGCGCCATAGCTTCCAGTCCCATAACCCCAGGAAAAATTCGTTCTCCTTGGTAAACATGATCGTCTAGGTAAGGGTCACTGGTGGTTGAGAGTTCTGCATCTACTACTAACTCTACTCCAGGATAATAGACTCTAGTTTGTTCCAGGAATCGACTGAAAGGAAGTTCTGGCTGTTCGACTTTGAGAGTGGGAGGTTCTCCAAAGCGACCTGTGACAACAACAGAAGTGGTTGGTAACGATTGAGTTATCAGACGACGCAGAATAGTAATTCCTCGCTCTGGGGGAATTGGCGTAATCCCTTGTTGCATCAAAGTATCGATTCGACCTAAACGTTCTCCCATACCTGCCCCAGACCAAACTGACCAATCTAAATTCAGACAGCGACAGTGGGGGTTTTGGGCTTGGAATTGTTCTGTTAGATGAGCGAGCCATTCATTAGCGATCGCGTAATCTGCTTCTCCTGGTAAACCCGTCCGGGCAATAATTGAACCAAAAGTAACTGATAGTTTCAGATACTCGGAATTAACTGTTGCGAATAGGTTTTGCAGACCATGAACTTTAGGTGCTAAAGTATCTAGGCAGTCTTGGCGATCGAGATTTTTAATGAGCTTCGGTTTATTGACTCCCGCACCGTGGATAATAGCGGTGATGTTACCCCAATCTGTTTCGATTTGATTTACTGCACTTTTCACAGCTTCAGTATCGGTAACATCGACTGATAAATATTTTACCTGAATACCAGCATTAGTCATCCGGTTGATATTAGTTGCTAGTTCGGCATCAGTTTCGGGTTGAGAACGTCCCAACAATGCTAGACGAACTCCTGTTTCTTGAGCGATAGATAAAGCACATTCGGCAGCAATACCTTTACCACCCCCTGTAACTAATAAGATATCTTCTGAAGTTAGGGTTAATTCGTTGTTTTCCTCTGAAGGAATAGGTAACAAACGGAGAACAGGCGATCGCCTTTTTCCTTCAACATCATAATAGGATTCAGAATACCCAACGGTTGAGGAGACTTCAGTAATAATCCATTCAACTGCTTGAGGATGATCTATGGGCACATCAATTACACAAGTTATAATCTTGGGATTTTCTAGATAGAATGTCCGAGCAAAGGACGCTCCACCACTACCATGTTGCATTAAGACAAAACTATGTTGCTCTGATTTTTCCTCTTCTGCTTTAGCTAATAAACTTTTAGCTCCTGTTAATAAAAGCTCAATCTGTTCTTCAATATTTAATGTTGGAGGAAGACAAATGATTACACCATTACCTTCAAGTTGACTAAATGCTTCTGATAACGGAAGATTTAAAGAGTAGTTAGAAGGAGCAATAACTTGCCAACTAGAATCAATGTCTTGACTTTTGACTTCTAAATTGGAATCAATATCTTTAATTTTGACTTTTGACTTTTGACTTTTGACTTCATCTTTAATTTTGACTTCATCTTTAATTTTGACTTTTGACTTTTGACTTTTGACTTCAAAAGGCGATTCTACCAACTCAACAGTAAATGTTCGTATCCAGGAATCTACTCCTGAAGGCAGTTGTTCAACAGAGTCAGTTTCACCAATACTAGAAAGTTCTTCTAATGCTTGGGCAATGTCAGCAACTGTAGCATCTGCATAATCTGTTGGTGCTATAGGAGGAGATAAATTCAAACTGCGAGCAGCTTCAACTACTAATTGACTGACGGTTATGGAATTAAGATGCAAATCGCTCAATAGTCGATGGTTATCTAAAATACTGGCAACAGGAAGTTCTGTTCGTTGAGCAACAAGTTGGCGAACACAGTCAATTTTAGAAGAGCTATTAATAACAGTTAATTGTTGAGGACTATCTATTTCTGCTCGACTGTTATACTCCAAACGGTCATAACTAGAGGTGTTAGCATTTCCCTGTTGCCTATTCCCTGTTGCCTGTTGCCTGTTGCCTGTTTGTTGCCTACCTTTAGACTGAGAAACGGGGGCTAACTCACAGGGATTAACTAAAAATTGAGGCTGCCAATCTAAATTAAATGGTCGGGTAAAACGTCCTGCAAATAAAGCTTGATGGTTAATAGGAACTCCCAAAGTAAAAGCGGCAGCGGCAGCTTTTAATAAACCTTTAAGAGAATTACCACTCGCATCTAAGGATATTGCAGGAACATCTACCAAATCGCTGACTAGCCTACTTAAAATTTGTCCCGGACCGACTTCAATAAATAAATCTAAGTCTTTAGCTGCTGTACTAACAGCTTCCATAAACTGCACAGGAGATGTTACTTGTTGTACCAAGAGCGATCGTAAATCTGCTGTTTCTTCTAAGTAAGTACCTGTGATAGTAGAGACAACTTTACCCTGTAAAGGATGAAAATCCTCCTGTGCGAGATAATCGGTTAAAGGTTGTGCCACTGCAGCGACTAAAGGCGAGTGGAAAGCATGAGACACTGGTAAAATAAAGCTTTTTAATCCTTTGGCTTGCGCTTTTTCTACTATATTACTGATTCCTTTCGCTTCCCCTGAGATAATAGTTTGATGAGGTGAATTCAATCCAGCTATAGCAACTACTCGACCATTCAGCATTGCTTTAACTTCTTGTTCCCCTGCACCAATACTCGCCATTGTCCCCGTGGGGTTGCCCAGTTCCGCCATAACTTTACCCCGCATCTTGGCAATGCGAACTAAGGCAGTTTCATCGAAAATTCCAGCCCAGTGTAAAGCACTTAATTCTCCTAAACTGTGACCGACAGCAACATCAGCGACAATACCCAGTTGGTTTAATACTCGTAAACCTACCGTAGAGGAGGTGACAATTGCTGGTTGGGCGATCGCTGTTGACTTCGTATCTTCTCCTATTGGTAAATTAGCGTTTGCATATAATTCTTGTAAGAACGGAAAACGACGAGACCACACCCCAGGATTAAGATATACAGGAGAAGCTTGTCCGGGGAAAAGAAAACCAATTCGCGGATTTTTTCCATCTATCCCTAAAAAGACACCTGATGAATTGTGAATTTTGAATTCTGAATTCTGAATTTTATTGAGGAGGGTTTCTAAGTGAGTTGTAAATTCTTGAGGATGACTAGCAACAATAGCAGCGCGTACAGGTAAACTAATATCTAAATTGCTTACTAATTCCGCAGCTAAATCTCCTACTTCAGCTCTTGATAATCTGGGAGCTATTTCTAAAAGATGCTTAACTTTTTGCTCTAACTCTTCCGTATTTTTGGCTGCTAGTAAAATGAGTTCAGCATCTTGAGGTGTCGTTATCAGTTGGCGTTCTTTAGGTGTTAGCTTGTGACGACGAACGCTAGATATTCCTTCTAGGACAATATGAGTATTAATACCACCAAAACCCATTGCACTTACCCCAGCCCGCAGAGGTACATTTTCTGACCAAGCTTGACCCTCTTTCAAGACTTCCAGGGGCGAGTTTTCCACCTGTAGTTCGGGATGAGGTTGGTCGCAACCAGTAGTCGGAGGAACTATTTGATTGTGGAGTGCCATAGTAGCTTTGATAATTCCTGCTATTCCGGCGGCAGCTTTTGTATGACCGATATTTGCCTTAATAGAACTAATTGCAGCAGGAGACAATGCTGCCTCTGCTGCCAAACGGGCACGAGACAATACTTGCAGTTCCGTAGCATCACCAACGCTAGTACCAGTACCGTGTCCCTCAAAATACCCTAATGTGTCAATGCCAAACCCTGCTCGACGATAAGCACGTTTAATTGCCAATAACTGACCTTCAACTTCGGGGCGCGTAATGCCACCATTGCCATCAGAAGAGATACCCCAACCACGGATGACACCGTAAATACGTCGCTGCTGTACTATTGCATCTTGATAGCGCATTAATACCACAAACCCACAGCCTTCCCCTGGAATAAAACCAGCAGAACGAGCATCATATATCCGCATTTCTTGGGTAGCTAATGCTCCTACTTTGGCAAATCCCACTAACTCGAAGGGGTCTAAACTTAAATCTACTCCACCAGCGATCGCTACATCTAAATCTTCTGTCATTAAAGCACAACAGGCATTAGCAACAGCTAGTAAGGAAGAACTACAAGCCCCATCAATGCTATAACCTCCCCCTTTGAGGTCAAAATGATTACAGATTCTGCCTGCTATAGTATTAGACAAATTCCCGGCTAAAGATTCTTCACCAATATCTGGGAATGGTTCTTTATATTTGCTTTCTAAATCTTTGAGGAAGGCAAGACGTTCTTCTAAGGAGATTCCCTGCCGTATTAGTTGCGCTTCCACAACTCGACGCACATAAGGCCAACGTAAACGTAAAGAATTAGCTCTCGAAAATTCTCCAGTGAGGGTATTTCCCAGTAAAACCCCTGTAGTTTCGCGGGGTAAATTTTTTCCTTCAGCAAATCCAGCATCAGCTAAAGCTTGAGCAGCAATATCTAATGCCAGCCAGTGAACTAAATCAGCCGAACGATAGGTACTGCCAACTACACGAAAATCAACGCGATCGAATTCGTAACCCTCAATCAGAGCTGCCTCTGCTCCATAGGTGCAGTCAGGAGTACTTTTATCGGCAGAAAAATAATCATCTAAAGATAATCTTTCGGTTGGAATGCGCCGAAAAGCACGACGTTGTGCCAAAACATTCTCCCAGAGTTCGACAGGCGATCGCGCATCTGGATACCGACAAGCCATTCCGACAATAGCAATAGCAGGTTTCATAATTAAATCTCTCTTTTTTGTAGTTATTTGTTATTTGTTATTACCCATCACTATTCACTTTTTTTGTTTTGCATAGATTGTTAGGATAGGGAATGATTTTGACTATGAACGAATAATTGTTTATTCTTCTGATTTGTGCAATAGAGCTAGTTTTTTACCAAATGCGACAAAAGCCAATGTAATATTATGTTCAAAAAAGTTATAATCAGGCTCGTAGTTGGGCTTTAGCCCTCATTTAACGAAGTCAGAAGTCAGAAGTGATTTTTGTAACGGGGATTAGAGCTACCCTCCAAAAATATTTCGCCTTAAAAGGCGGGGTTTTAGACCCAATTATTTTGATAAGTATTGTTTGGGCTAAAGCCCAACTACAAACAAAAAATTTATTATAGGTTGTCGGTTAGCGTAGCTCCCCCGGAGGGAGGACATGATATAAATTATCAGTCATAGTGATTAACTTTGGCTAGATTTTTGATAACTCACTGCAATTGGTGCTGGTACAAAAATCTTAGTTTTGGAAATCTGATTAATCCAAGCCTGAGTATAAAAATTCAACCCTCTCAAAGTACAAACAATTGTCAGAGCAAAGAACAGTCCAAATACAATATGACAGACCATTAACAAGCCATAAACAGCAGCGACTGATGCCCCAAAAAACACTTGGTCTAAAGGTTTTCTCGGGGTTGTACCTGGATCGGTCACCATATAAAAGGTGAAAAGTACAAAAGCAACTCCTGTCATTGGCAGTAAGGCAGCGATAAGAGGCGTTTCAAAAACATAACTCCTCAATGCTGCTTGAAGGACAAAACCTCCCAACCATCCTGCAATCAATGGCAGTTTTCTGGTAAAGCGAGCGTTGAGAAAAGTTCCGGTACAAACAATCAGTGCAGGTAATATCCAATCTCCCCAACCGCTTAAATTTTCTGTAAATTGATAGGGGGGAGCAATACCTACCCAAGGAAACAACAGTAAGGTAATGGTAATACCAAAGTTAGAAGGGTTGAAGAAATGTCGTTTTCCTTCAGGAAGGCGAAAAATTGATTTTGAGCCAATAGCGACAGCGGTTGCAAAGGCGATCGGGAATAATCGCTCATTAGCATACAGCAGCATTGCCACAGCTAAAGCAGTAATATGAGCAGAAAGCAGAAAGTCGATCAAATTGCTGAAACTGCCGATAAAACGGGGTTGCTGTCGATTGATCCTAGCATCAATAGTTTCTAGTAGGAGTTCGACACTGTAAGCAGTTACTAGAGCAACTACTGGTTGCGCCCAAGATTGTTCAAATCCTAATACAGTATGTCCTAGAATATTGAGGAAAGTAATTGCTATGGCAAAGCGGCGTAACCCTGCGATGCGCTTGGGTTGGTGGGAGATATCTTTACTCATTTAGTTCAAGTGATAATTTGGAACAAAGGTTGTTGATGAGGATTATGGTCTGGTTTAGAGATGCGCCCGAAGAGGTCTTGGTAGGTTGGGTTGATTTCAGGAAACCCAACATTGTTAAGGATTAGGATGTTGAGTTGCGTTTGTTGCTTACACAAACCTACAGAACTTGAGCTATTTACTTAGCTGTCAGATTCTTTCTTTCTCTTCAATCCCAACATTCCACCCAGTCCGAAAATGGATGCTAGTACCATGGAAGGTTCAGGAATTTTGTCTGTATGGCGAGCCCAAGCTGCGCTATCGTCATATTCCAAAACTATGAAGTCACCATCTGGGTTAAAGGTCCCTTTTCCATTTCCATTGAAGAATTCCTGGCCTTGTGCCAAGACATTAGCTTCAGGATCTGTAAGTGAATCAACTAACTTCCAGTTGAACTCTAATGTATTCGTCCAAGTTGCCATATTCTCTCCGACTTGCATCAGCTCCATCGTCGTTATAGGTTGATCTCCCTGGCTATCATCAAGCATCAAGAATACTGTTCGATCGCCAAACTCAGCCACAGGGGCAACGCTTGTTAAATTGAGACTCTCAAATTGGAGACCAACTGTACATTTTCCTGTTGAGTCAAAATTACAATCATCTAATCGCTTCACAGCTGTATCAGTGCCTCCTGGCAAAACGGGAACCCCCTCAAAGAAAACACGATCCATAGGACCTTCTTCGTCGAAATCCACCCATGTGCCACCAGCAGGAGTGAAAAGATAATCAGTCCCTGCATTAATAGTTGCGGCCTTAGCAGCTTCTGGCGCACCGAAAAGCGCGATCGCACTTAATCCCACAACACCGAGTCTGGTTGCTGTTTCCTTGATGCTGCTGCTTAATAAATTTGTTAAACTCATTATAATACTCCTGTAAATTTGATTTGATGAAGCTCCTGTGAGGAGCTTTTTTCTTCCTAGCTCAAGCCAGAAATAAGTTTTGCTGTCTCACCTAGTAGCACTTAATACCAACCAGGTAACAACCAACTTTCTTGATAGACTTGCCCTTTTGTATTTGACCTAAACCGAAGTACAATTCAGGACTCCCTGCCTCCGAATGCTGATTCTCATGGTTGACCTGCGCTACTAAATAACGCCCGTCGGGGAAGCAAACCGTAGTAAAGGTAGGTTGGGTTGACCCCAGGAAACCCAACATTGCTAAGGATTAGGATGTTGGGTTATTTGTTGCTTAACTAAACCTACAGAACTTTAGCTATTGACTTAGCTGTCAGATTCTTTCTTTCTCTTCAATCCCAACATTCCACCCAGTCCGAAAATGGATGCTAGTACCATGGAAGGTTCAGGAACAACCATGGTTACTTCAATATTCCCTGTTACTTCAGAGTCAAACCATTCGTTCTGATGTGGTCCAAAACCAGGCCCTGGTATATCGTTAGGAAATCCAATGCGACCTATATTACCAAAGCCGAAATGAAAAACATCAGATAGATGAATTGTTGCAACACGCTTACCTGTTAGGGGGTTAAGAATCTCAAACCAAGAATGAAACTGTGACCAATAGCCACCACAGTCTGGGGGTAAGAGAAAACTACTAGTAATACATCCAAATTGATCGGGTGTAGGATTAGGAACTTCGGCTAACTCAACTCGCATAGGTGCTGCATTTCCATCTTCATCAACAGAATCAAACCAAGTCATTCCTCCATCTAATGAGATTTGACTAAAAATATCGAAGAAACTTTCAATTTGGTAATCACCATCTTCTCTCTCAGTAACAGTTGTCTCACCCGTTGACGTTTTGTTGGGATCTTCTCTGACCATTACTGAACCCAAGTCGGGGACATCGATACTAAAGTCTATAGCTTCCATCTCCGTCATAAAAGTTCCAGTGGGAATCTCATCTCCATTCGGATCGTACTTGTCAAACACGGCTGTGTGTACAGGTACACCAGAAGTAGAGAAAGATCCTGTGAAATTTGCTGCTTTAGCTGACTCTACAACCCCGAATAAGGAGACCGCACTAGCACTTAATCCCACAGCTCCAATTAGACTACGACTAACAAAGTTTGATGATTTAAAAATATTCACCTTATAATACTCCTGTAAATTTGATTTGATGAAGCTCCTGTGAGGAGCTTTTTTTCTTCCTAGTTCAGGCCAGAAAGAGGTTTTGCCGCCTCACCCAGCATCACTTGATGCGCACCAGGTAACAACAACAAACTTTCTCGGTGGACTTGCCCTTTTGTATCGCGCCATTGCAAGTCCACTGGTAAGGGGGTTTCATCCTGTATTTGGCCTAAACCGAAGTGCAGTTCAGGACTCCTCGCCCCCGAATGCCCATTCCCGCCGTCTACCTGCGCCACTAACTGACGCCCGTCGGGGAGGTGAACCGTAGCGGTTGCCCCGATCGCGGGAAAAACTAAATTCTTACCGATTTTGGATGACTGATTTTCAATTGATTGAGAAATAGTTGGGGTTCGCCATAGTTTCAGCCCTAAAAATGCTCCTGGATCGGGACTGTCATTACGATAGAAATAAGAATCTTCCCACTGATTAGCTACTGCAAAATCTAAATCTCCATCTCCATCTACGTCTGCTGTAGCAATACCACGAGTTACAAAAGGATTATCTAAACCTAATTCCTTGGCAATATCGTAATAGCGACCATTAGAATCACTGACATAGAAAGGATTATGCTGATGTCCACTTAAATCATCTCCAGATTGGAAGTGAAACCAACTACCAGGAGATTTCAGCACTTCATCATTAGCGATCGCTAATTCCTGTAACTCTGGCCAACGATCGATCTTCCCTTTCCTAAATCCTGTCGCCTGTAATGCTTCTAGCACTCCATCATTATCAAAATCGCCAAATTTGGTATCCCAACCCCAGCCACTACGAGATAAACCTAAAGGTTCGCTGCGGTCAATGTATGGAGCAATACCTCGATTCATCTTATCCAATTCTCCTGTGCTGACAAAGAGAAAATGACTTTCTTCCAAGGCATATTCATTGGCAATATTACTCACATAAATATCGAGTAAACCATCTTGGTTAATATCGCCGAAATCAATTCCCATACCTTTAAAGCCATCATGTCCCAACACTTTAGAATTAGGGGTAGTTAAACCCTTCTGACCTTCCAAAAGTGCAAATTGTGGTTTTCCTGGTTGAGAAAGATTGTGTAACAGTCGATCGGGACCAAAATCATTAGATAAGTAGATTTCCGGCAGAAGGTCTCCATCTAAATCTGCTGTTCCCACTGCCAGCGTCCAACCATGAGCAACATTATTGTCTAAAACTCCCTCAGCTTCTTGGAAATGGATGGTTGATTTCGTTGCCCCTGCCCACAGAAGAATACGATTCTTCCCACCGTTATAAGCACGAGTCATAGAATGCTGCATTTCTTCAGTACCAGTGGCATTGGGGTTAATAATTTCTGCCCCATCCTGGAAGTAATTCCCAATAATTAGATCGTTGTGTCCGTCGCCATCCAAGTCAGAAAAGGTAGCAGCATTGGTATACCAACGTTCGGGTTGATTTGGAACTTTAGATTTGAGATTTGGGATGATTTCTTGAGGAAGATAGTTAAGTGTGTAGACTGAGTTACCAGAATCTATTGTATTGTCACCCACTGTCTCACTTCTTTGACGCAAAAATGCCACCGGAGTTCTTCCCCAGTAATAAACGAGAATATCCATCAACCCATCTTCATTCAAATCTCCAGGAAGACAGCCCATTGGTGCCATAGTTGAGGCATCGTAGGGAAGATTTGTGGGCTTTAATTCAAAGGGTTGATAACGCTCTCCCGTCCCTGGTACTGGGGAAACGATCGCTCTATCTGTCCGTGTGTCTACATAACAAGCATCGTTAGACAAGCGATCGCCGTCGAGGTCATTAAGAGCAATAGAAGCTCCTACTGCAGAAATCCAAGCTGAATGACGCTCTAAACTAGGATGAACGGAACGTAAAGATTTGGGAGTTCCTCCTGCTAATTCTGGCAAGGGTAAGGGAGTGAAATTAAATCGGGAGGCGATCGCTGCCTTTTCACTCACTGATAAAGCTGGGAGGCGGGTAAACCAGAATAAACCCATAATCAGGACAATTGCCACCAGTCTCTTGCTCTGATGTCGCATAAAATGAACTAACCCGATCATGCTGTTACCTCTTCTATTGCAAAGTGAGCTTGAATTCGTTGTCGCCAGATTTCATAAGCTGGTTTTCTTTGGCTATAGGGCAAATTTTCTAAAGCCTTGTCGGTAATCTCAGCCGCCGCCTCAGCACTAATACCACACAAAACTTGACAAGCCATTTCTGTATGATTCGTAAGGTTGTCAGCCCTAAGACGCGCCTTGGCAGCAAAGCCCGATCCCTGACATAGTTGGGGTAAATAAGTTCCTGCTGCCGTGGATAGGAATTGTACTGTTTCCTTGTCTACACCACCGGCGTAGGTGCAGGCTAACCCCACTCCACTCCACAAATCTGCCTGCCTGTTGAGAGGGAAATTTTGGATAGCTTGGGTAATGAGGTTAATATCTGCCCCATAGACGAACCAGAGACTCCTACCCAAACCTTGATCGAAGGCATTATAGGCATAACCAGACAGTTTTTTGGGAATTGCTATTTCCTCGACATATTGATGCCAGTAAAAATATCCTTGATGAAAGCCGTAGCCATCTAGCGCCAGCCAACCGAGTAAGGGGTCGGGGAATTGATTTTTCCCCATTTCTTTGAGATATCTATTGATGCCCCAAGGAAGGCGAGCTAAGGCCCATCCCATTCCCACATACACCATATAAATATGTTCACCTCCAGCATCTGCTAAGAACTGCTGCAAGCGGTTTCGTTTCCAAGGAGTCAGCCCATCAAGTAAGGCAAGTCCCATCCCTGCGCCTTCATAAGCAAAGCCTCGCCACTCAGTTTCCACGGTGTTGAGGTGAGGAATTAGGGATTCTAGTCTGGTATCGCTAATGGCTGCATGGTAGCCCTGCAAAAAAGTTTTGCCGATGGTTTCTAATCGCTGTTGAATATGAGGACTATTTGTTTTAAACCCCCGTCGGGCAACGGTTGCTTCTGCGGTGGAAATTCCCAGTAAGCGCTGGCGTAACTTCACCCAAAGTGTTAAATGCTGAGACTTTGGGGAAGTCAGGGAATAAAAACTTTGTTTTGTGTCCTTATCTAGATTCGATTTAGCTAAAATCTGGGTCATTTCAGTTATCAGTTATCAGTTATCGGTTATCAGTATCTCCTGTAATAGGGAGGCTTCAAATACTGAAGTTTATCTTTTTTCATCTCCTTGAAAGGGGAGGCTTGAGACCATCTTTTTGGTCATATAAACAATCTCCTAATTGATAAAACTTATACAAAAAGTTTTAAGCTAATTTTTTATAGTGAGATTAAGTTTCAAAATTCAAGATATTATTCATAATACAGAATTTATCCCGCAGCGATCGCTCACCTTTTTGTTCACCTATCCGTTCATTTACTGATTCAAATTGTTCACTTTTCCTACAATTCGTTCAGAGATATTCAAACTGTTTTCGTTGAGATATCAGATCGAAATGATGGAGCGCTGCTTGTTTTGCCGATACTAACGCTCCATTATTAAAAATTCCTAAATTTACTGATATCAAGTGCTCCCTCCGGAGGAGCTACATACTTGGTAAACTAACTAAGGTGGCTGCAAGTCCAATTACTGGTAAGAAGTGGGATTTAGAAGTCATTTTTTTATATGTAGACTATATTTTATTATCATTCCACAGTAATTCCACGGCGATCGCTCACCTTTTTGTTCACCTATTCGTTCACTTTCCTATTCAAATTGTTCACTTTTTGTTCAATTCCACTGCACAACTGAGCAAAATTTTCAATTTAAAGTTGTATGGACAGCGTAATTATCTTGCAAAGCTCAAGTATTGAACTACTCTGGGGTGCTTTGAAAAAATATTGTCTATAAATAAAAGCCGATTTCATCAAGGCTTCTAAAAAATCCGATTGAAATATTAAGATCAATTCAAAGATCAAAATTATGGCCTTCAGTCTACCTATTAATAATTGCACAGTAATTCCGCAGCGATCGCTCACTTTTCTGTTCACCTATGCGTTCATTTACCTATTCAAATTGTTAATTTTTTGTACAATTCCGCTGGAAAACAGAGCAAAACTGTCAAATTAAATGTAGTATAGACAACATAATTATCTCACAAATGAGGTGTTTTGAAAAAATCTTGTCTATAAATAAAGGTCGATTTCATAAAGGCTCCTGAAAAGCCAGATTTAAATGTTAATACCAATTTAAAAATAAATATTATGGCCCTAAGAGCATCTCCACAGGGACTAAAAATAGTGGAGCAGGCTAGAAAACAGAAAAACTGGACAAAAGCTGCTCCCCAATGGCAAGAGGCTGCTTATACCTCCGAAGCAACCTTGAGAAGATTTTGGCGCGGAGAACCCATTAAACAAAGAACTTTTCAAGATATTTGTCAAGCTGTCAATGTTAACTGGCAAGAAATAGTCGAACAAAGCAGACCTACAGTACCAGACCCCAATTTTGTTGGCCGGGAAGAGGCCATTAATGGTCTTAATCAGCTCATCGCCCAAGGAGCTAAATTGATTCTCATTCAAGGGGAAGGGGGTGTAGGTAAAACTACTTTAGCCCGCTACTTTTTTGAGACTCAAGGGTTTGATTTGACTATTAAATTGCATATTGCGATGGAGAGAGAAAATATCATCTCGGTGGAGTTGGTTATAGAGGAATGGTTGCAATGCTATTTTGGAGAAGAGCCAGGAAGAGAATTTGGCATTACTTTAGACCGGTTACGACGTCAGCTCCGAAATAGTACACAAAAGATTGGCATACTTATCGACCGTCTAGAACCAGCATTGCAAAGAGGTCGTTTTGTGCATCAACATCGCTGCTACGCAGAATTATTGAGGATGCTAGCCAGTCCAAGTTCAAATTCTGTTACCCTGCTCACCAGTCGCGAAAAATTATCTGAACCTGCTGTTATGGTGGAAATTTATCGTTTGGCAGGGTTGAGCGAGGCGGCTTGGCAAGAGTTTTTTTGCAGTCACCAGGTTGAGATAGATACTGCAGCTTTAAAGGAAATGCACTGTGCTTATGGTGGTAACGCGGAAACAATGTCTATTCTTGCTAATGCCATCCGCGTTGACTTTGAGGGAAATTTACAGGCATATTGGCAAGAAAACCGCCACGACTTGCTTGTCGATCCGACCTTGGAAAATTTGATTGAAGGGCAGTTTGAGAAACTCCAGAGCGATCGCCCCCAAGCTGCTCGACTCCTGTTTCGTTTAGGATGTTACCGCTATCAAGAAGTTCCTATTTTACCCAAAGCAGCACTTTTATGTTTATTGTGGGATGTGCCAATATCTCGTCGAGAAAGGGTCATCAAAGCTTTACGCGATCGCGCTTTAATTGAGTGGTGTGAGGATGGCTATTACCTGCATCCGGTAATGCAAGCTAAAGCGAGGGAAAGGTTGAAGGGGGAATTTAGGGATAATATTGTGAGTAAGTTGGAGGCAGTAGAAACAGGTAAGGAAGAGTGTCAGGAGTGGTTGTTAGCTAACCGCGCTGCTGCCCAATTTTATCTCGAAGTTGATGAAGTTGAGTCGGAAATAACTCAGAAATATGCCTTTGAAGCTATTGAGCATTTAGCAACTATTGGAGATTTTGAGGATTGTTGTAACGTTTTATTATATAAGATTTTAGCCACAGACAAAATTGAAAATCTTCGTGGCACGGCTAACCTCTGGAATAATATGTCGCGGTTTATTGCTAGTAGCGAAAAAATCATCGATCGCTTATCTGGAATACAAAGAGCGCTTCTTCTTATTCCTCTGGGAACAATTTATTCGGAAGTGGGCAAAAATAGTCAAGCACTGAATATTAGCGAACAAATTATTGCTATTACTAGGGAAAAAGATGAGTCAGATGAAAAAATTAGTTTTGCTCAGATGTCTGCTTATTCAATAGCAGGTAAAGCTTATCGTTATCTAGGGAATTTACACAAGGCTGAAGTTGCTTGTCAACAAGCTAATAAAATTGCTTCAAAGTCTGGTAAAAATTATTGGCAAGCCTTAGCTTTTTATGGTTTAGGAGCAGTTTATCTGGAAAAAAATAAACCGAGGAAAGCTTTGCGTCATTTTTTGGGCGCAGCAGTTTATGCCAAACTCGGTGGCATGACTCAAGAGTTGAAAAGGGAGATGAAAAAGCTATTTGGATTACTATTTAATCCCACTAATGACCAAATAGCTGAAGTTCAAAAATTCTTTCAAAAATATAATCAGAATGAGCGAGAAGACCGGATTAAAAAGTTTAATATTCTCTGGAATATTGCTAGATGTTTTAATGCGATGAAATCTTTTGAAGTGGCTAAGAAGATTTTAGATTTAGCTCAAAAATTGCTCGAACCAGAAGATAATAATCAACAATGTTTATTAGCTTTAGAGTTGGCAATTTATTACTCTGCAAAAAAGCCAATACAAGTAGCACAAGAATGTTATGAAGAAGCTTTAGATTTATCTGTCGATCGAGGTGAAAAATGGTCAATAGCTTATCCACTAAAATGTTATGCTAATTGGCTTTATACTCAAGGTAAATATTCGGAAGCTCTGGCAAAATATAGGCATTTAGAAGAGTTACTGCAAGAAACAGAGTTTTACTCTATGCAAGCCTATAATTACTATTATCTGAGTCTAACTATTTTACAAGTTTATCCTGAGCAACAGCAACAAGCTCACAAGTATTTGAAAAAAGCGAAAAAGATTGCTAAAGAGGTGGAATTAGTATTGAGGGAATAGGGAATAGGGAAGTGAGGGAGAGGGGAGTGGGGGAGTAGGGGAGTGAGGGAGTAGGGGAGTGAGGGAGTAGGGGAG
>JAXHSW010000137.1:0-25432 GCA_034190295.1 Cyanobacteriota bacterium | reverse complement strand
CAGCAACTGGATTATGGAACTTATATCTGATGGCAGCATAAGTAATCACATTACTAAGGAAATATATCAGTTTTTGTTTGAGTTTTTTTCTAACCTTAAGTTATTTCCCAACAACTCTATTGAAGGAATACGTACAGAACAACTGACTGCACAAAATTTCATCTTAGATCAGACTGTGACTGATGATGATGTCGATGGGAGTAATGACAATGACCAATTGGTGGTGGTGGAAATGATAGACTCCAAGGATTAAATGGTAATGACCAATTATTTGGTGGTGTAGGAAATGACCGTTTAATTGGTGGATTTGGTAACGATATCTTTAATGGTGGTGCAGGGGCAGATATCTTTGTCTATCAACAACTGAACGGCAGCGGGAGTCGTACTGATACCGATACCGTAGTTGATTTTGAACTCGGAGTCGATCTTATTGACGTAAGCATTCTCGAAATTAATGATTTTGAGACTTTACTGGAAATCATTGAGGATAATGCTAATGGAGATGCGGTCATCAGCAGTTTTTCCGAGTTTGATACGAATAATTTAATTATTGAAGGAATACGTACAGAACAACTGACTGCACAAAATTTCATCTTAGATCAGACTGTGACTGATGATGATGTCGATGGGAGTGATGGCAATGACCAATTATTTGGTGGTGGTGGAAATGATACACTCCAAGGATTAAATGGCAATGACCAATTATTTGGTAGTGGAGGAAATGACCGTTTAATTGGTGGATTTGGTGACGATATCTTTAATGGTGGTGCAGGAGCAGATGTATTTGTTCATCAACAACTGAGCGCCGGCAGCGGGTTTCGTACTCGTACCGATACCGTAGTTGATTTTGAACTAGGAGTCGATCTTATTGACGTTAGCGCTCTAGAAATTAATGATTTTGAGGATTTACTGGAAATAATTGACGATAATGCTAATGGAGATGCGGTCATCAGCAGTTTTTTCGAGAGTGATACGAATAATTTAACTATTGAAGGAATACGTACACAACAACTGAGGGCAGAAAATTTCATCTTAGATCCGACTGTGACTGATGATGAGGTTGATGGAACTGATGTCTCTGACCAATTATTTGGTGGTGGAGGAAATGATACACTCCAAGGAAACGCTGGCGTTGACGTACTATTTGGTGGTGTAGGAAATGACAGTTTAATTGGTGGAGCTGGTAACGATTTCTTCAATGGTGGTGCAGGGGCAGATATATTTGTCTATCAACAACTGAACGCCAACGGGTTTAATACTTTTACCGATACCGTAGTTGATTTTGAACTCGGAGTCGATTTTATTGATGTTAGCACTCTCGAACTTAATAATTTTGATGATTTACTAGAATTTATTACTGATAATTCTGATGGGGATGCAGTTCTCAGCACTATCTCCGAGGATGATACGAATAATTTAATTATTCAAGGGGTCAGTAAAGAAGAACTGACTGCACAAAACTTCATCTTAGACAATTCAGTACCAATACCAACTCCAGCGCCAACTCCGGCACCGACTCCAGCACCAACTCCAGCGCCAACTCCGGCACCGACTCCAGCACCAACTCCAGCACCAACTCCAGTGCCAACTCCAGCACCAACTCCAGTGCCAACTCCAGCACCAACTCCAGAGCCAACTCCAGAGCCAACGCCGGAACCAACTTCAGAACCAACGCCGGCACCAGAACCCGAGCCGACTCCAGAACCAGAACCCGAGCCGACTCCAGAGCCAACGCCAGAGCCAACGCCCGAACCGACTCCAGAACCGACTCCAGAGCCAACACCAGAGCCAACACCAGAGCCGACTCCGGAACCAGAACCCGAGCCGACTCCAGAACCGACTCCGGAACCAGAACCCGAGCCGACTCCCGAACCAACTCCAGAACCAACGCCCGAACCAACTCCAGAACCAACGCCCGAACCAACTCCAGAACCGACTCCGGAACCAGAACCCGAACCGACTCCAGAACCAACTCCAGAACCAACTCCAGAACCCGAACCGACTCCAGAACCCGAGCCGACTCCAGAACCGACTCCAGAACCCGAGCCGACTCCAGAACCAACTCCAGAACCGACTCCAGAACCCGAGCCGACTCCCGAACCAACTCCAGAACCGACTCCAGAACCAACGCCCGAACCAACTCCAGAACCAGATCCAGACGAAACTCTAAATGGTAGTAATGGCGATAATACTCTGAATGGAGGAGGAGGAGACGATCGCCTCAACGGTTTCAGAGGTGATGATATACTTCGAGGTAACGGTGGCGATGACACATTAGTTGGTGGTGTTGGCCAAGATACAGTAGTTGGCGGTGAAGGTAATGATACCGTTAATGGTGGTCCTGGAAGCGATCGCCTATTTGGCCAATCTGGTAATGACCTGTTACTCGGTCGCCCCGGTAACGATATCTTATTAGGAGGTGATGGTGAAGATACTCTAGAAGGAGGTATTGGTCGCGATCGGCTCAACGGTGGAGCAGGAAACGATACCCTGACAGGAGGTGGTAGTATTGACCGCTTTATCTTTAACACAAATGATGAATTTCAGACAGAGGATGTCGGTATAGACGCAATTACCGATTTTTCCCAAACACAGGGAGATATTATTCTCCTAAGCAAGACAACTTTTTCTGCCATCAACAGCGAGTCAGGAACAGGGTTTAGTATTGCCGGAGAATTTGCCGTAGTTACTGATGACGAACTTGCAGAAACTTCTGATGCAGTCATTGTCTATAACAGTGACAATGGAAGCTTATTCTACAACCCCAATGGTAGCGAAGATGGGTTTGGCAGTGGCGGTCAATTTGCCACTTTGACAAATACTCCAGAGTTAGCAGCAGAAGACTTCTTCCTCAGATAGCGATCGCTGTAGCTGTAGGGTGCGTTAATGAAATGTAACGCACCGCCTATTTCTATTAATGATGCGTTATACCAATTCCCAAAATGGGTTCTATATTTAAGTAACACTTCAGTTATTAAGTAATTAACACAAACCGAATATTTTTTTTGCTAATTTGAGTTAAGTTAATGTTAATTATTCTTGTTTTTACTTCTCCCACACTCCCCGGCTCAAGAAAATGTAGAAAAGTTTTTGATAAATGGTATTTATTATATCATGTCTCTTTGAATACCCACAATAAAAATTTTAGGGAACAGGGAAAAGGGAACAGGGAGAAATTTATCAGAGAAAACATTTTTATTATGGCTAATTAATGACACTTGATATTACGCTGTCTATTCTATTGATGGTGCGTTACGCTGTCGCTAACGCACCCTACTAGACCGACTTTTGATGGTGCGTTACGCTGTCGCTAACGCACCCTACTGGACTTTTGACTTTTGACTTCTATACAGATGTCTGTACCAGGCAAAATACAAACAAATAGAAAGTACAACCAGCAACAGGGATAGAATTAGGAAATTATCCCAACGTTTCATCATAAACATAATTCCCGTGAGACACAAAACTATTTGCCAGGGAATCGCGATCGCAGTAGCCAGCAAATCTCGCCTGTTCTCTAATGCGATATTGACCGTGAGATTGCGGGACAGATTAGTCGCGATCGGCTTCCAAAAACCGAAGGGACGGGTAACAGTATAAAAATTCTCCAGAACTGACCGTTCCGTTGCTGGAGTTAACAGGGTACCAGCGATACATCCTGCCAAAGAACAACTGCTAGGAATGAGAAATTGTATAAATTCGGCAAATTGCAGATTCGGCAAAGAAGGTAAGACGATCGCCTTAGTAACAATTGCGGCCACCATACCAGCAGCGATACCCGTAGCAAATCCATAGCCATTAAACCGCCACCAATACCATCTTAACAGCAGAGGAACCGCTAAACCCGTGCCCAATCCCAGAGTCAACCATCCCCAAATTTCATTGATATTAGAGATACTGAAGCTAAATAGCAATCCCACCATAACTATGATAACCGATGCCCAACGACTTTGAGCCAGTAGTTTGCGGTTGTCAGCTTGCGGATTGAGATAAGCTTGATAAATATCCTTCACCCAGTAAGCAGCGCCACCATTAATTAAAGAGTCAAAAGTAGACATCCCGGCCGCGATAAAACAAGCTAATACCAATCCCTTGATTCCCACTGGTAGGTAAGTAGCAATAACTGTTGGCAACACCAGTTCCGGGTCGGGAATTACTTGGTTAGTAATGCCGTAATTGATGCCCAGGATTGCAAAAGCAGTTACCAAAGGCCAGCGAAAGGAAAGCAAGAATATCCACAACAGGGACATTAACCCCACTTCCCGGTCGTTTTTGGCGGCAAAATAGCGCTGCATCATATAACCACCGATACCGCCAAATCCTTCCATCAATACTTTCAGCAGATAGAAGCAAAGGATAGCACCAAACAAGTTGAAACGACCATAGTCTCCTGGCAAGTCTACTTCCATGGAGGGGAATATACTACTCCACTCGCTAAAATTCCACTCATACAATTGCTCGGTTCCCGGAATAGAAATAGCAAATGTCTCTGGGAGAGGAGGAAGTTGCATGGCGATCGCGCAGATATAGATGATAGCCACAAAAATCAATACTCCCTGAAACAGGTCTGTTAACACCACCCCATAAAAACCGCTAAGGACAGTGTATATCAATGCCAGGAATATCATTAAAATTGAGGCGATGCGGGCATCGACAGTAATAAATTCTCCTAAGAATTTGCCCCCACCGATGGCAAAGTAACTAATCCTACCAATGGTCAAGATAATAGCAGCAACAGCACTCACTATCCGGGCGAGATTTCCTTCTCGTCCCACTCCAAAACGCAAATGCATCCATTCTGCTAAAGTCATAACTTGGGCGCGGCGGTTCCACTTACCCATAAAAATCATAAACATTGCTAGAATTAAGGCAATGCTACCCCGGAGTTCCAGAAAAAATCCCTTCGTTCCCAAAGCGTAGACTAATGCCGTTATCAACATTGTCCCCGCAATGTCCGTATTGGAAGCCATTCCGGATGCCCCCAATACCCACCAAGGCATATTTCGATCGCCCAGAAAGTAAGAGTCTATGCCAGCAGATGCTTTGCGCTGGAGAAATATGCCAAACAGGACGATCGCCAGCAGGTAGATGACGACAATAGTGTAATCAATTAAATGCATAAACTCCTCAACTTTCCTCATCAGTACCATTGATTCTATTACATTATGAAGGAGTCAGGAGTCAGAACTCAGGAGTCAGGAGGGAAGAAAGAAGAAGAAACCCCGAGTATAAGGAGAAAGTTTTTTGTCGGGTAAGCGGAACAGAGTTCGGTCGCGTCAGCGGAAGGTCGTTCTATCGCGTTCTTATCCAGACAGATATAATTATTTATAATACCGTAGGTTGGGTTAAGTGGCAGCGCAACCCAACAGATACAACAACTCTTGTTGGGTTTCCTTAACGTCAACCCAACCTACACAGTGCCAATTTTTTACGATCGGCATTTAAACGGATTTGATATAATATATGAAAACGTTTAACGCATACTTTGTTTTTTCTCAGCTTTTAAGTCGCGACTACCCGCAGCAGCTAATTCTGCATCCATCAAAGTTTTTCCTGTTGCTGCCAGATAAACATCATCCAAACTTGGTCGTGCTTGAGCAATACTAAAAATAGGTAAACCCTGATTCTGTAGTAACTGTTGAATTGTGATAAAAGCATCACTTTGAGGTGTCACTACTAAGTTTAAAGAATTGCCTTGAGCAGCATTAACAATAACTTCTTGAACTATTGGTAAATTTTCTAGTAATGCTTTTACTTTTTCTGCTTCTTCAGTAGAAGAAAATTCCCTAACACGGAGAGTAATCCGATCGCCTCCCACCCGGTCTTTAAGTTCAAAAGGAGTACCTGAAGCAATAACCATACCTTGGTCAATAATAGCTACTTTATCTGCCAAAGCATCGACTTCTTCCAGATAGTGACTGGTAATTAAAACTGTTGTACCTGAGTCTCGCAACTGACGCAAAAAATTCCAAACTGCTATCCGACTATCAATATCTAAACCCACTGTCGGTTCATCCAAAACTAAAACATCTGGTTGGTGCAATAAACCCGCCGCTAAATCTAGACGTTTGCGGATACCACCAGAATAAGTGCCTGTTTTTTTGTCCGCCCAATCTTCTATATCCAGGAGGGCGATCGCTCCTTTGATTCTTTCCTTTGCCAATTTGCCCGGAATATGGTATATAGCTGCTTGTAGTTCCAGTAGTTCTCGGCCTGTAAGTACCTTGTCGATGGCCACTTCCTGAGCAACATAGCCAAGACGTTCTCTAGCTATTCTCGGTTGGTCAACTACTGAAATACCAGATACTTCTAAACGTCCAGCGTCTGGTGTAAGTAGAGTACACAGGGCGCGTAGTGTGGTTGTTTTACCTGCACCATTAGGGCCAAGTAAACCAAATATTTCTCCAGGTTCTATCTGAAAGGAAACATCCTTAACCGCTGTAACCGAACCATAACGTTTTTGGAGGTTTTCTATTAAAACTGCTGGTACCATGATTATGAGTAAATATAGGGTTTTCTTTGATAATTGTAATTGTTTATTTTATTCTTGGCTGTTCCCTATTCCCTATTCCCTGTTCCCTACGATCAAATTGATGGTAGCTTCTCATAAATAGAAAGAAAATAGTTATGACCGTAGATGTTAAAGTCTTTTTTCAGGCAACAGACCCTGGCATTCCTCTTTTTATAGACAATGTAGAAATTAACCCAAAATACTACATTGACTTTTCAACTGTGCGTGGGGGACAAGTTATTAAAAAATTAAAAAACACTATTACTTTTTGGTCTTCAGACCGACCCACTTGCCAACTATTCACCGGACATATTGGTTGTGGCAAGTCTACAGAATTATGGCGACTCAAGCAACAGTTAGAAACAGAAGGCTTTCATGTTGTCTATTTTGAGTCTGACAAAAACCTAGAAATGGGAGATGTAGACGTAGGCGATATTTTTCTAACTATTGCACAACAGGTAAGCAGAAGTTTGGAGAAATAGGATTCAATAATTAATAATTAATAATTAATAATTAATAATTACCTCGAGAGTGAAAACGGAATTGATTGACTAATCATGAAAATTTTTTCTTGTTTCTCCACAGCGAGTGAGAGGATTTTTACCTTAATTATTCGGTAAGAATTGTCAGAATGATTATTCTGCGCAACTATGGGCCTAAAATGCTAATTTTTTGAACCTAAGAGACCTAAAAGCTGGGATTTTTTAGTTTTAAAAAATGCTAAAACCTTTATATGTCAATACTTTTAGATTATAACGGTAGAGCAATAACTACTCTTCCACTCCCCCACTCCCCCACTCCCCCGCTCCCCCACTCCCCCACTCCCCCACTCCCCCACTCCTGAATCAGCAAACCCTATTTAGCTAAGATATAAGCGATCGCCTCTTCTAAATCTTCTTGAGTTAAGCTAGTTAACATAAACACTTCTTGAACCGTTTTTCCTTGTCTAGCAATAAGTTTAAATCCACCTCGAATAGGCACTGAAACCTTTAACTTCATGTGGGGAATATGACTTCTGGACCTGCTGATAACTCCTGGAGTAACAGTTTCAATACCCTGACGTTGGGTTAATTTCTCTAAAATAGGAATCAACCCTTCAATATGAGTAGAATGATTCCAAACCAGACGACCTTTAGATTTTGATGATTTCTTCATAGCACTTTCTGCATCTCTACATCTTCAGTCTACTTAAAGGAAGAGACTAGAGGCAAAAAAAATGGCCCGATTCTTCATAAAGTCAGAAGTCAGCAAGTCTGCAAGTCAGAAGTTATTTTTGTAACGGGGATTTGAGCTTCCCATGAAGATGAAGAGAGAGAAAGGAGCGATCGCAACTTTACTTGAGCAAAAAGTCAAACTCACTGCTTACTTTCCTTAGTAATGATGGGTAAATAAGGAAGCATCATATTCTGACAAATTGTTTACTCTTTACTAGAATTTTGATTTGGACTTAGACCTGCACTGGAACTAACTTATATCTACCCCGCAATGTCTTTAGCCTATTTTTTGATTTTGAATAGGTAATGAACATTTTGAATCGGTAAATGAACACTTTGAATCAGTAAATGAACGGATAGGTGAGGAGAAAGGTGAGCGATCGGGCTGAAATTTTTGTGGGATTATAATTAGTAAGCCAAACTAACTTATACAGGACTTACGCACGAGGTACGAAAAACTAGGATTTTAGATTGCTTTCCGTTCCGGACCGCTCCGCAAACCCTATCCGTCGCTTCGGAATATTGATATTAAGCAATTGGAAGCTAAAATTACTCCGCAAACTAAAGCTATTATGGTAGTTCATATTTATGGATTACCAGTAGATATGAATCCAGTATTAGAAATAGCCGCAAAATATAGCTTAAAAATCATTGAAGATGCAGCTGAAATGCACGGACAAACTTATTTTGCTAAACCTTGTGGTAGCTTTGGAGAATTGAGTACTTTTAGTTTTTATCCTAATAAACACGTTACCACTGGTGAAGGGGGAATGATTGTTACCGACGATGAAACACTAGCTGAAAAATGTCGCTCTTTGAGAAATCTTTGTTTTCAACCGCAACAACGTTTTATCCATGAAGAATTAGGTTGGAATTTACGCATGACTAACCTACAAGCAGCATTAGGTTTGGCACAATTAGAAAGGTTAGATGAATTTATCAAGCGTAAACGAAATATGGGTAAACTTTATACTGAACTTTTAGCAGATGTTTCTGAATTAGAATTACCTCTGATAAAAACAGAATATGCTGATAATATTTATTGGGTTTATGGGGTTGTACTCAAAAATTCTGTTCCTTTTGATGCTAAAGAAGCAATGAAAAAGTTGCGCGAACAAAAAATAGGTACTCGTCCTTTTTTCTGGTGTATGCACGAACAACCAGTATTCCAAAAAATGGGATTATTTAAGCAAGAATCTTGCCCCGTAGCTGAAAATATAGCAAGACGTGGATTTTATCTTCCTAGTGGTTTAGCTTTAAGTAACCAACAAATACAAACAGTTGTAAAATCATTAAAAACAATTTTTGCTTAATTATTTATATTAATAGGTATTTAGGTGTTAGATGTTAGGTGTTAGGTGGTAGGTTTTAGGTATTTAGGTGTTAGGTGTTAGATTTTAGGTGGTAGGTGTGATACCAATTCACAAAAGTATTGCCCAAGCATAGTAATACTTCAGTTGTCAACTAATCGGTACAAGCAAAAAAGTGATTTTGCTAATTTAAGCTAAGTTAATGTTAATTATTCTTATGTTTACTTCTCCCCCACTCCCCCACTCCCCTACTCCCCTACTCAACAAAATATGGATGACAAATTTATGATAATTATCAAAGAACAATTATCTTGGCTAATAATATTAGCAGGAATTATTTATTCCTTGTATTTATTTTCTCAAGTCGCTTATGGTGCATTTTTTAATGGTGATTCTGGACTTAAAGCTTTATTAGCAAAACAATTAAGTAGTGGAAAATTACGTTTTGACTTAATTCCATCTGAAGAAAAATGGGTAAAAGAACTTTGGAATCAAGGGCTTTATCCCTATGAAAAACCGTTTGTTTTTTGTTTAAATAATCGCTACTATATTTCTTTTCCTTTTACTTTTTCTTTAATTACTGCACCTTTGTATAAACTTTTTGGTTATAGAGGTTTATATCTAATTCCTTTAGTTTCTACCTGGACTGTTTGGATAACTTTTAATTTCATTTGTCAATCTTTGAACTTTAACGTTATCAATACAAGTCTGGGATTAATTTGCCTAATTTTTGCTTCAAATCTAACTTTATATAGTGCGATGTACTGGGAACATACATTAGCTATTGCACTTTGTTTTGCGGGAATGAGTTTTTTCTTTATTCCTCAAATGTCTATATTTAATGTCATCATCACTGGATGTTTAGTTGGATTATCGGTTTGGGTTAGGTCTGAGTTTTTTGCTATGGTTGGTGCTTTAACAATAGTAGTTATTTTACAAGCATTTTCTCAAAATAATTTACTAGCATTTTTAGCAAATTCCAACAATTTTAACTGGAACAATATTTATCTTAATTTGCAAGTACCAGTTTTCTACTTAATCAGTATGTTTTTGGTTGTCGGTGCTTTTTTAATAACTAACAAAATAATTTATGGATATTTTTTAGGTCTTCATTCTCTGTTAGTGCTGGCAGAATTTTCTCTATCAAAAAGAATCGAAGAATTTAAAATAATCATTCAATTTTTAACTAAGTCTTTAATAGAATATTTTCCTCTAACCATTTTTCCTATCTTTTACATTCTGTTATTTGGCATAGAAAATTCTCCGGATTTATTGAATGTTAATTTAATGATTGCTGTTCTTGTGTCAACAGGAATAATAATAACAGGATTTCAATTCAGAAAAGGAGGTGTAAGAGAACTAAAAAATCAAATAAAACAATGGTTTATTCCTTTGACAGCAACAATTTTATGGTTTTATTTCATGGGTAAAACAACTGTAGAAGTGAATAATCAGATAACAATTATTTATTTGATATGTTTATTTTTTGTAGTAGGAGTATCTCTTTTAGTTGATATTGCACCTGATGAATTTACAGTTGGAGGAAAACAATGGGGACCTAGATATTTATTAATCCTTCTCCCCCTTATTTCTTTAATGGTGATTGAACAATTACAATATTTTCAAAATTTATCATCAACTATATTCTATTATGTTGCTTTATTTACTGTTTTGACTTTTGTAGCTTTCGGTATATATAAAAACCTGTATTTAGGAACAAAATACATAAATAAAAACAGTAAAGATATTGAGCCGACAATTCAATTTTTAGCTAAAAATACTGACCCTATAATTGCTGTTTCTCATCAACACGCAGCCCAAGCATTAGAATTTTCTTTACCCCAAAAAAATTTATTATTTCGTGCTGAAGAAAGCAAATATTTATTGAATTTAGCTCAAGCATTGTTACAGAAAAGCTTAGATAAATTCATTTACATTTGTTATCCTCATCGTGTCTGTCGCCCATTAACAGAAGCCACTGAAAAACTTCAATTTAGTCAAAATAATCAATTATTTCAGGTGAAATTAAATAATTTAGGAACCCATGGTAAATATCCTATTTATCAAGGAGAAATTGTTGAAATAAGTTAATATACACAGGACTTACGCAAATTGACTTTTAAACCACCATCTGTAGGGGCGAATGGCATTCGCCCTCCGCCCTCCCTGTATGTAGAGTCTCTGCGTAAGTCCTGATACATTGATTTTTGGAATAGTAAATATGAGGTGAAAAGGAACAGGAAACAGGGAAAAGAAGCAAATTTAGGAGATTCTAGAATACACAGAGGTGAAAATTTTTATTATGCCTAATTAATGATACTTGAACTGAGAACTATTTTTAAAGTCTATATCTATATTCACAATTTAAATGCGCAACATCTTAAAGCAATTAAGTCGTTAAATCTAGAAAAAAATCAAAAAAAAATTATGTCTAATCAATTAGTTTGTACTGTTTTACCTACTTTCAATGAAAAAGATAATATTCGTCCTTTAATTGAAGGTTTAATAGCCAGCGTACCTCATCCTTATCTAATTTTAGTTGTAGATGATAATTCTCCAGATGGTACTTGGAAAATAGTGGAAGAAATTGCCCATAATTACCCCCTTTCTCCTCAAGAAAACAATTTTAAATCAGGTGTAGAATTAATTAAACGTATTGACGAAAAAGGTTTAACTTCAGCAATTCAAAGAAGCATAAATGAAGCGATCGCTACTTATGATGCTAAGATTATTACTTGGATGGATTGTGATTTATCTATGCCACCAGAAGATGTACCTAAGTTAGTCAAAGTAATTAGAGAAGGGGATGCAGATGTGGCAGTAGGTTCTCGTTGGGTAAAGGGTGGAAAAGATATTGCTCATGGTATGATGGCTCGTATCTTAAGCTGGATTATTAATAATTATGCAATTTTATTTCTGGGTAATCAAGTACATGATTATACCAGTGGTTTTATTGCAGCACGAAGTGAAGTATTAAAGAAAATTCCTTTAAAAGGTGATTATGGAGAATATTGTATTGATTTATTATTTCGTGCTTTCCGTTTAGGTTATCATTTGGTAGAAGTACCTTATGTGTGTGTACCTCGCACTACAGGAGAAAGTAAAACAGGGATTAACTTGTTAGATTATTTAGATAAAGGACGTGATTATGTAACAACAGTTTGGCGACTTTGGCTTCAAAAATCAGCAGAGAAAAATTGATGGGGGGATGGGGAGATGGGGGGATGGGGGGATGGGGAGATGGGGGGATGGGGGGATTTGTATATTTGCACAATTTTTTGCATTTCTTATGAATATTCTCTGACGACAAAGAATTAGCCCTGCCTTTTAAAGGGTATGAAAAAGCGGTCGTTCGCGACAGCGGAACGGAGTTCTATCTTCGGAGCTTCCCTAAGGTTGGGATGGCGAGGAAACCTGCGCCATATCCATGAGACCAAGAAAAAATAAAGTTCAATATTTCAAGCCTCTGAACTTTAGGCAGAGGTACTGATAACTGATAACTGATAACTGATAACTGAAATGAGCAAACCCAAAATTTTTTCTCTGGCAAAATTAGATGAAATTATCGGTTTAGATTTACGCTCCCTTGCCATATTTCGGATTGGTTTAGCGTTAATGACTCTTACGGATATAATTATTCGTGCTCAAGCTTTAAATGCTCATTATACTGATAGTGGAGTTTTACCACGCTCTGCTCTAATTGATATCCTCAATCCTTGGTATTGGTCAATTAATTTAATTAGTGGTCATCCCTTCATACAAGGATTAATATTTGCCGTAGCTATATTCTTTGCTTTAGCTATGTTATTTGGTTATCGTACCAGACTAGCAACTATTGCCACTTGGGCATTAATAATCTCTCTAAGTAATCGTAATCCAGCATTAATTTTTGCGGCAGATCATGTGTTGTGGGCAATGCTTTTTTGGTCGATGTTTTTACCATTAGGTGCTTGTTATTCAATAGATAGTGCCCTTAATTCTTCCAGCAATTCTTTACCTAAAAGAGTATGCAGTGGAGCAACTTTAGCTTTTTTAATTCAACTTTGTTATATCTATATTTGGTCGGCAGCTTTTAAAACCAAAAGTGACATTTGGTGGCCTGATGGAGACGCTGTTTATTACTCATTAAGTTTTGACCAATATTCCACAGCATTTGGTCAATTTTTATTGAGTTTTCCTCAAGAAATTTTAAAATTACTGACTATTTCTGCACTTATTTTTGAGTGGGTTGGTCCGTTAATCATATTTATCCCTTTTCGGAATGCTTTATTCCGTTGTATAGCAATTGTTTCTTTTATCTTATTACATATTGGTTTTGAACTATGTTTTCACATCGGCATTTTAAGTTATCTAAGTATCTGTAATTGGTTAGCATTAACACCTAGTATAATTTGGGATAAAGCAGAACAAAAAATAGAAAATAAACAACGTCAAGGATTAACCATTTATTACGATGCTGATTGTGGTTTTTGTAAAAAAGTAGTTTATTTATTGCGTACCTTCTTAATTTTGCCGAAAACTCCTGTATTAAAGGCACAAGATTATCCATCTATTTATGAGGATATGTTAGCCCAAAATTCTTGGGTAGTAGAAGATTGGCAACAAAATCGTTACTTCAAATGGGAAGGAATAATTTATGTAGTGAGTTTATCTCCTTTATTTAGTTTTCTTGTACCTATCTTAAAATGGCAACCTATAAAATCTTTAGGTACTAAAATTTATGAAACAATTGCTTCTAATCGTCAATTTGCAGGCAAATTTACTGCACCTTTAAAATTTCGAGCAATTGAAGTTTGCCCTTCCTTAATTTTCAACTTTATTACTATTACTTTACTTCTACTTACTACGATGTGGAATTTTAGAAGTTTTGTCAAACAAACCTATGCTTGGCGTCAAGAACAGAAAAATGATTGGATTACAGCTAGTCATAAACTACTAAATAGACGAACTCTTCAATATATTCATCCTATTGGTTACATGACTCGTTTAAATCAAACATGGAGTATTTTTGCTCCGGCACCACCCAGAGATGATGGTTGGCACGTCATAGAAGGTAAATTAAAAGATGGAAGTACAGTTAATGTTTTAGCAGAAGAACAACCAATTAGTTGGGATAAACCAAATATTAAACAGCGTCAAGAACTTTATCAAACAATTCAATGGCGAGTTTATTTGATTACTCTTAATCGCGCAATTGGCAAAAAATTATATCCTCATTATGCAGCTTATCTTTGTCGTCAATGGAATTCTACTCATCAAGGTAAAAAACAATTAGATGGTTTGATTATTTACTATATGGATGAAAGAACTGTACCTCCTAATGAAATACAAACAGTTGAAAAAACAGTTCATTATGAAAAATCTTGTTCAAATAAAAGCAAATAGTTAATACCAGTAGCAGATGTTCAAATAGATTTGAATTATCCTCCTAGTGAAGATTCCGAATGTGGCAATTATGTAATGAATATTGTCGCGAAATTTCTAATTATTTGGAAATGGCAGTATCAGATATAAACAGTAAATTTCACCACCACCAAAGATGAAGAGAGAGAAAGGAGCGATCGCAACATGGTCGTGCATTGTCATTATTTTTGTTACAACAACAGTGGGAGCATCTTGCTCCCGTACCAGACATTTCTTGTTCCTGTATACCATTTGAAATTAGCTGGTTTTTCTAGTGACAGTGGTAATACTTTTGTCAGTGTCTTTAATTCCCCAGAAGATTCATATGTAGGGGCGAATGGCATTCGCCCTCACTGAATTTAGTGTCCCTGTGTGAGTCCTGATTAAGTTAAGACTTACGCAGTATAAGCCATTTTCGTCATTGCGACCGACAGGAAAACAATCTCAAATCCTACTTTTTCCTACCTCATGGGTAAGTCCTTTCAATAATTGATAATTGATAATTGATAATTGATAATTACCTATCCCTAGAAGGAAGAGGATTGAATAAAAGGAAAAAATTTATTTTTTTCCCCTTTAAAGGGGAGGCTTTAAACCTGAATTATTTAATTATTTAATTATTAATTCTTCGGTAAGTATTATCGCAGTGGAGTGGCACGCCTAAAACTGTGCAATAGATTTTTGTTTCTAGGTGTCTCGTTCTTCCTATCCCCCCATCTCCTCATCCCTCATCTAACGCACCATTTTGGCATTGCTGAGGGGCAAATGGGAATATAAGTGGTAAGTGGGGGTAGGCATCCTGTCTGTCCCTGCCAAGGAGTAAAAATATGTGGAGGCAGGCAAGATGCCTGCCCAAAAATATCAGGAACGGGCAAGATGCCCATTCCACCCCCCTTTTAAGGCTAAGGCGCAATATTTTTGGATAGTCGATCAAATCCCCTACTTCCCCTCCCAGGAGGGGTTAGGGGTGGGTTAACTTCTGACTTGCAGACTTGCAGACTTGCTGACTTCGTTAACGCTTCACCAATTTCTTACTCACCTTCCGCAACCGAATAGACTCAGGAGTAATTTCCACCAACTCATCCGGTCCGATATATTCCAACGCTCGCTCCAAACTCATATCCACAGGCGTTTGCAACTGCACCAATTCATCCCCAGTAGCAGAACGATGGTTAGTCAACTGCTTAGTTTTACACACATTCAAATCCAAATCTTGAGGACGGTTATGCTCCCCTACAACCATACCCTTATAAACCTTCGTACCAGGAGTAATAAAAAATACTCCACGGTCTTCAGCATTTTTCAACGCATAAAAAGTCGCCACACCTTCCTCAAATACAATAATCACCCCATTGCGTCGGGCCTCAATTTCACCAATAAACGGACGATAATCTAAGAAACTGTGGTTCATAATACCTTCCCCACGAGTCAGACGCATAAACTCACCCCGGAAACCAATCAAACCACGAGCAGGAACAGAAAAATCTAACTGAGTACGACCATTTGTACCCACCTGCATATTCTGCATTTCACCTTTGCGCTGACCTATTCTTTCAATGCAACCACCAACAGCATCTTCCGGAACATCCATTACTAAAAGTTCAAATGGTTCGCATGGTTGACCATTTACTTCTCGGTAAATCACTTGAGGTTGAGCAACTTGAAACTCATAACCTTCTCGACGCATGGTTTCAATCAAAATACCTAAGTGTAGTTCCCCACGACCAGAAACAGAAAATTTCTCTGGAGAGTCAGTTTCTTCTACTCGTAATGCAACATTAGTTTCTAACTCTCGCATCAAGCGATCGCGTACTTGCCGAGAAGTTACAAATTTCCCTTCTTTACCAGCAAATGGAGAGTCATTTACAGAGAAGGTCATCTGAAGAGTAGGTTCATCTACTTTAATTAAAGGTAGTGCTTGAGGTTCGTTGGGACAAGTAATAGTTTCACCAATATTAGCATCACCAAATCCGGCAACTGCCACAAGATTACCAGCAGCAGCTTCTGCAATGTCAATGCGTGCCAGACCTTCAAATCCCATTAGCTTTGAAATTTTTGATTTGACAACAGTTCCATCTTCCTTGACAATTGCTGCTTGTTGTCCAGACTTAATCACACCATTGTGAATCCGACCTACAACTATTCTGCCCAAATATTCTGAATAGTCGAGAGTTGTTACCTGTAACTGTAGAGGTTTTTCAGGGTCTCCCACTGGTGGTGGGACGTGGTCTAAAATAGCATCGAAGAGACATTGCATATCTGTTGACTCTACATCCAGTTCTTTTTTGGCGTAACCTGCCAAACCAGAGGCAAACAGATAGGGAAAATCACATTGGTCATCATCTGCTCCCAGTTCTATAAATAGGTCTAGAACTTTATCCACAGCAGCGTGGGGGTCAGCTCGGGGACGGTCAATTTTGTTGACGATAACTATGGGCCGTAATCCTTTTTCCAGAGCTTTTTTGAGGACGAAGCGAGTTTGAGGCATTGGGCCTTCATTAGCATCAACAATGAGCAAACAACCGTCCACCATACCGAGGACTCGTTCTACTTCTCCTCCAAAGTCAGCGTGACCGGGGGTATCAACAATATTTATGAGAGTATCTTTGTATCTTACAGCAGTATTTTTGGAAAGAATTGTAATCCCACGTTCCCTTTCCAAGTCATTGGAGTCCATTACACAATCAGGAACCTCTTCCCCTTCGCGGAAGATACCGGATTGTTTGAGGAGTGAGTCAACTAGGGTAGTTTTGCCGTGGTCAACGTGGGCGATGATGGCTACGTTGCGAATAGGAAGAGACATAAGAAGTTTGTATTACAACTATTAGTGTTAAGTTTATTTAACTATTGTACCTGACAGAAGACAAAGATGGGCAATGAGGTTTTTTCGTCGTTTCAGATTCTCAGTGGTTAGGTCTTATATTTAAGTGTAATGTTGAAATTATTTTCAAGCCTCACTATTATTGTATTTGGTAATCATTTCATCTACGTTGATACTCACTTATTTTCATTAGTCAGTATTTTCAGATTAAGCATAAACTTTAGTTCACAAATAAAAAGTGATATAATTTACCGAAGAATTAATAATTAAATAATTAAATAATTCAGGTTTAAAGCCTCCTCTTTCAAGGGGAAAAAATAAATTTTTTTCCTTTTATTCAATCCTATCCGTTTTAGAGAGAGGTAATTATCAATTATCCATTATCAATTATCCATTATTTAATTTTGATAGCTTCTCTGAGTTTATTAGTTATTTTTCTACCTGTTATAGATAAAAATCTACATCCAATCTAAAATAACAAGTTAGTTTATTTATTCATTTCTTAAGCTCGTATTTTTTGCCCAAAAATCTTATTTTTAATTAAAGATTTATTTAAGGTTTTCTATGATTTACTCCACAAAAAAAGTATGTTATAATTAATTGACTATACAATAAATTTTATTTGTTTGAGTGCTATCTATGGCTTTACCACCATCATTAGAACGTATTGTTAAAAAATTCCAACGGGCATCTTCTAATAAGTTGCGTTATGAACAACTACTTTGGTATGCCAAAAAATTACCTGATTTTCCAGAAGCTGAAAAGATACCAGAAAACAAGGTTTATGGTTGTCAATCTCAGGTATATATTACTGCCAACTTAAATGATGGTAAAGTTTGGTATCAAGGAGATTCTGATGCTCAGTTAGTGAAGGGATTAGTAGCTTTATTAATTGAGGGAATTAATGGATTAACACCTGAAGAAATTGAGCAAATCACTCCAGATTTTATTCAAGAAACAGGTTTAAAAGCAAGCTTGACTCCTTCCCGTGCTAATGGTTTTTACAATATTTTTCAACTGATGAAAAGTCAAGCTAATTTATACTCATCATAGTTTAAAAGATGAAAAAAATTACCTTTTAAACACTTATCACCCCATTAGATTATTTAGCTTGTTTCATGGATTTTAGCTGAATTAGCTGAATCGGCAGTAAATTGAATATCGAACCCATTCAATTTGCCAACATCCCAGCAGAAGCTTTCGCCCTGGTTGAAAAACTTGTATTATGATGTTGCTATCCCCCGGAAATTTTCCACCATGCGGACTGCCTACCAATATAAGTTAAGGCCAAATAAAGAACAAATAGCCACAATAGAAATGTGGTTAGAATTGTTGCGTCGGCAGTACAACTATCGTTTAAGTGAAAGATTCTCATGGTGGTCAGAAAACCGTTGTCCCGTTAACGCCTGCCCCAAGGTGGATGCCAATTCCTCAACTAAGAGATAATCCAGATTATTACTCTCAAAAACGAGATTTGGTCAATACCAAAGACAAGTTTTCTGAGTACAAGCTAATTCATTCTCAGGTATACCGTGATTGCATAAAACGGGTAAAACTTGCCTTTGATAGATGGTTGAAGGCAGACAAAAATGGACAGAAACTAGGGAAACCAAGGTTTAAGGGAAAAGGACGTTATCGCAGTTTTACTTATCCTCAAATCAAACAAAACTGTATTAAAGGAAATAAGATAAACTTACCCAAAATTGGAAAGGTAAAGTTAATTCAGCATCGTCCAATACCAGAAGGGTTGACAATTAAAACAGTGACTATTAGTCGTAAAGCTGATGGTTATTATGTGACTTTATCCCTAGAAGACAAATCAGTTCCAGCTTTTACTTCTAATGTTGAACATACATTAAAAAATACTCTGGGAATTGATATGGGGTTGAAGGAATTCTTAGTAACAAGTGAAGGAGAATCTGTCCCCATCCCTCAATACTATCGAAAATCTCAGCAGCGATTAAAGACTCTACAAAAACGTTTATCTCGAAAAAAAAAAGGAAGTAAAAGGTGGCTCAAGGCTGTCAAAGCTGTAGCCAAACAACATAAAAAGGTAGCCGACAAACGTAAAGATTTCCACTTTAAAACAGCAAATGATTTGTTATTAAAAGCTGAAGTTATTGCCTATGAAAACTTAAACATTAAAGGGCAAGCATTGACTCGTTTGAGTAAATCAATTAACGATGCGATTTGGGGGCTAATTTCTAACTATTTTGACTGTCAAAGCCGGAAATGCTGGAGGTGAAAACTATAGCAGTGAACCCCAAAAAAAAAGAGCCAAGATTGCTCAAATTGTGGTGAAAAAGTCCCTAAAGAATTAAACATACGAACCCATTCTTGCCCACATTGCGGTATTGTAATAGACCGCGACTTGTTTGCGTAGCATGACAAACGGAAATGCAGCGATAAATATAAAAAATAGGGCGGCAGGGCCCATACGTCCTTAAAGCACGCGCTTGCCCAATGCAATGGCAGGGCTACGAAACGAGAAGCCCACACTAAGCTGGCACTATAGTGTGGGAGTATGTCACAATAAAGTAGTTTGATTAATTCTCTAAACTGGTTTTCAAAAAAAGTTATACTGATACTGTAGATGATTGTTGGAGGAAACATAAAAAATATGGACATGGAAGCCCTGAGAGAACGTGCGAGGCTTACCCGTGCAGAAGTAGCAGATCGGCTAGGCATAAGCGAAACCAGTGTTCGTAACTGGGAAACGGGGCGTACAGAACCAACAATGACTCCCCAAAAGTACCTAGAAATTCTGGACATATTAAAATGTACTCCAGAAGAATTAGCAGTAGCTAGTGACAAGTCCATTAGTCAACGCCACAAGCGCAAACCAGGTAGACCGAGAAAAACAATCGAAAATAATGACAATAATAATGGAGTAAGTGAGGTAAAAAGTACAGAATCAGCAACTGGCCATTAAACAGATGTTGACATCCTCTACGGCCTAAAGGCCCGGAGATTCACTACTGAGCCGTAGGGACTTAAATATATGGAGTAGTCATAAAAATAGTAAGCCTGATGCAACAGTATAATAAGGTGACAAAAACTTAATCAACAAAACTCTAATTATTGATGATTTGAGTGAAAGTGCAGGAGTGAATATTTTGAATAAGCTCGGTCTATTTAAGAAAAAATCTCCAGATGAACCGAAATTGCCAGTAGATGACATTCCAGAAGCTGTAAGAGATGAATATGAAAGTCCAAAACAGCAACCTATTCAGTCTCAGAAAAAATGGCAGATTGGGAAATTATTAGGTATAGGAGCGATCGCTCTGATAATTAGTATTGGCCTGCACTTCCAATTTAATCAAACTCAAGACAAAGCTTTTGTTAGCCAAATCAAACAAAATTTAGGCATAAAATTAGTTGAACCATCTCCAAGTCCTACAGAAGTAGAAGTAACCCCCTCACCATCTCCAACTCCTTCTATCCAACAGCAAGAAAATATTCTTGGACATTTGCCATATCAAGAGGCAACTTGGCAGGAATTAACACCAGTTTTTGGCAATCAAAATGTGAGACTCCGCTCAAATGCAGCAGAAAGATTTAATGCCATGACAGATGCAGCTTGGGGTGCAAATATTAATTTAGTTCCTATTTCCGGGTTTAGAACTTTGGCAGATCAAGAGTATTTGTTTTTTGAGTTAAAGGCAAAACGAGGACAGGTAACATATCAACGAGCTGAAGTTAGTGCGCCTCCCGGTTATAGCGAACATCATACGGGTTACGCTATTGATATTGGAGATGCTAGATCGCCAGACAGTTATCTCAAAGTTAGTTTTGAAAATACAAAAGCTTTCCAATGGTTACAAGAAAATGCAGGTAACTATGGTTTTGAGTTATCCTTTCCCAGAGATAATCCTCAAGGTATTAGTTATGAACCCTGGCATTGGAGATTTGTGGGCGATCGTCATAGTTCAGAAATTTTTGAGCAGGCGAAGTCACTTGAAGAAGAGCAACAAACTAACAATTAGAATCTAACATATTTATTTTCCTTGCGATATGAGACAAACTTCCCTGAATATTATTGCGATTGGTATTTTTGTACTGACAATGTCTGCTTTACTAGGGCCAATTTTTAATATATCCCCAGTAATACCCGCGATCGCTACTTCTTTTGTGATGGTACTAGCTACTATAGATACATTAGGATGGCAAGGTCAGGGAAGTATGATTATTGTAGACTTAGTGGAAGGTACATCCTCAGAAAGACGCGATCGGATAATTCGTCATGAAGCTGGACATTTTTTGGTAGCTTATTTATTAGAAATCCCTGTTAGTGGGTATGCTCTGAGTGCATGGGAAGCATTTCGGCAAGGTCAGTCTGCTCAGGGTGGGGTGAGGTTTGATGACCAAAAGTTAGCTGCTCAGTTACAGAGAGGAATGATTTCTGAACAAACCATTGACCAATATTGTATTGTCTGGATGGCGGGTATTGCTGCAGAAGATTTAGTTTATGGTAATACTGAGGGTGGAGCAGAAGACCGGGCAAAGATTGCGGTAATTTTAACACAATTAAAGCGCTCTACAGAGTCTAAACTCAAACAAAGTTGGGCATCTTTACAAGCGCGTAATTTAATAGAAAATCATCAATCTGCTTATCAAGCATTAGTGACTGCGATGACACAAAGAGCTTCTGTTTCTGAATGTTATCAAGCAATTGAGGAAAATATTTCTGGCGATCGGACATGATAATTACAGCGCTTTTGCTGATGGATGACCTAACGTCATAACCGAAACCCTGTAGGGGCGAATGGCATTCGCCCTTTGAACCTTTCTTTCCCTTCAGCATAGCTGCCTTCCTTTGGATGACCTAACGTCATAACCGAAACCCTGTAGGAGCTTTATGGTTATTTGCGCCTACAATTGTTTAGACAATCGGGACTTACGCAGAGACTCTACATACAGAGAGGGCGCCATTCGGAGCTTGGCGGAACGCCAATGCCATTCGCCCCTACTTATGGCGTTTAAAAGGTTGATTTGCGTAAGTCTTGACGATATTGATAACTTTATCAAATTCTTTTTCATAATTACAGCACTTTGCGACTATATGAGGTACAGCCATCGATGGCTAGATTGCCTCACTACAATATTTTCACCATTTACCCTGTACATCATTTACCCGAAATATGCTGTAATTTCTCCGTAAAACTCTATTTATTCTGATTTTCCTAACTTCTAACTTTTGACTTTTGACTTTAACTCCTAATATCATGTCCGGTTGAATAGTTATAAATAAATGATTATAGGCAACAGGCAACAGCTCCGGAAGGGATGATCGAGGATAATAGGAAACAGAAAATTTTTTCATCACTAATTATTCGGACATGATATAACTCCTAACTTCTAACTTCTAACTTTTGAATAGTGGAGGATTAGAGGCATTTAACTTGTCTAATAATTGTTCTAAAATCCTTTTATAATAGTCTAAAATATCTAAAATAGTGACTTTCATCCCCTCACATTCCTCCGAATACCAACAGCTTTTCTTAGAAATAACGTTCATCTAGTTTTTACTTTAACAACTAGATTCGATTTTGTTCGTCCAGAGATAACTTGATAGGGCGATCGCGATCCTACTATCTCTTTCATCGCATCTGGACTACTGTTCAACAATTAATAATTAATAATTAATAATTACCTCGAGAGTGAAAACGGATAGGATTGACTAATCATGAATTTTTTTATTTATTATCCCCGATCAAGGGGAGGTTTTAAACCACAATTTTTCGATAAATAGAATCTCTAGCTCTCGTTTTCCCATGGCAGAATAAGCTGCATTTACTGCATTTGTTGCCCTTTGCCTATCTATCGGGTCAGTTGACACCATATTCCTGTGCCACTTTTCCCGATACATTGGTATTAATGCTTTTTGTTATCAAAATCATAAGGGTCGCGCCACCCCGCCTTTTAAGGCGATCGGGTTTTTGGAGCTTTTCTCAAATCCCCTACTTCCCCTCCTGGGAGGGGTTAGGGGTGGGTTCTCCACGGTCGGGGCGGGGGTGGGTTTGGTTAGGGGTGGGTACACTTGCTGACTTCGCGCCTTCTGAGTTCTGACGCGCGCTAAGCTGTTAGATTTTCAATTTTAGTCTGCCACATACCGCCATCCAAGAGGTTCATATTCTCGCTGAATGCGTACCATCCAGTTTCCTTGAGAAATTTCGATTGTCTTATGTTCTTCGTGGCTTAAAGTTGCTTTTTCTGACAAAACTTTTAGATATAGAGTACCATCTTTTTCCCATAGTTCTGCATTTCCACGAGTAATCCTATGAGAGTGTCCTGTTACCTCTCCCTCTGCTAAAGTCAGGTGAGATAGTTTTTTTCCTGAAGTTAGCTTAACTGGTTGTAATATTACATCACCTTGTCGAATTGGCCACATCGTTATTTTTCCTTTGTTGTAAATCAAGAACTGCACTTGTTGAGAATCGAAATTGGTTCAGACACAGAAGTTTACTCTGAGGGAGTTTTCCATTTCCATAGTTCTGGTCTTGGCGATCGCAACTGACTCTTTAACATAAATTTTTTCTGTGTAAGCATGATAATTTAGGGGAGAAGACCATGAAATACTTAACTATATGGCCCAAATTTTACAATATTTTTCTCTGGCGACAATGAATTAGCCCTGTCTCCACGGTCGGGGCCCGCGGGTGGGTTGTCTCCTACCCCTACTAAAAGACTTTTTCAGTAAACCCTATTTAAACTTCCATATTATTGATATTAATACTTATATTGACAATCTTTGAGATATTTTGCCGACACATAACCTTCACTCTGAGAAGAAAAGGAGACAAAATTTTACTTATCTCCTAAACTTTTTGAAACAATTGTAGCGATCGCCTCTCAACTACAATTGGCCTTCTTGAGCATTGGCCACAATCTTCTAAGGGCTAGGGAGATAACCTTAAAAGCAATTAAAGTTTTAAATCCTCTGGCCTTTTCAGAAGTTCCAGCATTAGGCAAATCTACATTTACTCCAGACTTAGCAGCCAAAACTAAAGCTTCTTTGCTCTGAATTGTCGCTAACTTAACAGCTTTGATTTGCAAAAGTGCTGGACTATTAGGAGTTTCAGCCATTGTCCCTTCAATAAACGCGATCGCCTCAATCTGCTTATCAAAGTATTTTTCTATAGCTTTAACCTTCCCCAAGTTTCCATTACTAGAATATTTAGCCAGCAACTCATCATATTTAACCCCTAACTCTTTACCAATTGGAGTAGTTGGTCGAAACTTTGGATTAACTATTCGTTGCCGACACCAAAGTAAAAGTTGACTCCTGGCTTCGGAACTACCAGAATTTCTAAAATATTGAACATCTCCAGATTGATACTGGTCTTTCCCCATACCTAACCGTCGCTTAAAAGCAGCTCTATTAGAAAATCTAGTAAGAGGATAAATTTGGATGAGAATGATAGCTCGGAGTTTATAGTTAAAGTTAAACTGCTCAAAGACTAAATTATAATTCTTGAAAACTTCACTTTATCAGCCATTTTACTACCTGGATAAACAATCAACCAAACTAATAAAGCTTGGCAAATAACAAACACATCTAAAGCTGAAAGTTCCAGACAAATAACTGGAGCTTTGGCTAATCTTGCCAACACAAACTGACGCAAAACTTTTAAATTTTGCATGATGAATCTCTGATGGTAATTAATTAATAACGTTTAACTGTTTGGGCAATTCTCCCCAGGAGGCGATCGCTCCCGACAAATACTCACAAAGTTGTCGCGATCGCAATATTTGCCAAAGACCACATTGTTAACCATCGGTATAGGACTAACTACCAACACTTTTCGTCCTGAACCTCTGGAATTAGAAAATAGTCTATAGGTTTGGTCATATATAGGTCTAAATCCAGGGTGTCGGAAACTACTAACCGTACGAAAAAAACTGTAGAAAATCGTAACAGCTTTTATCTTGATATTGGATTAACCAATACTGGCTGTACGGCACAGCTCACTATTCCCTCGGCAGTAAATGCCTCTGGGAATTTCTTATCTTATATTTGAAGACTGCCGTTGATATCGGCATTAATCACTTTACCAGTTCCACTCCTGAATAAACCACGTTTGACTCGTTTACCACCATAAGTTTCATGTTTAATTGGTTGCTCAAGATCAAGGGCAGATGTTTTGCTTGTATAGCTTTCCTCTGTTTCTAT
>JAXHSW010000136.1:17517-25504 GCA_034190295.1 Cyanobacteriota bacterium | reverse complement strand
TCGGCAAACTTGCTAGCTGAAGTAATTTTTCACAGAGAGTGAAATTTTCTCTATCTACTTATTTAAAGACAGAATGAAAATTGGCAAATTCTCAAACTGTAAAATAATCAAAACTCAGAATAGAGAATTCCAAAGATTTCGGCAAACTTTCTAGCTGAAGTAATTTTTCACAGAGGGTGAAATTTGCTCTATCTACTTACTTAAAGACAGAATGAAAATCGGCAAATTCTCAAACTGTAAAATAATCAAAACTCAGAATAGAGAATTCCAAAGATTTCGGCAAACTTGCTAGCTGAAGTAATTTTTCTTTGATGAATTTGAAAAATTAATAGGATACTGGAATAAAATATACATCTTAGAAAAACCTCGACCTAACCTTAACTCACTCAGAAAATATTGGCAGTCAATTCTTTATTCAGAGTTGTATGAAAAATTTTATTTAAGTAGATGGTTATTTAAAACTAAACCATTTAATAGAAACGAATCTTACGATATAGCTAGACAATTAGATATCCTTCCCGAACAATTACCTTGTTTAGTCTTATTACCACCGTTAACAGAAATATCTGGTCTAGAAAAACTGATAATACCTATTCAAGAAGTATCAGCTAGTTATTTTAGAAAAATATTTTCGACTTTAGAACAGATAGTTAAACACACAAAGGATAAAAATAAATATGAAGCCATCAAAATCAAGTTTAGCGACCTAATAGAATACTTAGATAAAAATTCCGAAAAAATAGTTCAACAAAAAACCACTGAATATCAGATAAACGGCAATAACATTTTTGTTAATAGTCAACTCAGGAGATTTAACATGACCGAAAAAAGTAACGATATTAAAATTGGTAGAGAAAGTTACATCAACAGCATTGTTGGAGGAGAAGGAAAAATAGAAACATCTAATATTAACCAGAATAACAATTTAACCACCGAACAAAAACAAACATTAGCAGAAGCAGCAAAATAAATTCAAAATTTACTACAACAACTATCAACAACAGACTATTTCTTGAATCCTACTAACGACTTAGAAATTGCCACCCAAGCAATTCAAGAAATAGAAAAAAATCCCTCTATGAAATCTAGAATAATTACAACTTTTAGAGAAGCAGGAAAAGAAGCTTTCAAAGAATTAATCGACCATCCCGCAGTTAATATTTTAATAGCTGCGATAGAAGGTTGGAGTAATACTAATTGAAGAATAGAATAGGAAGTCGAAAGTCTAAACTAGGGACTCGTGTAAAAATAACCTGAATAGTTTTTTTGATGGCAGCTATATTTCACAATTTATCCTAGATAAAATTTGTACAACTTATTTTTTATGCCTCCTAAAAATCAGCATCTTAAATTAGATAACGATCCATTTCATTTCCTGTGGAATGCTGCCCAAACATAACTTTTTATTTTCCTTAGAGATTAATTTCTCCTTCCTGTGATAATTAAGTTAATAACTTATAGCTGACAGCTAAATGCTTACAAATCAAACTTAAACTAAGTCACGCAAAATCACAAATGAAAATCTTATTAACAGGAATTAACGGACAACTTGGCCACCAACTCCAACCCCTCCTCACAAATATTGGGGAATTAACCGCAGTGGGGCGAGAAAATTTAGACCTGGCAGACTCCAATGCCATCTCTCAAATAATTAGCCAAGTCAAACCAGAAATTATTGTCAATGCTGCTGCTTATACGGCAGTTGACAAATCTGAAAATGAGCCAGAATTAGCCAATGCAGTAAATAGTATTGCACCTGGAATTATGGCAACCGAAGCTAAAAAATTGGGGGCAACCTTAATCCACATTTCCACAGACTACGTTTTTGATGGGAGTCAAAGCACACCATACACAGAAACTGACCCTACCAACCCCCTCGGTATCTACGGCAAATCAAAATTAGCGGGAGAAAAGGCAATTCGGGAAACAGATGCTAATCATATTATTATTAGAACTGCTTGGGTTTATGGTGTTTATGGTAAGGGTAACTTTGTCAAAACTATGTTGCGGGTGGGCAAAGATAGGGAAGAATTGAGAGTTGTTTACGACCAGGTTGGTTGTCCAACTTGGACAGGAGACTTAGCAGAAGCGATCGCTCAAATTATTCCTCATCTTAATTCGGAAACCTATGGAACTTATCACTATACAAATAGTGGGGCAATTAGTTGGTACGATTTTGCCATGACTATTTTTGAGGAAGCAAAACAACTGGGTTTTCCTCTGCAAGTTAAACGGGTAATTCCCATTACTACTGCCGAATATCCAACTCCAGCAAAACGACCTGCTTTTTCTGTGTTAAATAGTGGCAAAATTTCCCAAGTTTTGGGGAAACATTCTCCTTATTGGCGAGATGGTTTGAGGCAAATGTTGAAGCAGTTAGCTGCTTTGAGTAATTAACAATCAGCTCTTTTTGCTTTTCGGATTCTGACAAATTTGTTGATGAGTCAAACTACCAGTCTCCCTCCCTAGATAAAAATATTTTCCACAGAGTTATAAACACAAGAGTTACTCAAACAGGCTATATATAGTAAGCAAAAACTATAACGTTGTAGTTTTGTATCTCAAACCCATCGGTGGAGTAAGTATGGAAAAACTTACTCATCAACAGCCAGAGTTTTTTGTTATACCAATTTCAAAAGCATAAATTTGTCTAATGAATTCTACTATTACTCCCTCTCCTTGGATCAAAATATTTTCCATAGAGTGATAAACACAAGAATGACTCAAACAGGCTATATATAGTAAGCAAAAACTATAACGTTGTAGTTTTGTATCTCAAACCCATCGGTGGAGTAAGTATGGAAAAACTTACTCATCAACAGCCAGAGTTTTTTGTTATACCAATTTCAAAAGCATAAATTTGTCTAATGAATTCTACTATTACTCCCTCTCCTTGGATCAAAATATTTTCCATAGAGTGATAAACACAAGAATGACTCAAACAGGCTATATATAGTAAGCAAAAACTATAACGTTGTAGTTTTGTATCTCAAACCCACCGATGGAGTAAGTATGAAAAAAATTACTCATCAACAGCCAGAGTTTTTTGTTATACCAATTTCAAGAGCATAAATTTGTCTAATGAGTTCTACTATTACTCCCTCCCTAGATAAAAATATTTTCCACAGAGTTATAAACACAAGAGTTACTCAAACAGGCTATATATAGTAAGCAAAAACTATAACGTTGTAGTTTTGTATCTCAAACCCACCGGTGGAGTAAGTATGAAAAAAATTACTCATCAACAGCCAGAGTTTTTTGTTATACCAATTTCAAGAGCATAAATTTGTCTAATGAGTTCTACTATTACTCCCTCTCCTTGGATCAAAATATTTTCCATAGAGTGATAAACACAAGAGTTACTCAAACAGGCGATATATAGTAAGCAAAAACTATAACGTTGCAGTTTTGTATCTCAAACCCATGAGTGGATTCAATAATTAATAATTAATAATTACCTCTCTTTGAAAAGAAGAGGATTGACTCAAAGAAAAAATTTTTATTGTTTCTCCACGGCGAGTGAGAGGCTTTAAACCTTAATTATTCGGTAAGTGTTGAAAAAATTACTCCTCAACACTCATAGTTTTTTTGTTATACCTATTTCGAGATAATAAATTTGTCTAATGAATTTTACTATTACTCCCTCTCCTTGGATCAAAATTTTTCAACCTTCTTCTCATCCTAACCTACGTCTATTTTGTTTTCACTCTTCTGCATCTGGTGCTTCCTTATTTCGCCTCTGGGGAAAACATTTACCATCTAATATTGAGGTTTGTGCCATACAGTTACCAGGAAGAGAAACTCGGATCAAAGAAGCTTTAATTACTAAATGGGATGACCTACTTTCTTCTCTGACTCAAGCTTTACAACCCTTTATTTCAGAATACCCCTTTGTGTTTTTTGGTCATAGTCTTGGTGGGTTAATTTGTTTTGAAGTTGCCCGTAAATTACGAACAAAAAAATTACCGACTCCTAAATATATGTTTATTTCTGGTCGTCGCGCTCCTCACATTCCTATTGATAACCCACTTCATCAAGCATCTAACCAGACTTTAATTTCGACCTTGCGTGAATACGGTGGTACCCCTGAAGCAGTCTTGGAAAACCGAGACCTAATGGAATTATTTTTACCTATTTTACGAGCAGACTTTACCCTCAATGAAAAATATATTTATTCTCCTGAAGCATCTTTTGAATTTCCTATTGTTGCTTTTAGAGGTATAAATGACACAGCAGTTAATTTACAACAGTTATCTGAATGGGAAGAGTATACTGTCGGTAATTTTGCTTTACATGAATTCCCTGGCGGTCATATGTTTTTTCAACAACAACCAGAGACTTTAATTGAGGCAATTTTAAAATTCATGTAGGGTCATTTCAGCGAAAAATCATCAAAATAATTGGGTCTAAAACCCCGCCTTTTAAGGTGAAATATTTTCGGAGGGGAGCTTAAATCTTCGTTACAAAAATCACTTCTGACTTCTGACTTCGTTAATAGTGTCTCCAGCTTAAACAGAAGGCTTGAAATGCTGAATTTTATTTTTTTTATTTCCTTAAAAGGGGAAACTTGAAACCTATTAGGTAAGTATTTCCTGCCTTGAAAAACTTTCAGCAAAAAAAATATTTCATTTTTATTTATAATTACTATAAGTAGCGTAGCAAAGATTAACCTATTTCAAATTAATCTGTACATCCGTGCCCAAATTCGTGTCTTGACATCCGTGCCCAAATTTCTGTCTTGCTTTCCGATTTATGTTAGTCAAAAAAAAGTCTGAACTTACTTTTATAATTATCGCCACCATTACAATTTTACTCCCAGCTTTCTATGTACTTTTTATGATATCTAAAGCAGGAGAGTTGCTAAACTTTGACTATTGGTGGATGATTCAAAATATCTATTCTATAGATGGCTTTTCTACCAATATTTTTGACTGGATGTTTCGGGCAAATGAACACTTTGTCTTAATTCCTGCCATAATTTATGCTCTAAATATTGTTGTTACTAAAGGTTCAAATATTGGATTATGTCTAGCTACATTTTTCCTCGCTTCTATTCAGGCAATTTTATTAACGGCATTAGTACCTAATAACCTGAAAAAAAATCGGACGATACTTTTATTACTAATTCTATTTATCTCCATTTTTAACTTTACTCCTGCTGCTGCTCATAATTGGATGCGCGGATATAGTGGGGTACATTGGGTAATTGCTAATTTATTTGTTATTGCCTCAATTTTTTGTGTAAATAGATTGGTCGAATCTCCACAAAATAAATGGTTAATTGCCAGTATCAGCTTGGGAATTTTAGGATGTATTAGTTATAGTACAGCTTTAGGAATTTGGCCGATATTATCTGCCGTTGCTATTTTATTTAAACTGCCGAAAAGATTTACTATCTCTTATATTATTTTTTCTATTTTAGTAATAGGAATTTATTTCCTAACTTACACAACACCCTCTCATCATCCCTCTTTGTCTAAGCTCAATTTAATTAAAATAATTGCTTATATTCCTGTTTATCTAGGAGCAATTTTTACTCATAATATTCCCGTAGCTTCAATAATAGGTTGGTTCGGATTAATTTTGACAGGAATATTTTTGACTTATTGGTTATTTTCATCTTATCCTCAAGACTGGCTACCCTGGTTATCAATAATAACTTATACTTTAGGCACTGCTTTAATGGCGGCAGTTAGTCGTTCTGGATTTGGAGTAGAACAAGCGATCGCTTCTCGTTATGCTACTCTACCTTCTCTATTTTGGTTAAGTCTAATTATCCTAATTTTTTTATTGCTCCAACAACAGCAACCTAGTCTAAAAAAACAGTGGTATTTGGTTATGCCATTAGTGACAGTTTTGACGATTTTAACTATATTAATGTATCGAGTAGGTACGGAAACTTTTAGAGAAATTGCTCATCGGGCAACTTATCAACCTTTAGTAGGATTATCTTTACAACTTGGCATTTCCGACCCGGTTTTAATTAAAGAAAAAGTAGGCAACCGACCTGCTGCTTTTTTAGGTTTAGTAGATGCTTTAAAAGCTGATGGTTTAGTACCTTTTAATCGAAATATAAAAAAGGATAATTTTTGTGTAAGTTTAGATGAAAAAATTAACCCAGATTTATTAACGGCAAAACCACCAGAAAATTTGCAGGGATATTTTGACACTGTGACTGAATTTTCTTCTACTACAGCTAGAGTAAATGGATGGGTAAGTCAAGTTAAAAGTCAAAAGTTAAAAGTCAAAAGTAAAGAGAATGTTCAGATTAAATGTATTGCTATTCTGAATCAAGAAAATGTAGTTAAAGGTTTTGGGATGTCAGGTTTTCCTCGTGCTGATGTGGCAGAATTATTCGGAGCTGAATATGAATTATCAGGTTGGAAAGGATATATTGAATTCTCAACCAACGATGTTTTAACAGCTTATGTTAAATTAAAAAACCGTCAAGATTGGATAGCTTTAACCAATCAACATAGTTTTGATAATTAGAATTGAACCTAGAATCTTAAATACCTCAATTTTGTGATTCTGAGAATTAAATGAAATGTCTTGCTCTTTTTAATCAAGAAAATGTAGTTAAAGGTTTTGCAATGTCAAATTTTCCTCCTGTCGATTTAGCAGAATTATGAGGAGCTGAGAATTGTAAATACCTCAATTTTGTGATTCTGGGAATTCAATGAAATGTCTTTCTATTGTCAATCAAGAAAAAATTGTCAAAGATTTTGGAATCTCAAATTTTCCTCCTGCCGATTTAGCAGAATTATGAGGAATAGTTTTGAGAATTAGAATTGAACCTAGAATCGTAAATACCTCAGTTTTGTGATTCTGAGAATTAAATGAAATGTCTTGCTCTTTTTAATCAAGAAAATGTAGTTAAAGGTTTTGCAATGTCAAATTTTCCTCCTGCCGATTTAGCAGAATTATGAGGAGCTGAGAATCTTAAATACCTCAGTTTTGTGATTCTGGGAATTCAATGAAATGTCTTTCTATTGTCAATCAAGAAAAAATTGTCAAAGATTTTGGAATATCAAATTTTCCTCCTGCCGATTTAGCAGAATTATGAGGAGCTGAGAATTGTAAATACCTCAATTTTGTGATTCTGGGAATTAAATGAAATGTCTTGCTATTCTCAATCAAGAAAATGTGGTCAAAGGTTTTGGAATCTCAAATTTTCCTCCTGCCGATTTAGCAGAATTATCAGGAATAGTTTTGAGAATTAGAATTGAACCTAGAATCGTAAATACCTCAGTTTTGTGATTCTGGGAATTAAATAAAATGTCTTGCTATTCTCAATCAAGAAAATGTGGTCAAAGGTTTTGGAATCTCAAATTTTCCTCCTGCCGATTTAGCAGAATTATCAGGAATAGTTTTGAGAATTAGAATTGAACCTAGAATCGTAAATACCTCAGTTTTGTGATTCTGAGAATTAAATGAAATGTCTTGCTCTTTTTAATCAAGAAAATGTAGTTAAAGGTTTTGCAATGTCAAATTTTCCTCCTGCCGATTTAGCAGAATTATGAGGAGCTGAGAATCGTAAATACCTCAATTTTGTGATTCTGGGAATTCAATGAAATGTCTTTCTATTGTCAATCAAGAAAAAATTGTCAAAGATTTTGGAATATCAAATTTTCCTCCTGCCAATTTAGCAGAATTATCAGGAGCTGAGAATCTTAAATACCTCAGTTTTGTGATTATGGGAATTAAATGAAATGTCTGACTATTTTTCATCAAGAAAAAATTGTCAAAGGTTTTGGAATATCAAACTTTCCTTCTGCCGATGTAACAGAATTATGAGGAGCTGAGAATCTTAAATACCTCAGTTTTGTGATTTTAGGAATTCAATGAAATGTCTGGCTATTTTTCATCAAGAAAATGTGGTCAAAGGTTTTGGAATCTCAAATTTTCCTCCTGCCGATTTAGCAGAATTATCAGGAATAGTTTTGAGAATTAGAATTGAACCTAGAATCGTAAATACCTCAGTTTT
>JAXHSW010000136.1:0-17417 GCA_034190295.1 Cyanobacteriota bacterium | reverse complement strand
CTTTCCTTCTGCCGATGTAACAGAATTATGAGGAGCTGAGAATCTTAAATACCTCAGTTTTGTGATTTTAGGAATTCAATGAAATGTCTGGCTATTTTTCATCAAGAAAATGTGGTCAAAGATTTTGGAATATCAAATTTTCCTCCTGCCGATTTAGCAGAATTATCAGGAATAGTTTTGAGAATTAGAATTGAACCTAGAATCGTAAATACCTCAGTTTTGTGATTATGGGAATTCAATGAAATGTCTGGCTATTGTCAATCAAGAAAAAATTGTCAAAGGTTTTGCAATGTCAGATTTTCCTCCTGTCGATGTAGCAAAATTATTAGAATCTGAGAATCTTAAATACCTCTATTTTGTGATTCTGAGAATTCAATGAAATGTCTTGTTATTGTCAATCAAGAAAAAATTGTCAAAGGTTTTGCAATGTCAGATTTTCCTCCTGTCGATGTAGCAAAATTATTAGAATCTGAGAATCTTAAATACCTCTATTTTGTGATTATGGGAATTAAATGAAATGTCTTGCTATTGTCAATCAAGAAAAAATTGTCAAAGGTTTTGCAATGTCAGATTTTCCTCCTGTCGATGTAGCAAAATTATTAGAATCTGAGAATCTTAAATACCTCTATTTTGTGATTCTGAGAATTCAATGAAATGTCTTGTTATTGTCAATCAAGAAAAAATTGTCAAAGGTTTTGGAATCTCAAATTTTCCTCCTGCCGATTTAGCAGAATTATTAGAATCTGAGAATCGTAAATACCTCAATTTTGTGATTATGGGAATTAAATGAAATGTCTGACTATTTTTCATCAAGAAAATGTGGTCAAAGGTTTTGGAATGTCAAATTTTCCTCCTGCCGATTTAGCAGAATTATGAGGAGCTGAGAATCGTAAATACCTCAATTTTGTGATTCTGGGAATTAAATGAAATGTCTTGCTATTGTCAATCAAGAAAAAATTGTCAAAGGTTTTGGAATCTCAAACTTTCCTCCTGCCGATTTAGCAGAATTATGAGGAATAGTTTTGATAATTAGAATTGAACCTAGAATCTTAAATACCTCAGTTTTGTGATTCTGGGAATTAAATGAAATGTCTGACTATTTTTCATCAAGAAAATGTGGTCAAAGGTTTTGGAATGTCAAATTTTCCTCCTGCCGATTTAGCAGAATTATGAGGAGCTGAGAATCGTAAATACCTCAATTTTGTGATTCTGGGAATTAAATGAAATGTCTGACTATTTTTCATCAAGAAAATGTGGTCAAAGGTTTTGGAATCTCAAATTTTCCTCCTGCCGATTTAGCAGAATTATGAGGAGCTGAGAATCGTAAATACCTCAATTTTGTGATTCTGGGAATTAAATGAAATGTCTGGCTATTTTTCATCAAGAAAATGTGGTCAAAGGTTTTGGAATATCAAATTTTCCTCCTGCCGATTTAGCAGAATTATGAGGAGCTGAGAATCGTAAATACCTCAATTTTGTGATTCTGGGAATTAAATGAAATGTCTGGCTATTTTTCATCAAGAAAAAATTGTCAAAGATTTTGGAACGTCAGATTTTCCTCGTGTTGATGTAGCAAAATTATGAGGAGCTGAATATTAATTATCTTTCTCGAAAGGATATATTTAAATCAAAATTTACCCATTGAAAATTCAAGAAAATCTAAAAAAATATCCAAGGCTCAACCAACAATGTTTTAACAGCTTATGTAAAATTGAAAAACCGTCAAGATTGGATAACTTCAACCAACTTGAGATGCGAAATAACTACCTAAAATTACTGTATAATCAAAGCTTTAAGCCGATAAAATCTTCATGCATGACTTTTAACTTTTAACTTCCGTGAATGCTTACCCTTTAACAACTTATGTTAAATTAAAAAATTGCCTAGATTCGGTAGCTCTAACCAATCAACATAATTTTGATAATTAAAATTGAACCTTGAATAGTAAATACCTCAGTTTTGTCATTCCAGTTTATAACGAAGAAGCCACAATCAAACCCTTGTTTGAGCGAATTTTAGATGTAATGAATTTAGCTGAACTTAATAGTTATGAAATAATTTTTGTAGATGATGGTAGTAACGACTTGTCTTGGATAGAAATTAATGAATTAATCAAAAAACATCCCCAGAAAATTAAAGGAATTAGATTAAGAAGAAACTTTGGTAAATCTTCCGCCTTATCTGCTGGATTTAAAAAAGCTACAGGAAATATTATCTTTACTCTAGACGCAGATTTACAAGATGACCCGGCAGAAGTACCTAAGTTTTTGGAAAAGTTAGAGTCAGGATACGATCTAGTTTCTGGATGGCGAAAACATCGTAACGACCCCTTTTCCAAAACATTACCCTCGAAATTATTTAATGGAGTAACATCAATTTTAACTGGAGTAAAATTACACGATTTTAATTGTGGTTTAAAAGCTTATAAAAAAGAGGTATTAGACTGCATAAAAGTTTATGGAGAATTACATAGATATATTCCAGTATTAGCCCATAGTTTGGGATTTAAAATTTCTGAAGTAACAGTGCGGCATCATCAACGGAAACAGGGAAAATCTAAATATGGTTTAGAACGTTATACCCGTGGATTTCTCGATCTATTAACTGTTTTAGCAACTACTCATTATTTACATAAACCTGGTCATTTATTTGGGAGTTTAGGATTATTATTCGGTGCTATAGGAATGACATCTTTAGGTTATTTGACTATACTTTGGTTTATGGAAATTCGACCTATAGGTACTCGCCCTTTATTTTTATTTGGAATTTTGTGTATTATTCTGTCCGTACAATTAATATCTTTAGGAATTTTGGCAGAATTAATAACTCGAAATGTCGATGATGATTATGTGGATAAGCAGATTTGTGAAGTGGTAGAAATTAAGGAAGAAGGAAGACCGAAGTTGGAAGAAGAAAGAATAATTTAGCAAATTTTGTAGAGTGCGTATTTAAGGAAGAAGCAAGAAGGAATAAGGAAGAAAAATTTAGCAAATTTTGCTTATTACAATTTACCGTGCAACAAGTTTTTATCAATGGATAATTGATAATTGACAGTTAATTCATTCGGTTTAAACCCACATTCTGCCAAGTCAAAGTCAGAACCCTGATTTTACAGCTTTGAGAGATTTTCTTTTTCGAGGTGGAAAAACTAGGCAGCAACAAATCATAGTTTATATTGTTATTGCTATTGTACTTTTGGTTGGATTAGCTATGTATTCTTAGTAGGAATAATTAGGGCTTACCGATCTAATATCAAAGCATTGATAGATAAAAGTTAAAGCATTTTTTGAGTTGAAAAAAGTGCCAGATTTTCAGACCAAAACCCTCAAAAAGTTAGCATAAAAGGCAGAATAATTACAGAAAAATCACTCTTACAAATATATTTGACTACCTCCTCTATAAATTCTATTCTCCCTTCCTCCTAGCTACTCTCTACTCCCCTACTCCCCTACTCCTTAAAAAATACTTTTGAGAGCATTCCTTAATTATTCCTTGATTTTTCTGCCTCAGACAAATAAGTTATTCTTTAAGTTTTAGTCTTTTAGTTTAAAAATTTTTAAGTTTGTCAGGGCTTGATAACAAAAAAGCTAAAAATTTGTCTGGAGTAGTTAACGAAATTTCAATATTTTTAGCCCTTGCTCTTGGTTGTATTATGGTATATACTTCAGAAAGATCCAAGGGGTAGTTATTGCTTGAAGTAACTTTGAAGCTGCAAATGCCGATTATTTCGTTATTTTTAGAGGCAAATACTCTAAATTTCTCTGGGATGAATGACTAATTTTTCTCTCCTGATTTTTTGGGTGATTGATAAATTGGCAATTTTGTGGTATGCGGAAGAAGACAAATATAGCCAATTATCTAAAGTAGAGGAAACCAAACCCAACAAATATCAATTATCACCCAATACATTTTCTACCCACTGCTTTTCTGCCTCAGACAAAATAGGTGGGGGCGGTGCTTCGCTGTAATTTATAGATAAGTCGTAGGCAGCTTCATCATAAATCTCATTAAAAGCAGCAGATAAGTTAAGGACAACATCTGAATCGGGCGATCGCAACTGAATAGGAATAGTTGGCAATAAATCTTGCAAAGTTAAAGGCCAAATATCTATAACTTCAGCATGATAACGAGTCAAAGCAACAGCTTAACGAAGTCAGAAGTCAGCAAGTCTGCAAGTCAGAAGTTAATCCACCCCTAGCCCCTCCCAGGAGGGGAAGTAGGGGATTTAAGCCCCGCTCCAAAAATATTGCGCCTTAAAAGGTGGGGTTTTACACCCATGTTATTTTGATAAGCAAAATCTGGCATTTGAGGATGAGAAAAAGGGCGAGTACCTCTACACAAAAGGTCTATTTCCAGCAGATGAACCCCTGCTTGATAAAGTCGTCTTCGCTTCTGACGATAATTTGTCAGACCAGTTTCGCGCTTATTGACTGGATAAAGTACTTCAATGCAAGTCACCAAAATATTCTGAGCAGTAACTCGAATCTCCACATTACTCCAGCGAACCGGAACAGGTGGAAAAATGGGTAAGGATATGAGGTGGAGTAAGTGCAGTTGCTCCAGATGTACCGGAAGGAATGTTTGTTATTTTTGCTTGTCGAAGTTGCATAATTTCCACATCTGGATAAAGGATGCCAACTTCGCTTTCTGGAAAATTATCCTCAACAACCTAGACTTCCAGTCGTGCAGCGTAGGGAGGAGGTAGTTGTGGAGTGAGTTGCTGTCTGATTTTATTGGCAAGAGCATTGTGGACATCAGGCCAAAGATAATCCTCTAGATACGGGTCTATTCCGTGAAATGGGGATGGCATAAAGTTAGAAGTCTGCAAGTCAGAAGTCAGAAGTTAGAAGTTAGAAGTTAAATTCTTGCTGTGACTAAATTTAAAAGTTTGAGAATTTTCTAATAGTAATGGCGACAGTCATATTACGGCAGTTGAATGTGTCTCTGTTTTGAAGAAGAGAACAGAGATTAGAAGTCAGAAGTCTGCAAGTCAGAAGTCAGAAGTTAGAAGTTAGAAGTTAAATTCTTGCTGTGACTAAATTTAAAAGTTTGAGAATTTTCTAATAGTAATGGCGACAGTCATATTACGGCAGTTGAATGTTTCTCTGTTTTGAAGAAGAGAACAGAGAATAGAAAACAAAAAATATACAAACAATTTTACCCATCTAATTATTAAGTATGCTAGATAGAAAATTTATTCTCTGGCAGCCTACTTGAATTGTATAAATTAGAATGTTTATATACTATTATCCGTTAACTATCTTGACTATCTGTTCTAGAAACTGTTCTTTGATAGCGAGGAGTTGGTGGTAGATTTTCAGGTGCGCTTTTATTATTACCTTGACCACTTTCTAATTCAGACAAATACTGTTTTGATTGATTACCTAGACTGTCATTCATGTCAATTATTCTCTGCTTGACTTGACTATCACATATAGCTTTTGTTCTTTGATAGCGAGGAGTTGCTGGTGGATTTTCAGGTGCGTTTTTATTATTAACCCAACCACTTTTTAATTTAGATAAAGACTGTTGTGATTGATTACTAAGAGTTGGTGGTAGATTTTCAGGTGGACTTTTATTATTACCTTGACTACTTTCTGATTCAGATGAAGACTGTTGTGATTGATTATCGGACATGGAAAAACCTCCTACAAATAAAAACAATACAGAACATAATAATATAATCCTAATATACAACTATACAGAATATAGAATTAAGCTTACTAATGATAGTATTAATTCCTTGAATACTAAATTGAGTACAGTTTTAGGCTTTAGTGCAACTTCCATAGTTTTTTCAATAAATCTCCCTAACCAACTTTTTTTATCTACTACAACACAGTCAAATCTTTGCTACTCCTGTTTAATTCTCAAAATAGGTGTCTGTATATTTCTAGCTATTACTATTTTTATTTGTGTTAGAGGGTTTTTGCCTAAAGCTTTCGGAGGAATGACGCCTCCACAAATTCTCATGGATGAATATTACTATGAATCAGATGAGAATTGTAGATTAGTTATTACTAAAACTTGGATTGAAGCGTTGAAAGAGTGTGAAAATGTACGAGATGAAAAAGCTAAAATTACGAACAAAGCAATTATAATGTTATGTACGGCTGCTTTATTAGCAGCTATAGATATTATTTTAGCTACTTTGATTACCTTATTGTAAATAATCACATTAATTATGTCTAATCAGCCATCAGAAAAACCGTCTCAATCTAATAAGAATCAAGAATTATCTAATCAGTATTCAAATAGTAGTAGGGATAAAAAAAGAAGCGCCCCAGAATTTCCTCCTGCAACAGAAAAAAGTCAAAGAACAAATTCAGTTAACTTAGGGGAAAATACCTCAGATCAAAACTGGAAAGAAATTACAAGAAAAATTGATGGCGAAGATGAATCAATTTGACATCTATAAAGTCTTGTATGTGATAGTTAATAATTAGTTGTATTTCTTCGATTACAGCAAAAATAATATTTCATAAATCTCTACGAGAGAGAAGATTTGAAACAACATCTTCCAAACTTAACTTTCCATCTCTCACACCAAAAATACGAGCAGGTAAATATCCCCGTTTAAAACCTCGCATCTCACTAAAACCTGCTAATCTTTCCTCTCGCCAACCTACTTTTTTACGAAACTCTTGCCAATCTTTGCCTGTTTCTAAATAAATCTTTTTTTTGCACGCTAAACCCAAATCTTCCCTTACCAAAATTTAGCCAAAGTTCATCAATTTTGCGGAGGTCTTGCACTGGCAATATCTTAATTGACTCTGAATTTAGCCAACCTTCTATTTCTCTATTAGCAGCTTTGAGAATACATTTTTCTGTTTCTTCATCTGCTTCTTTCCATTCACCTAGCGCCAGAAAACGTCTGAGTTTAGTATAGTCAATTCCACATTCGGAGCAAAGAGAAATTTATTTTTCTTTCTCATATAAATTTTTATATTGATTCCAAATAGGCGTTAAATATTTTAAAGCTGCAAAGGCATTTTTATATCTAAATTTAAAGTAGTACCGCACAATTTTTGATAAAATATCGCCTAAATCCTGACTGACATTAACTTGATATTTAGAAATATTTCCAGTCTGATATTTGAGAAAAAATTGACCTGACTCAAATATTTGATTTGTCTGGGGATTTTGGGAAAATTTGCTAGGTTTAAATCCGGTCAAAGCTTGAATTCCAATTATACCTACTGCATCAATATCACTAGCTAATTTTGGTATACCATGAGTTTGTTCACTAGGCATATAAGCTGGTGTACCAATTGGAACAGTTATTGTTGTTTTTCCATTACAATTAACTATTAACTCTTGAATTTATTTAATAGCGCCAAAATCAATCAAAACAATTTTTCCATTTTTTTGATGACGTCTAATATTCTGAGGTTTGAGGTCACGATGAATAATATTTATCTGATAAAGAATAGTTAATGCTGACAAGATTTCATACAAAAGTTTAATAGTTTGCTCTTCAGTTAAAGGTTTTCCTACAATAATTTCATCACTTAAATTATTTCCTTCAATATACTCTTGCGCTAAATAAAATTGCTCATCTTCTACAAAGTGAGCATAAAGGCGAGGAATTCGATCGTTTTCTCCTAGACGATGAAGACATCGTGCTTCTCTATTTCTAAGTTTTTGACTGTGAGATTTGACATAATTAATAGGGAGTAGGGAGTAGGAATGTGGGATACAACGTCCGTTGACTCCTAATTACCACTACAATATTATAAGTGAGATAAAATTAGTAATAATAAAGTCAATTTTATCCAGCGTATAGTACAGCTATTATAGGTAAGATGCTTGTGCTACATCATCATTTATCTGAAAAATCACCCATTCTCCCTGTCTAGCTACAATATTTCCCTCAATATCTCCATGCCATTCAACTCTAGTCAAAATATATTCAGCTCCATATTTTTTCGCCACATTAACTAATTCTTTTCCTGTCTGTTGTGGAAACAAAATTTCCATCGCTCCCACCGCTAATTTATCATTCAAATCTACGCCAAAAACATCTTCCATCCGATTTTTCCACTCCCTAATTCCGCTATCTGTTTGAGGAAAATGTTTAAAGTCAACAATAACTGCCCTCTCAGAAAAAAACTGAAAATTTGACACAAATGGAGGAATTAAAATTATGTCATCTTTATTGCTAATTTGTCTAAATCTTAAAGCTAGTTTAGTCACTTCATTTTGAGGAACTCTGTTAAATTTTACCTGTTGTTGAAATACCTCTAAAAATTTTCCTGGCAATGCCTCAAATAATCCTAAAACAAATACTAAAGTTGTGACTCCAGCCAAATTATAAGTTATTAAATATTTCCCAGCGACCGCTAAATCAACCTCATCCAAAATAAACGGAAATATTAATACCAAAAATAAACCTGATTTTGCCAATAAATGATTAAAATTTGAATCTATCGGTGGCTGCCATAAGAAAAATATTAATCCAGCTAAAACTATTAACCAGACTACTAATTTGTAACTCCATTTATCCAAAAAGAACAATCCCACCGATAAGATAAAAAAGCAAATTCCTTGATACGGCACAGGTAGAATTAGAGATATTATCAAAAGTAAACCAAACCCTAAATTACCCTGTTGATATAACTGACTGACCAAAATACCCACAGCAATAAATATTATCAACTGAGCAAAAGGAACAGTTCGCGCTAACTGTAACTTAGCAAATAAAGCCAGCGGGTAAATTTCCACAAAAATATAACCCAAAAACAAAGCAAAAATTGACTCTGCAATAATCAGATAAAATTTCCATTTCTCTAGACTTCTTACATTAGTAAAAATTAAATCTTTTTTCCTTCCCTTTATCTCTTTTATCTCGCCTACTTCCCCCCCCTTCCCAGAAGTTCTGAAGAAGAATATTTTCCCTTTTTCCGACTTATGCAAAAAATCTTCCGATCTAACAATATCAACTTTGTAAATACATAAACATCCACCCAAAATAAAACAGATAAAATCCAGCCTAATTTTCCAATTCCAATAAGCAGGAATAATATGATGAGGATTTCTTACCCAACCGTAGATGAAAACAAATTCTTCATTACTAAATTTATCAGTGCTAGTCGTACCAGTTAATAACATTGGCAGATAAACTAAACTTGCAAACCCAAATAAAATAATTAACGGCAAAAAGACTTGCTTCAACTGCCGACTTTTTATCGCCTCAATAAACATAATAGGTATCATCATTATTCCTGGCAAAACGCCAATTAAAAATTGTAAAATTGAAGCGATACCGAAAAATAAATAACCAATTATCCATCTTTGCCGAAAACAGAAATAAATCCCCCACACTGTCAAACTCATAGCAAAAGTTGCAGGTATAGGAGTTTTGGGAAAAAGTTCTAAATATCCAACTAAAGTGTAGGCTGTTAAACTCAAAAAAGTTAAAACTGCTGCGGATAGTTTGGCAGGAGTAAAGATTTTACTAATTGCAGATAAACCCCAGTTCAAGCTAATAAAAGAAATTAGATAATAAATCAAATATGTGAGGGAAATACTACCAGTAACTTTGCTGAAAAAATAAACTAAATATTGATAGTAATATCTGGGGGTAAACTTCAACATTTCCTGAACATAGTAATCATTATTATATAGTTCAGGATTCAACATTGATTTAATTTGAGGAACATGGGTGTAATGATTTCCCACAGGAAAAGTGTATCCTCTGGCGATAAATGAACCGATAATTAAAAAAGTAAATAGAGATAAGGTAAAGTGCCAACTATATTTTTTAAAATGCCACATTTGTTATGGAAGAAGTAAGAAGGAAGAATTCAATAATTGATAATTGATAATTGATAATTACCTTTCCCTAAAACGGATAGGATTGAACGATCGTGAAAATTTTTTCTCTCTTGGTCGATTGGATATGGTTAGGAAACCCATCCATCCCACCCTACGGGAAGCTGCGAAGAGCGACCGCTTGTTTCTCCACGGCGAGTGAGAGGCTTTAAACCTTCATTATTCGGTAAGAAAGAAGAAAGAAAATCCATAAAATTCTAAACATTTCCTCCGGAATACTGCGCAAACAGCCGTCAGCTATTAGTTATTCTCCTAACTCCTAACTGCGGACTTCAGCTATTAATCTTGGGAAAGGTAAAAGCAATTGAAAAATTGAGAAAGAATAAAAAATTACCGCCAAATTATCCTTCCCCAACCTTAGAAGTAATTATTCATTATTAATTGCTGTTTGCGTAGTATTTAAAAGGAATAGCTTAATGCTAATGGCTGTTTGCTTAAATAAAATTAAACCTATCCCACTAATAATATTTTTGCTAAAAACCCCAAACATTTTGAGAGTTAAAAACGAAAAATTAAGCTTTTAAAACGTAAGCATTTCGGTTCAAATGCTCCACAAACAGCTATTAGCTGTTAGCTAGCCTCCTCCGGAGGAACTGCGTTAACAGAAACAATACTCTCTTCTTAAGGATAGTGCTTAAATTAACGTAAACTTTAAAGACAAGGGAGCCAACTTTTGTCTTCAATAATTGATAATGGATAATTGATAATTACCTCTGGTTAAAACCGTCCTTGATTGTAAGCATTTCCTCCGGAATGCTGCGCAAACAGCCTTCAGCTATCAGCTATCAGCTAAGGTGTTTAGTATTTAGACTATAATATTCAATTTTTGTCAAAGGCTATAGGGAATATAAAATCTAGATACACAACAACTGATAATTTCTTAACTCATTTATTTGCCTAATTTATTCAAAAAGCTGAGAGCTGAGTGCTAATAGCTGAATGCTTACCCTTGATTAAATATAAGGAAATATCAAGGGCACTTTTTTTCCTTGCTCATGGGAGGCTTTAAACCATAATTATTTAATTATTAATTATTCGGTAATAAAATTAATAAAGCTTCGATCATTAACTAACTGGAGAGTACAAAGTTCTTCCAAAAAAATGATTTGCTTTCAAGGCTGAAAATATGACTGAAAAAGGCTTACAGCACCCACAGTTGTGAATAAAGAGTTTCTAACCTTAAGATCGCTGAAAGCCTTAGCTAGCAATAGTTATTCCCATAACTTCGCACTGTCTAGTTAACTAAAAGCAATAGCTGAAGTGCTTATGACTGACGGCTATTAGCTCCCCATTCCGGAGGAAATGCTTACTTTAAAACACATTTCACTTAAACAAATAAGCTTGTTAAAAATAGTGGGATAGGTTCATCTAATAAGTACTCTTTTTTTAAAGTACTTTTATGCTTTTTTAGAAGTAGATTTCTTCTCAAAATAAAACTTTATTTAATCAGCTATCATTCATCAAAAATATTATTTGCTTAAGTACAGTATAATTTAGATGATACTCAACTTTAAAACTCTAATTTACTGATAGAATTTTGCTATTTAGTACCACTTAAAATTCTAGTTAATACCTAAAATATTCTTTCTCAGAATCAGGAAAAAGTAGGAGTAAAAATATCTAAAATCAATATCCTTTAGAAAATCTATTTAATACCTATCACCTAAGATATTCTTTCTCAGAATCAGAAAAAAGTAGGAGTAAAAATATCTAAAATCAATATCCTTTAGAAAATCTATTTAATACCTACCACCTAACACCTAACACCTAACACCTTCTTTTTCAGAATTTTGATGGTTTCGATGTTCTTCTAAACCTCGCTCAATTAACTTACCCACCAACCAAGACACAGAACGTTCATCCTCTTTTGCCCATTTCTCTAACTCTTTTTTCCACTCTGGAGGAATATAAGCTACAACTCTATCTAAATCTGTTTTTCCGCCCATTTTCAACACCTAATACTTATTTTTCTAATATCAAGCATACAAATAATTGACTAACTTGTGTTGTGCTGTGCCTTACTGTAGTAGTATATGATAGCAAAGCCCAGTAAATACATCTTGACATCTGGCCATGAATCGGAAAAACTTAACCATTATCGATCGAACATTTCGTGAAGCTCTTAAACAAACATCTGGAATTGTCTTACTATCCACCAGAGAATTAGAAAAAATGCGCCGAGTGGGAAAACTAGCAGCAAATTTACTCAATTATCTCGAACCAATGGTACAACCAGGAGTTAGTACTCAAGAATTAAATGATGAAGCCGAAAATTGGACCCAAGCACAGGGAGCTATCAGTGCCCAACTTGGCTATACCCCTCCGGGTCATCCTCCATTTACTGGTTCCATCTGTACCAGTATTAATGAAGTAGTTTGTCATGGCATTCCTAGCTCGAAACAGATTCTCAAAGACGGAGATATTATCAATATAGACGTTACCCCCATTCTCGATGGTTACCATGGCGATACTTCCAGAACATTTTTAGTAGGAAACCCATCAGCCTCAGCTCGAAAATTGGTAAAAGTAACCGAAGAGTGTATGATGCTAGGGATTGCTGAAATAAAACCAGGGGCAAGAGTTGGAGATATCGGGGCAGCAATTCAGGAATATGCCGAAGCTAATGGATTTTCTGTTGTACGAGAAATGGTTGGTCATGGAGTTGGTAGGCAGTTTCATACAGAGCCACAAATTCCTCACTATGGCCAACGAGGTCGAGGTTTAAAATTACGCCCTGGCATGGTTTTTACTGTTGAACCCATGCTGAATGAAGGAACTCACAATATTAAGACTTTAGCCGATCGCTGGACTGTAATTACCAAAGACAAAAAACTTTCAGCCCAATTTGAACATACAGTCACTGTCACAGAAAAAGGGGTGGAAATTCTCACGTTAAATTAATTGAAAAAATAAATTTTCTGTATAAATAAATTGTGAAGTTCTCTCCCGTTAAATCGGAGATTATAAAGGGAGCTTCTCAAACAAAGATAATTGAACCCAAGCTTCAGAAGTTTCTTGCTTTACAGGCTGATTAATATCTTACGCCTCCACAAGCAGACAAGATGATACCCACCTCGTTTAACCCTTTATTTAATATGTTAATTGCAGCGTTTTCATCTCTATCTAAAACTGTTCCACATTTATGACAAGAATGAGTTATAACTGATAAAGTCTTAGGTACTTTATGCCCGCAATTACTACAATGAGTGAGAAGTATTATGAGGGTGTACGGGCGAATGGCCATTCGCCCCTACTTACATGAACACCGCGTTTTACCGCTACTGCGTTCAATTTTTCCATAAAATTACCCCAGGCTACATCATAAATTGATTTTGAGAGTTTCGTGTTTCTAGCTAAACCTCTAATGTTTAGGTCTTCCACAGCAATTAACTCATATTCTTTAACTAATTTATGAGCAGTTTTATAGTGAAAGTCTTCTCTTTGTCTAGCGATATGTTGATGCAATCTAGCAATTCTGTTCTGTGCCTTTTTCCAGTTATTAGAGCCAATCTGTTTTCTAGATACTTTCCTTTGTTTCCTAGCTAAATTAGATTGTGCTTTTCTATAAAAATTAGGAACAGGAACAGTCTCACCAGTATTAGTAGTCAAAAACTCTTTTAAACCAACATCTACTCCTACAGCAGTTTTAATATTATCTGTAGGAATTAAACTAGGAACTGATTTATCTTCTAGACTAAAACTGACATAATATCCATCAGCTTTTTTAGTTATAATTGCAGTTTTAATAGTAAATCCATCTGGTATTGGTCTATGAACTATAACTGGAATAGAACCAAATCTACTAATAGCTATTTGTTTTCCATTGAATTTAATTGCAGCTTTAGGATGATTAACTCTACTAAAACTTAATGACCTTAACTTGCCTGACTTTTTGAATCTTGGCTTACCAAATCTTTTACCTGTTTTATCTGGTATTAACCAACGTTGCCAAGATTTGTCTAATCTTCTGAGATTATTTTGTTGTACTTCAAAATATATCTCTTTGTATTTTGGAAATAGTTTCTTAGTTTGTTTTAATTGAGCTGATTGATAATGATAATCTGGTTTGCCTGGAATCTCACCAATAGGACATGAAATCAATGAACAACGGTCTATTTGACATCTGGTTCTATTCAACCAATCTAATCTTTGACTATCACGCATAATTCCAGTGTCTTCTCAAAAGTTCTAACCAATTATCTATCTTGGTTATTTGCTCTTGACTAGGCTTGATTTTGTAGCAATGACTTACGAGCATTTTCTTCTTTTTCGACCAGTAATTTATTATAATACTTTGCATAGATATTGTGTAGGCATTATGAAAAAAACTGGATTAAACTTACGGATGAGTCAGAACAGACTAAATAAGCTAAGGTTATATGCAGTCGAGAATGAGAAAACAATGACCCAGGTAATTAGTGATTTTATTGATTCACTAAAACTTAAGTCTAAAAAGTCAGTTGAAAAATCTGAAAATTAAGCTTAAGAGAAAAATAGTTTATATGCTGGCTGTTTTCCTCTCACCGTTAAATCACAGATTATAACGGGAGTCCCCAACAGCTATTTTTTCTGATGGATGTCTCATTATGGTATCTGAGAAGCTTGGGTAAAACATCCCCGACACAGGAGTCGTTTAATTTTAGGAGGGGTTGCTCCCTAGCTTTTCCGTTCTAGGATGCTCCGTAAACGCGCGAAGCTGAAAGCTGATTGCTGAACTGCTGAACGCTTTTTAAAATAATATAGGTAAATTAGCATAGATTTCTTTAAGTACATTAATATATAGTTTAGAAAAAATTGAATGCCTTTCCCACCAGAAAGTCCTTGCCTAAATATAGCGATCGCTCGCCTGAATATCCCAGAAGCTAATCATTTTGCCACCTGGGTGATGCAGGCTCCTTTACAACGGGGATATGTCCACAACGACCAAATTTGGCCCGAAACTTTGTCACAAGCTTGGGAAGCTTGGTTAGAAGTATTCTCTCCCAAAAGCTTACCTGCTATTCCCATCGGTACACCTCAACCAGCCTTAGCATCAACCCCAAATATTAATCCTGTCCCTGCTTCCAACGTCAGAATTAATCGTACCAGTCGCCTGATGCAAAATTTGGGCATCAGCCTGTGGCAGTGGCTATTTCAAGGAGAAATTGCTCAAAGTCTCCACCAAAGTCAAGGTATTGCCATTGGCCAAAAACTGCCCTTACAGGTAAGATTGGATATTCGCGCACCCGAATTAATTGCCCTACCCTGGGAAATCATGCAACCAGGAATTTCTTTACCTGCCTTTTCTCTAAGTAGGGAAATTTTGTTTAGTCGTACTACCAGTGATGTTCACTCCTTACCACCTCGCCCACCTTCCCCATATTTGAATATTCTGTTGGTGATGGGGGAAAGTGCGCCTCAAGGACAATCATCTTCAGCTAAAGACCATCAATTTTCTACTTTGTCCAAATTAGAACTAGAAGAAGAAGCCGCTCGACTAACTGAGGTTTTAAAACCCCGCGAGATTACAAACCAAAATTTACACAGAGTTAATTCTATTGTCCCTTGCAAAGTAGATACATTAATTCAACCGACCCCAGAAGAATTAATTTCCCATTTAGATAAAAAAATTTATAACGTACTTTTTTATGCTGGTCATGGTAAACAAGGCCCAGATGGAGGTTGGTTATTTTTAGCACCTGAGACTACTCTCAATGGTACTGAATTAGCACAAGTTCTGGTTCGTAATGGAGTAACCTTGGCAGTATTCAATGCTTGTTGGGGAGCGCAACCAGCTACAGATATATCTTCTGGTCAAGTACAGGCAATACCACGCAGTAGTCTAGCAGAAGTATTAATTCATCATGGAGTACCTGCAGTTTTAGGGATGCGAGATGAAATTGCCGATGGAGAAGCTTTGAGTTTTATTCAAGTTTTTGCGCAATGTTTGACAGAGGGAATGTTGATAGACCAAGCAGTAGCTGTAGCTAGGCAACAGTTATTAACTCTCTATAGATTTAATAAACCAGCTTGGACTTTACCAGTATTATATATGCACCCAGAGTTCAATGGTCAATTAATTCAAGTCTTTGATGAATTGGTAACTCAACTACCCACGAACTCTCCGACTTGGATTAGTAGTTCAACTTCTAGAGCTTTTTTACGTTCTCAAGACAACAATAGTGAAGTTTGGCCTATTTGGCCTGGTACGATCGCGGTCGGACGTTCTCAGGAAAATGATGTAGTAATTTTTGAGCGGTGGGTTTCCCAAAAACACGCTGAAATTTTTTCTCGTGGCTTTCCGAGCGAACAGGTTGAACCCATTTATTTCTTAAAAGATATTTCTCGTTTTGGTACTTTAATTTATCAGTCTGGCGATTGGCAAAGAATAAATCGTGATGAGGTTGCCATAACATCAGGAACACTGCTAAAATTTGGCAGTTCTCAAGGTCAAGCTTTTGAGTTTGTGATTGAAACAACAAAAGATTTTAGCTAGTGCAGCTACGCGGAAGTTAAAAGTCGTAGGGGCGAATGGTATTGGCTAACGCCAAGCTCCGAAGGGCACCCTCAAAAGTATTGATTTGTAATTGTTTTAGGATTTTTTAACTGGTCAGTTATTTCCGGCATCTTGCATTAGTTAATCTAAGTTAGAATTGCGGAACTAGCTAGGTTGCTTTTGTAGCTGATTAAGTAGGAAATAACAATATTGCTAATTACCTACTTCTATATTTAATAGAAGATGAATTATTTTTACTCAGGAATAAAATTATGAATAATCAGCCTTCCCGCTCTCAGTTTTCTGCTAATAGTTCTACTCAGGTAGAATTGGATTTATTAAATTCGATAGTTCTTGATGATATTGCCTATCCTTGGAATCCAGAAGCAGTAGAATCAGATGCTTATTTTGATTCTCTTGAACAAGAGTTACCATTGTCTGATTTACTAACCGATGTGGAAATGACTTCCGCTAGCAAACAATTTTTAAGTCAAACCGATCGACTGTTTTCTGCGATCGATATCCAGAATTCCTTATATGAAAAGTTTTCAGGTCTTGCTCCCAAGAATTTACTCAACAAGTTAGGCAAGATTGCTGTTAATATCGTCGATCAAGTGAATAGTTTAGGGTCTATTCTATCTCTGTCAGACCAATTAGTACATTGTGTCAGCGAAGTTTTACCCGGTTGGGATTTGGAAGATTTGGAAGTAATGGCGCGTCCTCTAGCTTATTCTATGCGTGGTAGTCAAGATGATGCAGTAGAAAATACTTTGGCAACAATCCAATCTACTTCTTGGTCTGATTTGTCAGAAGTTGAACAAGCACGATTGAGTTTAGCGATCGCGCTCTATGCTATAGAGAAAGCTAATAATTAATTTTTATCTCCTTAATTGAATATTTTAATAAGAAATAGCGGTTTTTAGTTTTTTAATGCTCAATATTTACTGACGAGCAACTGAACTGAGAACTGCTACATTTTTTTCGCAAACAGGTATAATTAGGGTTTGCTGAAAAAGTATGCATGGGTTAGGGGAGGAGTCATATCAAATCCGGTAGCATCGGTGTAATTAGATGGGGAGATGGGGAGATGGGGAGATGGGGAGATGGG
>JAXHSW010000135.1:3160-25685 GCA_034190295.1 Cyanobacteriota bacterium | reverse complement strand
CCCCGCTCCCCCGCTCCCCTACTCCCCTACTCCCTCACAACTGATAACTGATAACTGAAATGACTCCCCTACTCCTGAGGACTGACTCCTGAATTCTGAACTTGTCAAATTAAAACTCATCGTAACTTTGTGCATCGTCACGTTTAGAGCCTAATAATTCTAGTTGGTATACTCTAACTACTGGTTTAGAGCGATTTGCCCCTGTATTACGATCTTGCCAATAATCAAACTTTAGAGAACCTTTTACCCCTATCAAACTACCTTTACGAACATAGTCAGCAGCAATTTCTCCAGTTCTATCCCAAATTTCTAAATCAAACCAGTCTGGTTGGTCAGTCTTTCTAGAGCGACGATTTACAGCCAAAGTTAAATTGCAAACCACACTACCAGACTCAAAATATTTAACTTCTGGGTCTCTACCTGCCCTACCAACCAAAGTAATAACATTTAGACTCATACAAAAATATATAATAAATTAAACTCATGTCTGAATTATCTACAAGAGTATCTCAAGAAGACTAATTATTCAACCATCGATAAAATCTAATACATCCTCCGGATTCTGTCCTTATCATGTAGCACTATAAAATCAGGGACAGTTAAATTTGCTTAAATCAATTCTTGTATAGAACCCATTTGAGGTCTATTTAAAAAGAGATGGGGAGATGGGGAGATAGGGAGTTGGGGAGATAGGGAGATAGGGAGTATTTTTCAACCTTTTTCCCTTATACCTTCCCTCTACCTCCTGACTCCTGACTCGGTCCTCCTGACTCCTGGCAAAAAAACTGAATCGCCGACAAAGATACGATCGGGGGTTCTATAGTCCTGATAGACTGAGGGGTAAAAACAGAATAGAGTGCCTCAGCTATATTTATAGATAAATTATTACACAAACTTAAGATTGAATTTTGGGGGTCAAAAGTCAGTGGGTTGGATAAATCGCTTTTCTTTGTCTCGGGACATGGGAATTGACTTGGGTACTGCAAATACCCTTGTATATATATCTGGTAAAGGTATTGTTCTTCAAGAACCATCTGTGGTAGCTATTGACCAGGATCAAAAAACTTCTATAGCAGTAGGAGAAGAAGCAAAAAGGATGCTGGGGCGAACTCCAGCTAATGTAATTGCGGTCAGACCTTTGCGGGATGGGGTCATTGCTGATTTTGATACAGCAGAATTAATGCTAAAGCATTTTATTAGAAAAGTCCATGAAGGAAAAACCTTGGTATCTCCAAGAATTGTAATTGGCATTCCGAGTGGAGTAACTGGTGTAGAAAGAAGAGCTGTAATGGAAGCTGCTGCTCATGCTGGTGCTAGAGAGGTACGATTAATTGATGAACCGGTTGCTGCTGCTATTGGTGCAGGGTTGCCTATGGCCGAACCCACAGGTAATATGATTGTGGATATTGGTGGGGGGACGACAGAAGTTGCTGTTCTAAGTTTACAAGGTACAGTTCTGAGTGAATCTGTCCGTGTAGCTGGAGATGAGTTGAATGATGCTATTACTCAGTATATGAAAAAAGTCCATAACTTGGTAATAGGGGAGCGGACTGCTGAAGATATCAAGATTAAATTGGGTTCAGCTTATCCGACTCAGGATGACAATGAGGCAACGATGGAAGTTAGGGGTTTACATTTATTATCAGGTTTGCCCAGAACTGTTAGTGTCAAATCTGCAGAGACTAGAGAAAGTATGGCGGAACCTCTATCAATAATTGTAGAGGCAGTCAAGCGAACTTTGGAACGTACTCCTCCTGAACTAGCAGCTGATATTATCGATCGAGGTATTATGTTAGCTGGTGGTGGTGCTTTATTAAGAGGGATAGATACTTTAATTAGTCATGAAACTGGTATTGTTACTCATATTGCAGCAGACCCACTTTCCTGTGTAGTCTTGGGTACTGGTCGTGTCTTGGAGAATTTTAAACAACTGGAAAGGGTTTTTAGTGGACAGATTCGCTAAAGTTAGGTGATTTTATCGCAAAATTATAGGGATTAGAAGGGTAATTATTTGTATTTCTTAGTTTTGTCTTTATTTATAATTCCTAACTTTTGTGGCTACTGCTATATCTGAGTACCTATTGAAAAGCGTTGTGATAATAATAACATAAGAATATTTTATCTTACAGAATAATTAAAGTTTAAAGCCTCTCACTCGCCGTAGATAAACAATGAATTAATTTTCCTTTTATTCAATCCTCTTCCTTTTAGGGAGAGGTAATTATCAATTATCCATTATCAATTATTGAAATAACTTTTGATAATTGTGAGGTATAGCAGAAGAAAGAAGGAAGAAGAAAAATCTTGCTTTTGTGAGTTTTAAGCTTTTAATATATCCTCACTTTTCCTTCGATTGCTATACAAGTTTAATCTCTTTTGTCTGTTCCCTATTCTCTAATTCCCTATTTTCTGAAAACTCTGTATCCTTAGAGTTAGTAAATCTCGAAATTCAGCAAGAATATTAATGTCAGCATTTCCTAGGGAATGTTGTGCAAACAGCCGTCAGTTATCAGCTATTGGTTTTAGTTTTAGATAAAAGCTTTACTAATAAAGTCAGAATTTATACTTATTACAAAAACTGGCTATATTAATTTAAACCCCCTACTTTGGCTGAGAGCTGACAGCTAATAGCTGAATGTTTATATATGAATTACTAATAACTCATGATTAATTGCGATTTCAATAATTCAAGATTAGCTAGTTAGTTAAGTAGATTTAATTTTTTCAAATAATTTCAATACAGAAGTTTCTGTTTTGAATAAAAATTAGTAGTAAAAAAGTTTAAAGTAGTAGCAAAAATTCAGGTTTTACCAATGCAAACATTGCGTCGTCGAAGCTTCAAAATGATTAGAAAAGCTGCATTGTTAATTTTGGCAGTAAGTGCAGCTATCTGGATTAGACAATCTCAAGGTTCTTTACTTTTTGAAGTTTATAATTGGCTCAGTTCTCCATTTCAACCTAGTGCTGTTCAACAAGAAGTATTAGTTAATGCTCGTATAGAAGAACTAGAAATTCAATTACAAGAATTAGAGAAACAAAATAATACTCTCCAGCAACTTTTGAATTATACAAAAACTAAAAAAACAAAAGGAATAGTAGCTCCTGTAGTGGGTAGAAGTGCAGACTATTGGTGGCAAAAAGTAACTCTAGGAAGAGGTAGTAAAGATGGTATTCAAAAAGATTTTATTGTGATGGGAACTGGTGGTGTAGTAGGTAGAATAACTAGCGTTACACCCAATACTAGCCAGGTATTATTAGTGAGTGACCCTACCAGTAAAGTTGGTGCGGGAATTATTCGTAGTCGTCAGATGGGTTTTATGAAGGGTCAGGGTAATGATACAGTTGTCTTAGAATTTTTTAACGATCTTCCTGATGTTAAGGTTGGTGATGTTGTATCTACTTCTGCTTATAGTCAATTATTCCCGTCAGGTTTGGCGATCGGAAAAGTTGAATCTATTAATGTGAATAATAGTCCTGCTCCACAAGCTAATGTTAAATTATCAGCACCGCTTAATACTTTGGAATGGGTGACTGTTTATCAAAAGAAACAGATTGAAACAGAAAAGTAATTCTTTTTGATGTTTATGCTTCTTTGTTATTTTCTTAGAAGTCAGGAGTCAGGAGCCAGAATGAATTGTTTTAATACCATTTATTAGAGCTGATTTTTAAAGTAAATATTGAGAGGATAAATACTTTACAGTGTAAGTCTTTTTTAACAAATATCTGCTAGAAAAGGGTTTCAGCTCCGTTTACAAATCAGCTCTTAGGCAATAATTTATCTTTTTAGTTCAAGGGATATCTTCTCCACTTGTCTTTTAATCATGCTTATTATTCGTAACATTATTTTTTCCAAATAGTATTAAGTAGTTGTGCAAAATAAATTTCCTATTTGAGGGAGGCAACAGGCAACAGGTAACAGGCAACAGGCAACAGGCAACAGGCAACAGGCAATAGGCAACAGGTAATAGGTAACAGGTAACAGGTAACAGGGAGTTAATAGGATGTGTAATTAATTTTGCTTATGTACTTATAGCAAGCAAGTATAAAGTATAAATTACCGAAAAATTGTGGTTTAAAGCCTCCCTTCGATCGGGGATAATAAATAAAAATTTTCATGATTAGTCAATCCTCTTTTTGAAAAGAAGAGGTAATTGTTAATTATTAATTATTCATTATTAATTGTTGAACAAACCCACAAACCTAAAATTTTTCTGCTGGTTAAAAATTGAATAATTAAATTATCCTCAACAACTTTCAAATTATTAAACTTACTTCCTTAATTCAAATGTATAATATCTCTCAGCACGCAATTTTAAAATCACTTATCGCTATTACTTCTGTACTACTTTGTACACTATTATTGTTCACCCGTATTCCAGGAATGGAGATTTTTGGCATAGGACCTAACTGGTTATTAATTTGGGTAGTTGCTTGGAGTAGCCAGAGTTCAATCATAGAAGCGTTAGTGGTTGGCTTAATTTTAGGATTAATTCAAGATGGCATCACAGCTCCCTATCCCACTCATATTATTCCTTTAGTTTTTGCAGGATTTATAACAGCGTTTTTGCAGAAACAACGCTTTATTCAGGAAGATTTTATTTCCATAGCTTTAGTAACATTTATTCTGGCTATTATTGGAGAAACTTTTATAGCAATTCAGTTAGGATTAATTGGCAATCAAACCTTTGGAGAAATTTGGGTTTATCACAAGCAAATTGCTTTGGGTTCTGCTGTTATTAGTAGTCTTTGGGCTCCTGTTATTTATTTTCCTCTCAGTCAATTGTGGAGAATTTAAAATAACTAAGTGGTAGGTTTTAAATTAGACATTTTCCACAAGAAAAAATAAAATAAATTATCGCACAGAAATTATCAATTATTTCTCCCTACTCCCTGCTCCCTCTTTTAGTGGAGATGTCTATTGAAATAAACTACAGCAGATTCCCTACTAATGAGGTACAACTGACGATCTGGAATATTTTTTGTCTATTCCCCATTCCCTGTTGCCTTTCGGAGCTGTTGTCTGTTCCCTAAAACCATAAACATAAGTACCTCATAATAACGGGAAGTGCTGTATATATTGATATTGTTAAAATTATAAATTCAAAAAAGTAGCTGTCTATGTTAAAAAGTACAGATTTTGAAAATCAGTCAGAAATCAACCGAGTCAAAGTGCTAAGTGAAGCACTACCTTACATTCAAAAATTTGCAGGTCGTAAAATAGTCGTCAAATATGGCGGTGCGGCCATGAAAGATAGTAACCTCAAAGATAAAGTAATTAGGGATATTGTACTACTATCTTGTGTGGGAATACGTCCAATTGTGGTTCATGGTGGTGGCCCGGAAATTAACTCTTGGTTGGGCAAATTAGGAATTGAACCGCAGTTTAAGGATGGTTTGCGAGTTACTGATGCGCCCACTATGGAAGTAGTAGAGATGGTATTGGTGGGAAAAGTTAATAAGGAAATTGTTTCTTTAATAAATCAAGCTGGTGGCCGTGCCATTGGTTTGTGTGGCAAAGATGCGAACTTAATTAAAGCACGTCCTGAAGGAAGAGAGGGAATTGGTTTTGTTGGAGAAGTCAGTAACGTCAAAATAGATATTCTAGAATCCCTAGTTGATAATGGCTATATTCCTGTGGTATCTAGTGTAGCTGCAGATGAAAAAGGACAAGCTTACAATATTAATGCGGATACTGTTGCGGGTGAAATTGCTGCTGCGATGGATGCAGAAAAGTTAATTCTCCTAACAGATACAGCGGGAATTTTGGAAGATTATCATAATCCAGATAGTTTAATTGTCAAGTTAGATATCCAAGAAGCTAGAGAATTGATTGAAAAAGGAATTGTATCTGGTGGGATGATTCCGAAAGTGAATTGTTGTGTGCGGAGTTTAGCTCAGGGAGTTCGAGCGGCTCATATTCTTGATGGTCGAGTTCCCCATTCACTTTTACAGGAAATTTTTACAGATTCTGGAGTAGGTTCAATGATAGTAAGTAGTTTGGCACTTAATAACTTTTCACTATAGCGCTGTGCGCAGCTCATCTGGCAACAGGCAACAGGCAACAGTGGGAATAAAAACCGATAATATAAGAATTTTAGCTATTGGACAGTTCTTGTGATTTGTAAATATTGCTCTGCTGATTAAATCTAAAAGCATTGACATATAGCCTTTTTGGGGCCTTTAAAAAGTACCTGGTATCACGTCTAAAACGCTCAAAAAGTTAGTATTTTAGGCTCATAGTTAGGCAGAACAATCTTAGGACAATTCTTACTCCTACTTCCTCGCTCATTCCCATTTCTCCTGTCTTCCCCTCCTGGGAGGGGTTAGGGGTGGGTTGTCTCCTGTCTCCTACAAAGAGCAAAAAGACTTTCCTTATGCAAACCCTAAATATACCGCACATTGCTATAGACAACAGGGAACAGGGGAGAAAACATTTCCCTGTCTAAGGTTTATCATCTAAAGTAGAATCCTCATTTGCAGAAGCAGGAGGAATATCTGTGTAGAGATGGCTTTGATCTACATTTTTATGAGAATATAATGGAGAGTTCTTTAATGGCCTCCTTATATTTTCTTTTGTTTTTGAATTAAATGTTTTCCAGGCTACTTTAATACCAGTAAAAATACTTTTCGTTGTAGTTTTAACTTCCTTGGTTTGTTGACGGACATTACCAATACTTCGATCGACTTGCTTAACAATTTCTCCAGCACTCTGGACACTATCATTAACATCATCGGTCAACTCACTAATTTCTAGGCCAGTGAGACGAATTGCTTCTAAAGTTGGTGGTAGTTCGCGAGCTAGGATGTCAGCTAACTTTTCTAGACTACGAGCAGCTCTTGCTAATGCCAACATTGTAGGTAAGGTGACAATTAATACAGTAGTGAGGCTCAATGCAACCAGGAAAAGGGACAATCCTAGCCAAAACAAGGGGTTGTTCACAGATATTTCGCCTAAACAGCGGATTGATAACTTCCTATTCCTGGATAATCTTAACAATAATCAGTGCTATTGTAGAGTATTTTAAGATTAAAATAAAGCCGATCGTTTTAATTTTCCTTGTCTATAACTACTGAAACTTCAGAATTTTTTGCTTCTGGTTGAGATAATATTTCTCTCTCTTTTTGACTAGCTTCATATCCAGCAGCGATCGCGTCTCTTAGTCTTTCTAAAGTTTCTTCCCAAGAATTAGTAGTAGTTCCTGAAAAGCGGTCTGTTTGAAATTTGATACTGGTAGACAAGTCTGTTACAAGTTGGGGAATAGCTGATGCAGATTTTTTTACTAACTGTTGTGTTTTTTTACCAGTTCTTGGGGCTATTAATAACCCTGTTAATGTACCTATGGCTGAACCTAGCAGTAGACCACCGATAAATAGTCCAGATTTTTTGTTTGACATACTTAAAAATATATCTCTCTACAATAGTTCTTTATCTCAACGTTGGTTGAAGACCCGCGCTCTCCCGTTGGCGGAGCCTAGCGGCAGCTATTAGGGGAGCGTCGGGATGTTTGCGCAGCATTCCGCAGGAAAAACCAATCAATTTTGCGGCGCATGCCAATAGTGTGTTACCATTAGACAAGGCTGCTGGGCTAGCAGTGTCAGTCTGTGGAGCGCGCCTTTAGACGGGCAAGATGCCCATTCCACAAAGAGGCAAGATGCCCATTCCACAAAGAGGTTTGGCCTCGGAGGCTGGTGCTACGTTAGCGCAGCTCCTCTGAAAGAGGAAGCAGAAAGTCCTGAACTGCGAGGTTTAGGAATCCCGCGGGGCTCGCGCCATGCGCAACGTCGGGAGGATGTCAATATCAATCATATCTAATTTTTGAAAGAGGACTCCCGCGATCATCACTCTTATTATACGGTGAGATTTGATCGTGAGAGTGTGAATATCCTAGTACAGGATGGCGGAAATAACTGGTTACAAAATCCTCAAAAATTACAAATCAAAAATTATTAACTTTTTACGGGCGCCCTTCGGAGCTTGGCGCTAGCCAATGCCATTCGCCCCTACGACTTTTAACTTCCGCGTAGCGGCACTAGCGCCAAATTCTATAGAAACGATGCCATAAGGTTCTGAGCAACCAAAGCATGGCCATAATTTGTTGAACCTGTTGAACTTGTAAATTCAGTTGTTTATGTAGTTGTCGTAGTTGATTTATTTTCTGTTGGTGAAGTTGGAAAATTTCAGGTGTTTGATCGAGTACCTTACTGGTACAAATATTTATCAAATTGAGAGTTTGTTGTACTTGTAGCAATGTTTGTCTAACTTTCCAGATTTTCCAAGCTAGGTAAAAACAAAAAACTGAGATAACTATATTTAGTTCAATTACTAACCACACCATTTTTCTCTTCACCGAAAAATCTAGAGCAAAATTCAAACAAAAAGTCCTATCTGAATAAAAACTTATCAAAATCATAAGGGTCGCGCAACCCCCCCTTTTAAGGCGCAATATTTTTGGAGAGTTGCTCACGCATCCCCTACTTCCCCTCCTGGCTCCCCTCCTGGGAGGGGTGGGGGTGGGTTGGGTTAGGGGTGGGTACACTTCTGTACGAGCGAACGGCCGTTTGCTTCGCATAACTATCGAAGGACGCCCCTACTGACTTCTGACTTCGTTAAGATATTCCCTAAAACTCTTATGTTATATAGAATCCGGTTATATAGTATATGTTGATAATTTCTTAAATTACTTCAATATTTGGCATTGCATAATTGCGGGATGATTTTGTCAGAGAGCAGAAAGCATAATCCCCGTGTTGACCTGTTGACCTGTCCCCGTGGAGCGCCGAAATCATCCCAGTATTCAGCAACGCCCAATATTTAATCGGACCGACTCCCCTACTCCCCCACTCCCCTACTCCCAACTATACAATAACTATTCAACCGGATTCTATGTTAGACCGACACATCTAAAATGGAGTAGGGGAGATTGAATATTGAAGTAATTATAGAGTTATCAAAGTATATTATATCAAATCCACTCGGGTGAGGTATCAAAAAATGTTCCATTAAAGCGCCATTGTCAAATCTTTCTCGATCTCCCCATCTTTCTGGTCAAGGTTTTGATAACTCAACGTTTTAGACGTGAAATAATTTCGGGAAATTACTGTAGCGTCAAAGTTTTGAGCCTATAAATTCTGACTTTTAACTTTTAACTTTTGACTTTTAACTTTTAACTTCGTTTCTGGTTATTTATGGGATAAATACTACTATGAAATTTATCAATCCCAAGGTTGATTATGCTTTTAAAAAAATCTTTGGTTCTGAGCAAAGCAAAGAAATTTTAATCAGTTTTCTGAATGCGATAATTTATGATGGAGAAAAAATTATTGCATCTTTGACAATTGTTAACCCTTTTAATCCTGGTCAAATTATCGGTAAGGGCGAATGCCATTCGCCCCTACAATGGAAGTTAAAGCAGTTTTGTTTGATGGTTCTATTGTAATTATTGAAATGCAAGTGGCTCGAATGACTGCTTTTAATAAGCGGGTGGCTTACAATTTGTCTAAAGCTTATGCTAATCAGTTAGATAAAGGGGAAAATTATCCTCTACTAAATCCAGCGATCGCTCTGACAATTACGGATTTTATTCTGTTTAAAAAGACTGATGATGTTATTAATAAATTTGTGTTTCAGGAGGAAACTAAAAAGTTTAAATGTTTGGAAAAAGAATTGCGGTTAATTTTTGTGGAATTGCCGAAGTTTAATAAAAGTTTGTCGGAGTTAAAGAGTTTGACGGATAAGTGGATTTATTTTCTGAAAGAGGCGGCTAGTTTTGATGAGATACCAGAAAGTTTGGGGGAAATTGGAGAAATAGAACAAGCCTTAAATATTGCTAATTTTATTAACATGAGTCCAGAGGAGTTAGAGATAGTTGAAAACCGAGGGATAGCAATGCAAGATGAAAGAGGACGGATAGATTATGCAGAACAACAAGGGATAGTTAAAGGAGAAGCAATAGGGATAGTTAAAGGGGAAACAATAGGACGGCTTAATCAAACTATAGCTCTGGTCAAACTTTTAATAACTCAACGTTTTGGAGAGGTTTCTAAAGAGATTAATAGTCAGATAGAAAATTTAGATTTGGCAAATTTAGAAGATTTGGTAAAGGTATTTTTAAGCTTTAATAGTTTGGCAGATTTAGAGAGTTGGTTACAGGAACGTTTATAAGGAGAAATACTACTATGAGATTTATCAATCCCAAGGTCGATTATGCTTTTAAAAAAATCTTTGGTTCCCAGCAAAGTCAAAACATCTTAATCAGTTTTCTGAATGCGATTATTTATGATGGAAAAAAAATCATTAAGTCTTTAACGATTATTAACCCTTTTAATCCTGGTCAAGTAATCAGTTTAAAAGATACCTATTTAGATATAAAAGCCGTTTTATTTGATGGTTCAGTTGTAGTTATTGAAATGCAAGTGGCACGGATGACAGCTTTTAGCAAGCGGGTAATGTACAACTTAGTTAAAGGTTATGGCAACCAGTTGGAAACAGGAGATGATTACCCCTTACTACGTCCGGCAATAGCAGTAACAATTACAGATTTTATCCTGTTTAAAGATGAGGTAAATGTTATTAATCCATTTGTGTTTAAACATAGAGATAAAAACTGGGAATATCCCGATCGGGAATTACAGTTAATTTTTGTCGAGTTACCGAAGTTTAAAAAAAGTTTGACAGAGTTAGAAACTTTGGCAGATAAGTGGATTTACTTTCTCAAAGAAGCTGCAAAATTTGATGATATCCCAGAAAGTTTAGGGGAGGTTGCAGAAATAGAACAAGCTTTAAATATTGCCAACAGAATTAACATGACTCCAGAAGAATTAGAGATAGTCGAGCGTCGAGCTATAGCATTGCAAGATGAGAAAGGACGACTAACTTATGCAGAACAACAAGGGGAAGCAAGAGGGATAATTAAAGGGGAAACAATAGGACGGCTTAATCAAACTATCGCTCTAGTAAAACTTTTAATAACTCAACGTTTTGGAGAGGTTAATGATGAGATTAATAGTCAGATAGAAGCTTTGCCTTTGGCAGATGTAGAAGATTTAGTGAAGGTGTTTTTAAGTTTTAATAGTTTGGCAGATTTGGAAAGTTGGTTGCAGGAACGTTTATAAGGAGAAGTACTACTATGAAATTTATCAATCCCAAGGTTGATTATGCTTTTAAAAAAATCTTTGGTTCTCAGCAAAGCAAAAATATTTTAATCAGTTTTCTGAATGCCATAATTTATGATGGAGAAAAAATCATTGAGTCTTTGACAATTGTTAACCCTTTTAATCCTGGTCAAATTATTGGTAAGGGCGAATGCCATTCGCCCCTACTTTGGATGTAAAAGCCGTTTTAGTTGACGGTTCTATTGTAATTATTGAAATGCAAGTGGCTCGAATGACTGCTTTTAATAAGCGGGTGGCTTACAATTTGTCTAAAGCTTATGCTAACCAGTTGGATAAAGGGGAGAATTATCCTTTATTAAATCCGGCAATAGCTGTCACAATTACAGATTTTATTCTGTTTAAAAATACTGATGATAATATTAATAAAGACGATTATATAAATAAATTTGTGTTTCAGGAGGAAACTAAAAAGTTTAAATGTTTGGAAAAAGAATTGCGGTTAATTTTTGTGGAACTGCCGAAGTTTAATAAAAGTTTGTCGGAGTTAAAGAGTTTGACAGATAAGTGGATTTATTTTCTGAAAGAGGCAGCTAGTTTTGATGAGATACCAGAGAATTTAGGAGAAATTGAGGAAATAGAACAGGCATTAAATATTGCTAATTTTATTAACATGAGTCCAGAAGAGTTAGAGATAGTTGAAAACCGAGGGATAGCGATGCAAGATGAAAGAGGGCGACTAACTTATGCAGAAGAGCAAGGAAGGCTTAATGAAGCGATCGCTCTAGTCAAAGTTCTGATAACTCAACGTTTTAGAGATTTTTCTGAAGAAATTAGTAGTCAGATAGAAAGTTTGCCCTTAGCAGATGTGGAGGATTTGGTCAAGGTGTTTTTAAGTTTTAATAGTTTGGATGATTTGGAAAGTTGGTTGCAGGAACGTTTGAGGTCTTAATTGAGTGAGGCGATCGCTCTTTGTCTCATCCGGTGTCGAACTTCCAATAATGCTGTGTGAAATAAGGACATTTTGGGAGATCGGTGGTAGGTACTGATAACTCTTCTTTGACTACGCGTACTATTACAGTAAAGAATAAAAACCATTTCGCTCAACCACATAGAAAAATGCCTTTTACGCATTAGACTCCGTTCGGGCAAAGAAGCGATCGCCCGTCGAATAACCACTGACCTCTCATCTTTCTCCAAAACCTGCTCTGGCAACTCCACCCCCGACGCCACTCCCATTTCTCCACGATCGCCAACCCACTCTATATCATCAACATCCACAGCACCCCGAGAACGTTTGCGGATGATATCGAGACATAAATTGCGAGTCAGGGTCATCAACCAAGCTGGCAAATTAGCAATTTTCCCCGCGAACTTCCGCACCATATTTAATGCTTTTAGCATGGCATCACTCAGAGCATCCTCTGCATCTGAATGGTTAGAGTTCATCAACCTCAGACAGCAGCGATAAAGTCGGTCTCGATGCTCGCACCATACCTGCCAAAACTCGTTTTCGATATCCTCTTTCTCCAATCTCTGAGGATTTCTGCCATTTCCGGGAGCGGCTGCCACAGGAGCGGGAGTCAAGGTGGCTAACATAGTCATACTTCCTCCCTCATCAGTAGTGTCACCTCCTGGGAGCGGGTCTGTTAATTTCTCTTTTTCCTCGGTCTTGAGATTAAGCATAGATTAATTAATTTGGGGTATTCAAAATGTTTTAAGTGTTTGAATTTTGCTGCAACACGACCGGATAGCTACCTTCAATAATTGATAATTGATAATGGATAATTGATAATTACCTCTCCCTAAAAGGAACAGGATTGAATTATCATGAAAATTTTTTCTCTCTTGGTCTCATGGATATGGTTAGGAAACCCATCCACCCCACCCTACGGGAAGCTCCGAAGAGCGACCGCTTGTTTCTCCTTTAAAGGAAAGGCTTTAAACCTTTATTTTTCGGTAAAGTCAACCTCAACTGCTTAAATATATTTTTTTATAAATAAAGATAATTATTTTTAATACCTACTTTGCTCAAGTCAAAAGTAAAAAATAATTTCTGACTGAGTTTGAGCATTTATTTTGGTCTAAAAAATCATGTAATTTGCTATAAAATTATTGAGAATATTTCTTAAATTTGTCAGCAAAATGTGACAGCGAGTCGCATTGAGGAATATGCTCGCCACTGGTTAATTTTAGTCAGAATTTGAGTACCCAGGGTTGAGTTACTAGAGGTAGGGAAGAGAGCGATCGCTCCCTTCCACCAGTCGAAACAAAGGTTAGGGCATTTATAAAGGCTCAAGCTCAGTCAGACATTACTTTTAACTTTTGACTTTTGCCTTGCGCAGAGCGCTATGCCAACCGACCCCAACAAAAATTATTCGTTTATCTGCATCCACTCACTAACAAATCAAGACTATCTAAAACATTTTTAAACTCTTGTGGAGTGCTATTTGGAAAGGTATTTGAATCAAAATAACCACTTGTACAACGTGTGAGATTTCCTTGTGGTACATCGTTTACTTTGATACTAACGAAAGTAACAAACACATTACCCGGACGAGCTACTTGACCTTGATATTGAGTAGGTACACCCAGATGAATATGGGTTGGAGGCACGAAATCTGGATAATAACTATTAGCTTGAGTTGGTCTCGAAAACTCTGCATTAGTTAATTCTATAATTGGTTTTTGCAAGACAGTAGCAGCGAAAACTTGTGAAGGAAAGGTCATACTAAGGAGAAACGCTACTATTAATCCAACTAGAATTTTTTTAGACCACTGTTTGAGCTTTTCTAGAAACATAATCTACCTTTATCTTTATTGTTGAACTAAAGACAAAACTACAAGAAATGTCAACTTTCGTAAGGACTTACTGAATAATTAATAATTAATAATTAATAATCGCTTTGTTACATGAAAGTATATAGCTGCCGCACTTGCTCCGAATGGCGCTCATCAGCAGAGCAATAACTATTGTCCAATAGTAATAATTGCCTTCCCAGGGCGATCGCTCATCAGCACAGCAATAACTATTGTCCAATAGATAAATAGTAATCATTGCCTTCCCAGGGCGATCGCTCATCAGCAGAGCAATAACTATTGTCCAATAGTAATAATTGCCTTCCCAGGGCGATCGCTCATCAGCAGAGCAATAACTATTGTCCAATAGTAATAATTGCCTTCCCAGGGCGATCGCTCATCAGCAGAGCAATAACTATTGTCCAGTAGTAATAATTGCCAAAGAGGGCGATATAACTGCCGAATGGATGTTAAGAACGCTACTTTCATGCAACAAAGCCATTAATAATTAAATAGTTCTGGTTTAAAGCCACCCTATTTAAGGGGATAAAAAAGAAATGATATTTCCTTATATTCAATTAAGAACGGTTTTAACCAGAGGTAATTATCAATTATCAATTAATGAAACAGAGCAACTATTCCTGAACACGGCCAGCTTTTGGCCTTATGCAGTATCTAAAGTTGGCTATGTGTGTAAGTCCATTCTTGTGAGTCAAGTCTATTTATAAGTAAGACGTTTAATCTTCTTATTTATGACTTTTTTTGTGTTTTAATTTATTTGCAACTCTGTTCTAATTGAGGTGAGGGGGCGAAATCTGTCCTTATGGTCTATCAACACTCTCAGGACTTACGCAAATTAACCTTGAAAACGCCATATGTAGGGGCGTTAACGATAGTTATGCGCAAGCTTTTGACATTTGCGTTCCGCAGAGCTGCCGAATGGCGTCCTCACTGGATTTAGTTTCCGTGCGTAAGTCCTGACTCTTTTTCTGGATTAGAGGAAAATTGTCGAACTTGAAAGCTATATCAAGAAACAAGAAATCTGGCCTTAAAAAAAGGAATAATAGGGGGTGATTTCAGTTATCAGTTATCAGTTATCAGTTATCAGTACCTCTGCAATAAGGAGGCTTGAAATACGGAATTATCTTTTTTTATCCCCTTAAAAGGGGAGGTTTTAGACCACAATTTCTCGGTAAGTACCTGGACAGAATTAATTGTGCATTTTTGATTGCTTTGTCATAGAGCTATCAAAGGATCGACAATAAATTTATATACAAATAATTTTGTCTACTTACTTATTAATGCCAGACATTGCTGAGGGGCGGGATGAATATAAGTGGTGTGGGGGAACGGGCAAGATGCCCATTCCACAATAATATAGTATTAAAATCATCTCGCATTTATGCAAGGCCGAATGCCAGGAGGCGGACTTGAACCGCCGACACGAGGATTTTCAGTCCTCTGCTCTACCAACTGAGCTATCCCGGCTTTTTTTTTCTCACTTTTACTATCGTAGCAGACTAAATATAATTTTGACAAGTACTTGAGGAATTTTTTTTATGATTAGCTAAAGTAAGTCAAAAGTCAAAAGTTAAAAGTCAAAAGTTAGAGTCCAATCAAGGTCAAAAGTCAAAAGTTAAATTTAAGCAATGAGATGACAGATTTTGAAGTCAAAAGTCAAAAGTAAGAATTTAATCTAGTCAAAAGTCAAAAGTTAAATTTAAGCAATGAGATGACAGATTTTGAAGTCAAAAGTCAAAAGTCAAAAGTAAGAATTTAATCTAGTCAAAAGTCAAAAGTTAAATTTAAGCAATGAGATGACAGATTTTGAAGTCAAAAGTCAAAAGTCAAAAGTCAAAAGTAAGAATTTAATCAAGTCAAGAGTCAAAAGTTAAATTTAAGCAATGAGATGACAGATTTTGAAGTCAAAAGTCAAAAGTCAAAAGTAAGAATTTAATCAAGTCAAGAGTCAAAAGTTAAATTTAAGCAATGAGATGACAGATTTTGAAGTCAAATAAAAGTTAAATTTAAGCAATGAGATGACTGGAGGTACTGTTTTGAAAAAAGAATGTTACAAATAGTTTCAAATTGCATAAGTAAATAATTTCCTGAAATTACTGTAGGCTCATTTCAGTTATCAGTTATCAGTTATCAGTTATCAGTTATCAGTACCTCTGCAATAAGGAGGCTTGACATCAGGAATACTCTCTTTTTTTATCCCTTTAAAAAAGGAAGCTTTAGACCACAATTTTTCGGTAAAAGTTTTGAGGCATTAAACCGATTAAATCTTACTTTTGACTTTTAACTTTTGACTTTTAACTTTTAAATTTTGACTTCCGTGAAACGGTATGACTTTTATTTCTTTTAACTACGCTCTATTCCTATTAATAGTATTGGGACTCTATTGGTCAATGCCACGACAGTCTTGGCGAGTGTTTATCCTGTTAGTTGCTAGTTTAATTTTCTACGCTACTATTCAACCCCAATATATTCCATTACTATTAATAATTACCCTATTAAATTTTTACCTTGCTCAAGCTATTGGGGAACCAAAAGATTGGCGTATTGCTAATAAACAATGGAACCGCCGTCGCTTACTATTATTGTGGTTAGGTATAATCTGCAATATTTTACTTTTATTAAGCTTCAAATATATACCTTTTTTATTAAATAGTATTGGCATACTCTACAATATACCTAATATTTTAGAAACTGCTAATTGGGTTGATAGTAATGTAATTGCACCATTAGGTTTAAGTTTTTTCTGCTTTGAATGTCTTGCTTATCTAATTGATGTTTATCGAGGCGCTCCTTCAGCTTCTTCTTTATTAGAATTTACATCTTATAAGTTATTTTTTCCGAAACTTATTTCTGGTCCGATAACTCGTTATCATTATCTACAAAATCAGTTAGGAATGATTGGGAAAAAAACTACTCAAGCTTTAGTGAAAACTCCTGCTTTAAAATTACCTACTTTAGAGCAAATAACTGAAGGAATTTGGTTAATTGCCACTGGGGCGGTAAAAAAAGCTTTAATAGCTGATAATTTAGGAATTTTTGTAGACCTGAGTTTTAGTAATTTACAACGTGCTGGAAGTGGCGATTTATGGTTAGCAACAATTGCTTATGGATTACAACTTTATCTGGATTTTAGTGCTTATGTTGATATTGCCCGTGGTAGTGCTTTTTTAATGGGTTTAAGTTTGCCACAAAATTTTGATTTTCCTTATTTCAGTACAAGTATTGCAGAATTTTGGCGCAGGTGGCATACAACTTTGGGAGATTGGTTGAGAAACTATTTATATTTTCCTTTGGGAGGTTCAAGAGTAGGTTTATTTCGGACTTGTTTGAATTTGTTAACTGTGATGTTAATTGCTGGTATTTGGCATGGTGCTGCTTGGGGGTTTATTGTTTGGGGAGTTTTGCATGGTTTGGCATTAGTAGTTCATCGGTTAATAGAGGCAATTTCTCAACATTTTAAAGTCAAAAAAATATGGGAAAGTTTGCCAGGGATTTTAATCGGTTGGTTGTTAACTCAGAGTATGGTTTTTGGTGCTTGGATATTTTTCCGACTGCCGAATTTAAGGGATTCTTTTTGGGTGTTTTCTCACTGGTGGGGTTATGATGCTGATGTTCAATTTGTGGATAAAGTTTATTTGGAGGCGATGGGTTTAGAAAGGTTACAGTTGGTGTGGTTAATTTGTGGAGTTGTGGTGGCAATGGGGATTAATTATTGGTTTCATCGTGGTCTAAAGTTACAGTTAAATTGGCAGTTAAAAGTTTTGTTAGTGCCTGTATTTTTGTTTACTGTTTGGTTGTTGGCACCGGAGGGTTTGCCTTATATTTATTTTGATTTTTAAAGACGTTAAGAAGGAAGAAGGAAGAGGGAAGAGGGAATAAAAGGAGGAAAGAAGAAGGAAGAGGGAATAAACATTGAATAAAAATGATACAGCAGTTTCCGAAGTTATGAAGTACAACTAATTGAAGTGAATGTTTTTTACTGAATGATATCATGTCCGGTAGCATCGGTATTGTATAGCAAAGGTAAGGAAGTAGGAAGTAGGAAGTAGGAAGAGGGAAGAGGGAATAAAAGGAGGAAAGAAGAAGGAAGAGGGAATAAACATTGAATAAAAATGATACAGCAGTTTCCGAAGTTATGAAGTACAACTAATTGAAGTGAATGTTTTTTACTGAATAATATCATGTCCGGTAGCATCGGCATTGTATAGCAAAGGTAAGGAAGTAGGAAGTAGGAAGAAGTAGGAAGTAGGAAGGTTTAATAGTAAGAAAAAAACTTAAATTTCCAGATATTCACTCTTGGGTTTACACAAACAATTGCCTTCGGATATGATATAACGAATAATTAGGGCTTACTGATTAAATTTAAAAGCATTGAAAAATAAAGGTTTTAGCCTTTTTGGGTCGAAAAAAGTGTAAGCTTTTCGGTCTAAAAAGCTCAAAAAGTTAGTATTTTAGGGCAAGATTTGGGCAGAAAAATCAAGGGACAATTCTTACTCCTACCTCCTCGCTCATTCCCCTCCTGGGAGGGGCCCGCGGGTGGGTTGTCTCCTGTTTCCTGTCTCCTACCCTTACCCATAAGACTTTTAAGAGCATTCCCTAATTAGATATCTCCTCCAAAAGAGTTCCATGCAACGTCCGTTCAGAGTAGGGAGAAATAATTGTTCAATAATTGATAATTGATAATGAATAATTGATAATTACCTCTCCCTAAAAGGAAGAGCATTGAGTAAAAGGAAAAAATAAATTTTTTTCCCTTGAAAGGGGAGGCTTCAAGGCGTGAATTATTTAATTATTTAATTATTTAATTATTAATTCTTCGGTAATTTATGTGCGATAATTGATTTTATTTATTTTTGATTATTAATTGTTGAAGTTAGTCAGCAGATGTACAAGATTAAAGCTCAAAACCTTAGTATAGAAATAACCAAGTTTCTAAATATTTATCAAAATAATTAGGTCGCGCCACCCCACCTTTTAAGGCGAAATATTTTTGGAGCGAAGTTCAAATCCCCGTTACAAAAAGAACTTCTGAATTCTGACTTCTGAATTCGTTAAATTCGAGTACTTACTGATTAGCAATTGATAAAAGCTAAGGTATCACCACCATAAGAAAAGCAGTTATAATTGTACTTTTCCAAGAGTGATTTTGCTAATTTTTTCTCATCATTAGAAAGATGCTTATGCTCATACATGATAACACAGGGTTTATATCTCAAAAAATCAACTTGTGATAGTACTTTATAATCAAATCCTTCTGTATCTATATGAAGAAGGTCTATTGCTTCTATATTATTTCTGTCAAAGATTTCTTGCATGGTTATAGTTTCGATATCTTCTTCAATAATATAGGGTTCAAGCTTCCCTTGAAGATGTTTAAGTATATGATTTCTATCAAAAGAACCCAATTGGTCATACCATTTAGGTAGACCTCCTAATTCTGCTTTTGCTTCCTCACAAACATAATAGAATTTCTGAACACCTCTTTGGGTGGATATAGCAATCTTTTCAAAAATAAATCGTTCAGAATTGTTATAGTTCTGTTTTAATCTCTCGAAAAGAAAAGGAATCGGTTCAATAAATAAGCCTTTCCAATTTATATTTTTGATAACCAAATCCCGAATGGGGTCTCCATGAGACCCATCATTTGAGCCAACTTGCACAAAGAAAACAGAATTTTTATGCTTAATATGTTTCCATATTTGCTTTTGTATTTTTCTAAGTCTCCTGTTGTTGTTGTATTGTATTTTCAGGTTTCTGTACCTGTTTAATGTTTTGCGTAATGGTTCGTATACTGCGGGATATCTGCTAAGTGTACTTTTTATATTTTCATACATATTAATGTTTTCCTATTCAATGGGGTTTAATAACTGCTCGACATAATTGACAGCTATAACTTTATAATTATAACTCTTGCAAGGCTCTTAATGCTGGTTTAATGTTTGTAGAACAAAGGGATTACTTCAGGGGTTAAAAGCAATTTATAGCAAAGATTAACCATTATTTAGATGCTTGTTTCAATAATTAACAACTATCTACCCTTAAAATAACAGTATTGACTAAAATAATTTTTTTCTTTTTTATCCTGGATATGTAGAGGCTTAAAGCCTTAATTATTCAGTAAATCTTGGCGTTGTACTGTTGATGCTTCTTTTTTTAGATTCAACTTTAATAAAGCTACACCTAAAATTTGATTTGTTGATATAGCAATCCTATTTAAGTTATGAAAAAAATATTTTAATTTAGGGAAAAGACAAAAATAAACATGGAATAGGGGTCATTTTAGTTATCAGTTATCAGTTATCAGTACCTCTGCAATAAAGAGGCAAGAAAATAGGGAATTATCTTTTTTTTATCCCCTTAAATAAGATGGTCTACTAACCACTGAGGAGAAATAAGAAAATTTTTATTAGTCATATTTACTAAATTAAATCCAGTTTTATTCTTCTGATAATAGTTAATAATAGTTGAGGATAAGTAGTAAGAGCAACTTCTTATGAATTTGCATAGAATAATATCTCTATCGGGGTTGACTCTAGATCGAAATAGACAAGTTAATAAATTTCTTCAAGAAGGAAGAAGGAAGCGCTGAAGTTGGAAAAAGGAAAAAATAATTATGTGCCATCTCACATAAAAAAATTGGTGTTACACCTAATATCATGTCCGGTTGAACAGTTATAAATAAATGACAGAGTCCTCAGGAGTAAGGAGTCAACCCACCCCTCACCCCGACCGTGGAGAACTCACCCCTAACCCCTCCCAGGAGGGGAAGAAAGAAGAAGAAAAAAAGAATAAAGAGGAGGAAAAGAAGAAAGTTTGTCGTTTGCTGGTGCAAAACTGCGTTAACGCGGAGCGGAACTGAGTTCTATCGCGTTCTTATCCGGACATGATATAAGACCAAATTGATAAATATTTGCTACAAATAGCTAGGATATTTCTTAGGAGTCAACCCACCCGCGGGCCCCGACCGTGGAGGGGAAGGACCGAGGACCGAGTCGTATGGGAATAGCTTCAATACCATTTTTCAGGTCATAAATCATTCTTTTTGTCAAAGGACATATCCTGCATTTGTCTTTTTATTCCTCTTACTATTCGTAACATTCTTTTTTTTAATTGGTATAAGACCTCAGACTTAACACCTAACTCCCCAGACTTAACACCTAACTCCTAATTCTGTGCCACCTCATATAAAATTGGTATAAAACTATTGATTGTTTGTGGCGATCGCTTGACTGACATTTTACTAATAAAAACAACTACTGCCATTAATAAAATTACCACGACTATCCCTAGAGTTATCTGACTCATTCTCAGATGATTCCAACTTCTATTTTTAATATTATTAATGTTTTGCTCTGAATCAAATCCATATTGTTGATTATCATCAAAATTATGCCAAATTAAATTTGATGAGGAATTTAATTTTAAATCAAACTCCTGACCCCAAGTTGCATAATCATCCCTGTATCTTTTAATTAGTAATTTAACTCTTTTAATTGACTCAGGAGCTAATTCTATTAATTGATGTCTAACTATATCTACAATATAACTTCTCTCTGGTAATTCTTCAGATTCTAGAAGTATGTGTAACCATCCATTTACGGCACTAACTTTTGCATTAATACCTTGAGGATGTAACGTTCCATTTAATAGGGTAGCGATGGATTTAGAATTTCCTTGTTTAGCAAGCTCGATAAATCTGTACTGAACCATAACTAATTACCTCTGAATAATAAATAGCAAATATTTGTTTTTATCTTTTTTTTTCGGTTTAATACCCCACTGTCTACAGGGTGTTTACAATTAGTCGGGGTTTGAGTCCCCACCCACTTTCTCCAATTTCATTCCAACTTCGGTCTTCAACTACTTTTTCATTTGCTTGGGGTGATAACAATTATCACGCATTAACGCTATACTTGGACACAACTTCAGTTATTAAGTAATTAACACAACTAGAATAACTTTGTTGCTAATTAGCAGCTAAGTTTAATGTTAATTATTCTTATTTTTATTTCTCCCTGTACGGACGCCCTTATGCAACGTCCCTACCTACTCCCCTACTCCCCTACTCAATAAAATGTAGAAAAGTTTTTGAGAAATGGTATTAGAACCCCCACCCACTTTCTCCAATGTCATTCCTTCTTCCAACTTCGGTCTTCAACTACTTTTTCATTTGCTTGGGGCGATCGCAATTATCACGCATTAACGCTATACTTGGATACAACTTCAGTTATTAAGTAATTAACACAACTAGAATAACTTTTTTGCTAATTAGCAGCTAAGTTTAATGTTAATTATTCTTATTTTTACTTCTCAGGGCGAATGCCATTCGCCCCTACTACCCTGCTCAATAAAATGTAGAAAAGTTTTTGATAAATGGTATTATAACCCTCATCCACTTTCTCCAATTTCATTCCAACTTCGGTCTTCAACTACTTTTTCATTTACTTGGGGTTATAACAATTATCACGCATTAAAGCTATACTTGGATACAACTTCAGTTATTAAGTAATTAACACAACTAGAATAACTTTTTTGCTAATTAGCAGCTAAGTTTAATGTTAATTATTCTTATTTTTACTTCTCAGGGCGAATGCCA
>JAXHSW010000135.1:0-3060 GCA_034190295.1 Cyanobacteriota bacterium | reverse complement strand
TTCGCCCCTACTACCCTGCTCAATAAAATGTAGAAAAGTTTTTGATAAATGGTATTAGAGTTCCCATCCACTTTTTCCAATTTCATTCCTTCTTCAACTACTTTTTCATTTGCTTGGGGTTATACCAATTCCCACGCATTAACGCTATACTTGGACACAACTTCAGTTATTAAGTAATTAACACAGCCAGAATAACTTTTTTGCTAATTAGCAGCTAAGTTTAATGTTAATTATTCTTATTTTTATTTCTCAGGGCGAATGCCATTCGCCCCTACTACCCTGCTCAATAAAATGTAGAAAAGTTTTTGATAAATGGTATTAGAGTCCCCATCCACTTTTTCCAATTTCATTCCTTCTTCCAACTTCGGTCTTCAACTACTTTTTCAACTACTTTTTCATTTTTGCTACTCTCATTGCATAGTCAGCATAACCTTGATATTCTTTAATTTTTTTTCTGGCTTGTTTATATTTAGGATGAGATGCTGGCACTATTTTCATAAATTCTGTTGCGTCTTGCCACTGACTTGCTACTGCTTCCCATTCTATTTTAGTCTGGGCAGACTGAGCCATTTCTGCTGCATTTATAGCTCGATTAACTGCTAGTTTAAATGGGTCTGGTGGCGGTAAGACAAGAGTTATTTTTGGGGTTGGTGAAGATTTTTCTATTGGGGAATATACAGGTGTAGGCTGAGTTTTTACTTCTACAATTTCTAGGTTTTCGGACTCAACTTTTTTGGCTATTGGTGAGGGGATTTCCGGAACTATAACTATAGGTTTTTCGGACATTAAATGCCATTTAGAAAATCCATATACGCCTAATGTAAGTAAAGGAATAATCAGTAATACCAAAATATTGTTTTTAATTGTTTTCTGGATTTTTTGTAAGTAATTACTTTTTTCTCTTTGATAAACTGGCTTAATTTTTTTGATTATTCTGACTTTTTTTACTTTTTTTTTCGCTAATACCGATCGAGGTTTATTAGTTTGTGTTGCTTTATAATAAGTGCTAGATTTTGCCAATTCTTTCTCTGTTTTATCTTTTTCTTTTTGGTTTAATACTCCGCCGTCTACACGATTTTTACAATTGCTTGGGGTTTGAGTCCCCATCCACTTTTTCCTCTCTTGGTGCGCATTCCCTTCCGTCTTTCGCCGACGCGGGGTTGCACCGCTTCTTCCTTCTTCCTTCTTCCTTCTTCCTTCTTCAATCAAATTAATTTGAGGTTGTTTGGGGGATTTTGTCTTTTTTCTAGTAGGACTATATATTTTGTTCAATACCAAAAAACTTTTAGATAAAAATTCAAACTGATATAATTTAGCTGCTACAATTAACCAAACACTAATAAATATAAATAAAAGTAACCATTCTATCAATGTTTCAGGATATAAAAATTGACTTTTTTCTAAAATTGCAATTTGATAATTTAGGTTAAACCAAGGCAAAATTAATGTATATATTAAAGTTGCTGCCAGAGTACTAATAACAATTATCAACCAACTATATAAAGCTTTCCACCAACTTGTAATTGGCGGGAATAAGAAAAAATTATACCGATAACTTCGATCTAAAATTTTCCGAAAAGCATGAAAAATCAAAATAAAGTAATGATGCAAAAAAGCAAAAACAGGAATCAAAAAAAACAGAAAAATAATACTCAAACAAATGAATAACTCTAAACTTCCCCCTAGTTGTTGCCAAAAATATATTCCCAATTTTAAATCCTTAACTATGGCAACTAAAATAGTTAGAAAAGAAACCATTATTAAAGCTTTTAACCAAGAACTAGGACAAGGAAACCAAAGAGGTAAGTATAATTTTTTCTGTTTATTCATTAGATAACTATTTCAGAGGAAAAATTGACAAATCACAAGTTCATACCACAACCAACAGCAGACGGCTCTTTTACTTTTTTTTCACCCGAATTTGGTGAAACTTTTCACTCTCATTTTGGCGCTCAACAAGAAGCAGAATTTAAGTTCGTTTATCCAGTTCAACTATTATCTAGAGTACATCAACCCGTGGTGCGCCTACTTGACGTTTGTTATGGACTAGGATATAACACTGCCTCTGCTTTAGCAGCCATTTGGAAAATTAATCCAGGTTGTAAAATTCAATTAGTGGGACTAGAGTTAGACCCAGAAGTACCAAAAACAGCGATCGCTACAAATCTTCTAAACAATTGGCCCGACCCTGTACCAGAATTATTAGCTACTCTAGCTAATACCCATCAATTACAAACAGAAAAAATTCAAGCCAAACTGCCCATCGGAGACGCTAGAATCACTATTCAAGAACTAAATAACTCTGGTTTCCAAGCTGATGCTATATTTCTCGACCCCTTTTCTCCACCCAGTTGTCCTCAACTTTGGACTGTAGAATTTTTGCGCTTAGTAAGTAGCTTTCTCAAACCTGATGGTCATCTAGCAACATATTCCTGCTCTGCAGCAGTCAGAACAGCATTACTCGAAGCTCATTTAAAAATTGGTTCTACTGCACCAGTAGGTAGGCGATCGCCAGGAACAGTGGCCAGTTTTACTGAAGAATATTTACCCCCACTTTCCCAAAAAGAAAAAGAACATTTACTAACTCGCGCTAGTATTCCCTACCGAGACCCCCACTTATCAGACTCGGCAGAAATTATTGTGCATCGTCGCCAATTAGAACAACAAAAATCTTCCCTAGAACCTACATCTCATTGGAAAAAACGTTGGTTTTTATAGTATAAGTCATGCATTCAAAAGTCATGCATTCAAAAGTTAGAAGTATATATGAAACTATAGCAGTGCTTGAGGGGTATATTTACAAATTGCAGAGACTACCCAGTAGCTAAAAGTCATGCATTTAAAAGTTAAAAGTTAGAAGTATATATGAAACTATAGCAGTGCTTGAGGGGTATATTTACAAATTGCAGAGACTACCCAGTAGCTAAAAGTCATGCATTTAAAAGTCATGCATTTAAAAGTTAAAAGTTAGAAGTATATATGAAACTATAGCAGTGCTTGAGGGGTATATTTACAAATTGCAGAGACTACCCAGTAGCTAAAAGTCATGCATTTAAAAGT
>JAXHSW010000134.1:17019-25730 GCA_034190295.1 Cyanobacteriota bacterium | reverse complement strand
AACTCGGCAGCCTCTACCGTGGAGAGGTAGGGGCGGGAAGGAGGGTACGCAGCAAGATTAGACATGTCCCGAGAGTATCCAAGACAAGTCCTGCCGTCAAATGGTACCTAAGTGTTCCCTAACCCCTCCCAGGAGTAAACCCACCCCTAACCCCTCCCAGGAGGGGAAGAAAGAAGGAAGAAGAAGAACAGGAAAAGAAGGAGAAAGTTTTTTTTATCACGCTATTATCCGGACATGATATCACTTTTGAACTATTGATCCTACATTCCGCACGACAAAACGTAGTATAAAGGGCAAGTAGTCAATAGTCAGTAGGGAATGATGTGCAGCTTATGTCTGGCTAGATCGAGCATTTATGTTTAATATTTTCCTGATAATTTGACTCTTGAAAGCGGAATGTAGGTTCAATATTTCAAGTCTTTGACTTTCTTAGATCATGCTGCGCAAACAGGCAGAAATACTGATAACTGATAACTGATAACTGATAACTGAAATCACCCCCTACCAAGGACTACCCACCATGGTAAACCCTGCCCAATAATAAGGGTGAGATAATCTTCGATTCTCGATCTCCCCTAACACCCATGGTAACTCTACTGACTCACGACCTCCAACCCTCGCGATCTGATTTTCCTTAATCACCACATCCCCGCGCAACATTGCTAACTGCGCCTGTCTTACAGCTTCCGCCTTAATCTTAGTCTGATTCAAATGACTATAAAACTCAGTCATTAATGCCAAGGTAGCTCGGTCGTTGACATACCAAATACTAGCTAAAGCTGACTTTACTCCTGCTGCTATTGCTAATCCCGCAAATCCTAGTTCGGCATCTTTGTCCCCAAAGGCAGTGCGACAAGCTGATAATACTAACAATTCTACAGAACTCTCATTCCAACCCAACTCCCTAATTTGGTCTAATTTTATTTGTTCTTCACCCCACAACTGAATGTAAGAATTACTAATTGCTCCCGGTCTAAAATCAGCATGAGTAGCTAAATGAATAATAGGGTAGGGATAACTTTCTCTTTGAGTAATTAAATTCTTAAGAGTAAAATCTTCATTGAGGAACATATTACCCCGCCAGAGTTTTTCGGAAACAATTTCTAGCTCAATAGGTACTGCTGGCAAGGAGTTGTGAGCAATAAACTCACTTGCTCCCATTGCTAATACCCGAGTATCTTGGAGCGGTCGGTAGTTGGTATCCATTAAACTGACACTGGGAATTAAACTCAGGCTATATTTTTCGATCAGGAATTGTTCGCCATCGTGTAATGCTGCTACGGCTAAAGTGCGCAAACCTTCATCCATACTGAATAGTAAGGTATCGATATTGGCTGCTTCTAGTTCTGATGCTATGGGTGCGATGAGCCATTTGTATAATTGTTGTGCTGGTAATAGATAACTATCATTCTCTTGGTGGGACGGACTTGTAACTTTTATTCGTAATTCTAGGGCAACTTTCATGATTTCTTCGCGGTTGACTTCGGGAATGGTTTTGATTATTGGTTGACCTTCTTTGGTATATAAGATTATTTGTAGTTGTTCTGGATAGACATTAATATAAACAATGGCAGATTCTTTTCCGGTTTGATTTGCCATGTCGCTTAAGATTTCTCGGACGCTTTGTGTAGAAATTAATTTTCCTTCCAAATTTGCTCCCAGGAAATCTGAGTATTCCTGGAGACTGTTTCGTTCTAACATTGTTACTACTTGGTCTGAAGCTGTGGTTGTTATTATATATTTGGTATTAACTGGATTAATTGTTTTTAAGATTTGTTGGGTGTCAGTTGTATGCTTGATAGATGCTTCTGTTTGTTCTTGAGCAGTGCCTGCATTGGTTGTTTGGTTATAGTTGGTGGGAGCGGTCAGGGTGAAAAAATTGCTATTGTCGGATATTTCCTGTAATGTTGACTGGGGAAGATTATTATCAGTTTGGGTGGCAGTGATGTCTGTTGAGGTAATTACTGGAATGTCTGTTGCATCATTGATATTTTCTACTTGGATGGGGTTAGTTTCTACTGGGAGAATCTGGTTATCAGTGGTATCTTCTGGTATAATAATGTTGCCACTATCAATATTAGTAATTGTTTCTATTTCCTGTGGAGCGATCGCTATTGGTTCTGGGGTATTGATATTATCTGGGACGATCGCTATTGGTTCTGGGGTATTGATATTATCTGGGGCGATCGCTATTGGTTCTGGAATATTGATATTGTCTGGAGCGATCGCTATTGGTTCTGGAGTATTGATTGGGGTATTATTAATAGTTGCATTCCCACCTTCGGAAATAGCTGTTTGCTCTTCTACAGGAATATTCCCACCTGCCTGAATATCGATATTAGCATCTCCTAGATTAGCCTGTGCAGTTTGATTTTCACCGATATCCCCACCTGCCTGAATATCGATATTAGTATCTCCTTGATTACCTACAGAAACATCTCCTCCAGCATCAAGATCGATATTGGCATCTCCATCTCCAGGGATGACAGCTTGCTCTTCGCTACTTATATCTCCTGTTGCATCTGGTTCTATACCACTTGCTTCCCCTTCTGAAGCGATAGATTCTAAGTCCAAAGTAGTAATGGAACCATCAGTTGCTTCTACTTGAATAATACCCGAACTGACCGTACCCAAAGAACTTACATTTCCCGTAGTTATTTGACTGCCATTAATAGTAACTTCACCACTGGGTCCGTCCGATGCTTGAGTCATCACATTCCCTGTATTCACTGTTGCTGTCTGACTTTGAATTCTCAAATCCCCACTGTCTGTGGCACCAAAGGATAATACATCTTCCAGAGTCACACTTTCTGGGGCATCAATTTCAATATTTCCTCCTCTCCCTTGCTCTGAGAAAGAAGTAATGTCTCCCGTTGAGCTAATTTCTCCTATTTCACTCACCAATGTGATGTCACCACCCTGTTCCATCCCTTCCGAACGAATTCCGTTAATACTGATATTACCTCGAGATGTGAAAGTGACATCTCCACCAATACCATCCGTAGAAAAAGTGCTTAATTCTCCTTGAACATCCATGCTGTTTTCGCTGCGACTGTCAATAGTAATATCGCCCCCACGCATCCTTCCCTGGGATAGAATATTTTCTAGATTAACCGAACTTTCAGCTTGAATCTTCACATTTCCGGCGGTACCTTGTTCTGAAAATGTTTCTATTGCTTGGCTCGAATTTACCCCACCTTGTTCGCTAATGATTTCCACATTTCCGCCTGTGGTTGGTTTGGTTTCATTTAGAGCGCTAGCTTCTAGTTTGCCTACGGTAATATTTTCTCTGGCGTTGAGTGTAATATTTCCAGTACCGTCGGGAGAACGAGAGTTTATTACTCCAGCAGTGGTGTCTATTGTGCTGTTGTTGCTAGTAATATTGATATTTCCTGCTACTCCTTGGGTAGCTTCTCCTTGGGGTTTTGGTATGAGGGTAAAATTATTAAGTACCGATCTTTCTTCTCTGACAAACCCTGATGTTAGGTTGATTTGACCCACTTCTATTGCGTCATCCGCAACAATATTTATTGTACCTGTATCTCCTTTATCTGCACCGGAATATATTCTGGCTGTTGTGGTGTTGATGTTGTTTCCTGCTTCGAGAATAATATTTCCCCCTCTCCCCACTCCCCCGCTCTCCCGATCTCCCTCTTTTTCTGGGGGTTCGGATGCAGAGATAATATTACTATTTTCGGTGATGTTGATGTCACTTCCTGCTTTTAAGAGGATTTTACCGCTGTCTGCATCAGCAAAGGAGTAAATGTCACCAGTAGTGATGTTTCCTGTGGATGTTTCTAGGGTGACGTTGCTTCCAGTTCCCTCGCCAGAATAGTTTGCCAGAAATCCATCACTGGTGTCTATGTTTCCTGTTTCTGTAATTATGGTAATTTGACCGCCTTGTTGTTCTCCGTGGGAACTGACAATATTAGTAGTCACATCTGTTTTGGCAGTCAGAGTAATATCTCCAGCGTTACCTTTTTCTGAAAATGATTGGATGGGTTGAGTAGCATTGATTTCTCCTTGTTCGCTGGTAATAGTAATGTCTCCTCCGTCAGCATTAGTTTCTTTTGATTCTAATGATTCTGAGGCTGAAGATTGGATAATTCCTATAGCGATATTTTCTTGAGCTGTGATTTTTATTGCGCCTGGGTTTCCTGCATCTGTGCTTTTGGCTGAGATGGTACTATTTTCGGCTGAGAGTTCCCCCGTATTAATAGTAATTTTTCCTCCGTTTCCAGTTCCTGTGGTTTCGGTAATAATTTGACCTTCGAGTTGAAAGCTTTCACTAAGGTTGATATTGATGCTACCTCCATCTCCGCTATCGGAAGTAGCTGCGGATATAGTAGTGTTTTCCGCTATGGTGAGGTTTTCTGTTTCGATGTTGATAGTACCTGCGTTTCCCCCACCTTCTGTTTCAACTGTTATTCTACCTTCCCCTGAAATATTTATATTTTCTGGAGCGAATATATTGATGTTCCCTCCATCTCCACTTGCGGTGGTGAGTGCTGATATCAAGCCATTTTCAGTGAAAGTAATATTGAGGTCTGGGTCAAAGCGATCGGGACGATTTTCTCTACTCCCCTGCTCCCCTACTCCCCCGCTCCCTTGCTCCCCTGCTCCCCTACTCCCCTGCTCCCCTACTCCCCTACTCCCCTGCTCCCCCGCTCTCAGAGTAAGAGTACCTGCGGAAGTTGCTCCTGCTGTTTCGGTGAATATTCCGAGTTGACCTGAGATTAGTAAATCTGTAGCATTAATGGTAATATTACCTCCTGCTTCTGTGTTGGTTGCTCCTTCTCTTACTGTGGAACTAATTTGAGCATCCTCTCCTATGGTTAGTTTTTGGCTATTGATTTCTATATCTCCAGCTTTTCCCTGATTATTGGTTTCTGTAGTTAAACTTGTTCCTGTTTCTAAAGTGAATTCTTCGGTATCGATCTCGATCGCTCCAGCGTTTCCTTTGTCTGTGGTGGAAGCGAATATAGCTACTCCATCTGAGACAGTGAGGTTTTGGGTCTCAATTTTGATGGTGCCAGCGTTTCCTTTGTCTGAAGTTTCTACAGAAATGAATCCTTTTCCAGCGATATCTATTGTTTCTGGAGCATTGAGGTTAATGTTACCTCCATTACCTGTGGAGGAGGTAGAGGCGGAAATGAAACCGTCGTTGCTGAAATTGATGTTGAGGTCTGGGTTGTCTTCGTAAGGACTGAGGGTAAGGGTGCCAGGGTTTGCTGATGCTTCAGTTTCGGCAAATATTCCGAGTTCTCCTCTAATATTGAGTTCGTTGGTGTTGATGGTGATATTGCCTCCGTCCCCGGTGTTGGTTGCGCCTAATACTGCTGTAGAACTTATTTGAGCATCTTTCCCGATATCTACAGTGTTGGCTTTGATGGCGATATCTCCTGGGGTGCCTGCTGCAAAAGTTTCTGTAACTATGCTAGTGTCTTGCTCTAGGTTGAGCTTGTTTGCTTGGATGTCGATAATACCTGCGTTACCTGTACCTTCTGTATTTGCTCGGATTTTGCTGTTGTTGGTGAGTCGGATGTTTCGGGGAGTTACAAGGGTGATGTTGCCTGCGTCTCCTTCCGCGCTGGTGATACTGAAGATATCGGTGTTATTGAGTATGATGTTTCTTTGACTTTCAATGTAGAGGTTGCCGGCATCTTGGTCTCCTTTGGTGTCATTTGCGATGGTGACATTGTTGAGGTTGAGGTTGCCCGAGCTGAAGATATTGACGTTTCCCGATCGCCCTTCTGTGCTGCCTACATCTATTCTTATTTTTCCTGTCAAAGGGGTGTCGATCGCTACTTGTTTACTGGTGATGATGGATAAGTCATTCAGTCGAAGGTTTGCTCTTGATTTACTTTCTATTGTCACCTGTCCTGATTCGGAGTTGGTAGATAGTGTCAATATTTCTGCATTGCTGAGGTTGTTGGTGGTAATGTTAACGTCTCCACCTTCCCCGGAGTTGTTTGTTCCGACTGAAAATGTATTTATTTGCAGTTGTTCTGTGTCTGCATCTTCTGGTTGATTAAATTTTATCGTTTTTGCGTTGAGAAAAATAGCACCTCCATCCCCTGAGTTACCATCATTTGATAAAGAATAGGAATTGAGTTCTTCTGTAGTTATATTACCCCCTGTTTGTAGTGATATAGCACCTCCATTCCCTGATTCGCCATCATTTGATAAAGAATAGGAATTGAGGTCTTCTGTAGTTATATTACCCCCTGTCTCCAAAGAAATCGCCCCCCCATTCCCTGATTCGTCATCATTTGATAAAGAATAGGAATTGAGGTCTTCTGTAGTTATATTATCCCCAGTCTCCAGAGAAATAGTACCTCCATTTCCTGAGTTGCCATTATTTGATAAAGAATAGGAATTGAGGTCTTCTGTAGTTATATTACCTCCTGTCTCCAGAGAAATAGTACCCCCATTCCCTGAGTTGCCATCATTTGATAAAGAATAGGAATTGAGTTCTTCTGTAGTTATATCGCCCCCTGCAACCAGAGAAATCGCCCCCCCATCCCCTGAGTTACCATCATTTAAAGAATAGGAATTGAGTTCTTCTGTAGCGATATCGCCCCCTGCAACCAGAGAAATAGTACCCCCATTCGCTGATTCGTCATCATTTAATAAAGAATAGGAATTGAGGTCTTCTGTAGTTATATTACCCCCTGCTTCCAGAGAAATAGCACCTCCATTTCCTGATTCGCCATCATTTGAGATAGATTTTGTAGCGATGTCGCCCTCTGCAACCAGAGAAATAGCACCCCCATCCCCGAAAACTGAACGAGCAAAAAGCGATCCGGCCGTGGTATCAATTGACCCTGCGGTGCTTTCTATATTAATCTGACCAGCATTGCCACTACCACCATTTCCCTGTTCTCCTTCAGATACAACAAAAAATTCACCAGAATTAGTAATAATCTCTGCCGTAGTAATATCCCCTACTGCCTCAATATTAACATTACCCCCATCCCCATTGATAGATAAACTGTCTAACGAATCTGTAAGAATATCTCCAGAGATAGATTCTGCTGATATTATTCCACTCTTATCCTCTTCTTCTGATGGTATCACTCCCCCCTCATCCACATCTATATTTGTCAGCAACTCCCCGGTTGGGAACCAAGAAGTATCAACATTACCCAAACTAATACTGGCACCAGTAATAGTCAAATTTCGCGCATTGGTCTTAATAGTATCCGCACCATTCTCAAAGGTATCCTCGTTGCTGCTAACTTCTGGCAGATTATCCAACATTGTCACAGCACCAATTCCATCCTCATCCACATCTGCACGAAATTCTATCTCTCCTATTCCAGGCTGAAATTCCAAGACATCATCTGCTATATCCTCAATAGTTATATCGTCGATCGCTAACAACTGAATATTCCCATCCCCAGAAGTTTCATCGAATTCATCATTTATTGTAATATTCGTCCCAGATAAAAAAACACTTTCCCCACTAATTCCACTACCTGTAGCAACAATATCTCCCGTAGCTTCAATATTAATTGCACCACCTGTACCACTATCAATTTCTGTATTTTCTGTAGATGCTACCTCAGAATTATTTTCTATACTGGGAGCATCTTGTTCCAAAGTGGGAGTATCTTGTTCCAAAGTGGGAGTATCTTGTTCCGAAGTGGGAGCATCTTGTTCCGAAGTAGGAGCATCTTGTTCCAAAGTGGGAGTATCTTGTTCCAAAGTGGGAGTATCTTGTTCCGAAGTAGGAGCATCTTGTTCCGAAGTGGGAGTATCTTGTTCCGAAGTAGAAGCATCTTGTTCCGAAGTAGAAATACTTTCTGTTAAAGTCACATTTCCTGCACTCTGAATTTCTATATTTCCTCCAGCAGTAACAATACCATTGACATCCTCACTCACATCACCAATATTCACATCTCCCAACACATCAAAAAATGCTCCACCACTACCAGAAACCGCTTCTAAATTTTCTACATTCAACTGCAAAGACGCACCCGCTAAACCTATTCCTCCACTACCTTTTGTTTCAAATAAAACACTACCTGCATTAATAATTGAACTCTCAGAAACTCTGGCAATATTTCCACCATTGGCATTAACTAAAACTTGTCCTGTTGTGGTTAAGTTAGCCAGATTTATATCCCCTATTTCTCCCAAATTTCCTAACTGAATATTAATGGTGCCACTTCCGGCATTTAATGTTGTTCCATTCCGTTGATTTATTGATGCTGCTCCGGCACTCCGGTTAGCAATATTCATTTCATCATTATTACCAAGTAAGTCAATATTTCCATTGCCAATTGATGTATCAATATCGGCATTTATATTAATATTGCGACCTGCTTTTAATTCTACAGATTCTGTAGTTTCTATCTTTTTATTGATTGTTATATCGTTGTCTGCAAATAAAATTATATCTCCTGATAATTCCCCTATATTTTCTGCTGAAATTGTCACATCAGAATTTTTATCTTGAGCAAAGGGGTCTATTGGTGTTTCAGTTTCTATTGTTTCTGAATTTTCAGTATTTTCTGTAGATGTAACTTCTGTCTCTGAATTTGTATTTTCTGCTATTTCTGAATTCTCAATATTTTCTGTAGTGGGAGAATCTATATTTTCAGAATTTTCACCAGATGCCACTTCCGAATTATTCTCAATATTTTCTGTTTCTGAACTTTCAACATTTTCTGTAGTTTCTATATTTTCAGAATTTTCACCAGATG
>JAXHSW010000134.1:0-16919 GCA_034190295.1 Cyanobacteriota bacterium | reverse complement strand
CCACTTCCGAATTATTCTCAACATTTTCTGTTTCTGAACTTTCAGTATTTTCAGAATTTTCATCAGATGCCACTTCCGAATTATTCTCAACATTTTCTGTTTCTGAACTTTCAGTATTTTCAGAATTTTCATCAGATGCCACTTCCGAATTATTCTCAACATTTTCTGTTTCTGAACTTTCAGTATTTTCTGACTCTCCCACAGTGATATTTTCTGGGTCTAATAATATTGTGCCTGGGGTGCCAAATGCAGCACTAACATTGACATTTCCATCAAATATTAATTGTTGTTTTCCCGAAACTTCAACAAACCCTCCATCACCAGAAAAATCTCCTCCTTTAGCACTAATATTCCCGGCAAAATTAGTAATTCCATCCGACCAAATTATGACTTGACCGCCGTCACCATTTGTGGTAGCGTCAGCAGAAATAAATGAGTTATTGTTAACAAAAGTTTGCTGAGAATTGGGTACTATACCATTACCTTGAAAATCGCCTCCAATTAATATTTGTCCCCCTCCATTGAGACCATCAGCATTAATGTTGGCATCAATAATTGCTACGCGATCGCCTAACACATTTATCTGTCCACCGATATCAGGTCCCCCCTGACTCCCCTTTTTTAGGGGGGAACTGGAGTTGGTATTCGTTTCCATTCCTTGAGACATCCCCCTCCCGTCTCCCTGAGAAAGAGGAAGACTATTCGTTTCCATTCCTTGAGACATCCCCCTCCCGTCTCCCTTACCAAGGGGGAGGCCAGATGTTGCTGCGCTTTTTGTTGAACGGGGGTTAGGGGGGATCGAAACATCTATGCTTCCCGAAGTAATAGCTGTACCAGGTACATCAGCTACCAAGGTATTTGAATCTATCAAAACCACATCACCATTTCCATTCACAGTCATAGATGTGGCCTGAATTACTTCTCCACCTGTTAAAAGTTCGGGTAAGGATAAGGGGGTTATACCAGAAAGAGCTTCCCCCTTCGCTGTTGTTGACCCTACTTCCAAACTTAATAAATGTCCTGGTTGGGATATTCTCAGGGTACTACCTCCTTCTACTGCGGCGATCGTCACGTTACCCCCTGCTGTGGAGAGTTGCCCTGTGTTGATAACCGTACCACCTAATAAAGTGAGATTTTCTCCAGGGTTTAAACTGAGATTCCCTTCGTTAACTATTGCGCCTGGGTTTGAGACATTAAATCTATAGCCACTGGGATTTCCGACTAGGTTGGCATAATCATTTGTTCCCATAGCTTGAAACCAGAAGTTATTGCTGTTAAAGCCGATACCTGTGGCTGTGGTCACGCTGAATGAGGCGGGTATATTAAGGCTAGCGTTGGGGCCAAACATTATGCCAGCGGGGTTCATTAGGAAGAGGTTAGAGTTACCACCGATGACTTGGATGAGACCGTTAATTATAGAAGGGTCTCCACCTGTAATTCTACCCAGAATGTTGCGAGTATCTGGAGTGGTGAGGAAATTAGCTGTTTGACCGGAGTTAACATTGAATCGATCGAAACTGTGGAAGAGGTTAGTCCCGTTGTGAGTACCACCTTGAATATTAAATTGATTGCCGTTTTGATTGACAGTTGTACCTGTGCCGTCGTTTGAGGGGGTGATGGGTTGAGATTTGGCGGGAGTTGTAGACAATATCCCTAAAATTAAAGTCAGAGCTGTTATACTATAAGATTCTAATCTATTAGTTTTCATAAAAAACTTCTGCAGTTATAATATCTATATGTAAACAGAGAAATTAGACAACGACAATATTTTTCGTCACAATATTACTGTATTTTTCTTCTAGAGATTGTAACAACTATCCTCCTGTTCATGCCACTAAAGCGATCGTAAGGAAGGCAGAAGGCAGCTATGCTGAGGGTCTAATTGTACTACCAGATAATCTTCGACACGCCACTTCGTGTCTTATAACTCCAAACAATTTTAAGCATCCCCGTTGATGGTGGGATATTAAACCCGCAAAAGAATTAAACCCGCAAAAGAAAAGATAATATCAAATCCGGTAGCATCGGTGTAATTAGATGGGGAGTAGGGGAGTAGGGGACCCACCCCTAACCCCTCCCTGGAGGGGAATATGGAGAAATATTTGGTAATGGTTGAAGATGGAACATTTTTTACGTGCCAAATTAAACGGATTTGATATAATATCAGGACTTACCCATGCAACTCCCTTGAAAACACCATATGTAGGGGCGAATGGCATTCGCCCTCACTGGATTTAGTGTCCGTGCGTAAGTCCTGAATATATCTTTATAACTCTATAATTACTTCAATAAACTTCTTGCAGAAGTCAGGGAATAGGGAGATGAAATAAATAATTTCATATCTTGAATTGATTTAATTAAAACTTTTGCAAGAAGTCTAATATTCAATCTCCCCCACTCCCCCACTCCCCCACTCCCCCACTCCCCCACTCCCCCACTCCCCCACTCCCCTACTTCCCCACTCCCTCTTTTGATATAACACTAGAGCTTTTCATTCTCTTAACTATCAGAGTTGTCAAACCAGGCCCAACTAAGATAATAGTTAACATCCGGGTAAGTTGAATTGCCAACACTAAACCAGCATCACCACCCAACTCATTCACAGTTGCGATCATTGCTTCTAACCCCCCTGGGGTGAAACTTAACACAGAAGTAATTAAGTCCACTTCTGTTAAATTATAAAATTCGTAACCTACTCCAAAGCAACCAATAATTAATCCTATTACCAGTGCGATATCAATTAAAACAGCTTTCCACAATTTACGAGCATTTTGCCAGTCAAACTGAACACCTATATAAATTCCTACTAGCAGGAGTCCGACTGCAAATAACCATTGAGGAACTTGTAATTGATATGGCGCTCCCCACAAAGTAGTTAACCCAACTGCAAAACTACCTAAAAAAGCAGAGGAAGGCAAACGTAATAATTTTCCGCCCCAAATTCCTAAACCACAACATCCTGCTATTATTAATAAATTCCCAAACATGGGTATGCTTGTTTTACCTGATGCTAATAAAGTTGTAGTTTGAATCTGGTCAATAGCTGGAAAAATGAATATGGTAGCAGTTGGTATAATAAATACCACTAATAACAATCGCAAATACTGGAGGATAGCAACAGCAATAGGGTCTGCATCTAATTCTTCACTCATAGCAACAATAGCAGAAGCATTGCCAGGAATAGATGCCAGAAAACCTGTAGATCGACTAACTCCACTCCACAGCGACAACAGATAGCCTTTAAATATACTTAAAGCAGCAGTAATCAAAATACACCCCACTACAGGAATAGCGTAAGTGCTAATTAAACTAATTGTTTCCGGGGAAAAGCGAAATGCTGTAGCAATGCCAATTATTGCTTTGCCGATCGTCATTATTACTCTCGGTAACGGTTGGGGAGTACCTAGAGCGATCGCATAGATAATTCCGGCAATCATTGGCCCTAGCAGCCAACCGACAGGAAAGTTGAGCCAGTAGAATATAAAACCTATTAAAATAGCTAAGGTTATGGGGACAATGGTACTTTTGATAGTTGATAATTTGGAGATAATTTCTTCGTTGTTTAACACAGTCAATAATATTATAAAAAAATTTGGCAGACAACTTATAGCAGAAGAAAGAAGGAAGAAGGAAGAAGGAAAAATCTTACGTTGTCTAAGCTTTAAGTTTTTAATCTGTCCGCGCTCTTTCCTTCTACTGCTATAATATCTATTCTGGCAGCTTTGGAATTGTCAATATACTGGGGCAAGTTTTCAACACATTCAGGTTTTACCATACACTTTTGACAATATTCCTGTGCCAACAAATTAGTTATTGTAGTTGAATATTTATATTTACCGGAGAAAATCACCATCATCTTAACTTTAACAGGACTTACGCAGAACCACCATATCTAGTAGGGGCGAATGGCATTCGCCCTCTATGGATAGCGTATTGTCTAAGAATTTGCGTAAGTCCTGTTTAACAGAAAAAAAATTAGTATTAGGGTGCGTTGCAACACACCTTACACTAGAAAAAGAATTTATTTACGGGAATAATTTCTCAGAGCTGATATAATTCTGATTCAACCCGATTTAATCTCATGCTTAAAATTACTCCCAAAAATCTGTTACATCCTGACTATCCCTTCGCTCCTAAAAATTTCCCGTTTTTTTATGGCTGGATAATTTTAATTGTTTGCACCATTGGGGTAATAATGAGCATACCCGCTCAAACTATTGGGATGAGTGCTTTCACTGACTATTTACTAGCTACTAATGGTCTGTCACGGTTAGAACTGAGCAATGCTTATTTTTTTGGTACTTTGACCAGTGGTTTACTATTGCCTTATGGGGGAGTATTGCTAGACCGTTTTGGGGCGCGAGTCACTGTTGTTTGTGCATCAGTTGGTTTAGCTTTAACTCTGTGTTATCTCAGTTTTAGCGATCGCCTAGCTACTCTCATCAGTAACGCATTTCCTAGAATTCCAGATTCAACTATAGCGCTATTAATGCTGATATTAGGTTTTGTCTGCTTGCGTTTTTCCGGTCAAGGAATGTTAACCATGACCAGTCGTACAACTCTCGGTAAATGGTTTAACCGTCGCCGGGGTTTTGTTTCTGGTGTTAATGGTTTATTCATGGTTTTTGGGTTTTCCATTGCACCCTTAGTTTTCAGTTCATTGATTAATATTTTAGGGTGGCGAAATGCTTGGCTAACTATGGCAGCAGTTGTTGGTATTGGTATGGGGTTAATAGGGTGGGTATTTTATCGCGACCTTCCTGAAGAATGCGGTCTATTAATGGATGGAGAGTTACAAACACCTACGGTTGAAGTAGAAAACTCATCTGAAAACAACTTGCAAGATTTTACTCGCGCTGAAGCTATAGCCACAATTATGTTTTGGGTGGTGACATTAGTATTATCCTCCCAGTCTTTGATATTTACAGGTATCACTTTTCATATAGTTGATATTGGTGCCGAATTTGGATTATCCCAAATACAAACAGTAAGCATATTTTTACCCCAAGCAGTTGTATCTACTATTGTTGGTTATTTGATGGGGGTGGCTGCAGACAGAGTTAATATCAAATATTTATTCATGGTGATGATGGTTGGTCAGGCAATAGGTGTTGTTTCTATTGCTAATTTTGGCGTGCCATTATTTCGGGTATTAACTATTGTGGGATTTGGCATTAGTTCGGGATGTTTTGGTACTTTATCCGCAGTAGCTTTACCGCGTTTTTTTGGTAGAGCTTATTTGGGTGCTATTTCTGGTTTTCAGATGATGATTTTGGTCATAGCTAGTGCAATCGGACCTTCTTTTTTAGCTATATTTAAAGATAAATTGGGTTCCTATCAACCCGGTCTTTATGGTTGTTTGATATTAGTGATTTTGATTTTAATTCTCACCTTTTTTGCCCGTCATCCTCGTCAACTCGATCGATGAATTATATCAAGTTTTACAATTATTAATTGTTGAAAGGTATTTTACCGAGAAATTGTGGTTTAAAGCCTCCCCTTTTAAGGGGAAAAAAGCGGTTGAGGGATGGCGAGGTCTCGGAGCCATATCCAATCAACCAAGAGAATAAAAAAACTTTCCTTTCAGTCAATCCTCTTCTTTTCAATGAGAGGTAATTATTAATTATTAATTATTGAACCGTATTGGTTTTTGTGATATAAAATTACTTGTATACATATAATAGAAGGTATATAAAGAAGAGAAAAGCTTAATGGCCAAAAAGAAAAAATACCCCACCCCTGGTCATTTAAGTTATCAGTTATCAGTTATCAGTACCTCGTTAATAACTAATCGCTGATAGCTGACTGCTGAATGCTGCGCAAACAGCATTCCGGAGGAAATGCTTACATTAGGATAAAAAAAAATGACATCAAAAACAGTGATTCAAGTAACAACAAATGGGCAGTTAGAGTTACCGTCAGAAATTCGGTCTCAGTTACAACCAGGGGATGAATTTCTCTTGTGGCAAGAGGAAGATACTATTATCCTCAAACGGGTGGAAAAGTCGGCTGTTGAGGATATGATTAAGACACAGAAAGGAGTCGATCGTAAGCCAGATTCACATTTTTTTGAAATCTGCGATCGTCTCGCTCAACTTAATGAAATTGCTCCGATTTCTGAAGGTGAAATTCAAGCAGAAATTAAATCCTATAAGCAGGAGAAACGAAAGTTAACTTAAGTTAATGCGAATTACCTTAGATACCAATACTGTGATTTCTGGACTATTTTGGCGAGGGAAACCTTTTGAGGTTTTGGAATTAGTGCGATCGGGGAAAGTTGAAGTTTACACTTCTGAAGCGATGCTAGAAGAATTGTTAGACGTTCTACAGCGTCCTAAGTTTTCAGGGAGACTAGCTTTGTTAGAGTCTAGTCCCCAAGAAGTGGTTAATAGTTGGATTTCTTGGGTGGAAATTGTAGAAGTTGCAGAAGTTGAAAAAGTTGTAATTTCTGACCCAGATGATGACCAAATTATTGCCTGTGCTAAATTAGCGAATGCTGATTTTATTATTTCAGGTGATACTGACCTGCTGAATATTAAGGCAGAAGTAATAATTCCGATTGTAAGTGCTGGTGAGTTTATAGATATTTTGGCAAATTATACTGATGATTCAGGGGGGTGGTGATGAAAAAGTTGGAGACTTTTTCAATAAATCAATGTCACAATAAAGCCAAACGCTGATTAGACGAATAACCAGAAAAAATCCGTGCTATTTGCGATCGCTCAATTTCAAGATGCTGCTCTAAAACGCTAGAAATCACACTGCGGAAGTCCGTTGTCACCGCTAGATCCCGTCCCTCAAACAATTCTGACTCATCTAAACCAGGCCATTGTCCATAAACCTGACCCCCACGCACCCCACCACCTAAAACCCACATGACATTACCATGACCATGATCGGTGCCACCATTACCATTTTCTTTCACCGTGCGACCAAATTCTGACATTACTAAAATTACTGTATCTGAGTAAAGCGGACCTAACTCCTGAACTAAAGTAACTAAACCTTCCCCCAGAGGTTTCAATCGTCTTGCTAAAGGACCTTGACTACTTCCTTGGTTAACGTGAGTATCCCAACGACCGAGAGCGAGAAACCCTAATTGTGTTTTGGAATCACCAACCATAATTTGAGCTAAATTTTTGGCATCACCAGCAAAACCCTGGGGAGGTGGCGCTCCTGCTGAAGCCGCTTCCATTTCTGACTGTAAGTCAGCTAGTAGTAAGTCTCTTGCCTGGCGACCTTCTTGGTAAACTCTACTAAGTTCGTCATTGCTGCTATAAAGGCGATCGAATGCTTCATAAATTTTGGGGCGGTCTATGGGTAAACTACGGGTTGATTTTTTCCCGGTGGGAAGACTGGCAACTGGCATTGCACCCATGAGAATGCGAGGTGGTGTATCTCCTAAATTTACAGCTTGAGTAAGCCGATCTTTTGGGAGATTTGCTAACAAACGATTCATCCATCCATCGGGTATTTTTTTATTACCTGGAATACCTGTTTCCATATAATATTGAGCATCAAAATGGGAGCGAGTATTGTTGTTTAAACCGCAGGCGTGAATAAATGCTAAACTGCGATTTTGCCAGAGGGGTATGATACTTGCTAGAGCAGGATGTAAGCCAAATTGACCGTCTAAGTCGATCGCTCCTTCTGCTTCTCCTGGGGCAGGAATTGCTATTTTTGGTCGTACATCATAATAAGTGTATTCTTGGTGGGGAATAACTACATTTAATCCATCGATTCCTCCTCGGAGAAAAACAACTATTAATCGTTTACGGTTGTTGGTTTGAGCTAATCCTTTTGCTACCCAACCATGACTACCAACAGAGATTATTCCTGAAGCTGATAGTAAGCTAGCAAATTGTAAAAAATTACGTCTTTTCATATTACCTCTAATATTAAATTATGTAGGGGCGAATGGCATTCGCCCTATATTGCGTTTTTCAGGTGAAGCATGCGTAAGTCCCGATCGAAACATTCTCCATCTTCAGCATTACTAAATATTTATAAATTTCTTCCCTCCTGATATCAAATCCGTTTAATTCGGCACTTCAACAATTAATAATTAATAATTACCTCTTCCTTTTAGGGAGAGGTAATTATCAATTATCCACGATCAATTATCAATTATTGAACAACGCCTATTTTTCCATCATTTCTGGACTACCTAACATTAAAGCTGCTTGTAAATGCTCTGGACTACTGCCAATTACTGCTTGAGTTTGGGCAGAAAAATTATTTCCTAAAGTTGCCCTAAGTTGCTGATGATTTATCCGTCTTGGTTGCCCTTGGTTTAACTGACCCCGAGATATAATTGTCGCAAAGCTAATTCGACGCATGATGGCATCGGGATTTAACCATGCTTCTTTAGTGTTTTTATAGCCGTCAGGAGTTTTACAAGCATAAAGCTTCATTCCTAATTGCTCTAAAAATTGTTTAATTCTACCCCATTTAGGTTTGTCAATATCGGTTGCTCTAGCCGCAGAAATAATATATTGATAAGGGGTTTTAAATTTGCTCCTATAATATTTTTTATCCCAGAATTCAGGACTATTAAATAAAGTTTCTAACACATCACGAATGTTGCCATTAGTTTGTTGAAATCTTTGTTCTAGTTTATTAACTAAGCTACCGGGAGGTATATCGGCAACAAAATATTGAGCTAATTTATAACTAATAAAACGGGCAGTAGATGGATGACTTGCGAGAATATCTAAGGCTTTTTCTCCTTCTTCTATTCCACCACCTTTAATGGGTATTCCTAAGAATATTTTATCGCTACGATCGTGGCGTTCTGAAAAAAATTTAAACCCACTCCCATCTCCACCACGACGTTGTATTCCCCAACCTGTAAAAATTCTTGCTAAAGTTATTATATCTTGTTGTGTATAGCCTCCATTAACTCCGATAGTATGAAGCTCCATAAGTTCGCGGGCATAATTTTCATTTAAACCTTTAAATCTGCCACGAACACCTTTACTATTAGGATCGGTATTTAGCCAATTATCTAAATAAAATAACATGGCTGGATGATATGCTGTTGCCCCTAATAAATTACGAAAATTACCAAGTGCATAAGGTCGAATAGCGTCTCTTTCGTAAGTGCCAACCCAGAGGCGAGCTAAGTTACCTTTATCTACAGAAATATTGAAGTGGTTAAACCAAAAATCTACCATTACTTCTTGTAGTTGTTGGTTGCTAAATATGGCTTGAAGTAAACGTGCATTTTCTGATTTTCGTAAAACTTTTCTGGTACTTTTGCTCATTTCTATTCGTTGTTTTCGAGTCAAGTTTTTAGCTCCTTTTTTTCGTCGAGGGACAGTTTTTTTATATAGTTCTGTTGGAGCTAAGTAGAAGTTAGTTAACTTAGCCATTTCTTGTGTTACTTTAGGAGATTCTCTAATAGTTTCTGGTCTGAGTTGAGATTGAATATAATTATTAATTCCCATTGATTTAACTCGTTCTATATCTCCGGGTCTAGGACCAAAACTTAGACGATTCAAAACATGGATAGTTTGGGTATTAATCGATTGACTATCAGCATAACTAGGACTTGGTAATCCTAACCATATAATTAAGCTTAATAGCAGAGATATAATCCAGTAATTAGAGGCTTTTTTCATTAATTATTCCTCCTGTAATATCAAATCCTGTTGAATATTTATTATATAGTTAGGAGTAGGGTCGTAGGGGCGAATGGCATTTGCCCGGAGTAGGGGATATTGAAGTAATTATACAATTATAAAGATATATTAGACTTGTCGCTTTATCAGGTCAAAAATTCCTAGTAAAGTTTATAGCTGTCTGGGGTAAAAACAACTAAAAAACTTGCTATGTCTAAGTTTTAGTTCTTCGATCGATCTATTTAGCGACAACTCTATTATATAACCGGATTCTATATAAATTCTCGTAAGCATTTCGGTCCGACTGCTGCGCAAACAGCTATTAGCTGTCAGCTAGAGCGCAACAAGACTCTCTCCTTAAAGGACAGTATTTAAATTAATATAAGCTTTAAGGACAAGGGAGACAACTTTTGTAGTAAGACAGTTAAATATTGCTTTGATCCTAAACTAAAAGCAATAGCTGATAGCTGATAGCTGACGGCTGAATGCGGGCGCATTCCGGAGGAAATGCTTACAAATTCTCTCATATTTTGATTGGTGGGATTGAATTTATAACAGGGAAAAGTAGGAAAAATATTTCTCTGTCTCAAGATAATTATCAGCATAAGTCCTAACCTATCTTTCTATTACTATATATATATTTGTATGGGAGTATTATTCTGAAAAATTTGGCTTTTAGTAAAGGTTGTTTACAGCATAATATATCAACAATTATAACTTAAATATTTTAATTTTACCAAAAAATGAAGTCCACGCGCCTCCCCTTTTAAGGGGATGAAAAGCGGTCGTTCGCGGAGTTCGGAACGGAGTTATTTCTTCGGAGCTTCCCCGTTGGGTGGGATGGCGAGGAAACCTGCGCTGTCCGACCATCGACCAAGAGAATATTCAATGAGCCTATTTTCGTTTTCTCCAGCTTTAGTGGTCGGTACTGATAACTGATAACTGATAACTGATAACTGAAATGACCACTACAAAATTTCTCCGTAAAAATTAGGAATTATTTGATCTTCCCTAAGTGCTTCTGCTAGATTTTGCCTAAAATTAAGGAATTTTCCAAATATTAATCTTCCGGTCCCAACCACCGCTAACTATTGTTTGACCATCAGGACTAATTGCTACTGTACTAATATAACTTGTGTGTCCGTTTAAACTACCTTTTAAGTTACCCGTACTCAGTTCCCAAAACTTGATAGTTTTATCCCAACTGCTACTAATTAAAGTTTTACCATTAGGAGTAATGACGATTGACCATACTCCATCTATATGTTCTTTTAAACTATGGATTAATTCATCTGTCTGCAAGTTCCAAATGTTAATCGTACCATCACTACTACTACTAGCTAATATCTGACTATCAGGACTAAAAACTACAGACAAAATTGATAGAGAATTAGTATTTATATTACGAATTAGTTTACCTGTTTGTAGGTTCCATAATTTAATCATATTATCTTTACTACCACTAGCTAGAAATTGACCGTCAGGACTAATAGCGATCGCATTGATAATCTCAGAATGTCCTTCTAAGGTTCGGATCGACTCTCCACTACCTATATTCCAAATTTTAATAGTTCGATCCCAACTCCCACTTACCAACATTTCACCGTCAGGAGCGATCGCTACTCCATCTACCACATCGTTATGTCCAGTGAGAGTTTGCACCAGAGTAATATCAGTGACATTTTTATTTTTGGGTAGTTTCCAGATTTTGATAGTTTTGTCATCACTACCACTGACAACTAACTCTTCATTGGGACTTACTGCCACTGAATTTATTGATTCTTTGTGAGCTTTCCAAGTAGCTATGACTTCGCCATTCTTAATATCCCTGACTGAAATCATCCCGTTACTACTACCACTGATGATATGGGAATTTAAAGCAACTACAGAATTAACTATTCCACCTACTTCATTAGAAATTGCCTTTGCCAAAGTAAAATTTACAGAAGTTTCTGTGTCATTTTCTTTTGTAGAAATTTTTGTAGAAACAGGGTTTGTTGCTTCTGTTGGAGTAGTTGTAGTTTGAGCAGTTTGAGGTTGTTGAGAAATGGTCGGCAACGAAACCTGTTGTCGCCACTGCAAAAAAGTATTAATTTCTATTCCTCCAGAAACGATCGCATCAGAGTTTTCTTGCAACTTGACAATACCGTTAATAGCGACTAGACGACCTTCTGCATCCAACACTGGTCCCCCACTCATTCCTGCTCTGACTAAATTATCATAAAGTAAACTATAACCACCGATAGGTTGCTGACGCCCTTTGACTACCCCTGGTGTACTCAGAAAAATTCGTTGTTGGAGGTTACTCCCAGAACGCGGCCATCCCCCGACAAAAACTGTTTTTCCCGGAATTAACTGAGTTGAGTCCCCTGTTTCGGCAACGGGATAATTTTGAGAACTGGTAAATGGCACAACCGCTAAATCTACATTTGGCACTTGTTTAATGAGACTATAGTAAACTGGATGCATTTCTCCATCGGGTGTGCGTATTTGGTAATCTCCTACTTTATTGACAACGTGCCAGTTGGTGAGTAGATAGTATGTATTTCCTTGTTTTTCGACTATTACACCCGAACCGCCTCTGTTTGGTCCATCAATTCTAACTGTAATTTCTCCTGCTATTTTGTTAATTTCTGATTCTGTTAAACCAAGAGCAACTTCTGATGTTATTAGTGGTATTAGGGTAGTAATACTAATAATTAACTTTCCAGTCTTAATAGTCTTTAGAGGTAAAATACTAATAATAATTATGGTGATAATTTTCAGAAAATTCATTTTTTTATTTGTCAGCAACAGTTTTTTTTATTCAGATGTTTAATCAAATACTTTACTTCTCAACCGAAGCAGATATTCGATCCCTAATCTGAAATTTATCTTTTCTTTTGCGGGTTTATACCGTTTCACTAAAAAGTCTGAAGTCAAAAGTCAGAAGTCAGAAGCGATCTTAATGGAACTTAAAACCTCAAATATCCCTTTGACAAAGCGGTGCGACCCCGCGAGACACCAGTCGCACCTGGTAGCGCACCAAGAGAAAAAGAGAATTTACTAGCTCAAAACTGGTATTGAAGCCATTCCCATAGGACTCGGTCTTTCCCCTCCACCGTCGGGGTTAGGGGTGGGTAGACTCCTAAGAAATACCCTAGCTATTTGTAGCAAATATTTATAAAATTGGTATTATACTCCTTAAACTAAACTATGGCAAAAATGCTATAATTAAACAGTCCTATAACAACAAATCATTTTATTAAGCTCAATCAAAATCTTACTCAACCATTGGACTAATAATAGCAATTAAATAGTTTTGAAACCTTTACTATTTGCAAAAAAAATGGTATGTACTTTTCTCCCCAAAACTACTGATTTAATGATGTTTCTAAAATTTCATATTGTAGCCTATAGAAAACATGGATTATAATGAATTAAGCTGATTTTGTTGAAGTGACTTTTATATGGTGGAGCGAAAATATATCGAGTATCAAAAAATACTAAAATCTAGCAAAGAACTAAATTTGCTAATTGTAGAAGATGTGATGGAAGATTTAGCGCTCATAGTCAATACCTTAAAGTCTAATGGTGTAAAATTTACATATAATGTTGCAGGCAGTAAACTAAATTGCCAAAAATTGCTTAAAGATAATGTATATGATGTAATATTGTCAGATTATTATTTAGCAGATTTTGATATCTTTGAGGTGCTTACATTACTACGAAAATCAGGACAAGAAGTTCCTGTGATTTTAATCACAGATGATTTACAAGAAGAGAAAGCTTTTGAATGTTTAAAAGCAGGGGTCGATCGTTATATTTTCAAAGATAAATTATTAAGTTTATCAATTATTTTAGAGCGAGTTAGTGCTGAATTTAGATCGAAAAAAGAACAGCAACGTGCCATTATAAAATTACAACAGCAAGCCCAACAAGAAGCAATTATTAATCGCATTGTTCAAGGAATGCGTAATACTTTATTACTGGATGAAGTCCTGCAAAAAACTGTTGAGCAGTTACATGAAGTTTTGCAAGTTAGTCATTGTATAATAGTGAGACTGGACTATCAGAAAAATATAAATCTTTGTCACTTGGATAATATGACAGTTGAATGTGAGAATCAAGTTAGTTTTTGTTATGATGTTCATCAATATTATTCAGAGCTACTCGCTAGAGGAGAACAAGTAAAAATCAGTAAATTCGATACAACAATAGACTCAGAAGTTAAAAATATTATGGATGAGTGTCAAGTAATTTCAGTCTTGATTACACCATTGTTGTATCAGGAGACTTACCTTGGTGGGATTCTTCTAGACCAGTGCGATCGAGAAAGAAAATGGACTGAAGATGAACTATCTCTATTGACATCAATTGCTGACCATTGTGCCATTGCCATTCATCAAGCTGAACTATATCAACAAGCACAAATAGAAATTGCTCAACGCAAGCAAGTAGAAGAACATCTACGCAAAAGTCAGGAACGCTATGCTCTTGCCATTGAAGCAGGTCATGTAGGAATTTGGGAATGGGACTTACAAACAAATGTCATTTACCTCGATCCTATATTGAAAGCAATGCTTGGTTATGAAGATTGGGAAATTAGAAACATGATAGATGATTGGCATCAATTGGTGCATCCAGAAGATCGAGAAGAAGTGATGGCAGCAGCAAATGCTCACCTAACCAGACTGACACCAAAATATGAAATCGAACATCGGATGCAACATAAAGATGGCAGTTATCGATGGTTTTTTTGTTGCGGAGTAGCGATTCAAGATGATGAAGGAAAAGCGAACAGAATAATGGGGACAAATACAGAAATCACACAATATAAGCACGCAGAAGAAACTGTTATTGCCAGTCAACAGCAGCTTGTAGCCATGATGATGCTTGTCCGTAATATCACGGAGTGCAAACAAGCAGAACAAGCTTTGCGAAATAATGAGCTGAGGTTTCGTGCCCTAATTGAAAATGCTAACGATTTGATTTTGATTATTGATGCTGAGGGAATCTCTCGTTATATTAGTCCCTCAATCACAAGAGTTTTGGGATATATACCAGAAGAAGCAGTTGGTCAGGGTCTGTTCGATCTGATTCACATAGACGATTTATCCCTCATCACTCATACTTTTAACAAAGCAATTGAAAATCCTGGTATTATTCAACCACCTATTGAGTATAGAGTTAAGCATAGTAATGGTTCTTGGTGCTTTCTCGAAGGTGTTGTCACTAACCTTTTACACGCTCCGGCAGTGGAAGGTATTATTGTTAACAGTCATGATATTACTCAACGTAAGCTAATTGAAGAACAATTAAAACATGACGCACTACACGATCCACTGACTCATCTCCCTAACCGTACTCTGTTTATGGACCGTTTGGAGCAAACAATTAAATATGCGGAACGCCGAAACAATTTTTCCTTTGCCGTCCTATTTATAGATATTGACCGATTTAAAGTTATTAATGATAGTTTTGGTCATAGCATTGGAAACAAACTGATTATTGCGATCGCCGAACAACTAAAAGCATTGCTTTCTGGTGGAGACACAGTTGCTCGTCTTGGTGCAGATGAGTTTGTAATTTTGCTAGAATATATTTCAGGAATTAGTGATGCCACCTGTATTGCTAATCGCATTCACGAACAACTAACCTCACCAATTATTTTAGAAGGAAATGAAGTATTTATTACTGCTAGTATTGGTATTGCTCTCAACTCCACAAATATTGGGTCAGCAGAAAATCTTTTACGAGATGCAGAAATAGCTATGCAATCTGCCAAAAATATGGGTAGAGGATGTTATCAAATTTTTTGTACCTCTATGCACACTCAAATTCTCAAACGTTTAAAGTTGGAGAACAATTTACAAAGCGCTCTCAAAAACAACCTATCTCAATTTGTGCTTAACTATCAACCTATTGTGTCCCTCAGCACAAACAATATTACTGGTTTTGAAGCTCTAATACGTTGGCAACATCCACAATTAGGTTTAATTTCTCCTGCTGAATTTATTCCTGTTGCCGAAGAAACAGGGTTAATAATACCTCTTGGTTTGTGGGTATTGAGAGAAGCTTGTCAGCAGTTACGTCAATGGCAAAATGAATTTCCCAATAATGATCTTTTAAAAATGAGTGTTAATCTGTCTGTGAAACAGTTTGCTCAAGCAGATTTAATCGAACAAATTGACCAAATCCTCTTAGAAACTCAGCTTGATGGTAGTAATTTAAAACTGGAAATTACTGAAAGTGCTTTAATAGAAAATTATGAGTTTGTTACAGAAAAAATGTCTCAATTAAGAGCGCGGAATATTGAGTTATGTATTGATGATTTTGGTACAGGATATTCTTCGTTAAGTTATTTGCACCGTTTCCCCATGAATACTTTGAAAATCGATCGTTCTTTTGTAAATAGAATAGGTGTTGCTAATCTGGTAAGTGAAGGTTCAATTGACCCCACAGAAATTATCCGTTCAATTATTACTTTATCTCACAATTTAGGTATAGATGTTGTAGCTGAGGGAGTAGAAACTACAGAACAAGTTCTTCAACTACAAGCATTAAAATGTGAATATGGTCAGGGTTATTTATTTTCTAAGCCCCTAGATATGGCTAAAGCAACAAGTTTAATTTCTACAATCAACTATGCGGAATAATAGTTAAATTCTCGGCGTCGGTGAAGCGCGTGTATGATATTGAAGTAGCAGTCAGCACTCAGCTATCAGCAGTCAGCTTTTTAAGGTGTATAATGGGGTTTTAATCCACCATAAAAGGCGCACCACTAATTTTTTCAAATATAGTGGGGGACTTAAACCCTCGAATTTTTAGCGCTTCAGCTAAATGCTGGCAAGGGTCGCATTCCGGAACGTCCAAGCTGATAGCTAGTTAATCTTAATTCTTTAGGAGTCAGTCCTCAGTCCTCAGGAGGAAATAAAGAAGAAGAAAGAATAGTAGGGACATTGCATGCAACGTCCATAAGTCTTAGAAAAATACTTTTGCGACTGTAGTCTATCTATGTGAAAACCACTATAAGTAGTTATGAGCAAAAAATAAGCTCTTAACTCTCCCCTTTTAAGGGGATGAAAAAAAATTGATAACTGATAACTGAAATGACATAGTATGATAATAGTTCATAAAAATATAGTCAAATATGACATATCCTTCTCGTTTAATTTGTGAAGTAGGGTAAGCATTCAGCTGTCAGCTATCAGCCATCAGCTATTGCTTTTAGTTTTAGATAAAAGCTTTACTAATTGAGTCAGATTTAAATCTGACTATCAAAACTGGGTTGAAAATCTATATTCATTAAAACAC
>JAXHSW010000133.1:15122-25744 GCA_034190295.1 Cyanobacteriota bacterium | reverse complement strand
AAGGGAGCCAACTTTTGTAGTAAGACAATTAAATATTGCTTTGATCCTAAACTAAAAGCAATAGCTGAAGCGCTGATAGCTGACGGCTGAATGCGGGCGCATTCCGGAGGAAATGCTTACCAAATTGTTCGATAAAACGTAACATTCTGACAACAGCTAATGAGTTGATTAAGGCTTTGTATTCTTGCTTTCTAATTTCAGAATTTTCCTCTAATGCTAATAATCAATCGGCACATACCAGATAATCACGTCGTAGGTGTTTTGAATGATTAATAGTTCATTCATTTTGACCTTTAGCGATGCCTAAGTGTCTGTCCGGGGTAAACTCCCATAAGGTTATTTCTCCAATATTTACAGCACTATTAAAGTCAGCATTTACCGAAAAATTTTGATGAGTAAATCAAAAAAACTACTATGTCTGAAAATTAGGCCGGTATTTCAACAATTAATAATTAATAATTAACAATTACCGAAGAATCAATAATTAAAGAATTAAAGAATTAAAGAATTTAGGTTTAAAGCCTCCCTCTTTTAGGGAAATGAAAAAATTTACATTCAGTATTTTCAAGCCTCCGACTAAAGCCGGAGATACTGATAACTGATAACTGATAACTGATAACTGAAATGACCTCTCCTTGAAAAGAAGAGGATTGACTAATCATGAAAATTTTTTCTTGTTTCTCCTTTAAAGGAAAGGCTTTAAACCTTAATTTTTTGGTAAGTTTTAGTTATAGGTTTTAGTCTTTTAGTTTGAAAATTTTTAATTTTGTCATCAACCTCTGACAAAATCGGAGAAAAGTTTTCCCAATCAGCTAACGAAGTTTCAATATTTTTAGCGCTTTTACTCAGTTGTGTGATACTCTAAATGGTAGAAAAATCCAAGGGTAAGTATTGCTTAAAAGAATTTTGAGGCTGCAAATACCTATTGTGTCGTTGTTTTTAGAGGCGATCGCCTGAATTTATTTGACTATGAATGACTAATTTTTCTCTCCTCATTTTTCGGTAGATTGATAGATAGACTGTTTTGTGGTATGGGGGAAGAATCCTAGGAACGAAAGGCAGAAACCACCACCGGAGACCAGACAATCCGAAAACCCCTAACGTAGTAGCAGTGGTCGGGATACTCGTCGTCACGCCAGGCACTCCGGCAATACCAAGAAAAGCTGCACCAGCAACCGCCACGGAGCAATCTTGTATTAGTATCTCCTTCAATTTCCCAAGTACTTCCATCAGTAGGAGCACCATTATAATTATCGTGCCAAACATCTAGACACCATTCCCAGACATTGCCGTGCATATCGTATAAACCAAAGGCATTGGGAGGAAAAGTTCCTACATCTGTTGTTTCTCCTCGATATTTTCCTTTAGGGGCATTGCCATAAGGAAAATTACCGTGGTAATTAACTAACTCAGACGTTATAGTTTCCCCAAAATAGAAGGGAGTAGTTGTCCCAGCACGACAGGCATATTCCCACTGACTTTCACTGGGCAGTCTGTAAATTTTGCCGGTTTTCTCAGATAGCTTTTGACAAAATTCTGTAGCGTTGTACCAGTTCACAGTTTCTACTGGGCGGTTTCCTCCTTTAAAGTGAGAAGGGTTTTCTCCCATAATGGCTTGATATTGGTTTTGAGTAATGGGATATTTACTCATATAAAAAGGAGAGAAAGTTACTTGATGTTGCGGACTTTCATCATAGTCTCTTTCCGCTTCATTTTCTGGCGACCCCATGAGAAAACTGCCTCCAGGAATATAAACCATTTCTAATTGAATACTATTACCCAAGTTTTCTATGTAGCTATTTGCTTGTTGTACCATTGATTTTTTGACTTAAGGTGTTTACCATCAATAATAAAACTTGTCCCTACATTAGAGACACAACTTAACCAATTATCAACTCCGTGGTCTATCCCTATAACTTTGGCTTTATCTAGCTGAGGTCGATCGGCTTTTAACTCATAAACCCATTCAACATAAAAACAGCAGTTACGAGGTAAAATTCTAATTTCTCTGATTTCTTTAAACTCAAGATTACTAGGGAAATCTAAGAGAAAACTATCAACTTTAAATGCTGCTTTAACCTTTCTGACCAGAGGTACTTTAATTTGACCATTTTCCAGCTTTAAAGCAAGTTTTGGATAAGTTATTACTCCCATTCCTCCCTTTTTGCGATATTTTGGTAATTGAGGTTTATCGGTTAATTCTCCTTTGAGATACTTCTTAGAAAGTGCTTGATAAGACTTAAATGCTTCCGCTACTCCTCTCAGAGTTTGTTGTGCTGCTTGAGAATACAAAAACTGATAATTACTATTGGACTTTAACTTCTTTTCTAAGTTATATTTGCCAGGAATCTTGCCCAACTTAAAATACCATTGCCAAGCCAAATAAATCCCGCAATTAATGAGTTTATTTGCTGTGGTAAATAAGTATTCTAAAAACGGGATAATTTCGGGAATTTTAATTAACTCTTGCTGACATCCATACATCTTTATCACCTTCTTTGATATAAGAACATTAAAGAATAGAAAATGACAAATTTTTAAGGCGATTAAAATCCCTTGTTCGTTTTTCATCCACGCTTTAAAAAGACGTGACTTTCAAACTATCGTCCATCTTTCGTAAAAATATTACATAATACTGTGCCACGTTCTACGATAAAAACTAGGTAGTAGCTCATCTAATTTAATTTTTTAAGTAAACCAAAGCTTCAAAATCTTGATTTGAGATATTTTTGATAATTAGCCTACCCATAATTTTAGCTAAGACGTAACAGTAAGGTAAGTAAATATTTACCGAATAATTAAAGTTTAAAGCCTCTCCTTTAAAAGTTTAAAAAGGTTTAAAGGAGAAAAAAGAAAAAATTTTCACGCTCCGCATCAATCCTATCCTTGAAAAGAAGAGGTAATAATTAATTATTAATTGTTGAACTACCCTACAAAAACTAATAATTAATTATTGCTCTACCGATCTAATCTAAAAGTATTGACAGATAAATACTTTAGCCTTTTTTAAGTCGAATTGCAGTGCGCCTGTTTCAGTCTAAAACGCTCAAAAAGTTAGTATTTTAGGCGCATAGTTAGGCAGAAAAATCAAGGGATAATTCTTACTCCTACCTCCTCGCTCATTCCCCGTTTATCCTGTCTCCTACCGTAAGCATTTCCTCCGGAATGCTGCGCAAACAGCAGTCAGCCATCAGCTATCAGCTATTGCTTTTAATTTATGATAAAAGCTTTATTATTTATGATAAAAGCTTTATTAATTGTCTTACTACAAAAGTTAGATCCCTTGCCCTTTAAAGTTAGTTGTTAATTTAAACACTGTCCCATAAGATAGAGTCTTGTTGCTGATAGCTGACAGCTAATAGCTGAATGCTTACCTCCTACCCCTACTAAAAGACTTTTTCAGGAAACCCTAATTACTGCTGAAACTGACGAGTGCCGAAAAGATTTTCCCTTGCTTTTTCATCAAACTTCTTTGTCCGATTCTCACTCAAAACTGCTAAACCACGACTTACTGCAGGTCGCTGACTAATAGTTTCAAACCATCGCTTTAAATGAGGAAAGTCTGACAAATTTTGTCCTTGTTTTTCATGGGGTACTATCCAAGGATATATTGCCATATCGGCAATAGAATAATCTCCCGCGACATATTCTACTTGAGATAATTGTCGGTTTAATACTCCATATAAACGTGATGTTTCATTGGTGTATCTTTCAATTGCATAGGGAATTTTTTCGGGTGCATATTGACGAAAATGATGAGCTTGTCCTAACATTGGGCTAACGCCTCCCATTTGAAACATTAGCCACTGAATTACTTTGTAGCGATCGCTTGGGTTATGGGGAATAAAACGACTTGTTTTTTCAGCTAAATAAAGCAAAATAGCTCCTGACTCAAAGATAGAAATAGAGTTGCCATTGGGTCCATTGGGGTCAACAATAGCTGGCATTTTATTGTTAGGGCTAATTTTCAGATATTCTGGCTGAAATTGGTCTCCGGCGGTAATATTAACTGGAATTAAATTATAGGGAGTTTCTGTTTCTTCTAACATAATAGAAATTTTCCAGCCATTAGGAGTAGGCCAGTAATATAAGTCGATAGTCATAATTTAAAAAGCTCCAATTTTTATTGAGTTTACTATTAAAAAGCCTTGTAATCATTTCCTGCGGACTGCTGCGCAAACAGCTTTTAGCAGTCAGCTAGAGCGCAAATAATGAATAATTCCTTATAAGCCTGAAGAAGCGTAATTTGACAGTAAGTTTTAATTCTATCCAAATTTCTCAATTGCTTTTATCGAATAATTAATAATTAAATAATTCTGGTTTAAAGCCGACCCTTTCAAGGGGAAAAAGCGGTCGAGGGATGGATGGGTTTCCTAACCATATCCAATCGACTAAGAGAAGAAATAATATTTCCTTATATTCAATTCCGTAACGGTTTTAACCAGAGGTAATTATCAATTATCCATTATCAATTAATGAACTCCTCCTATTATAAAAAGCTGATAGCTAATAGCTGACGGCTGAATGCTTACAAAACCTTTCCTGACGGAATGCTGCGCAAACAGCACTTCAGCACTTCAGCAATCAGCGGTCAGCTTTTTATAAGGGGATTTAAATTTTCCTAAAATTAAGTGACTTAATAGAAGTCTGAGATTTAAACCCAAGCTTTTCTGTTCCGAAATTCTCCGCAAATAGATACCTAATTATATGCGCAAATTTTTAGGCTAATAGCTGATACCTAGTTAATTGTAACCAATACTTTGACGTGCCAGACCATTAAATAAATCGAGCATTTTTTCCCGCCACATATTCACAGAATCGTTAGTTTCTAATAATTGAATGGGGGAAATAGAACGAGCAAATTGAAATCTAGCAAATATAATATAATCGGCAAAGTTTGGTTTTTCCCCTGCTAAGAAAGGCTGTCGATCTAAAGTTTCTCTTAAAGGAGAGAGGATGGTTCTAAAATTATCAATTTGAGATGGTTTTACATCTTTAAATTCTTCTAGTGGTTTACCTAGTTTTTGTTCGCGAGTTTCTCGAAAATAAGTTTTGTCTTTGGCATCTATATGTTCAAATACATTGTAGATGAGCATTGGTAGTAAGGCTGGAGTTAAAACTTTTTCATCCCAATTTTTGATAAATAAAGCCAAAGCTCGTGCTTGGGAACAGCCGAATAAAGAAGGTTGATTTGGATAGGTTTTTTCTAAGTAATTAGCAATATTCCAAGAGTCAAAAACTACTTGTTCGCCATCAATAATTACAGGCACTTTTTCTTGACCTGAGAAAGCGATCGCTTCTTTTTCAGTAAAGTGCCAAGAAATCCTTTCTACTTCCAGTTGTTTATGGGCTAGAGCCATACGAATTCTCCAACAGTAAGGGCTAAAAGCTCTGTTATCTTCTGCCCCCACTAGGTCGTACATTTTTATTTTCATAGATGCCATAATATTTGCAACTGCTCTATCAAATATAACAGTATTTTAGCTTGTTAATAAATAATATTTTTGTCAATATCGAGCTATTTTTAGCGCAAGAATTAGCTAATTTTCGGTAATTATAAATTAAGTGATATAAGATTTTATTACCGAAAATTGTGGTTTAAAGCCTCCCCTGTTAAGGGGATAATAAAGCGGTCGAGGGATGGATGGGTTTCCTAACTATATCCAATCGACCAAGAGAAGAAAAATTTTCCTTTTATTCAATCCTATCCGTTTTAGGGAGAGGTAATTATCAATTATCAATTATCCATTATCAATTATTGAATACCCTCGTTTGTGCAGCATGAAAAATGGAAATGCAGAAATAGGAAGTCACCAAGTTATAAGTTTTTTCCCGCGATAATTTTCGGTAATAAAATCTCTATTTCTAGACGGATAAATAGCAGGGCTATTTCATTCTAAACTGTGCCATTTTATGTATTGACGATACTACGTTATTTCAAGCTTTAGAAAATGTATCTTTCGCTGTCTGAAAATCAATAAATTCCGCCACCAAAATCTAGAATTAAATGACCCTGAGTTAGAATAGAAGTTTTTTCCCGCGATAATTTTCGGTAATAAAATCTCTATTTCTAGACGGATAAATAAGGTGAGGCGACCCCCGCTTTAACTAAATCAGAAGTCAGAAGTCAGAAGTTATTTTTCTAACGGGTATTTGAGCAAGACTCCAAAAATATTTCACCTTAAAAGGCGGGGTTTTAGACCCAATCCTGTTTGATAAATGTAAGTATTTCCTGCGGAATGCTGCGCAAATAGCTATTAGCAGTCACCACTTCCCTACGGGATGCTACGCAAACAGTAATTATTCATTACTAATTACTTCTCAGGTTTGGCCTGGAGACTTTAGCAGTAACTTTTTATTCAAACTCAATTTCAAAGATTGCTTTTAACGAAAAATTGTGGTCTAAAGCCTCTCCTTTAAAGGATAAAAAGGATAAAGAAGAAAAATTTTTCCTTTTAGTTAATGCTCTTCTTTTCAAGGAGAGGTAATTGTTAATTATTAATTGTTGAACTATAAATTTCATTTTATTAGTGGTCCGCCATCCTGCACTAGGTTATTTCTTAGGAGTCAGAATGAATAAATTTAATACTATTTATTAGGTCCTAAGTTATCTTTTTAGTCAAAGGGATATCTCTTGCAGGTGTTTTTTAATTACCCTTATTATTTGTAACATTCTTTTTTTTTATTGGTCTTATCCTGATTTATAGGGTTTCTCAAGTTACTAAGGTACAGTTGTTTTTCTTATTTTCTATGACTGATAACTGATAACTGATAACTGAAATGACCTACGGACTTTGAATAAAAAGTTCCTACCTACTCCCGCGCAATAAAGGAATTTTGTACAGAAACGCTTCTTGAGAATTGCTATAAATGAAATATTAATCAGTGAAAATACTATTGTTGTGTAGAAACAAATAATTAATAATAAAATAACAGACATTTACTCACACCATAAAATAGAAATGAATATAATTCCTACTCAATGTCAAGACTTACAAAATCAGGTAGAAAATTTACTTCAACTATTACATCAAGAATCTACTCTTAGGCAACAAGATACAACGGCAGTTCGTGCTTCTTTGAATAAAGTAATTTCTCCCAAATTTGAAATAGTATTTGCGGGAGCTTTTAGTGCGGGTAAGTCGATGTTAATTAATGCTTTATTAGGAAGAGAATTACTCTACAGTGCCGAAGGTCACGCCACAGGAACAGAATGTTATATTGAATATGCCGAACCTGAAAAAGAACGAGTAGTTTTAACATTTTTAAGCGGGGCAGAAATTCAAGAACAAGTAGCAATTTTACGAAAGGAATTAGGTTTAGACCCCAGTGCTAAAATTCAACAACCAGAAGTAATCGAAATTATTCGGGAACAATGCGACGCAATTATTAAAAATGAAGGTGGCGAAAATAAATCGGAACGTGCTAAACAAGCAAAAGCATTGAAATTATTAGTAGATGGTTTTGAGGCAAATAAAGAATGTATTCATTCTGCCGAAAATGCTATTTATTCTATGGAGCAGTTTAACTTTTCTAACCTGAAAGAAGCAGCAAGTTATGCGCGACGGGGGATGAATAGTGCTGTGTTGAAGAAGGTGGAATATTATTGTCATCATCCTCTTTTAGAAGATGGAAATGTGATTATTGACACGCCAGGAATTGATGCGCCAGTTGAGAAAGATGCTCAGATTACTTATGACAAAATAGAAAACCCAGAAACTTCTGCGGTAGTTTGTGTTTTAAAAGCTGCTGCTGCGGGAGATATGACGACAGAAGAAACAGAATTACTAGAAAAAATGCGAGAAAATCCTGGAATTAGAGACCGGGTTTTTTATGTGTTTAATCGTATTGATGAAACTTGGTACAATTCTCAACTCAGACAACGATTAGAAAGTTTGATTATTTCTGATTTTCGGGATACAGAAAGGATTTATAAAACCAGTGGTTTGTTAGGTTTTTATAGCAGTTTAATCAAAGAGACAAACAGTAGCGATCGCTTTGGTTTAGATAGTATATTTACCAATAGTGTTAAAGGTTTAGATGAGGAGGAGGAAACACCACAATTTGTCTATGCTTTTAACAATTATTGTGGTACTTCTCGCAAACTTCCGAGTAATTTTCGGATAAGTATTAATGGTTTTGAGTCACCTAATGAAAATTATGTCCGGATTTTAGGTGAGTGGGGAAAACCGTTAATCGAACAATTAATAAAAGATAGTGGAATAGAAGAATTTAGGAATGGAGTTACTCGGTATCTGAAGGAGGAAAAACGCCCACAATTATTTGCAAATTTGGCAGATGATTTGCAAAATATCTGTATTCAATTACAGAAAAATTATTTAGCTACTCAACAAAACTTGGCAAGTCAACCTCAGGAAATAGAGGCAATGAAAATCCAGGAATTATCATTGTTAAATTCTCAACTTCAGGAAGTGGGGGAGGAATTTAGCGAGCATATTTCTGAGGAAGTAAATTTGCTAGTCACGAATAAATGTGATGGTTTTGAAGCAGATTTTAATCAACTCCAATCTCGGATGATTCGTCGTTTAGATGAATTATTAGATACTTTTTCTGTAGAAGCTGCTTATAGTCGGGCAACTATTAATCATCCACGGAATGCAACGGCACCTTTATTAGCAGTTTTGGTCGAAGCACTTTATTATTTAGCGAATCAATTGGAGGATATTTTAGTTGATTCTACCCAGTCAGTAGTAAGTGGATTTTTCCAAAGTTTAATTGACCGAGTTCGCAAGTCAGAATATTATCGGCAACTTTATCGTTTGTTGGGAAATGATGGAGGTATCGAACAACATTTAAAGGAAGTAGAAAAAGTAGTTACTACGGCATTAATAAGTGCGGCGCGGATAGAATGTGACAGATTTGTGCGAGAAAGTCCGCGCTTTTATGATGAAGGAACTTTTTCTATCTATCAGTTTCGGCAGACTTTGTTGCAGACTTCTCAAAGTTTTGATTGTAGCAGTATGGTAGAAGCTGAACCGGCGATTCGACAATTGTTGAAGTTGGATTTTGAGCCAAAAGTTTCTAAGACTATTCGGCAGACTTTTCGTCAAACTGTGAATCAAACTTTGAAGACTAATTTATTACCTATGGCGGAAAAACAAGGGGAGAATATTATGCAGCAATATAATCAAGCGCGGGAATATTTAGAGAAAAGTTTGGAGACTGAAGCTGCGGAAAAGATTCAACGAAATTTACGTTTACAAACTGAGATTGAGGAGAAAATTGGAGTTTATAATCAGGTAGTTTCTAGTATTAATAGTTGTTTACAGACGATGTTATGGAATGAGCGACAATTGCCGATTATTTCTGGGTTTAATTTTAGGAAAGGTGAGGATGATTTGGATGTGGTAAGTAGTGAGAATGAAAAATTATTGGAGAGTGAAGAAATATCCTCACTTGATGATTTAAGACAGCAGATGAATTTGAATAGTTAGAGGTAGTTTTTATCTCAGAAAAATGTAGGGTGTTTTGTTGAGACATCCTACAGTTATAGCGCTCCGCGCAAGGCAAAAGTCAAAAGTCAAAAGTTAAAAGTAATCCCTGAATGAGTTTGAGTCTTTATAAATGTCCTAACTTTTGTTTCGACTGCTATACCCAATAAATAATTTATTTAAAATAGAGGAATTAAAAATGGCAGAAAATTCAGATAATCAAGAATTTGTTGTATTAAATTGGGATGATGTTGTTGAACTCGATCAAAATGTTTGTAAATATTTAGGTCTAGATACAAACAACTTTCAATATTTGTATCTAATAATTGAGCAGTTAAAATCGGTAATTATCAGAAATGTTAATCCTCCAACAAAACTGCCGGGTTATATAGCTTTGGATATAAAAGAGAAACTATTTTCTAATGGTTTAGATTTTTACTTTTTGAGACCAGGTGCCAAAAATTGGGAAAAAGAAAAATTTAAGGTAGAACTTACTGTCAAATTTGATTATGATGAACCTGAAGAAGAAATAGAAGAAAATGAATCAGAAAATTATGGCGATAAAAATTTAGAATATCTGGAAATTGAAGCATCTCCACTAGATGATTTACGACAAAAATTTAATCATGACAATAAGTGAAAATTTTGTTCTTATCAGTTCAATACCTGATTATCAAAAACATACCCTTACAAGTTTTATATCTCCCAACTAAATAATTTATTGAAGAGACAAAAGTTAAAAATGGAAGAAAATTTATCCGATCAAGACTCGATTCTATTAAAAGGGGATGAAGTTTGTCAAATTAATCAAAATACACAAAAATATTTAAGTCTAAATTAAAATAACTTTAAATATTTATATATGGTAGTTGCTCAATTACAATCAGTAATTATCAGAACAGTAAAAATTCAGAATACTGAAATAAAAAATAAATTATTTGATGATGGTCTAGAGTGTACAGTTTTGAGGGTGAGCAATGGCAAAAAGGAAAATTAAAGGTAGAACTTACTGTCGAATTTTACCCTGATGAACCTGAAGAAGAAATAGAAGAAAATGAAGCAGAAAATTCTGGGGATAATAATTCAGAAGAACTGGAAACTGAAGTATCGCCCCTTGACGACTTACCACAAAAATTTAATCAGGAAAATCAGTAGAAAATTTCCCAGAAA
>JAXHSW010000133.1:0-15022 GCA_034190295.1 Cyanobacteriota bacterium | reverse complement strand
TTTAGGGAAAATAAAGGTAAAAGTTACTGTAGAATTTTGCCCTGATGAACCTGAAGAAGAAATAGAAGAAAATGAAGCAGAAAATTCTGGGGATAATAATTCAGAAGAACTGGAAACTGAAATATCACCCCTTGATGACTTACGGCAAAAATTTAATCAGGAAAATCAGTAGAAACTTTCTGGGTAAACTTGATTTATGCAGGATATTTTCTCCCCCTATATATATGTTATTCTGTCAAAAATTAAGAGTAAGAAATTGACATGGAAAATTAAGGTAAAAGTTACTGTAGAATTTTGTCCCAATGAAGCTGAAACAGAAAGTGAAGAAGTTGAATCAAGTCAGATAGAAAATGAAGCAGAAAATTCTGGGGATAATAATTCAGAAGAACTGGAAACTGAAGTATCGCCCCTTGACGACTTACCACAAAAATTTAATCAGGAAAATCAGTAGAAAATTTCCCAGAAATCTAGATTTATGTAAGGTAGTTTATCCCCCTACATCTTTACTTATTCAGGCAAAAATATAGAAGGAGTAAACTAACATGGAATATAAATATGAACCATTAGAAAATTTAGAAGTTATAGAACTCTTATTTCGTCCCCTAGCAGCAGAATTAGGTTTAAGTTCCTATTTTCAAATTTTAATTCTTCAAGTAACCCAATTTGCAGCTATCATCCAACATAATTTAAGAGTTTCTGATGAAATAAAAGAACAAATATTTGAAAAAGCTGTAGATTGTCAAGTCCTTAAATATGGTGCTAAAGAGTGGCATTTAGGGAAAATAAAGGTAAAAGTTACTGTAGAATTTTGCCCTGATGAACCTGAAGAAGAAATAGAAGAAAATGAAGCAGAAAATTCTGGGGATAATAATTCAGAAGAACTGGAAACTGAAGTATCGCCCCTTGATGACTTACGGCAAAAATTTAATCAGGAAAATCAGTAGAAACTTTCTGGGTAAACTTGATTTATGCAGGATATTTTCTCCCCCTATATATATGTTATTCTGTCAAAAATTAAAAGTAAGAAGTTGACATGGAAAATCAATATGAATCATTAGAATCTTCAGAAGTTATAGAAATCTTATTTCGTCCCCTAGTAGCAGAATTAGGTTTAAGTTCTTATTTTAAATTTTTACTTCTTAGTGTCATCCAGTTTGAAACTATCATCGAACGTAATTTAAGCGTTTCTGATGAAATAAAAGAACAAATATTTAAGGAAGATGTAGACTGTAACATTCTTAGATATAGTTCTAAAAAATGGCACTCAGGGAAAATAAAGGTAAAAGTTACTGTAGAATTTTGCCCTGATGAACCTGAAGAAGAAATAGAAGAAAATTCTGGCGATAATAATTCAGAAGAACTGGAATTTGTCAAAAATCGGACTTTTACTCACCACAAGATTTCAAAATATCTCCAAACAAAAAAAATTACTTACTGCCAAAATTTAGTCAAAATAATAAGTAGTAAACCTTTCTGGTAAAACTTAATTTATATCTGTCGGATAATTCTCTATAAATTTCTGATTCTGGAGAAGACAAGAAATAATACAACCAAAATATTCTGCCAAAAATTCAGACAGTTTCACAACTTACTCCACTCATAAATTTCTTGTAAGGTGCGCAGATAGTAAATAATCATGAATCAAAAAATTTTCCTCGCTCAAGAATTAGTTTTCTCTGTTTACCACCATTAAATTTTGGTCAAAAACCAGAATTTTACTCACCACAATATTTCTGAATATCTCCCCTAAACTGAATATCTCCCCTAAATGACTTACTGCCAAAACTTAGTCAAAATAATAAGTAGTAAATTTTCCTATCAAAAACTACATTTATATCCGTCAGATAATTAGCCTATAAATTTTTGATTCTGGAGCAGACAAGAAATAATACAACCAAAATATTCCATCAAAAATTCAGACAGTCTCACAACTTACCTCACTCAGAAATGTCTTGTAAACTTATAAATGGTAAATCAAAATGAGTCAAAGAATGTTCCTAACTCAAGAAGATGTTGTCTCTGTTTATGGCAATGAAATGTTTGTCAAAAATCGGACTTTTACTGTTAATGAATTTCTCACAGAGATGAAAAAAGCTCTTCAAGCACAACTGGTAGAAGGAAAAGAAAATTGGTTAACTAATGGAATAGATTGCAAAATATTTAAACCAGGTGCAAAAAGCTGGCAAAGAGGAAAAATAAGAATAACTCTTGAATTTGAACCTGAAAATCTTGAGGTAAAAGAAAGTGATAGGAACAACGAACTGGAAGAAAACCAAGAAATTTCTCCACTTGATGATTTACGTCATAAAATAAAACCGGATAATAAGTAAAATTTTTCCTCAAAAAGCTTGATTTATGTGGGGTAATTTATCTTTTTATTTATAGGTTTAATACGCCACAATTCATGAGTGGTGTCTACAATCAAATCTGAAACATCCCCACTCAATTATTTACGTCGTACATTTAACTAAGACTAAAAACAAAAAAAATGGAGATTAATATGGAAGAAAATTTTTACCCTAAAGATTGTAATGATAATGATGTTATTTCCTTTGGAGATAATACATACAAAATAGGTATTTTAAAACAGGGATTAATTCAATCATTTGACAATAATATGGGATATAAACTAGATCAAAAATTGATGGAAAATCGCATCAAAATACCCGATTTAATTATTCAACCACCTGATATAAACGAACCTTATGCAAGATTGTTTGATAGTAGCATAGACTGTGAAATTTTGAATTTAGGCTCTGATAAATGGAAAAAAGGAAAATTCCGAGTTAAAATTAGTGTCGAATTTTATGTAGAGGCAGAGGAAACAGAGAAAATATCTAACAACGAAAATTCTGAATATATCGAACCAGAATCCCCCCTTGATGATTTACGTCAAAAATTTAATGAGGAAAATTAGTTGCCGATCGTAAAGGGAAATAAATTTACAGGCTAATAGCTGAAACTTATTTTAAGAGACTAATTTTTTTGTCAGAAATAATTTTGGAGATAGAGAAAATCGCCTGTTTACCTAATTGAAAATATTCTGTAGGGGCTAACATTCAGGCAGTAACTAAAAGTATAAACTCTAGATTTTCTTTCCGAATGCTTCCCCCTCCTGTCAGGATTCAAAATTTAGATATAACAATTATCAAACCCTGAAACAAAAACACTAAAATACTAACTACAAACTATTTTTATTTCCCACCATAATAAAAAGCAATTTCTTTCTCTTTAAGTGGAGCAAAATCTGCATCTTTCAACATTTGATTTAACTCTTCCTGAGAAATATGCTTCGCCCCAATACGCACAATACGAGACCGCATAGTATTACTAACCCCACTCCGTTGTCGTTGACCTTCTAATGCCATTACCTTGTGATAAAGGTCGAGCTTTTCTGATGGGATAGCAGAACCATCTAAATCTATTCCTTTAGCGATCGCTTCATCCACAGCATCTGCTCCAGTAGTGGATGGAGTTGTGGAAGTTTTTTCTGAAGACATAGCAAAAAATTATTGAGTTTACACGATTATTTTATCTCCTGTAAGGCACACTTCAAAACTTTCTATAGGAGTAAATTTTTCCAATTAAAATTCAAGTCATAGCAAGCTCAGTAAACTTTCTCACATCTGCAAAGTTGAAAAGCAAAAATAATGTCACTTTTAATCACACCTAATCTGATTAACTCATCAGCTATTTCTTCTTCAGTAAAATCTTCTTATATGTAAGTATTTTCATTTTTAATATCAATATAAACATGAGTATATTTCAGCATTAGGTTTTAAGTTGCAGGTCGTAGGTCTTAGGTGGTAGGTGTGATACAAATTTTATGTGAAGTGGCACAGAATTATGAAATTTATTAACTTGTCTATCTCGATCTACAGTCAACTCCGATCGAGATATTATTCTATGCAACTTAGAAATGAATTTGGTATAAAGTCTCTGATTTAAAAAATGAAAAAAAAGCAAAAAATCTGGTTGAACAATCGGGTGCATCTCTTTGCAAAAAGACTTTTTTCCTATATATTCCCTATTCCCTGTTGCTTGACGGAGCTGTTGCCTAAAAGCGATAATTTTTTGGCTTTATTCATGCATTGAGATGCACCATAAAAATCCTATATATTTTCAGGAGATGTAATGATTAATTATTCATTTTTAAAGTTTTTTTGTAAGCATTTCCTCCGGAATGCGCCCGCATTCAGCCGTCAGCTATCAGCTATGAGTTATTAGCTCATTATCAGCTCAAAAGAGGAATTAGTCTCCAAGGAGAATTAAAATTTATAAAAAAAATGTCTTCAGCTAACCTTAGTAATTTCTTGAATATCTTCATGCATCTGATAGCTGTTTGCTTCGCGGTGACAAACGGAAATGCTGAATGCTGAATGCTGAATGCTTACGTTTTTTTTATCGGTAAATAATACCTTTTATGCCAATAGAATAGTCAAGACATCCGCATCTTCAATCTTGTAGAAAATTAATAAGCGCCTAGAATAGTCCACCCATCTTTAATCAAAGCATTTAAAGCATTTTAACTGTATTATTTTCAGTATCTTTTGCTAGCATTATTAGCTGAAAAAACATGATGTTTAAAGATTTATTATAACTAAATATAGCGTCGATCGGGCTACTGAGGTACAGTTGTTTTTTTCTGTTTTTCTTCCCTGTTTTCCTGCTATTCCTTACTCCCTAAAACCAACGAATTTTGTACCTCACCAACACCGAAATTGCTATATCCACAGTAAATTCAAGAAGTCAGAAATGACAAGTGTGTTAGCTCCACATTCGGACAGAAAGTCAGAAGTTAAAATTAGTGGGAGATTGTTACTCACCATTAATTTTCAACCGCTAAAATAAAATTTATAGCGGGGGTCACGTCACCCTATTTATCCAGGGCTATTTCATTCTAAACTGTGCCATTTTATGTATTGAGGATACTACGTTATTTCAAGCTTTAGAAAATTTATCTTTCGCTGTCTGAAAATCAATAAATTCTGTCGCCAAAATCTAGAATGAAATAACCTTGCTATTTATTCGTCTAGAAATAGAGAGTATTAACCGAAAATAATCCCGTGAAAAAACTTCTGATTTGGTGACTTCCTATTTCTGACTTTCCCTTTGTCATGCTGCACAAACGAGCGCAGCGATAATGTTAGTCTTTTGATAAATTATTAACTGATGATATAATAATCATGCTCAATTAACAAAAATTAGAAGTTTAATCAGAAATAAATTATGAGCAAAACACCCAGAATAAAAATCCCTTTAGCAGTCAGAAAATATGTATTCGAGCGCGACCGCTACCATTGTAAAAGTTGTGGTCAAACTACTAGAGAAACACAACTTACTATAGACCATATTATCCCCCTAGCTAGTGGTGGTAGTAATGATATTAGTAATCTACAAACCCTTTGCAGTAAATGTAATCAAAAAAAGAAACATCACTTCGACCCACGATTCCAACGCAACTTCAGTAACTAGCATAAAAAAAAATTATTAAACCCCGAAAAATCTCAATTTTTGAGTAAAATAGAACACGATAAAATTAGGATAAATATATGGTAAATTCAAAAAGAATTAACTTTCTTAAAAGTAAGTTGTACTCTCTAATAGGTAAAATGTCTGATGTAGACTTAGAAAGAAGTTGGGAATATTTACAAACACTTTATTATGACAGCTTCATGTTACAAGCTATTCAACAATCTAAAAAAACTCACAAACCAGGAGATATCTTAACCAAAGAAGAAGCCATACAAATATTGTATTTTGACCGAGAAGATAGTCAAACTAAAAATAACCAATAATAATAAATAAGGTGTAGAAAAAAAACAATATTATTGTGAACCTAGAAGTGCGTTATGCTCGGTCTTTTGTCGAAGACCTCAAAACCTTAGAAACTGTCGCCTACCAAAAAATATATGATTTTGTTTTTCTCAAATTCAGTCAAATAAATTACTTACAAGAACTACCAGAATTACGGCAACTTGGAACCAGTACTATTTTCTATAGATTTACTGTGGACAAATATCTGATTGGAATAGAAGTAACAGGTCAAATTATTAAATTTATCCGTATTTTACCAAAGCCAGAAATTTAGTCTTCTAAACTATGGGTAGCAGACTAAAAAAACAAAAAATACAGTAATTTTTATGGACTCAAAAACACTCTGGCAACGCTATATTAACTGGCTTTATTACCACGAAGGATTAAAATTTTATGTTGATATAAGTCGCATTAAATTTGACGATTCTTTTCTAGAAACGATCGAGCCAAAATTTGAAAAAGCTTTCCAAGATATAGAGCAATTAGAAAAAGGAGCGATCGCCAACCCAGACGAAAACCGGATGGTTGGCCACTACTGGCTGAGAGCCCCGGAACTTGCGCCCACCCCCGAAATCAAACAAGAAATTGTCCAAACTATCGAACAGATAGAGACTTTTGCCAAGAAAGTCCATAGTGGAGAAATCAAACCTCCCAATGCCCCCAAATTTACAGATATTCTGTCCATTGGTATCGGTGGTTCAGCTCTCGGTCCTCAATTTGTAGCTGCAGCTCTGAGTCCAAATGACCCACCAATGGAAATACATTTCATCGATAATACCGACCCTGCAGGTATCGACCACATACTCTACAACCTCAAAGACCGCCTCAACAGCACCCTAGTGATAGTCATCTCCAAATCAGGCGGTACCCCGGAACCTCGCAACGGTATGATGGAAGTCAAAGCAGCTTATGCCGCTCAAAATCTAGATTTTGCCCCTCACGCCGTCGCAACGACCACCCCCGATAGTAAACTAGGTAAAATTGCCAAATCTGAAGGATGGCTAAATATTATCCCCATGGCAGACTGGGTAGGGGGACGAACTTCAGAATTATCCTCCGTTGGTTTACTACCAGCAGCATTGCAAGGAATTGATATTCAGGCCATGCTAGATGGGGCGAAAGAAATGGACATAGCCACTCGCAAACACGATCTTAAAGGCAACCCCTCTGCTTTATTAGCTTTGAGTTGGTACGCTGTAGGAAACGGACGTGGAGAAAAAGATATGGTAGTTCTCCCCTACAAAGACAGTTTGTCAATGTTCAGCCGTTATTTGCAGCAGTTGGTCATGGAATCTTTAGGCAAAGAAAAAGACCTGGATGGTAAAGTAGTCAACCAAGGTATTGCAGTTTATGGTAATAAAGGTTCCACAGACCAACACGCTTATGTCCAACAGTTGCGTGATGGTGTACCTAATTTCTTTACTACCTTCATCGAAGTTCTAGAGGATCGTCAAGGTATTTCTCCCGAAGTAGAACCTGGAGTAACTTCTGGTGACTACTTATCTGGTTTTCTCCAAGGTACTAGACAAGCACTTTATGAAAATCAGCGAGATTCTATTACAGTTACAATACCCAAAGTTAATCCTAAAAATGTAGGAGCTTTAATTGCTCTTTATGAGAGAGCTGTTAGTTTTTATGGCTCTCTAGTTAATATTAATGCCTATCACCAACCAGGAGTAGAAGCAGGTAAAAAAGCTGCGGCCACAGTGTTAGAGTTACAACAACAGGTAGTAAAAGTCCTCAAGCAAGAGGGTTCTCCCCTATCTTTAGCAGAAATTGCCCAAAAAGTAGGTGCTGATGACAAAATAGAAATCATCTATAAGATTTTGCGTCATTTGGCAGCTAACCAACAGAATATTGTTTTTCATGGAAATGTTGGGCAACCAGCTAATTTAGCTGTAAGCTATCAATAGAATTATAAATAATGATTTGGCCTTGGGTATTGGGGGTGGGTATTAGACTCATCAAGATTTTGCAAAAGCAGATATATTTTTGGCTCCTGGACTAGGGAATGTAGTAATTCGAGGACTCTGGGGAAAGTAAACAGCCTGTTAAGTAACTTTGTGAGTGCTTTGTGAGCTAATATAATAAGTTGTGTGGGACAGGAATACTCATCTAATTGCGGTCTTGGGAAGCCTGCGCTGTATAAATACCCAGGGTCAGCGTCACTAAGATTTCACTAGGAGATAACTTCACAAGCACAAAAATTAGTTATTAATACTCTGGGAATTTCCCTGCTTCTAAATGTTCAATTACCGAAAAATTGTGGTTTAAAGCCTCCCCTTTTAAGGGGATAAAAAAAAGAATATTCCTTATGTCAAGCCTCTTGCTTTAGCAAGAGGTACTGATAACTGATAACTGATAACTGATAACTGAAATTACCTCCCTATTCCCATTAAACAATGCCTTTAACAATTCTCGTAGTTGATGATGATTTGGGAACTCGTTTATGTGTTGGTGATTATCTAGAGATTTCTGGTTATTCGGTAATCAAAGCTGAAAATGGTCAACAAGCTTTGGATTTATTAGAGAAATCTCAGCCCCATCTGATTATTACTGATATTGCTATGCCAGAAATGGATGGTTATGACCTGGTACGACAGGTTCGATCGCGTCCAATTTTTCGTTTATTGCCTGTAATTTTTTTAACTGCTCGTACAAGTACAGAAGAACGAGTCAAAGGCTATAATTTGGGGTGTGATATTTATTTACCAAAGCCTTTTGAATTACCAGAGTTAGGAGCAGTAGTTCGGTCTTTGTTGGAGCGGTCTGCTCTTATTGCCCAAGTTTCACCTACATTTAACCAATGTTCTCAGACACAAAAGCCATCTAAATCACATTATTATTCAGAGGCAGTATCTCAGTCAGTTATTACTAATGCTCAGATTAGTTTAAGTGAGCGAGAACAACAAGTTTTGAGTCTTTTACTTAATGGTCTTTCTAATATTCAGATTGGCGATCGCTTACATTTAAGCCATCGAACTATTGAAAAATATGTCAGTAGTTTATTGAGAAAAACCAATACCAATAATCGAGCTGAATTAGTTCGTTTTACTATGGAAAATTACTTGAATAATTAATTTAAAATTTCGTTAGTTTTAGTTGATTGTTGGCAAAAAAAAATTAATACTAATTCAGCGTTCATCGACCGCTATTTTTTTTGATTAATAATATACTCTAATAGTCCCTCACAAGCATCTAAAAGTATTTCAATTACATAGTCAAATCCATCCTGACCACCATAATAAGGATCGGGAACTTCTTGCACATCAAAATACCTACAAAAGTCGCACATTAATTTTACTTTATCCTGATATTTACCAGCAGTATCTAAACGCAATACATCCCGATAATTATCCTTATCCATTGTTAAGATTAAGTCAAAATTATCAAAATCTTCTACTTGAAATTTACGAGCTGCACCTTTAAGAGTAATTCCTCGCATCTTAGCTGCATAAGTCATCCTAGAATCAGGTGGACTGCCTATATGATAGCCTCCTGTACCAGCAGAATCACAAATTATAGGACTGCTCAAATTAGCTTTTTCTATCAGATGATTCATAATATTTTCTGCTGATGGAGAACGGCAGATATTACCAAGACAAACAAATAATAATTTATATTCCATAAATTAATCAAAAATAGTTCCAGAATTTAGAATTTAGAATTTAGAATTTAGAATTACCTCTTCTTATAAATTAAGAGGATTGGATAAAAAGATTTTTTTTCTTTTTTCTCCATGAATGGAGAGGCTTTATACCTGAATTTTTCGGTAATCTTGAAGAAGGAAGAAGGAAGAGGACAAGAAAGTTTTTTATCGCTAATGTCAAGGCTCATTAATTAATAAGAAAAATTTATCTAAATAATTGAAGTGATTACTTTAGCAATAGTCTTCTGAAAGAAAAGTTTTTGTTTAAAGCCTCCCCTTTTAAGCTATGCTTTATAAACATTTTTCTTAACATAAAACGTAGACATTATAGAAAAGTTATGTGTTAGTGTTTCAGAGGTTTTTTCCTCAATAATCTAGTATTAAAAAGTAGATTTTTTTGATAACTTAAGTAGTTTTGCCAAGCTTTATTGACTCTTTCTCCCTTCTCCCCTACTCCCTACTCCCCTGCTCCCCACAAGGTTTTCAGAAGCTCCTTATAAGGGATAGCCTTTTAAGAGGATAAAAAAAGAGAATATTCCTGATGTTTTACATAAGGTTTTCCTCGGTCATGCTGCGCAAACAGCTAGAGGTACTGAAGTCCGAAGTTCCTCCAGAGGAGGCTAACTGAAATGACAATTTTATAAAGTATGATTAATACTAGGATACAGGTTAGTTATTAGTCTACAATACATTGATTCTTAACTTAAACCTGTCCTAGCTATTAAGACTTAAATTATCAAACAGGATTGGGTCTAAAACCCCGCCTTTTAAAGCGAAATGTTTTTGGAGGGTTGCTCAAAATCCCCGTTACAAAAACATATCCTAACTTCTGACTTGCAGACTTGCAGACTTGCTGACTTCATTAAAGTCCAGGTATATTTAAACCACCTGTCAAATCTTCCATACGCTCGCGCATAGTAGCAGTAGACTTATCATAAGCGTCTTGCATTGCTACTGTTACCAATTCAGAAATTACTTCTGCTCCTTCTCCTAGTGCATCAGGTGAAATTTCTACTCGCCGTGGCTGTTGGTTTCCACTCAAAAAAACCTTAACTAAACCACCACCAGCGACCCCTTCAACCTCTAATTTATCAAGTTCTTCTTGAAGTTGTTTAGCTCCTTCTTGAACCTGTTGAGCTTTTTTAAAAGCCTCAGTTAGTTCTTTCATTTTACCTAATCCGAAGCCAAAGCCTTTTCCTGATTGTGACATAATTATTACTCTTCTATGGTAAGTATTATTTGTTATTTGTTTGTTGCCATTAAATCATTAGACATTAGAAGCCTAATAATTTATGCAGCACATATTTTAATTATTCTAGATTCTCAATATATTAATACAGAATCCAATTAGATTTTGTGCTTAAGTAGGAGCAGATCGAAATGCACACCTACTTTATATATAATATCATGGTATCTTTACATAAAAATCATAACACTGCAATAGATTTTTAGTACCTAATTAAATTAATAATTTGACCAAAAAATAGGGTCTCAAGCCTCCCCTTAGCTGCGCCACGAGCTGTCGCTCTACAAGGGGATGAAAAAAGTAAACTTCAGTATTTTCGTAGCCTCTAGGTTGACCTTTGTCATGCTGCGCAAACACGAGTCAGTACTGATAACTGATAACTGATAATTGTTAACTGAAATGACGAACCCGCCATTTAAAGTCCTAATTTATTCAAGATTTGCCAATGCCATAATTGGCAATAATATTAGTTAAAAGTTATTTATAGACGGTCGACTGCCTAAAATCTAGTAATTAATTCAGAAGGTGGGGAATCTGAAACTTATGCCAATTTTAGCGACTATTACTAATCGAAACCTGATGATAATTTACTTGTAATTATAAATCTGAATATTTAACAGAAAAACTCGGCATCTAAAGTTTATTTATCCATTTTGTGTACCTAATTTGCACTTAACCAGTGCAGGATGGCAGAAATAATTAACCAGTTACAAAATCCTAAAAGCCTTACCAATCAATATTTTTTACTTTTGGCTATTGATTATTGACTTTTGTTTGCGTAGCGACACTAGATTGTTTAACTAGCTAGAAGCACAGGTTTAGTATACTGGTATTAGAAAGTTGCTGCTCCTGAAAAATCTCCGATCATTTTTACCTCTGGTTTTAATAGAAAAGACCATTGCTTTTCCACTTGTTCTTGAACATGATATATCAATTGGAAAATATCGTTAGCTTTAGCTCCCCCACAATTAAGAATAAAGTTTGCATGACGGTGAGCAACTTGGGCCATGCCTATTTGATAACCCTTAAGCCCAGTTTGTTCAATTAACCAACCAGCAGCTTGTGGCCCAGGATTGCGAAAAACGCTACCACAACTAGGTAAATGATAAGGTTGGCTAGTCTTTCGCTTGTTAAAATTTTCAGAAGTTATAGCGGTCATTAAAGCAGGATTTTCCCCTGGTTGTAACTGAAAAGTAGCTTGAGCTACCAAAATAGACTTACCTTGTAGGCTAGAATGACGGTAGGTGTATTCCAAATCTTGAGGAGACAGAATTTCTATCTGACCATCAGGTAACATAACATGGACATTAACTAATATATCGGCTATACATTTACCTTGTGCGCCAGCATTCATGACCACAGCACCACCAACAGTACCAGGGATACCAACAACCCACTCCAAACCTTGCCAACCCATTCTTGCTGCCTTCCAAGCAATGCGTGGCAATGATTCACCAGCACCTACAGTTAGAAGACCTGTTTCCTGTTCAAAGTTAATGTGACGGAGGTTACGACTACTAATCACCAAACCTGGTAAACCACGATCGCTCACTAACATATTGGAACCTGCTCCTAGCAGAGTAATGGGTAGTCCTTCAGAGTGAGCAAACTGAAAACTTGCTTGTAATTGATCTAATTTTTTGGGTGTGACATACCATTCAGCAGGTCCTCCTACTCGGAAAGAAGTCAGAGGAGCTAAAGGAACATTAGACCTAATTACACAGTCTGTTCCAAGTAGTGGAATAGGTTTATATTGTTGCCTTTGAGCTGAACTAGCTATGTTATAAGATACAGTCATTGTCATAACTAATACTTGAATTATCGTAATTGAAAGATTGTTCGTGTTTAAGAGTAAGCTTTCTCAACTGAATGTTTTTCTATTAAGCTGTTTCACTAGATACAACATGATAGTGAGGTCTTTGATAATATGCCATAACCTCCGGAATAATTTTATTGAGGTTGCCAGCACTGAGAAATATTGCCAGGTCTCCTGGTCTTAAGACTTCATTTAGAAATTTACTTACTGATTCTAAAGATGCTTGATAGTAAACCTGTTGATGATAATCGGAAATTGCTTCTGCTACTTGTTGGCCACTAATTTGACCCAATGGTGATTCTCCTGCACTGTAGATATCAGTAACAATTACCAGATCGGCATCATTAAATGACTTAGCAAACTCTGAAACAAAAGCTTGAGTACGACTATGACGATGAGGTTGGAATATAGCAACAACTCTTTCGATCGGCAATGAGTTATTTTGTTTTGTCAAAGATAAACTGGTTGTAGATATGTGAGATTTTGTAGTCACTTGTTGAGTGTTTTTTCGTAAGCTAGCAGCAGCTAAAGTGGCGCTAACTTCACTAGGATGATGAGCATAGTCATCAATAAAGACAATACCATTGCACTCTCCACGATTTTCAAATCGACGATGAGCGCCTTCAAATTTAGCGATCGCCATAGCAATAGCAGGAAATTCTAAACCTAATAACCTACCTACTGCTACAGCAGCCAAAGCATTACTTAAGTTATGTTTACCTAATAACCCCAACTGTAACTCTCCCAGAATTTGGCCTCGCTCCCAAACACGAGCTAAGGTAACATGAGATTGATAATCTACACAATCGACTGTATAATCTGCATTCTTATCTGAATTAAGGCTATAACTAATAGTTGGCTGGAGGAAGTTTTTAACTGTAGAACAGTCTATACAACCTACCAAAGTTTGACAATTTTCTTTAAATACCTTGAACGTTTCGACCACCTGTTCTAAACTTTCATAATGATCTGGATGGTCTAATTCAATATTTGTGACTACACCAATCTGTGCAGATAATTTAATCAGAGACCCATCAGATTCATCTGCTTCTGCGACTAGATAGGGACTGTTACCTAAACGAGCATTACCTTCCCAAGCATCTACTTCTCCACCAATAACAATAGTGGGGTCTAAACCAGTTTCTAGAAGCATAAATCCAATGAGACTGCTAGTTGTAGTTTTGCCATGAGTTCCTGCTACAGCTATACTTTGATATTCCTGAATTAGAGCTGCTAATAAATCCGAGCGATGTAAAATGGGACATCCTAGTTCAATTGCGGCTTTATACTCAGAATTTGTTTGATTAATTGCTGTCGAACAAATTACTTGTGGAAGTTGAGAAATTTTTTGGTTATCCTCCATCCTGCCATTATGCTTTTGCGTCATTAATACTTCTGTATTTAGACCAAGACCGCTAGGAGATAAATTTAAGTTTGAATTGTTTGACAGAGATAAATTTTTCTGTTGAGAAATTTGTTGAAATAATTCTAAATTTTTGGCATCTTGACACCAAAATATATGAGTTCCTATTGCTTGCAAACGCTTTGTTATATGACTTGATTTTAGATCCGATCCATAAGTTGGCAAATTGCGTTTAGCTAAAATGTAAGCCAAAGCTGACATTCCGATGCCTCCAATACCAATAAAATGAAACGGTCTACCACTGAAATCAACATATTTAGACATTAATTACTCCTTATACACCACACTACGCCCGTAACACGCGATATCATACCAGTATTTTTTTTTTTTAGATAGAGTCTAGCAGTAATTTACCAAAAATGCTGGCTATCTTAGTTAATCGGCTCTATTACTTGCTTGCAATTAATTTGTTTTCTATCAAATCTTTACCCACTGGCCAGCCTTTTTCCGGACATACCTCGAAAAATTAATCAAGGATAAATCATCAGGATTTTTTACAAAAGAATAAGTATTTATAGAATTTAACCAGACAAAATAAATTATTAATTATCATTCACAGTTTAGATTGCTATTCAAGCATTAATTATTAGTCAGTAACTTGCTGTCCAATAAGGTGAGTTGCTAATTCTAACTTAACTTAATGACTTACTTAAATTGAGCAGCAATGTTTTGGTAAAAATCACCCATATAGTTAGCGGTCAAGCATAGACTATTGAGCAAAAAAAATTTGTTATCAATAACTTACTATAAAACTATTCAACAAAAATTTTTTATGAGCTTCTATAGAACCCTCGATCGTATCTTTGTCGGCGATTCAGTCTTTTTGCCAGGAGTCAGGAATCAGGAGCCAGGAGTCAGGAGATAGAGGGAAGGAGATAGAGGGAAGGAGATAGAGGGAAGGAGATAGAGGGAAGGAGATAGAGGGAAGGAGATAGAGGGAAGGAGATAGAGGGAAGGAGATAGAGGGAAAGAAAGTTGAAAAATACTCCCCATCTCCCCATCTCCCAATCTCCCCATCTCCCCATCTCCCCATCTCCCAATCTCCCCATCTCCCCATCTCCCCATCTCCCC
>JAXHSW010000132.1:20252-25760 GCA_034190295.1 Cyanobacteriota bacterium | reverse complement strand
GAATTTTCCTCAAAATTGATGCGCGAAAAGACTTGACTACCATAATTATATAGATATCATATAGAATCCGGTTGAATACTTATTATATGAGATGGGGGGATGGGGAGATGGGGAGATGGGGGGATGGGTAGATGGGGAGATGGGGGATTTAATATTGAAGTGTGGATAGAATTATAAACATATACTGTATAACCGGATTCTATATAAGAGGGAAGATGTGGGTTCTCGATCATACAAAAAATTCAACACTCCTTCAACTGAATTTTCCTCTATATTGATTGATGCGCGAAAAGACTTGACTACCATAATTATATAGCTATAAAATGGGTCCTATATACCAATTTCCATAAGGAGTGAGGTACAAAATTTGTTTGCTTTAGGGAACACCGGAGCAGGAAGTAGAATTATCATTTTTGAAGACTCCCTTTATCTAATAGAAAAATGAGAGTAAGATTAAATTGGATGCATAAGAATGCACAGATTATTTCGATCTGTCTAAATTTTCCTAAATTAATATGTTTACAAACAGGGTGATAGATGGTCGCTATCGGGAAAAGCGAGAATGGTTGACGGTTATTCTGCAAATGCGATATTCGGTCATTCCGGCTATTATTTTTCGGGTGATCTTCTGCGGATTTTTTGGTTTTTTGATTTCTTTGCTTAACTATTTTAATTTTCCTGTAACTTTGTCGGCGAAAAGTAGTATTGTTCCTAGTTTAGTCTTGGGTTTACTATTAGTTTTTAGAACAAATACTGCTTATGAAAGATTCTGGCAAGGTCGGCAATTGTGGGGAAAAATTGTTAATACAGTTCGTAATTTTGCCCGACAAATTTGGGTTTCGGTTGAAGAAAATGAACCAGCAGATAGAAAAGTCAAAGAAGAAATAATGAGGTTGTTAGTAGCATTTGCTATCGCTGGTAAATTACATTTGCGTGGCCAGAGTGTCAATAGGGAATTAGAGGGATATATGCCTATAGAGTGGTATGAAAAGCTAAAAAGTATGAATCATCCTCCCATTCATATTGCTTTTTGGATTAGTGATTATCTCCAAAATGAATATGAACGTGGTTGTATTAATCCTTATCAACTTACTGCTATGTTTAAGTTGTTGGATAGAATGGTTGAAGCATTAACTGGTTGTGAGGGTATTTTAAATACACCAATTCCTTTAGCTTATTCAATTCATCTGAGACAATTATTGTTAATATATTGTTTATCATTGCCATTTCAAATAGTTAATGAATTTCATTTTTGGACTGGTATTGTAGTTGGCTTAATCAGTTTTACAGTATTTGGAATTGAAGAAATTGCTCTGGAAATAGAAAATCCTTTTGGTTACGATCCTAATGATTTACCTTTGGATGATATTTGCTATACAATGCAGCGTAATATTGAAGATTTAATTACTTTAGCTCCTAGTGTTAGACATTGGAAGTGTACAGCAGTTAATCTAGAAAGACATTATTTTTAACTAGCTCTGGGTTAAAAGCTTTCAACTATCAGTTTGGGTTGAGGCATTAGACATCTCTAGAAAAGAGGCAACAGCTCCGGAAGGCAACCCACCCGCGGGCCCAGACAGTGGAGGGAATAATTGATAATTTATGGATAAGAATTGATTTTATTTTTGATTTTTACCAGATGTTTATTGCACTATGAACGAGTGATGATTGATTTTAAACTATAGCAGGAAACGAGTTGGTGTTTGACATAGATTGATGATGAACCTGAAACAGAGAAATGCTTTTGCCACTGTTCCCTGCTATTTTTATTACTTGAAGAAAAACTCATTGAAAAATATCTAGTTTTGATGTCATCATTTCCCGATAGTGCAACACCTGTTTTTTTATTTGTATTATATTATACAGATTTATTTTGTGTTTTGTACTATACGCGATCGCAATTAATTATTGCTCTTCTGATTAAATATCAAAGCATTGATTGATATTGGTGTAAAGCATTTTTTGGTCTAAAAAAGTGCCAGCTTATCAGCTCAAAAAGCTTATAAAGCTATTATTTTGGGACGATTATGGCAGAAAAATCATTCTGACAATTCTTACTCCTACCTCTTCGCTCATTCCCCTCCACGGTCGGGGCCTGCGGGTGGGTTTTCTCCTGTCTTCCCCTCCTGGTAGGGGTTAGGGGTGGGTTCTCCACTAGGCCCGCGGGTGGGTTTTCTCCTGTCTCCTACTAAAAGACTTTTAAGAGCATTCCCTAATTATGAAACATAATTTTGCCTAAATTGTAACATAAAGAATGCAACAAAAGAAAAAGTTATGTTAAGATTTATCAAACATAGTCACAGATAGACTTTGTCAACTAAGTCAGGTAAGTAGTTTGGCTATGGAATTGGTCAAGTTTGACACCCAGAAAATACAGAACCCTGGAATTTCAGGAGTTAATAAAGCTCTCAACTCAGAGTAGCTGATACCAACTCACTTTAGAGATGTCACAAATAGTTTCACATCTAAGATTTGAAATAATTTCTTGAAATTACTGTAGTGTCAAAGTTTTGATCCTGCAAAATCTTAATCTATGACTTTTGACTTTTTATTTTTGAATTTTGACTTCCGTGAAACGGTATGAGAACTTTATCTACCTTTGTTTTGCAGACATCGCTTTAATGCTATATCTGCTCATTTTAATATCCGCAATAATTTATAGACTTTCACTCATCAAATGATTAACAATATTAATTCGACTTTGAGTTTACGGAGATTAGCTACAATTGTAGCTGTATCAATTTTGACATTAACTCTAATGTCTGTCTTGTCTGGAGCATTGCTAGCGTTTAATTATCAACCCACCGCTGGTGGTGCTTACAAATCTCTAGAAATGATTACCAGTCAAATTCCTTTCGGGTGGATAATTCGAGACTTACACAATTATGCTGGTAACAGTATCATTATTCTCGGCTTAATTCAAATAGTAATTATGTTTTTAAGTCGGCAGTTTCGCTCTAGTTGGTTGATTGCTTGGATTAGTGGAATTTTCCTTGTTTTAGTCGCAATTGGTTTGGGTTGGACAGCAATGATTCTTGACTGGTCTCAAGAAGGTTTTTGGAGGTTTTCCATAGAATTATCTACTATAGAAACTATTCCTTTCATTGGATCTTTACTGCGATATATTTTAACAGGTGGTAATGGTATTAGTACAATGACTGTATTGCGTCAGTACAGTTTACATAGTTACTTTTTACCCGTGCCAGCGATCGCTTTAGCATTTACTCATTTAGGTGGATTGATTTGGCAGTTAGTTCAAGACAAAAAAAGTCAATTAGATAATGATGAGCAGCAGGAAGCAGGACAAGGTTTGAATGCTTCAGCATCATAGATAGAATCACCTCAATAACTTGAGAAATTCGGCGTTGGTGAAGCGCGTGTATGATATTAATCTTAATTATTTAGGACTTACGCACAGCACGCTTATCGAGTGAGTAGGAATGCAATTTACCCCTACAGATGGTGGTTGAAAAGTCAATTTGCGTAAGTCCTGTTATTTAGGAGTCAACCCACCCCTAATATCAAATCCGGTTGAATACTTATTATATAGTTGAGAGTAGGGAACCCACCCCTAACCCCTCCACCGGAGGGGAATTGGCGGAGTGGGGGAGTGGGTCTGATTAAATAGACATCTCCAATAATAAAAAATCAAATCAATTATCGTAGATAAATTATCAATTATTCCCCCTCCACGGTCGGAGCTGGGGAAGAAATAGTAGTAGAAGGAGAAAGTTTTTTGTTCGCGCTCTTATCCGTACTTGACTTCATACCTCTTTTCACTAACGCCATAAATTCTATATTTCATCTTTTCAGATTGATTTCTGGAGAGATTTTTATTTTGGAATATAAATTGCTGAGTGCTATCTCAAAGTAGGCAACAAGCAATAGACATCTCCTCCATGCTTATGGAATAGTCACGGATATAAAGTAATTAACTAGCTATCAGCTATTATATCATGTTCGGATAATTACTTATAATAAAATTTTTGTTTGTAGTTGGGCTTTAGCCCTTACAATACTTACTATTAGGGCTAAAGCCCAACTACGAGCCTATTATAACTGTTCTACCGAACATGATATTAGTTATCAACTATCAGCCGAAAAATTTGTGCATATAATTAGGCATCTGTTTAAAGTAAAATATTATTATACTACTAATCATAGTATAAGTATTATAAAAAATGGGAAAAAGTTTGGCCAATATATGAATTTTTTTGACATTAATAAAAAATATTGAACGTAGATGATTTACTATATGGTATAGCGCTACGCAAATAGGTTAGGACATTCCTCTGTTCCCTGTTCCCTTTTCCCTGTTCCCTTACAACCTAAATTTATTGTCCTAACCAACAGATGTAGTGCTATAAAGGATAAAAAATTGATTGAAGAAATTTAGTAAACAAGATGGAAAATAATCAAATTGATATCGCAGTGATTTATGAGCAAGCACTAGCTCGTTACGAATGGGGTGATTATTATGGGGCGATCGCTGATTACACGACGGTGATAGAGATTGAATCAAGTAATGCAGATATTTACTATAGTCGAGGTATTGCCAAGCATCAAATAGAAGATTATCAAGGTGCAATTTTTGATTATACCGAAGCGATTAAAATTAATCCTAGTAATAGCGATTTTTATAATAATCGTGGTTTAGCTCTTTCTCAAATCGGGTATCATACCGAAGCGATCGCTGACTTAAATGAAGCACTCAGACTTAATCCTAATGATGCTGATGGTTATTACAATAGAGGTTTTGTATATGAAGCAATGGCAGATTATGAAAAAGCTATTGCTGATTTAGATGAAGCACTAAAAATAAATCCCAATCATGATGAAGCTAATGAAAAGCGAGAGTATCTGCTTTCTCTGATAGAAAAACAGTCTGCAGCAGCAGTAGTAGTAGAAAAAACAGCACCAGAAATAACAGTAGAAAAAACAACAGCACCAGAAATAACAGTAGAAAAAACAACAGCACCAAAAACAACAGCACCAAAAACAACAGTAGAAAAAACAACAGCACCAAAAACAACAGTAGAAAAAACAACAGCACCAGAAATAACAGTAGAAAAAACAACAGTAGAAAAAACAACAGCACCAAAAACAACAGCACCAGAAATAACAGTAGAAGAAACAACAGTAGAAGCACCACAGACTAATGTGAAGGTGGAGAATTCCCCGGAAGTATCTGTTGAGGAGACTTTACCACAGAAGCCAAAAAATGATGTGGAGAAGAAGAAATCTCCTAAATCAGCTAAATCTCCGGTTAAAAGTGTGTTACATCGCTATTTGCAGAAAGGTCCATCGGTAGAGAAGACTGTACCGCAGAAACCAAAAAATGATGTGGAAAAGAAGAAATCTCCAGATGTATCTGTGGAAAAAATAATAGCAGACAAACCACAGACAGAGACTCAGAAGAAGAAATCTCCAGATGTATCTGTGGAAAAAATAACAGCAGACAAACCACAGACAGAGACTCAGAAGAAGAAATCTCCAGATGTATCTGTG
>JAXHSW010000132.1:0-20152 GCA_034190295.1 Cyanobacteriota bacterium | reverse complement strand
AGCAGACAAACCACAGACAGAGACTCAGAAGAAGAAATCTCCAGATGTATCTGTGGAAAAAATAATAGCAGACAAACCACAGACAGAGAAATCTCCAGAGGTATCTGTGGAGGAAACAACAGCACAAGCACCAATACCACAGACAGAAAAATCTCCAGAGGTATCTGTGGAGGAAGCAACAGCACCACAGATAGAAAAATATCCAGATGTATTAGACACATCCGATAATTCAGGTAACTCTCTTGTGAAAGATTTATTCAATCGTTATTTCCGGAGAGATACATCAGTAGAGAATGCTTTACCACAGACAGAAAAATCTCCAGAAGTATCTGTGGAGGAAACTACCACAGAACCACCACAGACTGATGTAGAAAAGGAGAAATCTCTAGAAGCAATAGTTAATGACGCTTTAGCACCAAAGACTGATGTGGAGAAGGAGAAATCTCTAGAAGCAATAGTCAAGGACGCTTTACCACTCATATCAGAGACTGATGTGGAGAAGGAGAAATCCCCAGAAGCAATAGTCAATGACGCTTTAGCACCAGAGATTGATGTGGAGAAGGACAAATCTCCAGAAGCATCTGTAGAGCAGACTTTACCACAGACACCAGAGACTGAGGTTGAGAAATCTCCAGAAGCAGTTTTGAAGGATGTTTTACCCCTGACACCAAAAAATGATGTTTCTAATTTTAAAGATAGTGAGACTCGCTACAAGCAAAAACAAGTTCTGCCTCAAGAAAAAGACCCTCAAAAAGCGATCGCTAATTTAACTGAAGCACTTCGACTTAAGCAAAATCAAGCTGAAATTTACTATCAAAGAGGTAAAACACAGTCTCAAATCGGAAATTATCAGGAGGCGATCGCCGATCTTACTGAAGCACTCACATTGAATCTCGACCCCGACCAAACTTATACCTGTTATAATGAAAGAGCTATTGCTTATTCACATTTAAAAGATGATCGGAAGGCACTTGCCGATCTGACTATTGCGATTAACATGGGTTCTAGGGATTATGATGCTTGTCACAACCGAGGAAATCTTCACTCTATTATGGGAAATTATCAAGAGGCGATCGCTGATTTTTCTACAGTCATAAAATCTCATCCCAAAGATGCTGAAGCCTATAATAATCGAGGTATTTGTCTTTATGAAATGAAGGATTTTCAAGGGGCGATATCTGATTTTACTGAGGCAATTAAGATTAATCGGAATTATGCAGATGCTTATATTAATCGAGGCATTTCTAATTATCAAATAGGGGATTATCAGCAGGGAATAGATGATTATACAGAAGCAATTAAGCTTGAACCAAAATATGCTAAAACTTATAATTCCCTTGAGCAAAAGTTAAATAGTTATTTACAGAGAGGTGGATCGGTAGAGGATACTTTATCACAAACATCAGATAATGAGATGGAAACATCTCCAGAAGCAGTTTTGCAGGATGTTTGGCCTCTTGCGCCAAAGAGTGATGCTCGCTACAAGCAAAAACAAATTCTGCCTCAAGAAAAAGACCCTCAAGAAACTATCGCTAATTTAACTGAAGCACTTCGACTTAATCCAGCCGAGATTTACTACCAGAGAGGTAAAATACAGTCTCAAATAGGAAATTATCAGGAGGCGATCGCTGATTTTACTGAAGCACTCACATTGAATCTCGATCCAGATCAAACTTATACCTGTTATAATGAAAGGGGTGTTGCCTATTCACATTTAGAAGATCGTCAGAAGGCACTTGCTGATTTTACTATTGCAATTAAGATGGGTCCTACCGATCCTAACGCTAGTCACAACCGAGGAAGTCTTCACTCTGTTATGGGAAATTATCAGGAGGCGATCGCTGATTTTACGGCAGTCATAAAATCTCATCCCAAAGATGCTGATGCCTATAATAATCGAGGTATTTGTCTTTATGAAATGAAGGATTTTTATGGAGCGATATCTGATTTTACTGAGGCAATTAAGATTAATCAGAATTATGCAGATGCGTATAATAATCGAGGCATTTCTAATTATGAAATAGGGGATTATCAGCAGGCAATAGATGATTATACAGCAGCAATTAAACTGGAACCAAAAGATGCTAAAACTTATTATAATCGTGGTATTCTTCTTTACTTTACCAACAAATATCAAGAGGCAATAGATGACTTTAACAAAGCAGCCGAACTTTATCAACAGCAAGGAAAAAAAGAGGATTATCAGGAAGTGATGAAAATGATTAGAAAATTAAAGAATTAAAAAAGCGATCGGCAGTCAGCTGTCAGCTGTCAGCAACTCCAGTAGGGCGTGAAGCGCGCTAGCGTAACACACCAAAACCCTATATCTATTGTCAGTAGACATCTCCAGAAAAGAGGGAGTAGGCAGCTTTGCTGTAGGCAGTAGGGAACCCACCCGCAGGCCCCTCCTGGGAGGGGATTAACGAAGTCAGAAGTAAGAAGTAAAAAGTCAGAAGTTATTTTTGTAACGGGGATTTAAGCCCCGCTCTAAAAATATTGCGCCTTAAAAGGCGGGGTTTTAGACCCTTATGATTTTGATAATTGATAATTGATGTGTGAGAATTGATTTGATTTTTGATTTTTACCAGATGTCTAGTGCCTAAGTCCTGACTCTTTTAGGAGTAAATATTTTTATCCAAAACCAAATGCAATTTAACACTTTTGTCTCATCTATCAATGATTTAAAACGATGTACCAACACTCCTAAATTACAAGAGGTTTTATTAGAGCCTACTTTACTTGCTAGACAAGGGAAACTCTCACAAGAAGACTTACTGTTGTTAGCGTCAACAGCAGTAGAATTTGGTTTGCGCACGGTTTTGGTGTGGGATATTCTGATGCCAGAACAGGTGATGAATAGGATTTGCGAACAACTGACTCACTGGGATTTGAGCAAGTTTGAGGCAATTCGGGTTTGCGATCCAGGTGCTGCCTGGTGGTTGAAAATTCATTATCCAACTATAGCGCTACAATTTGTTGTGGAAACAGGTAATCACAATTTGGAAGCATTAAGGGGTTGGTGTGAGATTTTTTCTGATTCTTTGGAACGTTTAATACTATCCATTGAACTGCCAGAACAAAAACTTATTGAATATTGCCAAACTCTTCCTATTGGTTGCGAAGTTTTGGGAGTGGGGCAAATTTTGTTGTTTTATTCGCCACGTTCCCTACTATCTCCACATTTATTAGAATCTGACTCTCAGCAAAAGGTACGTCTGCAAACTACAGTATCATCGGAAGATAGCAATAACCGACCTTTCCCTACTTTGGAAACGGTGCATGGTACGTTTATGTTTTTGGATAAAGACCAGTTTATTTTGGATAAACTCGATCGCTTAGAGGAAGCTGGTTTGCATACTGTCTGTTTGGACTTGCGACATTTGGGGAAAGATGCTGATGTAGCAGTAGATATTGAGCAAATTTGTAGTCAAATTTTAACTGACCCCGTTTCTTTGCGAAAAAATTGGCCAAGACCGACGCGATCGCCTTTTTTTAATGCTAACCGCACTACTTCTATATTTTCTCGAATGAAGTCCAAGCATAAGTTAATTCAGTATCGACAAGAAGTTGGTTTAGCGGAAGTTTTAGCAGGAGAGAGTGGGAATTATGTTGTGTTTCACTCTTTGCGTTCTTTTGTTGTTTCTCAAGTTGAGAAAATAATTGTACCAACTGGGGAAGAAATAGAGATTCCAGAAGAAATAGTATTTCGTAACTTAAATGGTCAGGTAATTGAATCATGCGATCGCGAACAAATTCTGATTACAGACTGGATCAAAAAAGCAATGCCTGGTTCATTATTGTTGGGTATTTGTTTGTAGTTGGGCTTTAGCCCTTGCAGTACTTATATTATAGCAGTCGCCACTATAGTTAGGAAATCGGCGAACGGGGAACGGGAACGGGCCAGAGGCCCATTCCACATTTGATATGATTTATGCTTTAATTAAAACTCCTGGTTCTTTCTGCATAGGCAAAATATCTAAGGTATCAGTTTGAGAGCAATATTTGAGGTCTTCATAACATTCTAAACGTTGGAGACGTTTGCCATGACTGGCATAATTTAATAGTTCATATAATTTTTGCTCCCACTGGAGATAGAGGGATATTGCGCCAAATACTTCATCATTTCCTACAGCTTCATCTGGGAGAGAATTAGTTTCTGTAATTAGGGTATGAGCGATCGCTCCTGCACAGACTGTATCTTCCAATGAATAACTACCTTCCCACCCAGACCCCAATATCCAAATAGTTTCTGGTTTGTTGGTTTTGAGATATTCAACTACGGAGCGACGGTTGACAAGTGCTGCTGCTAGGACAACTTTAGCATTTTGAATGCGCTGAAGACAACGAGTGCCATTAGTAGTAGTCATAAATAAGCGTTTATCTTGGACCACTTCTGAAGTAAAGTTGAGGGGTGAGTTGCCTTCATCACAACCTTCTACTTTTTTGCCTCCTCTTTCCCCTACACGAATACGTTTTTCCGCAGGCCATTTTTCGCTGACTGCCATTAATTCTTGAACGTCGCTAAATACTTGTACTGCTTCTGCACCTGCATCTAATGCTGTGGCCATTGTTGTTGTGGCTCTGAGGACATCAACCGCGATCGCGCAGTCTGGCATATTTTCGGTGGGGGTTTCTTCGGGAGTGTGGTAGATGAATATTTTCACGGTTTAGTTATGAGTAATATTATTGATTAACTATTGTATTGCTTTATTAAAATAACATGGGTCTAAAACCCCGCCTTTTAAGGCGCAATATTTTTGGAGAATTGCTCAAATCCCCTACTTCCCCTCCTGGGAGGGGCTAGGGGTGGGTTAACTTCTGTACGGGTGATTCGCGAATCACCCCTACTGACTTCTGACTTCGTTAAAGCGCTGTGCACAGGCAACAGCTCATCTGGCAACAGGCAATAGGGGGAATAAATTGCCGATAATATAAGACTTTTAGCTATTGGACACTTCCTGCAATTTGTAAATATACCAGTGCACACTGCTTTATGTGGACATTGATTATGTTTTGCCAGTAATAATTCTGCGGATGTCGTCTTGAATTTGAGTACCAGTCTTTCCTTCCCATCGTACTTTTAACAAATTCAGTCCCACTTCTGCATATTTTGTGATAATTTCCAGAACTTCCCGACTTTCAGTAGGTTGGGGTTGACTGTTACGTTTAGCTATGGCATGAACTCCTGCTTCTAATGCCAGACGTACCTCATCATCAACAATTTTCATAATTGCCATATCCTGGCGACTTTTGAGAGAAACTTGGAAGATATCAGCATTTTGTTTGATGGCATAAGCTGCAGCAAATACATAAGCATCAATCTTTCGTCCGAAAACGGCCTGACTTTTGAGGGCGTCCAAATAACCTCTCGCTTCTGGTGTGGGGCGAATAGTTGCGTTGGGGTCAATACGTTTCATTTTTCTTCCTCTACCACGGAAGTATCTTCAGTTGCCCCGAGACGGCGAATATTGAGAGTACCTGCAATATGACATTTTTTTTATAAATTTTAATTCTCCTTGAAGACTAATTCCTCTTTTGAGTTGATAATGAGCTAATAACTCATAGCTGATAGCTGATAGCTGACGGCTGTTTGCGCAGCATTCCGGAGGAAATGCTTACAAAAAATGAGGTCCAAAGCCTCCCCTTTTAAGGGGATGAAAAAATATTCAGTTCAATATTTCAAGCCTCCAGCTTTAGTGGTCGGTACTGATAACTGATAACTGATAACTGATAACTGAAATGACCTCATGTAGGAGCAGAAATTCTATATACTTTAAGATCGAAACACTTTATCGGAAGAAAAGCATTGATATTTATACGGAAAAATCTATATATAAGATATTAGAAATTTATTTTATCTCCGTAATTATACGGTAATTTTAATATTCCTAATGCTGACACTAATGCTGACAACTAATAATGGAAAATATTACCAATAGCCACCCCAAAAAACATCAAAAAAGTGGCGTTTTTACCTCCTGCATTATCAGGTAGATGTTTATACGCCACTTTGTTTAATTAATTTATGGACCTAGAAGGATAAAAAACTAGGCTTCGCTCTCAATGTAAATGAACAATAAACCCATAACTACAATTGGCATTAACCAACAAACTACAGGAATTAAAATCCAAGGTAAGTAAGCTGCTGCATAAGAACCAGTCATTTCATATTCTCCTTAAATTACACTATTTCAAAGTAGGTGATTATCTGATTTAATCAAAATTTTACTTGTTTTTTTGGCAAAATTTGACTGTAATTATTTCACCCATATAAAGCCAGATGTAAATGTCAAAATCTGATTTACATCTTCAATTATTAAGAGGTCTTTAGTTATTAACTAAACCACGGAAAATTGAGTCTACAACCTCAAAGTTTTCTAGTAGGAAAAATGCCACAACAGCACCACCCATAGCACCAATGAAGAAACCACCAGTAAACTGACTCCAACCTTCAGCACTTTTCAGAGAATTTGGACCTTCTGGACTTAAGCCATCATTTTTTTGGAAGGAAACTATCCCGTAAGCAGATAGACAGATAGTGGCAATTAGAATTAGGGCGATCGCCGGAATCAGTCCACCTAAGTTGGCTGTAGCAGAATCTCGTAATGGACCAAACTTTGTCCAAGGACCAGCGAGGAAATAACCGTGGGCCATACCTACTTCTAGACCCCGTAAAATTGGAGATAGACCTTTGCGGTAAATAGGTAGATTACCGATAAATGCTCTGGTAAAGTCAGAATCACTGATTGGAGTAGATAAATGACCAACGAAAGGGTCTCCCTTATAGGGTTGAACAAATCCTGTATCTATAGCTTCTGGCATACTTAGCTTTCCTCTGAATTGAAGTTCAAAAATCTTTAGAAGATATTAAGCTCATATTTTACGAGGTAGCTGCATTTTAATCTCAAAATTGGTTTTCAACTTTAAAAAAATTAATCTAATCTAGTTATTTTCAAAAAAGCGGTCAGCAGTCAGCACTCAGCGGTCAGCAGTCAGCAGTAAACGTTTAGAAAAGGATTTCAACCCCTCCGCGCACCTTCCTGTTTATAGAAACCGGAAAAAAAGTGGTCAGCACTCAGCACTCAGCGGTCAGCAGTCAGCAGTAAACGTTTAGAAAGGGATTTCAACCCCTCCGCGCACCTTCCTGTTTATAGAAACCGGAAAAAAAGCGGTCAGCACTCAGCACTCAGCACTCAGCAGTCAGCAGTAAACGTTTAGAAAGGGATTTCAACCCCTCCGCGCACCTTCCTGTTTATAGAAACCGGAAAAAAAGCGGTCAGCACTCAGCACTCAGCACTCAGCACTCAGCAGTAAACGTTTAGAAAAGGATTTCAACCCCTCCGCGCACCTTCCTGTTTATAGAAACCGGGAAAAAAGCGGTCAGCACTCAGCACTCAGCACTCAGCACTCAGCAGTAAACGTTTAGAAAAGGATTTCAACCCCTCCGCGCACCTTCCTGTTTATAGAAACCGGAAAAAAAGCGGTCAGCACTCAGCACTCAGCGGTCAGCTAATCAAAATCATAAGGGTCTAAAACCCCGCCTTTTAAGGCGAAATATTTTTGGAGAGTTGCTCACGCATCCCCTACTTCCCCTCCGGTGGAGGGGTTAGGGGTGGGTTGACTTGCAGACTTGCAGACTTGCTGACGCGCGTTAACTGGCGTGTATAATGCGGCATACTCTAGAGTTGTCGCTCCGCGTCTTATAACCCCCATAAAAGGCGCACCACGCGCTTTTTCAAACTCTTGTGGGGGACTTAAACCCTCGGATATGAGCGCTGATAGCTAAATGCTGTTAGCTCCGCATGACGATCGCGAAAAGCTAATAGCTAGTTAAATATGGCTACGATACAATCGCGCTAGTCTTTTTGGAGAGACCCCAAGTAGATAAGCAATAATAACTATTTGATTTATGAAAGTAGTTTTGAGTATTCCTAATTTTTGCCACCGACGGCCAGAAGTAAATACTGGAGCTGGTAAAATTGCTATTTGTCCTCTTTTTTTTAACTGTCGTATCAATTCAAAATCTTCCATAATTGGTATTTCTGGGAAACCACCAATTTCTTGAAAAATTTTGGCTGGGAGAAAAATTCCTTGGTCTCCATAAGGCATTTGTAAATAACGCGACCGCCAATTTACGATTCTTTCAACTATTCGTAAACCTTTTGTTGTTCCTCTAATACTTAGTTCAAAAGCACCTGCAATAATTTTCGGTTTGACCAATATCTCTTCCAACATTCGGTCAAAATTTGAAGGTAAAAGAGTGTCTCCATGTAAAAATAAAAGAATTTTTCCCGTTGCTATTTTTGCTCCACAATTCATCTGAGTGGCACGACCAGGAAGAGAAGAAATAACTTGGATATTTAAACATTTAATCAGCTCAATTGTTCCATCATTACTACCACCATCAACAACTATTATTTCTATATCTTTATCTTTCGCCGTTTGAGCTGTTGAAATTGTTTGGGTAATCGTATTAACTTCATTTAAAACAGGAATAATAATGGAAATACTGGTCATTTCAGTTATCAGTTATCAGTTATCAGTTATCAGTACCGACCGCTGTTTGCACAGCATGACCTAGGAAAGCAGAGTTCAACAATTAATAATTAATAATTAATAATTATTTTCAAGGACAAGATTGATTCAAAGGAATTTTTTTTCTTTTTTCTCCTTTAAAGGAGAGGCTTTAAACCACAATTTATCGGTAATAAAATACTGAAGTTTATTTTTTTTCATCACTATTCAAGCTGGTTAAATTTAAAAAATCGTGATAATTAAATGTGTATTAGTTAATTTTAAACTGTGATTTTTCTAAGTCTTCTGGACGGTCAATATCAGAAAGCTTTGGTAAATAGTCAATAACTAACTTTAAACTTTGAGCAGTTGCTACAGTTTTTGACAATACTTCAGACGTTCCCCAATTAATTCCTTGAAATAATTCTGGAATAATTTTTCTCAGACCAATTAAATAATAACCCCCATCTGTTGCCGGACCAATTATTACATCAGATTTAGTCAGTTTAGTAAATGCTTGTAAAATAATTTCAGGAGTCAAACTAGGACAATCTATACCAATAATTATCACAGATTTCATCCCTTGATTAAAAGCAGATTCAAATGCTCTTGCCATACGTTCCCCTAAATCCCCCATACCTTGTTCTTGATATTTTAAATCTGACCCTAACCAATTTTTCATTAATTGTAAATCGCCACCGACAAATCGAACTTCAACAGATAATGAAATAAAATCCAATAACTTATTAGCTTTTTTGACAGTAGTTTCAGTCATCTGACGTTGCAGATTTGCTGCACCTTCAGCCCCCAAAGCAGGTATTAATCGTGTTTTGGTTTTTCCTGGTTCTGGATAGCGAGTAAAAATAATTAGTTGTTGATGTTCCATTGTGATACAATATAAGCTAGATTTAAATCTATTTTTGAGAATAAATTTGAGCTTAATTCTACAATAAATTAAGTAAACAAAACTTTAGTATAGTTATTCACTATGTCAAAAAAAACGATTGGATAGATGAGATTTAGCAAATAGCAGCTAATCTTTAAAGTATTCCAAATATTTCTATAGCGTTTTCAAATAAGATGTCAAAAATAATTGGTTATTTACTAACAGTAAAAAGTCCGGCAAACCTTCTTGCCTGTTGCCTGTTCCCTGTTGCCTGTTGCCTAAAAGCGACCAGGTTTTTGGAGCAACTCAAATGAAATTACTATAGTAATTCAGAGAAAATAATATTGACAAAAAAAGCAAAAATGACAAATAATCTAGAAAAATTGAGCAAAATTGCCATTGTTGGAGATGTTCACGATCAATGGGAACCAGAAGATGAAATAGCCCTCAAATATCTAGGAATTGACTTAGTACTATTTGTGGGAGATTTTGGTAATGAAGCAGTAGAGGTGGTAGAAAAGATCGCTGCAATTGATATTCCTAAAGCAGCAGTTTTTGGCAATCACGATGCTTGGTATACCGCAACAGAATGGGGTAGAAAAAAATGTCCTTATGACCAAACTCAAGAAGACAGAGTACAAAAACAAATAGACTTATTTGGAGAAGCTCATGTAGGTTATGGAAAGCGAGATTTTCCAGAGTTAGACTTGACAGTTATTGGGACTCGTCCTTTTAGTTGGGGAGGTCCAGAATGGAAATATCAAGATTTTTATCAGCAAAGATTTGGGGTCAATAGTTTTGAGGAATCTACTAATTTAATAGTGAAGGCAGTAGAGAATGCAGTATGTCAAAATATAATTTTTCTTGGTCATAATGGGCCTGCTGGTTTGGGAGATGCACCCGAAGATCCAGCGGGACGTGACTGGAAACCCAGGGGTGGGGATTATGGCGACCCTGATTTTAGGGATGCCATTGTAAAATCTCGGCAATTGGGTAAGACAATTCCCTTAGTGACTTTTGGTCATATGCACCATAGATTACGACATACTAAGGAAAGGTTGCGTAAGCGTGTTGATGTAGATAGCGAAGGGACATTATATTTGAATGCAGCAAGTGTGCCACGCATTATGGAAAATGAGGGCCTGAAAGAACGGAATTTCTCAATTGTATCTATGAAGGGAGGTATAATTTCTCAAGCTGCTTTGGTTTGGGTTGGCCATGATTTGAAAACAGTAGTTTCTGAAGAAATTTTATATTCCTCATCAAAATCTGTTGTGGAGTCTGCATAAGTGCTATAATATATAATTGTCAAAACAGTTATAGAAGTCTAAGCAGAGCTTAGGACATTCCTAAATGCTCAAACCCAGTCAGAGATTACTTCTGACTTCTGATTTGCGCGTAGCGCTATAGAGTATCCCTACTCTTGACCAAAAATTGCTTTTAATTTTTGACTTTTAACTTTTAACTTTTGACTTGTTAATGGAGAGGTGGCAGAGTGGTCGAATGCGCTCGACTTGAAATCGAGTGAGGGTCAAACCTCCGTGGGTTCGAATCCCACCCTCTCCGTTTTTTTTTATAACTTAAAAACCTGGATCTTTACCCTGTTTTAACTCGCTATCAGCTTTTCCGAATGGTGTCCCTACAATATAGGGCGAATGCCATTCGCCTTATCTTCAAATACTGAATAACACCGATGCTACCGGATTTGATATAAATGGAATATGCCTACAGGTTTTTGAGATGTTAAATTTCATAGTCCAGTAGGGTGCGTTAATGAAATGTAACGCACCGCCTATTCCAGCTATTTACAGTGCATCAATAAAATTTAATACAGCCCCTATTTCATCTATTCATGGTATGTCAAAAAAATGTAATGCAGCCCCTATTTCATCTATTTATGGTGCGTTACGCTGTTGCTAAGGCACCCTACTAAACTCAATAATTTGTTTGGCTATATACTTCTAGTCTGCTGTCAAGAACGCAACATCAAAAGTAATGGAGCAGGTTCATAATTTATCTGAATTAATATCAGATTTTCCTGCCCCTAAACTACTCAGTTAAACCTGGATTTAGCTATATCAATCAAGGTCGAAATCTACATCGCTGTCGTCACTACCATCAGCATTTTCTGCTGCATTGAGAGCTACACGAGTCAATCCCCTGGCTATACGACCAGCTTCTTCGCCGCCAACTTCTGAAGCTACAGCTCCCACTACAGAACTAACTCCAAGATTAAATAAAGAAGTTAAGAAATTCATTAGATTATTCCTCAAATTGAACGATTGTTTTTTCAGAATACCTGCCTCAATTTATGAGATGAGACTGGTATTAATTAGGTTAAGAGGCGATAAATTTTCTCGATTTTTTATCTGTTAAAATTAATCTCCAAAAAAGTTATCTACCTCTGGCATTAAGTCGTCATCACTGTTGGTTTCATCAACACCACAAGACTTTTGTTGGAAAAGACTATAATGGTGAAAATTATTGTGGTGAATATGACTTGGATGATAGAAAATTTCTCGGTCAAATTTCAATTCTGGTGGCATAATACCCCAAGTGTTTTTGACTGAAATTAGAGGTTTTCTTTGCCTCATGTTTTTATATTAGACACAATAATTTGGTTTTTCAAGGTAAATATGTCAGTGACAATATGTCAGCCTTACTCTGATTCTAAATGTCTTACAATTATGTAAACTAAATCTGGCTGAATTTCTTTTCCTTCACTAATTAATTGACGGGCTAATATTGCTCCTAATTTTCTCACTGATGATGGTGGTTTTTTATGTTCATAGCGATAAAATTGGCGGAGAGAAATACCAATCATTTCCGCAGCTTTTTCGTTGGTTATGCCAAAACTAACTAATGCTTTGGGATTGAGATATTCGGCTTCCATTATTTGAGGAATTAAATCTTCTTTTGTTGTGATTTGTTGAGACATTTTGACCTCCTAAAAAAGTAGAGCGTTTCTCTATTGGATGAAGTAAACCTACGATCCCCCTAAATCCCCCTTAGAAAGGGGGACTTTGAAGTTCCCCTCTTTTTTCAAGAAGGGTTTTTAAGTTCTCCCCTTTTCAAGAAAGGTTTTGAAGTTCTCCCCTTTTCAAGAAAGGTTTTGAAGTTCCCCCCTTTTCAAGAAGGGTTTTGAAGTTCTCCCCTTTTCAAGAAAGGTTTTGAAGTTCTCCCCTTTTCAAGAAAGGTTTTGAAGTTCTCCCCTTTTCAAGAAAGGTTTTGAAGTTCCCCTTTTTTCAAGAAAGGTTTTGAAGTTCCCCCCTTTTTTCAAGAAGGGTTTTGAAGTTCTCCCCTTTTCAAGAAAGGTTTTGAAGTTCCCCCCTTTTCAAGGGGGGTTAGGGGGGATCGAATATCTATTTGCTATGTGACTTTTTGTCTGTGTGAATTTAATAAGTCAATTAAAACTTGGGGGATATACCCCGAAGCAACTGTTTTGAGAAATTCCTGAAAGTCTTGCTATAATTGACAAAACCTAACTTCGGGGAATCAAAAGTTTGGGGATTCCCCTAAGTTTCTTTCTTAAGGGAGTTGCAAAAATGCCGAGAAAATCTAAAGGACCAAAAACTAAAGAAAGGGCTAAGTTTTTATTGGAGGCTTTATTAGCTTTTGCTAATCAGGAATTAACAGATTTATCTGGTGTGGAAATAGAGGCAAATTGGCAGGGTAAAAATGCCGATCTATTTGTCAAAACTAAACTGGAAGATTTGGAAAGTCTGACTAAAAAATACAAAAATAATAGTCAAAAGTTGACTAAAGAACAAATTAGGGAAGTGCTGAAACAACTCACAGAATTTTTACAGATTTTGGATGATAAACGGGAAAAAACTCAGGGTGCATCAGAATGGAAGTTTGTGCTGAGGTTGTGGAGTACGGATAAGCAAAAAAACTTAGAATTTTTAGACCGAGAGTGGGAGAAACGTAAGTCAAATTCTGGTGGTGAAAAACAAACTGAGTCTGATGCTATCTTTCAAACTAAAAAATACTATATTCCTGGGGAGGAATATTTAGATAATAAAATATTTGTGGGTAGGGAAAATGAACTTGCCGAACTCCACAAATTGCTAAAAAGTCATCAACGGGTTGCTGTTGCTTCTGTTTCGGGAATGGGGGGTGTGGGTAAAACGGAACTTTCCCGCCGATACGCTCATGCTCATAAGTCTGCTTACCCTGGTGGTATCTGTTGGTTGGAAGTACCTGCGGGGAATGTGGGTATTCAGATACTCAGGTTTGCTCAAAATAATCTCGGACTTACTCTACCTGAGGAGGAAGATTTAGATTTAGAGGAAAGGTTGCGCTACTGTTGGCAATATTGGTCTGAGGGGGAGGCGTTACTTATTTATAATGATGTGACTGACTACAAATCTCAGGTAAAGCCTTTTTTGCCTCCAGACTTGTCTCGGTTTCGGGTACTGCTGACGACTCGTAAACATTTTGGTTCGGCATTTCGGGAGTTGCGTCTGGATGTGTTGAAACCTTTGGCGGCGATGGAGTTGTTAAAGTTTATTTTGGGTAGAGAAAGGGTTTTGCAGGAACCTTGGAAGGCAAGGGAGTTGGTGAAATGGTTGGGGTATTTGCCTCTGGCGATCGAATTGGTGGGGCGGTATTTGGATGAGTATTGGCAGTCTTTGAATAGGGATAATTTGGCATTGACAAAAATGCTTGAGCGTTTACAGAGAAAAAGTCTGGAACATCGGGCAATGTCTGCTAATGAATTGATTAATTATCCTCATGGTGTGGCAGAGGCGATCGCTTTGAGTTGGGATAGGTTGGATGAAAAGACTCAAGAAATAGGTTTGTGGTTGGGGTTGTTTGCTTTGGCACCTATTCGTTTGTCGTTGGATGGGATAGAGGATGATGAGGAGTTGGAGGTGTGGGAAATTGCTCTTGGGGATTTGGAAAATCTGCATTTGTTGAAGGGTGTTGAGTCTGGGGTTTATAGTTTGCATCCTCTGGTGCGGGAATTTTTGCAGATAAAATTGAGAGAATATCCAGAGGTGGATGAGTTGAAACGTGGTTTTGTTGTGGCGATGTTGGAGGCTACAGGACAAATTCCCCAGAGTATTACACTGGAGCAAGTTGAGGAAATTAAGGTTTATATTCCCCATATTGAGGAAGTGGCAGAACATTTGACTGAGTATTTGAGTGATGATGATTTAATTTTTCCTTTTATTGGGTTAGGTAAGTTTTATCAAGATCAAGGATTTTATCCACAGGCACAACCTTGGTTAGAGAAGGGTAAAGAAATAGCAGAAAAACAGCTAGATAAAAATAATGCTGATATTGCGACTGTTTATAACAACTTGGCAGGTTTATATTCTTCTCAAGGGAGATATTCAGAAGCTAAACCTTTGTAGCAACAAGCTATAGAAATAGACAAAGTTGCTCTACCAGACAATCATCCATCCCTTGCTAGAGACCTCAACAACTTGGCAGAATTATATAAATCTCAAGGGAAATATTCAGAAGCTGAACCTTTGTTCCTACAAGCCATAGAAATAGTCAAAGTTGCTCTACCATCAAATCATCCAGAGCTTGCCACCCACTTCAACAACTTGGCAGGTTTATATTCTTCTCAAGGGAGATATTCCGAAGCTGAACCTTTGTTCCTACAAGCTATAGAAATAAGCAAAATTGCTCTACCATCAAATCATCCTTTGCTTGCCACCGACCTCAACAACTTGGCAGAATTATATCGTTCTCAAGGGAGATATTCTGAAGCTGAACCTTTGTACCAACAAGCCATAGAAATAAGCAAAATTGCTCTACCATCAAATCATCCATCCCTTGCCACCCTCCTCCACAACTTGGCAATTTTATATTCTTCTCAAGGGAGATATTCCGAAGCTGAACCTTTGTGCCTACAAGTTATAGAAATAGTCAAAATTGCCCTACCATCAAATCATCCATCCCTTGCCACCCACCTCAACAACTTGGCAGAATTATATTCTTCTCAAGGGAGATATTCAGAAGCTGAACCTTTGTTCCTACAAGCTATAGAAATAGACAAAGTTGCTCTACCAGACAATCATCCATCCCTTGCTAGAGACCTCAACAACCTAGCAAATTTATATTATTCTCAAGGGAGATATTCCGAAGCAGAACCTTTGTTCCAACAAGCCATAGAAATACACAAAATAGCCCTACCATCAAATCATCCATATCTTGCCACCCACCTCAACAACTTGGCAGAATTATATTCTTCTCAAGGGAGATATTCAGAAGCAGAACCTTTGTACCTACAAGCCATAGAAATAGTCAAAATAGCCCTACCATCAAATCATCCATTCCTTGCCACCCACCTCAACAACTTGGCAGAATTATATTCTTCTCAAGGGAGATATTCAGAAGCTGAACCTTTGTACCTACAAGCATTAGATATGTTTGAACAAACATTAGGCAGCGAACATCCTAACACTAAAATTACGCGAGAAAATCTCGAACTTTTTCGGCAACAACAACAGAGCTAGACAGGAGCTAGACACGGATTTTGCCACGGATACACAGATGATGGAAAATAATTAATCCGTTTATCCGTGCCCGAATCTGTGTCTAGCCCGGATGATGGAAAATGATAACTGATAACTGAAAAAAGCAATTTTCATTAATCTGAAAAGCTCTCCAAAGTCAGGATACCAGCTTTTCTATCCACTACCAAGCGCCGATTTTCCAGCCAAGACAAACCGATTAAAATCTCTGGTATTCCATCACCAACAACAACAGGAATCTTCATTTCTTGACCGTCAAAAATAGCCGTTCCCTCATAAATATTGAACTGAAATTCGCCTCTAGCAGTTTTCATTTCTTGTTTTTTTAGATACCGCCATCCAAAACTTTCTACATCTTGAATATCCATTGCCAACCAGCCAGTAAAGCCAGTATCTAACAAAACATCAACTGTTATTATCGAACCGTCGGCGGCTATTAACTCTATTTCAAAAAATAGTTCTCCTTTGCTACCAAAAAATCCTTGAATCATATCCTACCGCAAGTCCCCGTTTCATTCAAACGCATTGCCATAATATCAGAGGTGGGATGCTGTTCGCGAGCCTTTTGAAAACTGACATTTTCATCAGCATCAATAAAATAATCTCCACTATCCGGTTCGATATGAATAAACCAGTCGTAATGGTTTTTCACCAAATCTGGATAAACTCGCCAAAAAATTTCCCTACACCGACGGGCAAAAGCTTCGTCTTCTGCTTTGCGTCTAGCTATTTCTTCTGGGGAAAGAAGGGGGCGATCGCCCTTTTGTTGTATACCTCTAGGTACTTTTCTGGGTGTTGTTTGGGTCATATTTAATATTCCTTATAGAATTCAGAATTGGTAAATTTACCTTTAGTTCCAAATTGTACTATCTTTTTGAATTTTAGCAACTGAAAAAGAGCGGTGCGTAGCACTATCGCCTGAACAGAGCTAGACACGAATTTTGTCACAGATGCACCGATGACGCCAAATAATTAATCCGTTTATCCGTGCCCGAATCTATGTCTAGTTATGGTTGTTGGGTTGCGCTACCGCTTAACCCAACCTACAGCTAAAATTGTGCGAGAAAATCTCGAAGGTTGCCGCCAACAACAATTGTAGGTTGGGTTGACTTTCAGGAAACCCAACAGAAAGTTATGGTTGTTGGGTTGCGCTACCGCTTAACCCAACCTACAGCTAAAATTGTGCGAGAAAATCTTGAACGTTGTCGGCAACAACAATTGTAGGTTGGGTTGACTTTCAGGAAACCCAACAGAAAGTTATGGTTGTTGGGTTGCGCTACCGCTTAACCCAACCTACAGCTAAAATTGTGCGAGAAAATCTCGAAGGTTGTCGGCTCGATTTAGTGTCCGCGCGGGAATGGGAACAGGAACGGGCAAGATGCCCATTCCACAAGACTACAAAACTACAAAACTACAAAACTACAAAACTACAAAACTATTAAAATCATCCCGCATTTATGCAACGCTTAATTTACCAACAAAACTAAAGGACACCCAACAATGCCCGATCGCTCTCTTTGGATTACAGGGCCAACTCTTAGCGGTAAGACAAGTCGCTTAATAGAACAATTTTGTATCAGAGGCCAAAATCTCAAGTCTCCCCTCAATGAAATTATTATGCCAGTCAGGCCAGAAAATGCCGACAATACTTTAGACGATCGCCCACAAATACCAAACTTCCTCCACACTTCGCCCAAGATACTAATATTGGCGGCTAATGCAAATAATCGAATTGACTTGATGGACAGAATTTCTGAGGCGACATCAGAACAATACCCCTATCATTCAACTACTCCATTAGGTTTTTTTGAAGATGAAGTCAACCTATTCTGGCCATTGCTAATCGAATCCTTGGACTTAAAGGCACAATTTCCATTACGACTACGGCCCGAAACAGAACAGGAACTTGCTGGCAGAGTTTGGCGTCCTCAGATAGATGAAGGATTATTGCAACAGCCAGGAGTAACTAGAGAGCGGATGATACGCCGAACTCTCGACTTATTTCAGTTGGCTGCTTTCAGTTGCACGCCTATAGAAGAGACCGCAATGATTTTACAACAGGGATTTGAGCAAGTAGATTCAGGGGAATTCTATGAGAATATAGTAGAATTACTGCAACAGTGGCGACATTGGTGTTTACAAAAAGGTTTGCTAACTTATGGTATAATCACAGAATTGTACTGGCGGTATCTACTGCCAAACCCTAATTATCAGCAATATCTAATAGACCGTTATCCATTTTTGTTGGCAGATGATGTAGATGAATATCCAGCGATCGCTAGTGATTTATGCAACTTTTTATTAGATAATGGAACTTTAGGCGTTTTTACTTATAATCCTGATGGTGGTATTAGATTAGGTCTGGGAGCTGACCCTGAATATTTAGCAAAACTGCAGAAACGCTGTGAAATTGAAGTATTAGATACAGAAGAAAATTTAGCTACAGAAATAGGAGAACCTATTGTTGAGTTAGTCCTGGATACTTATAGCCTTAATTCTTCTATTTTCCAACTTCCGGCTTTTTTACAATTAATTCAGACTAAATCGCGAGCAGCTTTATTACGAGAAACGGCAGAGGCGATCGCTAAAGATATAAAAGAGGATATAGTAGAACCTCAAGAAGTGGCAATAATAGCTCCTGGTTTAGATGCCATTGCTCGTTATAGTTTGATTTCAATTCTCAATCATCATGGAATTGCTGTAGAGTCACTCAAAGACCAACGTCCTCTCATTAGCTATCCCACCATCCGAGCATTGTTGAGTCTTTTAACTTTGGTTTATCCTGGGTTGGGACGTTTAGTAGACCGCGATGCAGTGGCAGAAATGTTGGTTGTATTAAGTCAAAGGTCTATTGGCAAAGCAGAAAAACAAACAGATGCTCAAGAAAATTTACAGAAAACTAATGATATAGACCCAGTGCGGGCAGGTTTGTTAGCAGATCATTGCTTTTATCCAGATATTACACATCCACACCTACTGCCAATACAAGCTTTTTCTCGATGGGATAGAGTCGGGTATCAAGCAACTCGTGTTTATAATCAAATTTTGGCATGGATAGAAGAACAGCGATCGCAACAACAACAACGTCAACTGCCTAATCCGATATTTTTGTTAGACAGAGCAATTCAGAAATTCTTTATGTCTAGCTATCTTTCTTTTGCTGAGTTAGCAGCATTACGAGAGTTGATGGAAACTGCTACTCACTATTGGGATGTAGAGCGCAGACTACAAAAAAGTTCCCAATTCTCAGTAGCAACCCCTATTGCCAATGACCCGGTGGAAGAAGACTTATCCTCTAGTACAGTAGAAAAATTTATCCAGTTTTTACGCAAAGGAGTTGTTAGTGCAAATCCTTTTCCTGTAAGGCCAATGGGTTACTCTCCTCCAGCAATTACTTTGGCCACAGTTTTTCAATACCGAGCCAGTCGTAGATGTCATAGATGGCAGTATTGGTTAGATATAGGTTCCCCTCTATGGTTAAGCGGAGGTTCTGCTACTCTCTATGGAGCGCCATTATTTTTGCAAAGTCAGTTAGGAAATTGTTGGACTATTGAAGATACGCAAAAATCCGACCGGGAAAGACTACGAAAAATTTTGTTAGATTTGTTAAGTCGTGTCGGTTCTCCTGTAGGTTATGGCAACAATAGTTCAGTTAATGAGTCAAATGAATATCGGATTTACCTTTGTCATAGCGATTTAGCTGTTAATGGACAGGAACAAACCGGGCCACTTTTACCTTTGGTCTACAGTTCTATATCCAATACTGCTTAGGTGGACAATTTACCGAACAATTAAGGTTTAAAGCCTCTCCTTATAAAGGAGAAACAAGAAAAATTTTTCATGATTAGTCAATCCTCTTCTTTTCAAAGAGAAGTAATTCTAAATTCTTGAAAATGAATGTCTATGGTAATTTTTGGCCAAATTGAGGACTAATTAAAAATAAATGATTTTTATACTATAAAAACAAGTATTTGTCAAGAAAAATCGCAAACTAATTAAAGATAATTTTTAGGAGGAGAAAAATAATGGCAGGAGCAGGAACACCTATAAATGTTGAAATAGTTATCAGGGAAATAGATGGCTTTTCCATACGAGGTTTCGTTGATGATTTTGGTAACTTTGTACCATTACAACCAGTACCAACACCAGAACCAACAGAAACACCAGAACCAACACCAGAACCAACACCAGAACCAACACCAGAGCCAACACCAGCACCAACACCAGCACCAACACCAGAGCCAACACCAGAGCCAAC
>JAXHSW010000131.1:0-25827 GCA_034190295.1 Cyanobacteriota bacterium | reverse complement strand
TCAAAGCTGTATTAATTTAGCAATAATTAAATTCTACTACAAAAGTTGTTAAAGTCTATATTCATTTAAACTTCTTCCTTAAAAGCAGGACTTATTGCTGATAGCTGACAGCTAATAGCTGTTTGCGCAGCAGTCCGCAGGAAATGCTTACTTGTTGATTAACAGCACAATCTCTCACAATCAAATTTATGAGTATAGTAGAGGATTGAGAATAACTGGAAAATATAGCAGTGGAAGGAAAGGACGCGGACAGATTAAAAGCTTAAAACTTAGACAGCGTAAGTAAGATTTTGCCTTCTTCCTTCTGTCCTTCTTCCTTCTTTCTTCTACTACACATCTTCCCAAACTTTACTCCATAGTTAGAACTAAAAATCTCAAAGAATTATGCGGTTAGATTTAGAAGGATTAGAAATTACAAAGGGTGAGCTTAAACATCTAAGTGGAGTAAGTTTAGGTAAAATATTACGACCTCCCACCAAAACTAAATATTTATTAGAAGGTTTGAAAAGTTTACTAATAGCTTTGCTGTTATTAGTTAGTTACTGGATGGTAGTACAAATCTTAAATAAACACCATTTATTACTAATAATTATTTATCTGGGTATGGCAATAGGATTATTTTTAGAAGATATCTATAAAATATTTATAACTCGTAAAAATCAACGTCTGATTAAATTGTTTGAGGATATAGATAAATATAATTCGATTATTCAAGCGATCGCTATTAATGACAGAATTGAAGCCGCTGGGAACCCCCAAGTTAAATTAAGTAATCGCACTAAAATTATAGAAGCTCTACAACTAATTAGAGAAGATTTAATTAGAGCTTTGAAAACCGAGCGAATTATCCGAGAAAATAAGAAATTTATTAATAATAATACAGACTTATTTACCTTTAATTTTAATACTTTGACAACTTTGCAAATTAATGACAAAGCTAGCGAACATGGAAAATTACTTAACGAAGCTCTAGAAATAGCAATTGAAGTTAGGGAAGAGATGAAAAAATTACAAGACGAACATTCGCTAAACTAAGGTTAATACTTCTTGCGGAATACGAAGCAAACAACTTTTTAATGAATAGGGTAATGTATCGGTATTCAGACTCGATTATTTATGCTGAAAAATAGAAAATATAGTTGCGTCTTCTTACCACTCCCCTATTCACTATTTCCTGATACATTAAATCTCCTATATGGTAAACATTTTCTTGATTTTTATTGGGCGATCGCTCTGCTCTAACTAAGAATACTTATAACAGTCTTAATATATTTAGACCTGATTTTTTATAGTTTTGTCAACAGACAAGAGATTAATCAAAAAAAATCTACAACATCCCGATGAGATTATATTTCAACCCACATTCCGCACTTCAATCTGAATCCTTGACTTCTATAATTTTTTTCTTAATTCATGACTTTTGACTTTTGTTTTTACACTACATTTTGTGTTGCGGAATGTCGGTTTAAAGGGATAAGGGCTTATTTATAAATATTACCTAAAAATTGTTGTTTAAAGCCTCCCCTTTTAAGGGAATAATAAATAAAAATGTTCATAATTAGTCAATCCTATCCGTTTTCAAGGAGAGGTAATTGTTAATTATTAATTATTCATTATTAATTATTAATTGTTGATATAGCAACCTTATTTAGGTTAGGACAATAAGTATGGGTTGTTTGCTCCAAATTCCGGTAGGAAAAGGCAACAGACAAAAGAGTAATATCCTATATAACGCTATACCTTCAAGACCAGCTTAAAAATATGCATAGGAGTGTTGAGACATTTGAGTTAGGTCAGTCATGCAAGTACCCATCATAAAATAAACTACCATCATTGCAGCAGCAGATGTAGCAACTAAAATACCAGCTAGCATTAAGGAAAACTCCCGATGATCGAATGATTCTTGCATGAGATGCAAGGACCAAGCCACTAAGGCCACATCAAGTATTAGAATAGTGAATAACATAAGTTACGTTTTGTAACAGTTCCTCTATTCTAACAACATTTCTTAAAAAAACACCCTAATTTTTTTACTAAAAAAATATAAAAGTAACCTTAACTAGCTATCAGCTATCAGCTATCAGCTCTTCCTTACGGAATGCTGCGCAAACAGCATTTAGCTGGAGCGCTAAAAATTCGAGGGTTCGGCGTCCCCCACAAGAGCTTGAAAAAATTAGTGGTGCGCCTTTTATGGGGGGAAAAAATCCCCCATTATACACCTTGAGAAGCTGATAGCTGACCGCTGACCGCTGAGGTGCTATTTCAACCATGTCTCACAGGAACTTGATGATTAGCCAAATAATCCTTAATTTCCGACACGCTTAGTTGACCATAATGAAGTAACGAAGCAAGTAAAGCTGCTTCTGCTCTACCCTCAGTTAAAGCCTCAAAAATGTGCTGACAGTTACCCGCACCGCCAGAAGCAACCACTGGAATTTGAACATTCTCTGCTATGGCTCTAGTAAGCGCTAAATCATAACCAGCTTGAGTTCCATCAGCATCCATACTTGTCACAAGAAGCTCTCCTGCACCTCTTTTCTCCACTTCCAATGCCCAAGATATTGCATCTTTGCCAGTATTTTCTCGTCCACCCCGGACATAGACGTCCCATCCTAATTTATCTGGGTCTAGACGACGACGGGCGTCAATAGCTACTACGATACATTGATTCCCGAAGCGTTCACTGGCCCGATTAATCAAGTCAGGGTTACGCACCGCTGCCGAATTTATACTGACTTTATCTGCACCTGCTCTTAATAAATCTTTAATATTTTCTAAGGATTGAATACCACCACCCACTGTCAGAGGTATAAAAACCTTTTCTGCAGTCCTATAGACCACATCTATTATGGTATCTCGGTCTTCGTGAGTAGCAGTAATATCAAGAAATACTAATTCATCAGCACCAGCATCATTATATACTTGGGCCAGTTCTACAGGGTCTCCAGCATCTTGGAGATCGACAAAGTTTACACCTTTAACTACTCGACCTGCATTAACATCAAGACAAGGTAAAATTCTTTTGGCCAGCATAGAAATAAATTACTTATAAACGACGAAGTTAGAAGTTAGAAGTTAGAAGTTAAAAGTCAAAAGTCAAAAGTCAAAAGTTAAAAGTTAAAAGTTAAAAGTTAAAAGGGAAGAAATTAGAAGTCAAAAGTTAAAAGTTAAAAGGTAAGAAAAAGATGCGGGCAAAATGGTAAGCAAACAGCTATTAGCTGTCAGCTATCAGCAACAAGACTCTATCTTATGGGACAGTGTTTAAATTAATATAGACTTTAAGGACAAGGGAGCCAACTTTTGCAGTAAGACAATTAAATATTGCTTTTATCCTAAGCTAAAAGTAATAGCTGATAGCTGATGGCTGACTGCTGTTTGCGCAGCATTCCGTAGGAAATGCTTACGCAAAATGCCCGCCACACCTCACTGATATAAAAAATACTGATAGCTGATAGCTGAGTGCTGAGTGCTACTTCAACTTAATCCTTCAATTACAGGATGGTAATAGAAAGCTAATCCCAAAACTGCATAAGCTGCTAATAATAAAGCTCCTTCTAACCAATCAGAACGACCATCAGAACTTACAGAATTAGCAATTAATACTGCTACTACTACTGCTACTAATTCAAAAGGATTAAAATTCAAATCCATTGGTTGACCCAACAATAAACCTGCCAAAATTAACACTGGTGCTACAAATAAAGCAATCTGTAAACTAGAACCTACTGCCACTGAAACAGACAAATCCATTTTGTTTTTCATAGCAACAGTAACTGCCGTAGCGTGTTCGGCAGCATTACCAATAATTGGAACTACAATTACCCCAGTAAATAAAGTAGTTAATCCCAAAGTTGCTGTAGCTTCTTCGAGAGAATCAACCAATAATTCTGATTCAAATGCTACGGCTAAAGTTGCTACTAATAATACAGAAATCCACAGTAATAAATTAGGTTTATGTTCAGAATGTTCTTCTGATTCACTATTAGAATCTGAATCTTCTGATTCATTACCTGCTACACCAACTTCATATAAATAAGAGTGAGTTTTCATGGAAAATAATAAAGTGAGTATATAAACAGCAATTAAAACTACTGCTACTGCACCCGACAGACTTTGCATCGTATTTTCACTAATACCATCAGAAGTAGCATTTACGGCTGTTGGAACTAAAATTGCAATGACAGCTAAGTTCATTGCTGAAGCATTTAAACGAGCTACTACAGACTGAAATTTTTGTTCTTTGAAACGTAGCCCACCTAAAAACATTGATAAACCCATTACTAACAATAAGTTACCAATTATAGAGCCAGTAATACTTGCTTTTACTACGCTTACTAACCCAGCATTTAGAGCAATAATACCAATAATTAATTCTGTAGCATTTCCAAATGTAGCATTCAATAATCCACCTAAGTTAGGACCAAGAACAACAGCAATTTCTTCTGTCGCTGTACCCATCCAAGCTGCTAAAGGAATAATTGCTATAGCAGATGTAATAAAGATAGCTGATGAACCCCATTCTAGGAAATTACCTGCAATTGAAATTGGAATAAATACTAAGAAAATTGAAATGATTGTTTGTGTGTTTAGCATAAGTGTAAATTTCCAGTTTAGTGAATCAGAAATTAGGCAAAAATCAATCAATAGGGTTGGCTGAAAAAGTATTTTGCGGGTGGGTATAATTTAGGGTTAAGAACTCAGGAGTTAGAAATCAGGATAAATATGAAAAACCCAAGCAAGAGGTAGAAAAAATAGGAAATTTTTTTGGATATCCTTTTTAATTCTCTTTAAATCTCTCATAATTCCTGCTCTAAAAGCAATGAATTAATAGCTGATAGTTGCCAGCTAAAAATTTAAGGGTTTAAGTTCCCCCACGCTTATTTGAAAAAGTGCGTGGTGCGCCTTTTATGGTGGATTAAAACCCTCATTATACACCTTGAGAAGCTGACAGCCGTTAACGCAGTTCCTCCGGAGGAGGCTCGCTGAGTGCTGACCGCTTTTTTAACTAAGGTCCACACCTAAAAATTTATCTAGAAGTTTAGCTCGCCAGATATAACGTAATAATAAACACCACACTAAAGCTACCCAACTAATCACAACATAATCATGGGCATTTAGTAAAGATAATTCAAAAAATTGACGTAGAGGCGGAACGACTAAAATTACAACATAGATTCCTAATAAGGCCAAGGCAACTAGGGAATAACGCCAGTCTCTACTCAAAGGTTCTCCACCAACCCAAACTTTTGTCGGGGGCTTCATAAAAGGTACTAAGAGTAGACCACACAAAATCATAATAGTTACTAACGCACTGCGAGGAACAGAAAGAAGCTGATTAGTAATAACCACACTATTATCTATCAGATTATTTTCCTCAAGAGAACCCAACACTGTCACAACTAAATAACCCAAATAAACACCCAAAGCGACAAGAGTCAGAGTCAAAGTAGCAGGTAGAGTAAAGTGGAGTAGCGATCGCACCAAACTACGACGAGGCAACATTCCCGACTTAGCCCACAGAGGAATACAAAAACTAGGAAAACCCACCGATATAAGAGTAACAACCGCACTATGCTTATTTAATAGTGGGAAAGTCCCACCAACAAATCCTGTAGCAAAAATCAATAAAGTGACACAAAACACCCTAATCATAAACAGTTTCAGTACATCCTGTATACCATTACGAATGCGTTGTCCTTCCAGAAAAGTATGAGGCAAAGACCCAAAAGAATTTTTCAGCAAAACAATATCCGCCACACTACGAGTTGCCTTACTACCACCCTCCATAGCGATCGCCAAATTTGCCTCTTTCAATGAAAGAACATCATTAACTCCATCTCCAATCATCGCTACATAATGACCCTGCTCCTTAAAGCTGCGAATTAGTTTAGCTTTCTGGTCGGGAGTAACACGGCCAAAAATTGTATTCGCTTCAGCAGCTTGAATAAACTGAGCTTCATCTAGTTCGGCCAACTCCGCCCCAGAAATAACTTGAATATCCGAGCCAATTCCTGCTTGTAAGGCCAAAGTAGCCACAGTCTGAGGATTATCTCCTGAAATTACCTTTACCTCTATTCCAGCTTCAGAAAAACCATGTATCGTTTCACGAGCTTCTGGCCTTAATTCATCTTTAAAGCTAATAATTCCCAGGGGAGTTAATTCAGTAGGTAGTTGTGGCTGTTCCAAATCATTATTCAAGCTATTAATATTTGGGCTATGAGTAAATAAAAGGACTCGAAGACCCTGTTGAGCTAATTCTTGAATTTGTTGAGTAACTTCTGTACTTAGAGGTGTAACTGTCGCTAATACTTCTGGAGCGCCAAGAATATATGTTCCAGAATCTGAACTTTCATTTTGACCTGCAAAACTCATACCGCTCCATTTACGAGCTGAAGTAAAAGGAATTTCTGCAATTAACTCCAGTCGATGTCCAGAGCAAACTTCTTCTACAGCTTCAATAGTCTGATTTTTCGCAGTAGTACTAGCCGCATAATTCCCTAATAAATGTCGTAACTTAATTTCATTAATCCATAAGGGATAAACAGCTTGTAGACGAATTCGGTTAGCTGTTAATGTGCCAGTTTTGTCCAAACATAAAACATCTACATTACTCAATGATTCCACAGCATTAGCTTGCTGAATCAGAACTTCCTGTCCCACCATTTTGACTGCACCGAGGGCATAAGCAAGAGTAATAGCCAAATAAAGTCCACTTGGTACGAGGCCAGCAATTACCGCAGCATATTGAACGCTGTCAGCAAATGTATAAATCCTTATAAACCAGTTAATGGCAACAAGTATCCACAGAAAGCATGACAAGAGTAAAAATATTCTGATTACTAAGTTAATTTCTTGCTGGAGGGGGGTGTAAATTTGGCGGAATGCTCTGGCACTAACTGTTAATTGATAGGCCCAACTTTCAGTTCCTACTTTTTGAGCTTCATAACAAGCAGTACCACTAACACAAAAACTACCAGAATAAACTGGTAGTCCCACTTGTTTTGGAATTAAATCTGATTCTCCAGTTATTAGTGATTCGTCTACCTCAATTTGGCCTTCTCCTACTATTTGTCCATCAACTACTATTTGATCTCCAGCCTGGGCAACTAATATATCCCCGACTACAATTTCACTGGGATCGATGTTTTGTTGTTTACTTTCTCGAATAACGGTAGCTAATGGTCTTGTTAATAGAGCAATTCGATCTAATTTTTGTTTAGCCCATATTTCTTGGCAAACACTGACTATAACGCCACCTAAAATAACTACGATCACAAGGAAAGCATCACCATAACGAGAAATGGAGAGTAGAACAAGGCTAATAGTTAAGAAAACAGCATTGATAAAAGTAAATAAGTTTTCCTTTAATATTTGGCTATAGGACCGACTTGTATCTAATTTGACCTGATTTCCTAGACCCGCAGTACGACGAGCAATAACTTCATTTTTTGTAAGTCCCTGAGTAATTGAGGTCTGATTGATATCTTGGCGATCGATCATGGCATTTGTGCTAAATATATCTCAAAAAAAATTACAGCAGATTCCACTTTGCTTAGGTACACCCCGGAGCGGGCAAGATACTATAGTGGGCAAGATGCTCGCACTGAAAACATTTAGTTTGAGAGCGACTGGTATAGTAGAAGACAGACGAAAGGTAAAAGCTGTGAATCCACTAAAAGGTTAGCATTTTTGCTTCATCTTGAAAGACTAAAAAACCGCATCCCATCGCCACATCGGAGACAGAAGTTGTATCTGAACAAGCCTACCTAGCAGCTTTTGGTATAGCAGGAAACAGACAAAAGGTAAAAGCTGTGAAATATCCTGAAAGGTTAGCATTTTTGCTTCATCTTGAAAGAGCTTTGTTGCATGAAAATAGCGTTTTTAACATCCATAGTTATAATGCTCTGTTTTCCCAGATTGATGTTTTATTCATCTATTGTCCAATAGTTAGAGCAGTTTAGATAGAGTCAAATGCTCTGTTTTCCCAGATTGATGTTTTATTCATCTATTGTCCAATAGTTAGAGCAGTTTAGATAGAGTCAGGGGAAGCGATCGCAGCAGCTATAATGCTCTGTTTTCCCAGATTGATGTTTTATTCATCTATTGTCCAATAGTTAGAGCAATTTCGGTACATTATGAAGTACAGATGAATATCCTAGCGACAGCTATATATTTTCATGCAACAAAGCCTCTTGAAAGACTAAAAAACCGCATCCCATCGCCACATCGGAGACAGAAGTTGTATCTGAACAAGCCAACCTAGCAGCCTTTGGTATAGCAGGAGACAGACAATAGGTAAAAGTTGTGAATCCACTAAAAGGTTAGCATTTTTGCTTCATCTTGAAAGTTAATGTCTACCGCCAATAAATTTATTTCTTGGCTCATAGCAGAAGTCATTTTTAGTCATCTAAAGATAACTGATACCTGCTTTATTATGGCTAATTAATGAGACTTGATATGACTCCTGCCTTCTGCCTTCGTTTATAAAATGAAAAGTAATATTACCAATGTATAGAAAATTATAAGTAAAATTAAGTTTTATAACTACAGTCTTGCTTTTTAACTAAGTTAGACTTTATGATACAAATCACAGACATAACTATTAAATCTTTTTTAACTCTGCAAGCAAGCTCTCAACATTATATTAAACTGACAAAATTCCTACCTGCCGAAATTTAAGTCAAGGAAAGCAAGAATTTTGTAGCTTCCAACTAAAGAGCTTGGAGAACTCATTAAGAGCATCTAAACATAATCTGCCTTTCATTAATTCTGCAATAATTGCTAAAAGTAGCAAATGTAATTGAAATTAAAGTAAATCAACTTAGATTTAGAATTAAACAACTATATTAAATTAAATAAATGTTGGAAAATAATTCTAAATCGATAGCACGGAACGAGTTAGTTAGGACTTATGTTGATGATGAAGCTGAGACAGAGAAAAGCTTTTGCAACTGTTCCCTGTTCCCTGCTATAGCAGTTTCGTCAGACTAAGACGAAGCCAATAACTTATTATTTAAAAATGGAGATTGCGATCGCATGGTTTCCTCATTTGAGAAGAAATTGAATCAACTTAACGACTCTGTTGTAGAAGTATCATTGCCTGAAACAAGCAACCACCAGACAACCTCTGTAGCACCTTCTAACACCGCGACAGGAGTTTATGTCACTATCCACGGTCACTTCTATCAACCACCAAGAGAAAATCCTTACCTAGACGCTATCGAACGTCAGCCCAGTGCAGCTCCAAACCATGATTGGAATGAGCGAATTTTACACGAATGCTATCGCCCCAATGCCTTTGCCAGAGTCTTAAACGACCGAGGAGAATTGGTGGGGATCGCCAATAACTTTGAATATATGAGCTTCAATATCGGTCCAACCTTAATGAGTTGGTTAGAGCGTCACGATATGGAAGTTTATCAAAAAATTATCGAAGCAGACAACAAAAGTTGCCAACGACTAGAGGGACATGGTAATGCGATCGCTCAAGCATACAACCATATCATCTTACCCCTAGCCAACAAACAAGATAAATACACTCAAATTCGGTGGGGTAAACAAGACTTCCGCTCCAGGTTTGGTCGCGACCCAGAAGGAATGTGGCTAGCAGAAACAGCGATCGACTATCCAACCCTAGAAGTTTTAATCGCTGAAGGAATTCGTTTTATCATCTTAGCACCTTCCCAAGCACAACGTTGTCGCCCCTTCCCAACCACAGACAACCCCGACCCCGAATGGATAGAAGTTGGTGGCAGTCAAATCGACCCCACCCGGCCTTATCGTTGTTTCTTAACGAATGATAGCGATCGCTCCACAGAAACTCCATACATAGACATCTTCTTCTATGATGGTCCAATATCAAGAGATATGGGCTTCAACGATGTCCTAAATAGTTCCCATAACTTTGCCGGACGATTAGGCCAAGCTGTGCGGGGAGACCACCGACCCTCCCAATTAATTTCTGTTGCCACTGACGGCGAAACATTCGGTCATCACAAAAGCGGTACAGAAAAATGTCTTGCCTATGCTTTCTTAGGAGAATTTCCTCAGCGTGACTGGACAGTAACCAACTTTGCTCATTATCTCAGCATTAGTTCTCCTACTTGGGAAGTTGTGTTAAAACCAGTAACAGCTTGGAGTTGTGCTCATGGTGTTGACCGTTGGCAAGATGATTGTGGTTGCGGTGGTGGAGGCAACTGGAATCAAAAATGGCGTAGACCATTGCGAGATTCACTCAATTGGCTACGGGATCAATTTGTAGAGATTTACGAAGATTTGGGTCGTCACTTCTTCAACGATGTTTGGAAAGCACGAGATGAATACATTAAAGTAATTCTCGATCGCTCTATTACTAACATTAATAATTTCTTTTCCCAGCATCAAAGTCACAACTTAACAGAATTAGAAAAAGTAGATGCTCTGCGTTTACTAGAAATGCAAAGACATTCACTATTAATGTTTACAAGTTGTGGCTGGTTTTTTGATGAATTATCACGACCTGAAGGAACTCAAATTCTGCGTTATGCTTCTCGGGCAATAGAATTAGCAGAGGATGTATCAGGAGTACAGCTAGAACTTGAAAAAGAATTTATCGGGCGACTTGCTTTTGCTCCCAGTAATGTAGAGTTGTTCAAAACAGGTGATGAAGTTTATCGGCAATTAGTTAGTACAGCTAAAATTAGCCTAGAGCAAGTAGCAGCTCACTACGCCATTAATTCTTTGTTTACTACTTATACTCGCGAACAGCGAATTTACTGCTACAACGCCAAACAACATGATTATCAAATGCGACGCATGGGTAATCTCAGTCTAGCAGTTGGTCAGTTAGAGCTAGTTTCAGAAATTACACTAGAATGTAAAAATTTTGTATTTGCCGTACTGCATTTGGGAGGATGGGATTTCCATTGCTGTATTCGACCCTTTAGCGAACAAAATGTTTATGATGAACTGAAACAAAAGCTATTTGATGCTTTGCAAGAAGCTAGTATAGCAAATGCGATCGTGACTATGAGCGAGTTATTTGGCGAACGTTCATTTAGCCTGAAGGATCTATTTGCAGAGGAACGTCAACGAATAATGGGGCTACTTAGTCAGGAAACTCTCAATCGCCTGGATCAATTGTATAGTCAGGTGTACCGAGATAATTACAGCATAATGATGGCTTTCCACCGAGATAATTTACCCGTGCCACAAGAGTTACAGGTAGCTGCTGAAGTGGCATTAGGTCATAAGTTATTGACAAGTGTACGGGCGCTAGAAGCGGAAAGTAGTGATGGAAAATTGAGCCAGAATCATTTGGCTGATTTAGAAGCTCTTGTTACTGAAGTAGGTCAACAGCAATGTCGGTTCTACAACCTGGAAGTTAAGGAAGCTTTAGAAAGGTTAATTGTTAGTTCGCTCCGGCATATTTTGCATGACAATGAACATCATCATGTAGAGGAAGATATCTACAACTTAGAGCGAATTATTGAATTAGGCGATCGATTAAATCTAGGTTTATCACTAATTAATGCTCAGGAGATTTATTTCCAATCTCTGGAGAATCATATTGTCCCTCTGTGTTTAGGTTATCTTCAAAGGAAAAATCATGCTGAAATACAAACTAATGACGTAGAGGTAGGGGAAACTTGGGAATTGCCTCAAATTAGCAAGTTATTACAATTAGGTAAGAAACTAGCCATTGATGTCGATCGATGGCTCAATCAATTGTATTAACTATTAACAAAAAATAGCGAGAAGTCCCGCGTTCTCCTACAAGGGAACCTCGTATGGGAAAGCGACCATGTTATTATGTTAGGTTCAAAAGCTTATGAGGAGGGAGTTTTGGATCGTAAATAACCCTAAACCCGTCATGCTTATAATTGGGGTTTTTAGTTAACCACAAACCTCCTTAATTATAATTCAAATAATCCTGGTAGCAAGATTCAATTTCCCACTGCCATTGACTTATATTATGTCCGGTTGAATACTTATAAATCAACGACTCAGGAATCAGGAGTCAGGAGACAGGAAGTAATATCATGTCCGGTTGAATACTTATTATTAAGATAGTAGGAGACCGACCCCTAACCCCTCCCAGGAAGGGAAGAGGGGAGTAGGGGAGGCAGGGAAAATAGAAAGATTTACTGTTTAAGCAAGAGGATAAGTTTTTTCCAGATCGCTCTTATCCGGACATAATATAAGAAGGAAGAAGGAAGAGGGAAAAGGGAAGATGTGGGGAGAAATAATACAAAAAATTCAACACTCCAGAACAGATTTTTCCGAAAAATTTATGCGCGAAAAGACTTGACTACCATAATTATATAGATATCAAATGAGTTCTATAGAATCTGCTTATACAATATATGTTTATAATTCTATAATTACTTCAATCTCCCTATCTCCCCTCCCTATCTTTATAATCAGTATTCAGCCGGATTTGATATTATCAAGCTGTTGCTGGCTGAAATCAAAAAAATCCACCTCAAACAAGAAGTGGATTTATGTTTTTTTTCGTATTTGATGAAATTGAAATTAGGATACTACATAGTATTCTTCCTTAATATTTCAACAATGGAGATTGAAAAAACACTAAGGATATAACCAAAATTAAAACAATTGTCCAAGGAGCAAAAACAATACTCAAAAATAGACAAAGTAATGCTATCCCTGCTGTGAATATTTTGAGAATCTCTTCAGTAGTATTGACATAAAGATAAATAGCAAAGAAACAAATGATGAGACTCATCAATGAAGTCGAAATCATTACAACTACCTCAAATAATAGTAGTACGTTCCTTCGGGATAGATGATTTTGCTGAACTTACCTAAAGTAAGTTTTTATTTTTAGCTAATATTTCTAGCCCCTACTTCCGTCTTCCTCAAGCTGTTGGTCAATTAGCCAATTTACGCTGTGGGAAAGATGAACGATGGATTTTGTTATTTTATTTGACACTCTCACTGTTACATATCGCGATTATAACAGGAGTCTTCTTTCAACATTTATGATAGTTTAACTTTTTATGGAAGTACTGTCATTCACATCCTCCCAACGTTGTGCTATGGCGACAACGCGGGATTCCTAACCATCGCTGATTAGGGGTTTTTCCTGCCTCTTGACAGAGGAGCTACCCTAACAATGCAGATACATCAAGCCCGGCAATTCCCGGTAAAACCAGGTAAAACCGTTCATAGCAACGTGACGGTGCGAATCCATCAACGCAGGCGGTCGATACGCAATGCTTTGAGAAAAATCCCCAAAGCGCTATTTTTTTAATTATTTATGGCCGACTCATAGAGTATTTATTTTGCGCTTTCTTTTTCTTGACTAGGCAACCATTAGGGATGACTCAAAGTCGAGATCGAAATAACGCGATACTCAGTTGTCACTTATTTTCTAACTTCTATCATAACAATATTTTCAGGAAATTGCCAGGGATTCTAAAATCTAGTAATGCACCTGCCTCAAAGACCCTTACCGATAAATTGTGGTTTAAAGCCTCCCCTTTTAAGGGGAAAAAAGAAAAAAAATTTCCTTTGAATCAATCCTATCCGTTTTCAAGGAGAGGTAATATAATTATTAATTATTAATTATTAATTATTAATTGTTGAACTCTTTCTGGTCTCACAGTCACTCCACAGCACGTCGCGAATTCGACGGCTCCCCTAGAAACTGCTAGCTTCAGTACCGTACGAAAAAAACTGTAGAAAATCGTAACAGCTTTTATCTTGATATTGGATTAACCAATACTGGCTGTACAGCGCAGCTCACTATTCCCTCGGCACTAAATGCCTCTGGGAATTTCTTTCTAATTATCTGAATACTGCCATTGATATCAGCATTAATAACCTTGCCAGTTGAACTTTTGAATAAACCACGTTTGATTCGCTTGCCTACATAGTTTTGATGCTTACAAGGTTTTTCTAAGTCAAGTGCAGAAGTTTTACTGGTGTAACTTTCTTCAGTTTCAATAACTTTTATGCCAACCAGTTGACATTTATAAGTTATCTGTTGAATTAGCTTAGAGTGTGGTATTTGGGTAAAGTTTTGATTGTTTTTTTTACCGATGTTTGCACCTTGTTTCCAGTTATCATTTTTGCCTATAACTACAGTACCAATTCTGTTAGTGACTAAATAATTTACAACTAACTTGCTGGTATTATGTAGATAATTTTCCACAAAACGATTCCGGTGATAAGTTAAGGCTTCAATCTTACGGCTAGTTTTTTTCTGGCATATCAGCCTACTTTGATATTTAGCTTTTCGCTTGTTATATAGTTGATTGACACTTTTTAGTGGCTGACCGTTAACGAGCATAGGTTTAACACCGGGCTTATTTGTAGATAGAGCAACTAATCTGTCAATTCCTAAATCAATTCCGGCTACATATGTTGAGTGTATTTGTGGCTGATTCGTTTTTTCAAACACTACTTCAATTATATAGCAGCTAGTAGCAGGTACTATCCTCACTTCGATGACAGTATCCACAACTACAGGTATTTTGATTTCACTCATCGATAAATGACAAATACCATTTTTCAAAGGGGCTTTATAAACTGATTCCTTTGAATAGATAACTACATTCCTACCTTGAGTTTTATTCTTATACTTTGGTATTTTTGGTTTACCCAAAAACTTTTCTGGATGTCTTAACCATTCAATGATTGCTTGAAAATAACCATGCCACGTCTTTGTCAAACACTTAATTATTTGCTTTGATACTTTCGTTGGTAAGGCTCTATAAGCATCACTATTTTTTGTCAAGTGGTACAGTTTGGTTAAATTAAGACTATGACCAGTACAAAAGAAATGCTGACGACAATAGTAGTTAGCCAAGTTATACAAGTTTTTCGATAAATAAGCTAAACGATCGCACCAAGCCCAATACTGATGTGTTCGTCTAATTATATGTCTGTCAACGACTCTCATTGCTTCTTCTACTCAAATTTTGTTGTTGTCACGGGTGACTATTATAATGGTCGAAATCATTCATTATTTAAGTTTATACTCTCTGTTGCCTATTAGATATTACAACATTTTTGTGCATTTTACAACTATTTTCTACGGTTTAAGTTTAACAGTTAATCACCCTTAATTTAAATAATATAGCACACTATTAGGAAAACTGCAATATTGATTGGTTTTTCCTCCAGAATGCTATGCAAACATCCCTATGCTTCCTTACAGGAGAGCGCGGGTCTTCAACCGACGGTAACAGGCAACAGAAAATATACCTGAGTATCAATATACGAATAATTTTGTCTGTCTACCTAAATTGGTAGACTGATATAGCAGCTATGCTGAATGCGAGCGCATGACAAACGGAAAGGCAGAAGGAAAAATATGGCGAAGTCTTTCGTTTTAAGCTTTTGATACTTCTCACCTTTCCTTCGACTTCTATACAGCTAAAATGCTGCATTAGACATCTCCAAAAATTAATAATAAAATTAATTCTTATCCATAAATATTAAAATATTTTTTCCCGTTCTCTATTCCCTCTTTTCTGGAGATATCAGCGTTGCACAGTGACGAATGATTTTATATTTTTGATGAACAGGATTTTGGATTTGATAATTGCTAGAATGATGAATTAATGGTTTTTTTTAGTCAAAGTCTAAACTGATTTTTGGCCATATCATTCCATAATGTGCAACCCCATTTTTTCTGTTTCAAGTGATAATTTAGGCGAAAATACCACTTCAACAATTAACAATTAATAATTAACAATTAATAATTAATAATCAACAATTACCTATCCGTTTTCAAGGATAGGATTGACGCGGAGCGTGAAAATTTTTTCTTCTCTTAGTCGATGGTCGGCCAGCGAGGAGACCCGTTCTTGCAGACCCGCTCCGAAGATCGCCATCCCACCCAACGGGTGCGCTGCGCTAACGACCGCTTGTTTCTCCTTTAAAGGAGAGGCTTTAAACCTTAATTATTCGGTAATACTTGACAATATGGCCATTTTTGTCATCCTCAATATTTTTCTCTGACGACAATTAATTAGCCCTGCCTTGAAAAGCTATCCATTACCGAAAAATTGGGTTTAAAGCCTCCCCCTAAAAGGGGGATGAAAAAATTTCAATGAGCGTATTTTCGTTTGATCCGGCTTTAGTCGGAGGTACTGATAACTGATAACTGATAACTGATAACTGATAACTGATAACTGATAACTGATAACTGATAACTGATAACTGATAACTGAAATGACCCACATCTTTCTTAACATAAAACTTGATAAAAATAGATAAGTAAAGGTGGGACTGCTGAATAATTTCCTTTATTCTCGGGGCAAACAGCCCTTTACCCCTACAGTATTAAATCCAGTAGTTAATATTATCTGCAATTTTTTTCCAATTTCGGGACTTTTCTTTTTTTCCTATCAACTTAATAAATAATTACCGAAAAATTGGGTTTAAAGCCTCGCCCTAAAGCCGGCGACTTTTCATGTTATAATGAGGTTGGTTTGAACACCCGCCTTGTCTCATAAATATTGTAGAAAAGAAGATGTTTGTCGAAACTCCTTCAGTTGAGAGCTGAACTTGGGAAGCTTTCAGGTCAATGAGCAGCTTCTTTCCTGAAGGCACAAGTGCCGCACCCACAAGAATTTTTGTTCTTGTCGCGGGAGGGCCAGATAGAGACTTGAAATGGACGTGGAGGCCAGCCTAATCCACCCCCATCCCCTCCCGGGAGGGGAGCAAGAGGGGTAGGTGCAGCAGCCTATTTTAGCGGAAGCTCTGAACCAGCTAGACATCAACCCGCCGAGGAAGCTCACGCTCGGTAGGAATCCCCTTGCCTAACAGCCGGGGAGGATGTCAATGTCTATAATTTTTAGATATTAGGCATATAGCGTGAGACAATAAATTAAAGATTACCTCAAAATTAAACTACTACCAGCAGCCATTAATGACCGCCGGTATTATCCTAGTATTAGCAATTCTCGTTTTAGGCGGTGTCATCGCTACGATTAGCGATCGCCTGGGTACAAAAGTAGGTAAAGCAAGACTACGACTTTTTAATCTCAGGCCCCGCGATACTGCCGCATTAGTCACCATGCTCACTGGCAGTATTCTTTCAGCATTAACCTTAGCTATCCTATTTGCAACTAGCAAACCATTAAGAAAAGGTGTTTTCAGAATAGATGAAATCCAAACAAAACTTAATGAGACTCGCAAGGAAGTTACAAAAGCTGAACTTGAAACAACTCTAATCAAAAATGAATTACAAAAAGCAAGAAATGACTTAGAATTATCTCTAAAGCAATTGAATCAAGTTAATCAGTCTTTGGAAAAAATTTTAGTCCAAAAAGCAGAAACAGAATTCCAACTAAAAATAACCAAAGAGCAATTAGATCGAGTTCAAGCAGTAAAAACCCGTACTCAAGAAGAACTAAAGCAAGTTCAAAAAGCAAAAGCTAGAACTGAAGCCGAACTTAATTTAACTCAAAACCAATTGAATATTATACTACAACAAAAAGAAACCCTGAGACAAGAAATTGAACAATTGCAAATAGAACGTCAAAACATATTAAAGGATTAATCATGCAGCATTGTTTTTACAGGTGAGGTCATAGTATTACCGAAAAGTTGTGGTAGAATCTAAGTCCCGCACCGCAAAGTGTAGTATAGAAGAAGGAGTCAGTCCTCAGGAGTCAGGAGACAGAATTTAGGAGAAAATTTTAGGAGAAAATTATAGCTGCCGCGATCGAGTACACGATCGAGCAAGTATTTATGCTTAATTATTTAGCTGAGATTTAGATGAACGAAAAAAGTAATTGAGATGATTGGCATAGTATAAATACTTACCAAGCCACAGATTATTATGCTACTTTTAATGTTACAAATTGAAGCGCGGAATGTGGGGTTTAACGAAGTCAGAAGTCAGAAGTTAACCCACCCCTAAACCCTCCCAGGAGGGGAAGTAGGGATTTGAGCAACTCTCCAAAAATATTTCGCCTTAAAAGGCGGGGTTTTAGACCCTTATGATTTTGATCGAGCCTCCCCCCTTTTTAACTATCTCTTACCCATAAGTCTTGAAACCCTTGTGGGGAGCAGGGGAGAAAGGAAAAAGAATCATAGTAGCCAAGTAAAACTACTGAATTTTTCAAAAAAAAGTATTTTTTTATACATTTATTCTCCCGAAAAAGCCCGATCGAGACTAACGCATGACTTGTCTATTTTGTCAAGTTTTATATTAAGTTAAAGATGTGGATAATGGATAGGCTTTTAAGCAGGGTCAATTTATTGTAACTAGAGAAAAAGGAAGTGGGGGAGTGGGGTCAATTTATTGCCACTAGAGAAAAATTGTATTCTTTGAAAATTCCTACATCTTGCTAGGATTAGTTAACCAAAAATATAGAGTTGTAAATATTCTCTGATTTGACATTCTCTCCCGTTAAATCACGCGATTATAACGGGAGATTCCCAAACCTCGCATCGGCTCGGTTTACTGCTTGAGTGGCACTTACCTAGACTGTTGCCAGTCCCCGACAGTACGCCAACGAGCGTCAATTTGATCTACGATCTGCAAAGGCGACAGTGACAACTCAGTGTTATCATGCTCCCATTGTATCTTGAAGAAGGCAGCGGGAGCTGAAGGCAGAAGGCAGCTATGCTGTTTGCGTAGCATTCCGTAGGAAAGGCAGAAGGGAAAATTGTATGGGGATTCGCTCCCCCAAACAATTTTAAGCACCCCCGTTGACGGTGGGGTATTAAACCCATAATAATTCTATCTCAATGGAGTGCTGGCTTGTTTGTTAGGAAAGGTAATAAATAAATAATTAATAAATAATAATTAATAATAATTAAGTAGGTAGGCATGAAAAATATTAGCGATATTAAGATTTGTATACTAACTCCAAGCTCCTGCAAACAGTTGAATTGAGATGTTATTGACATTTTGTTACATAGGGACAAATTTTAACGCCAACTTACTTAATTAATAATAATTAATTGTTGAATTTCTTCAACTGAGAAAAGCTACAACAAGAAGTAAAATATCAATAAAAAAGATTAATATAGTCAGCAAAAAAAAATATTTAAACATGATTTTAGGATTTGACCCAGGTAGCCAAAAGTGTGGATTAGCACTGATGGATAGAGAAAAAAAACTATACTACCACCAAGTTATAGAATCTCTAGAAGTTGTCACAACCATCAAAAAATTGCATCAAAAGTTTGACATTGATTTAATAGCGATCGGCGACCAAACCACCTCAAAAACCTGGAAACCAACCCTCACAAAAATTCTCTCAAAAACAGTACCAATCATCAAAATAGATGAACGTTATTCTAGCTTAGAAGCTCGCGATCGCTATTGGCAAATGTATCCTCCTCAAGGTATTCTTCGTCTAATCCCTCTAGGAATGAGAATTCCGCCTAAACCAGTAGATGATATTGTCGCTATAATTTTGATAGAAAGATACTTACAAAATCACTCTCTCCATAATTTATAGTTAATTTGATTATATTCATACAATTGACCTATTTATAGATTGAAGACAGCTATAATAAAATATTAAGTAAATAAAAAAAATAATTAATTATTAAAAAATATAGAATTATGAAAGAACAAGAACTAATTCAACGATACGAACAAGGAGAAAGAAACTTTAGTGGCCTGAATTTAACAGGAGCTGACTTGAGAGGAGCAATTCTGATTGGTATTAATCTCTCCAAAGCTAATTTAACAGGAGCAAATCTAAGTAGAGCATTTCTCACAAAAACTCGACTCAATCAGGCATTATTACACAGAACTAACCTCAGCTTTGCCAAAATGGGTGGAACTAGAATGGCCGATGCTGACCTGACAAAAGCTAATCTCAGTGGAGCTTTTTTAGTAAAATCAAAACTTCCTAGAGCTAATCTGACAGGTGCTAATCTGACAGGTGCTAATCTGACAGGTGCTAATTTATGGAGTGCCAACCTATGTAGTGCTACTTTAGAATCTACTAATCTGCGAGAATGTAATCTCACAGGTGTTAACCTTAATTGGGCTAATATGTACGAAGCAAAATTAATGGCAGCTAGACTATTTGGTGCCCTACTTACAGGAGTTAACTTTAGAAAAGCTTACCTAAGTGGAATAGATTTGAGTGGAGCAGATTTGAATGGAGTTAATTTTAGTGAAGCTAAGTTAAATGGAGCAAACTTAGAAGGAGCAAATTTAATAACAGCTAACTTCAGCAATGCTCTAATGCGTAGTATTAAATTAAATTGTGCAGATTTAACAGGAGCAAATTTAACACAGGCTAATTTATTCAGGGCAAATTTGAATTGGAGTAAACTTTACAAAGCTAATTTGAGTGAAGCTAATTTGCATGAAGCAACATTTATGGGAGCAAATCTAGAAAAAGTAAGGTTAGTAAATACAACATTACCAGAATCAACAAAATTATATTTTAGTTTTGCCACTGCCAGATAATTCAGCATTATTTTGCATTTTCTACTATCAACATCGCCAAAAAGATAACCGTTCGGAAGCATTAAAAAAAGTGCCAAATCAACTTTGTTATTTAACAGGATCTCAGCTTAATAGTTATATAGCACTAGGTCTTTTGGCGTTTGACAATAAATTTAGGTTGTAAGGGAACAGGGAATAGGGAACAGAGGAATGTCCTAACCTATTTGCGTAGCGTTATAAAAAGTAGCTAGAAGGATATCTAGAATCAAAGTAAACGGATACTGCTGGTGTTATACCAGCCAGATGGCATACTACTGACAAGCTGGTATTACCCCAAGGTATTGACCTGTTTTTTCTGCCCAGTCATTCACCAAAACTAGAATAGGCAGAACGTTTGTTACCTTTAACTAACGAAGCGATACTGCTGACGCAACGCTCCGTGAACGCCAACCATTCACCCCTATTGGTACTTAAGGCTTACCGTTCTAATCTCAAAGCATTGACATATAAAGACTTTAGCTTTTTTGTGGTCGAATTGCAGTGCGCCTGTTTCAGCTCTTCATGCTCAAAAAGGAGCGTATTTTAGGCGCATAGTTGGGCAGAAAAATCAAGGGATAATTCTTACTCCTACCCCTCGCTCATTCCCCGTTCCTCCGGTGGAGGGGAAGAAAGAAGAAGTAAAGAATAGTAGAGGGAGAAAGTTTTTTGTTTGCGCTCTTATCCGGACAAGACATCATACCTCAAATTACCAACGCCTGATTTTCTTCCTACTGAATTATCGGGAATTGATTCTGATGAAGTAAAAGTAATCATCAAATAATAACCACTAGCTTTCTTTACTATTAAATTAAAAATTATAGTGGGAGTCCTCTTTCAACATTTTCTGATAGAGAAAGACCACGAAGGCTAATTAACTATTGTTGATTTACTAATGTTTATTAACATAAGTTCATATATATTGATACAGCTATACCGATCTAGTTGTATAGATTATGCTAAAATCTGGCAAACAGAGTAGTTTGTGGTGCACTCACGAGACCACTATGCAACCGCTATCCCGATAAGTTGTCGCGCTTCATGGCTCGCTTCAACAATTAATAATGAATAATTAATAATTAATAATTAATAATTAATAATGAACAATTACCTCTCCTTGAAAACGGATAGGATTGACTAATCATGAAAATTTTTATTTCTTATCCCCTTAAAAGGGGAGGCTTTAAACCATAATTTTTCGGTAATTAAAACTTCTGCGACCGCCGATCGCCAAGGCGACGTAAGTTTTGAAAAGCGTCTACAGGTCTTTCTTGTAGACATTGGGAGATACCCCCTCAGCAGTTTAAGCTTGCTGTGCATTGTTAGCAAATGGCTCGCAAAACAGTATCGGTACTAAATTAGTATTGACATATTGACGACTAGAAGAAGTATTTACAAAAAAGGATGGTACAGCTATTGGTGCAACAAGCATCAATAGCTATAGTTTTTGATGCTTGAACTGTCGTAGGAAATTAATTCCCCGTCTCCTGTACACCGGAATCTCACCGCAAAGCGCGCCCATGTCATGGCGACAAACCTTGTTCTTACTCGTATCCACTATTGTAGCAGACTTTCACTCCGGATTAAAACCCGCGTGTCGCTATTCAACCAGGGGATAAATCTCCCTGGCTAACTTTCTCCCGTCAGTTTTTATGTCTGTAGTCTTAACTTAAGATGCTGCTGCTGCTGATACTTCTTCTTCTTCTTCTTCTTCTTCCACAACTTTACCTGCTTCTACTTGACGCAGGTGAATATGTTTACGTCCCAAAGAAATCTCAAACTCATCTCCTGGCTCTAGTTCCATTATTTTAGTATAAGCCGCACCAATTAGTAAATTACCGTTGGATTGTACGCTAATTCGATAGCTAGCAGAGCGTCCTCCACGGCCATTACCATTCTGTTTACTATCTAATTGAATACCCTCAGCATCAATCAAAGCATTCAAAAACTTCATCATGTTAACTCGTTCAACACCATTTTTAGTAACAGTGTAGTAGCCACATTCTCTCGCCTTCTTTTCCTTACTTTGATTACCTAAGTCTTTGACTTTTTTAAGTAAATCTTCCCCAGATAAGGGTTCGATATTTTTCTTTTTAGCCATATTTTCAGTCCTAACATTTTACTACAGTTATCAGTTTTTATCTTGGTTTGTTTAAATTCCAAGAAACGATAAACAAATATTTGCTTGTAAAACTATATTACACTAATTATGTGAATATTTCACATATTCGACAAATTTTTAAAACAATATTTTGAGAAGAGCTATTGATTATAGCCACCAATCATATCTATAGTATGTAATATTAAGCATTGCGCTATCAACTATCAACTATTCACCTATTTAGTTGAAGGGCCTATTAATATAGTTATAGCTATAAATTCCTGAAGTCCCTTTGAATTAAACACAAGACAATGAAGTTAACTACTCGTGGGCATTACAGTGTTAAGGCACTTTTAGATTTGAGTTTACAACAAAATAATACTCCTATATCTGTCAAAGAAATAGCACTACGTCAAGACATACCTATAGCCTATCTTGAAAAATTATTAATAGAGATGCGTCGTGCTGGTTTAGTTACATCAGTTCGTGGTGCCCAAGGAGGATATAAATTAGCTAAATTACCTGCTCAAATATCTCTAGGACAAATACTAGAATCTGTAGGTGAAACAATCAAACCTTTACCTAGATATCTTCCTGATACTAACCAAGCAGAAGACTGGGTTACTTATTGTATCTGGCATAGATTAGATAAAAAACTTTCTGAAGCACTTTACAATATTTCTCTAGAAGACTTATACTATGATGTCCGTAGTTGGCAAGCTGTAGTAGGAGAAGAAACGAGTTTTGTGGTTTAATTTTTGATGGCTTGACTATTAAGTTGTAATAGTTAATCAGCAGTAAATGATACACCATGATTACTAATTAAAACAAACTTATAACTATTCAATTCCTGTGAATGCCAACTATACTTTAATTATTCTTTTCATCGCTGCTTGCCTAGATTATTTGATTGGCGATCCTTGGGGTTGGCCACATCCGGTAAACATCATAGGCTGGATAATTACTCATTACACTAAACAAATATTTAAACTCACTAAACCTCATCAAGATAACTCTCGCGTATTTATACTTAGATTGGCAGGTATACTACTAGCGATCGCTCTTGTTTTTGGCAGTGGAATTATCAGTTGGTTAATTATTCAAGCTTTACGAATAAACTTTGTCCAATTTCCTTTATTAACAGTAATAATAGAGAGTATTTTATTAGCTAGCTGCTTTGCCGGAAAAAGTTTAAGAATGGCAGCTCAAGAAGTACTTCAACTGGTAAGAAGTGACAATTTAATTCAAGCACGTCAAAAATTAAGTATGTATGTAGGTAGAGATACAGAAAATTTATCAAAATTGGAAATATTTCGAGCAATTTTTGAAACAGTAACAGAAAATGCAACAGATGGAGTAATTGCACCTTTATTTTACGCTTTAGTGGGAGCCATAATACCAGGTGTGGGTAGTTTGCCTTTGGCATTTGCTTACAAGGCGGCTAGTACATTAGATTCGATGATAGGGTACAAAGAAGCGCCTTATACCCATATAGGATGGTTTAGTGCCAAACTAGAGGACGTTTTAACTTGGCTACCCTGTCGTCTAAATGTGCTGACTATAGCTTTGCTGTCTGGTAAACCTTTATATGTTTGGAGAATATGTCAAAGGGATGCGGTGAAAGATCCTAGTCCTAATGCTGGTTGGAGTGAATGTGCTTATGCTGCAAGTTTGGGAGTGCAGGTAGGTGGTACAAACTTGTATCAGGGAGTAGTTAAACATAAACCACTATTAGGAGACCCCATCTATCCAATTACGCCAGAAATTATCGATCGAGCATTGCAGCTAACTCGATATTGCTTTCTAATTTGGTTAGGGTTATTTTTTATCTGTTATATCATGTCCGGTTGAACAGTTATATAGAATCCGGTTATACAGTATATGTTTATAATTCTATCCACACTTCAATATTAAATCCCCCATCTCCCCATCTCCCCATCCCCCCATCTCCCCATCTCCCCATCCCCCCATCTCATATAATAAGTATTCAACCGGATTCTATATTATAAATAAACAACGGAGGAGTCAGTCCTCAGGAGTCAGTCCTCAGGAGTCAACCCACCCCTCACCCCTCCCAGGAGGGGAAGAAAGGAGAAGAGAAGGAGAAAGTTTTTTGGTCGCGTAAGCGGAAGGTCGTTCTATCGCGCTCTTATCCGGACATGATATTATTTACAGGACTTACGCAAATTAACCTTGAAAACGCCATATGTAGGGGCGAATGGCATTCGCCCTAACTGGATAAGCGTGTCCGTGCGTAAGTCCTGATTTCTCAAAATAATTGGGTCTAAAACCCTGCCTTGATTGGCGAAATGTTCTTGAAGGGGTGCTTATAGCGGTTTTCAAATAGATAGAGTACAGTGGCCAAAGCATTTTTCTACTGCCTACTGCCTAAGCAAAAAGAATTTTGTAGTCTACTTCAATGAAAACCGCTGTAAATCCCTGTTACAAAAACAACTTCTGACTTCTGACTTCATTAAGGTGGTGAAATACATGAACAATACTGTAGAAATTTTATCAGCACAGGAGTTACGGCGTACTGTTACTCGTCTTGCATCCCAAATAATTGAAAATGCCGGAGATTTGTCTCAATTGGTGTTGTTAGGAATTTATACTAGAGGAGTACCGCTAGCAAAAATATTAGCAAATCAAATTGAATTGCTAGAGCAAGTTAAAATACCTGTGGGAGCATTGGATATTACTTTTTATCGGGATGACTTGGATGTAGCGGGAATGCGAACTCCAGCTAAAACTGAAATTCCTGGTGATATTACTGGTAAGATTGTGGTTTTAGTTGATGATGTAATCTATAAAGGTCGAACAGTGCGAGCTGCTTTGAATGCAGTTCTTGAATATGGTCGCCCAGAAGCAATTAAATTAGTTGTGTTGGTCGATCGAGGTCATCGGGAACTACCGATTCATCCAGATTTTACGGGTAAGAAGCTACCCACTTCTAGAGAAGAGAAGGTCAAAGTTTATGTGCAAGATATTGATGGGAGAGATGCTGTGGAGTTATCTCGCTAGAGAATGTGGGGAGTGTGGGAGGTGTGGGAGGTGTGGGAGGTGTGGGAGGTGTGGGAGGTGTGGGAGGTGTGGGCAATGCGAGGTGAGCGGTCACGAACACCACGACATAAAGCCACCACGGCACGGTGCGACCGGTCAGCCAGGACCCGAACCCGACGATCCCGAGCACGAGAAGCACCCTCGGCACGACGTCCGAGATCGCACTGGCGTACCACGCCCAGCGAATTCGGCGTTTCGACGAGACGATCAGCGCCTCGACCCCGTCGTTCATCAACATGTTGTAGCTCAG
>JAXHSW010000130.1:7228-26031 GCA_034190295.1 Cyanobacteriota bacterium | reverse complement strand
GAAGGCAATGATTACTATTGGACAATAGTTATTGCTCTGGTGATGAGCGCCATTCGGCAGCTTTGCGGCAGCTTAATCGCTCTGCGACTGCAATGATTACTATTGGACAATAGTTATTGCTGTGCTGATGAGCGCCATTCGGAGCAAGTGCGGCAGCTATATACTTTCATGCAACAAAGCCATTAATTATTAATTATTAATTGTTGAACTATTTCTGTTTTCGATAGAAACCTAAAACCTTCTCAGTATAGCTACTAATCTCACCTTGATTATATTGATTTGGATCTCCTGCCATCCACCATGCTGCTGCTCGACGCACTGCTAACGACTCATCATTACCACTAGCAGCATACTGCTCTTTCAAAATATCTTCCATTACGCATCCCAAAATTTCCCTTGCTTTTGTTGTATTTGCCTCAAACTCTTTTACAGTCATTTCTTCTCCAGTGCAAAGTCTCGACCACCTGGGAATATTATCTGGTTTAATTTGCCAGTCACTATGCAGTCCATCATTTTCTATTCCTGTTTGCGGTGCTGCTAGTCTGAGCGCCTCTACTAATGCCTGAACTTGAGTATTTGATATCTGTGCTTTTGCTGGCATTACCGAAATTATTAAAACAGCCACGATCCCTAATATAAATCTCATAGTCTCTCACCTTTAACGAAGTCACAAGTCACAAGTCAGAAGTCAGCAAGTGTACCCACCCCTAACCCCTCCGGTGGAGGGGAAGTAGGGGATTTGAGCAACTCTCCAAAAATATTTCGCCTTAAAAGGCGGGGTTTTAGACCCAATTATTTTGACAACTGAAAGTAAATTTGGTTTTACATTATATCAGGACTTACGCAAAATACGAAATTATACGCCACCTGTAGGGGCGAATGGCATTTGCTAACGCCAGAGCTGCCGAATTGCGCCCTCACTAGATGTGCTGCCTCTGCGTAAGTCCTGATATATTACAGCAGTTTTCTAGTGGATGAGGTACAAAATTTTATTGCTCTAGGCAACAGGCAACAGGCAACAGGCAACAGGCAATATAGGAATCAATAGTCTTATAACTGTACCTCACTATCCTCAAAAGTGCTGTAAGTTATATCATGTCCGGATAATTGATGAATATCTACAGTAAATTTAGGTTTTTTTCTTGCTCAATAGTCTTTCTCCCTCTTCCCTCTTCCAACTTCGGTCTTCCTTACCTTTGTGTTTACAATACCGATGCTACCGGACATGATATTAATTATTTTTATCAACAGGACTTACGCAAATAGACTGTTAAGCCACCATCTGTAGGGGCGAATGGCATTGGCGTTCCGCCAAGCTCCGAAGGGCGCCCTCCCCATAAGTAGAGTCTCTGCGTAAGTCCCGATCGAAATAACATGGGTCTAAAACCCCGCCTTTTAAGGCGCAATATTTTTGGAGCTTTTCTCAAATCCCCTACTTCCCCTCCACGGTCGGGGTTATATCATGTCTCTTTAAATAACCACTTCGGAAAAATCTAGGGAGTAGGGAGTAGGGAGTAGGGAGTAGGGAGTAGGGAGTAGGGAGTAGGAAACAAGAGGAAATTTGTTTGCTCCCATGACAAACGGAAAAAATATTTTCTCTCAAGAGAAGAAAATTTTTATTATGGCGTTCTTAATGAGACTTGATATTAGTCATATTCCTTGTATTTTCTGCTTACTCTATATTAAGGTTATTTAATGTTACTTGATATAAGTAATTAAGATTAATATCATACACGCGCTTTACCAACGCCTAGCATTTCATCTTATTATCTCGCGTGCAGAGTATAGTTGAGTTTCTTAAACATTACTTCCAGCTTGGACTTCAAGTTGTGCCATAATATTCTGCACTTCAGTGTAAACTTGAGCTGTTTGTGTTTCATCTTCAAGACGTACAACCACTGCATAAGGTACAGGATCGGGATTTTTATTTTTACGCCCCCATTTTTCGTATGCGGCAATAGCTAGTGTGTAGCACTGTTGGCTATATTCAGACTTGTGTTTTTTCCACTCGCAGATTCCATATTGAACTGTTCCTCTAGAACGTAGAGTAATACCAGGTTCAAAATTTAATTCTTTGGGATTTTCAATAGTCTCCTCATCATTATTTTCTTCCTCTACAGACATGGACTTAATAACTTCCTCCTGCTCTACGTCCCCTCTAAACATTCGCCATTTTAAGGTTGTTCCTAAGTAGGTTTCTAATCCCCATCGTTGAACTTCAGGAGCATAAACGACGGTGACGGTTAACCGTTTTACTCCCCTTTCTGCTTCTGCTAAACACTCAGGAACAGGAATATCAAAAAACTTGACAGTATTAGGTTTAATTTTATCCTCGAATATTAGAATTGCTGTATAAGGATCGCACTCTGTCGCTCTGATATCATCTGGTATTCCATAACCAACAACATTTAACCAGTGCTTAGGTTCTACTTCGTCCATTGCTTGCTTAAAATTATCTAAATTTCCATAATCAGGTGGATAATTAGCAGAATTAACTGTTAATGCTTTTAATAGAGATGCTGAAATATCATAAAAACCAAGAGACTGCATATCGTAGAGAATACGAGCCATTTTATGAGCAACACGAGGAGCGGCAAAACTTGTTCCTGACTGATGAGCGATCGCAGGTGTCAGTTGATGACTTGCCATTATTACATTCATCCCCGGATTTTCTCGAACTGAAGCATTTTTATCTAATAAATAATTTCCACCGTATTCTACTAATTCAGGCTTAATTTCACGGTTCATTCCGGGTCCACAACGAGTAAAAGGAGAGGGTTGATGTTGTTCTGTTATTGCCATTGCTGTTGTTACTTGTCCTACTGCTTGAGTAGTAGGACTCATAGAACCTACTGTAATGGCAAGTGCTGCTTGTCCGGGATCGTAAATTGAGGCTTCATCATCTATAATATCATGTTCGGATAATTACTTATAATAAAATTTTTGTTTGTAGTTGGGCTTTAGCCCTTACAATACTTACTATTATTGCTCAAGCCCAACTACGAGCCTAATTATAACTGTTCTACCGAACATGATATAAAATATTTGGGATAAGGTATTTCATCCTCATAATAATATCTGACATTGGAGGTTGATATATTGCCCGTAATCGTAATAAAAACTACATCATATTCTCTAGAAAGTTTATCGATTTTTCGGGCTATCCAAGAACGACGAGGAATAGTTCGCTTTGCTTCTTCGTGCCATTTTCGATTTGTAAATTCAATAGATAGATTAAAAATTTTAATTCCAATTTTTGTAAAAGTTTCAACAACTTCTTCCAATATCTTTGAGAACAATCGCTCATCTTCAATTTCATTATCTTTATTTAAAATTCTAGCACTAGCAATCCAAATTTTTCCTCTATTTTCTGCATTTTGAGATAAATTTAAAGCATAATAAGAAGCCAAAGAAGCTACACCAGAACCATGTCCATACTCATCATTAGGATTATCTTTATCTGACTCAGACAGAAGAAAAGAACGCATTAAATCTTCTTTTACAACAGGTTTTAGGAAAGGGTTTCCCCTCGTAACCCCTGAATCTACAATACATACCATTGGTGCATCTGGGGGAGGACTAATAAATTCACCGAGATTTTCAACACTAAAGTTTCTCAGTGTTTGGTGAAATGTTTCAAATTCTGGACGAGCATCAAAATAGACTATTTTAGTTTGCCACTTTTTACCTTCTACCAATTCTTGAAAAACTTCTCCAGTGCATCGAATCACAGCACGACAAGTTCCTTTTATTTCTTCATGCTCAAATAAGTTTCCTTTAGTTCCGCTTTCAAATAATTCACCTATCTCTTCTCGTATTTTTAGTAATTCCTTTCTCTGTTGCTGTGGTCCCCTTTCTAAAGACATCATTTCAATTTCAATAATGATCGAATCTTGCTGAATTAATTCATCATATTCTTCAAAAAATGTTTGACAAAGACGATCTTTTGGTGAAGCTTCTTTAATTATATTAATATATGCAAAATCTTTGTTTATTTTCTTTAATTCCCCTTCTCCAAACTCTTCAATTTTTTCTTCTAGCTTATCTAAATTTTTAGTTCGAGGAACAGCAAGCGTAAAATTTTGAGTCGGTTCAGAAATTGGTTTTAAATCTGTACCAGTTAAATTAACTTTTTGTTCATGTTCCAGTTTAATTAATACTGCTTTTCTCTCCTCTTCAGGCATTTCTTTAAGTTGCCGAGAGAAGCTTCTAACTTGCTGTCTTAAATTATCAGCTTTCTCTTTTCGCTCTTTGATTTTCTCTGGTGGAAGTGGAACAAGACGAGGTTTTTCTTTACGACGTTTAGCAGTTTGAGGTTGAGTCAGGGATAAAAGAGGAAAATTTTGGTTCATTAGACAATTATTCTAGTTTTCATTCTTGCTTCATATGAAGCTTTTTTAAAAGCCTTAAGTTGCTCAGAAATATCTTTACTTTTAAGTTGTTCTCGACCTTCAAGAATCATAGTTTTAACACCCTCTATCGTGATACTTTGAATATCTGCATACGATAGTGAACTCATATTCTTAGCAATATATTCAAATGAGCCTTCAAAATGGACTCCATTTAAAAGACGTTTAAGATACAATTCTCGTTCTGTTTTAGTCGGCAATGAAAATTCAATTAAATCATCAAATCTTCTCCACAACGCAGGATCTAATAAATATTGATGATTACTAGCAGCAATCACAATACTTTTAGATGAATCAAAAGAATCCATTGCTTGTAATAAACTATTAACAACTCGCTTAAGTTCACCAACATCATTAGGATCATCTCGATTTTTTCCTACCGCATCAACTTCATCTAAAAGTAGTACCATTGGAGTTATGTTAGCTAAATTAAAAACACGCTGGAGATGAGAAGCAGTATCTCCTAAAAAACTAGAAATAACAGCATTTAATCTTAATACACCTACTGGAAGTCCAAGTTCATACGCTAAATATTTTGCGGTAAACGTTTTACCACATCCAGGTGGCCCCCAGAAAAGCAGTTTAGTTTTTGGCAAGTATCCATACTTAGCTAATCTTTGTCGTTGGCGATGTTCATTTAAGATTCTTCCTATTTTGGCTTTGCTTTCTTGATTAAGGACAATTTGAGTTGAATCTACCGAGCTTTCCTCTAATATGACTAATTCTTCACCACTACGACGATCTTTAGGTAGTAATCTTAATCCATTTTGTGCATTCTGTTTCAATGGTTGTTTTCCTAATGCTTGCTGTAACTCCTGTGCAAGAACATGATGATTAGCTGCTAATTCATCAGCAATCAAAGATTCTGCTGCTCTGTAAAAAGCATCATCGTTACGTTCTTTAAAAGCCTGAAATAGTCTTTTAAGTTGTTTTGCAGCCATCATCATCTCATATCATGGGTTTAGAGTTCACACCTAGAGACACATCTAAGTAGCTATATGTGTCCGTTCTTAGAAACCTACGATAATCTATAGAAATCTATGATTATCTGTTCTATTCCTGCTTCTACCTGGCAACGTCGGCGTTATCCAGTCCACAGGCTGACACGGACAAACTGCCCGCCATAGCTAAGTTTAACGCTGCGTTCAAATCTCGTTCGCAGCTAAAATTGCAGTGTTCGCAATTGAAGACGCGCTCTGATAAAGACAGAGATTCTTTAACAGTTCCACACCTACTGCAAGTTTTAGAACTAGGAAACCATCTATCAACGATGATTAACTCAGCACCATATAACTCACACTTGTACTCTAGCTGTCTACGAAACTCATAAAATCCCATGTCAGCAACAGCTGCTGCTAGTTTGTGATTTGACATCATTCCTGATACATTTAAGTCTTCTATTACTATCTGGCTGTGGTTTTTAGCCAAATAGGTAGTCAGTTTATGCAACTCATCTTTCCTGATGTCAGCTATTTTTTTGTGTAATTTAGCTATTTTTAGCTGTGCTTTTTTCCAATTAGACGAAAACTTGGTTTTATGTCTGTTTAGGTATTGTAATCGTGATAGTTTGGATTTTAATTTTTTGTAAGGTTTAGCACCATCGAATACTTCACCTGTTGACAATGTTGCCAACGTTTTTACTCCTAAGTCTACACCTACTAATAACACTGATTTTTCGGTGTTTTGAGATTCTCTTTCTACTTTCAAGCTGACAAACCAACGATTAGCTTTTCTACTAATGGTTACAGACTTGGGATTAATATTATCTGGTAATATTTCAAAGGTTTTTATCCATCCAATTCTTGGTAATTTAATACGATTAAAACCTACTGAGATTGAACCATCTAGAGTAAAGCTATCATCCCTACCTTTTTTCTTGAATTTAGGTTGACCTGAAATTTTGCTAAAGCAACGTTTCCAAGCATTTGATAAATACCTTAAAGCATATTGAGGGGCACATTTAGATACTTCGTAATACCAATAGTTATTCGGTTTAACCATTGCTACTAAAAGTTTATGCAGGTCGATTGCGGTAGGAAATTTCAGTTTACTATCAGGATTATTTGAATTGTGATCGAGAATGTTCCTAGTTAACCATAGTCCCCAATTATAGGCATGACGGGCTACACCTGCGTGTTTGGCCAGTAATGTTTTTTGCTGCTTATTTGGGTGTAATTCAGTTTTGAATCCAAGTAACATAAACAGATAATACCAGATTTTTATAGATTATACCAGATTTTAGCCAACAGTTACAAGCCCTACTTATTTTTCAAAGCATCTCTTGCTTGCTCTCGGTCATCAAAATGGATTTTTTCTGTTCCCAATATTTGATAATCTTCGTGACCTTTTCCTGCTATTAATACCCCATCTCCAGGTTTTGCTTCCATAATGGCAGTACGAATAGCTTGGGAGCGATCGCCTATTACTAAAGGTTTAACTTCTGGAGATATTCCCTCTAAAATATCCTGTAATATTTTTTCTGGGTCTTCTGTGCGGGGGTTATCAGATGTCACTACAGCTAAATCTGATAATTCGGCAGCTATTTTACCCATTTTTGGCCTTTTAGTCCGGTCGCGATCGCCTCCACAACCAAATACACAAATCATTCGACCGGGAATAAAAGGTCGTGCTGCCTTTAATAAATTCTCTAAACTATCGGGAGTATGAGCATAGTCTACTATGACGCTGACATCTTGCTCATTACTAACTTGTACCTTTTCCATCCTACCAGGAACGCCTGGAAATTCTGATAAGTAAGCAACCACCATCGCCAAATCTAAACCTAAATGTAAAGCAGTTCCCACTGCTGCCAACATATTAGATAAATTATACTGCCCTACCAACGGCAAACTAAAAGGAATTTCACCTTGGGGAGTATGCAGAATTCCTTTAATTCCAGTAGGTTGATATTCCAAGTCTGAAGCCCAAAAATCGGCGGAAGTGTTGCTCGTGCTATAACTCCAAACTTGCTCCGGTTTTAATCTGGCAATTAATTTTTGGCCGTAGGAGTCGTCAGCATTAACTATAGCGCGACCCTTGAGATAGTCTGAGCTAAACAGTAGCGCTTTTGCTTCAAAGTAATCATCCATATCCTTGTGATAGTCGAGATGGTCTTGAGTCAAATTGGTAAATACTGCCACCTCAAAACTACAACCCCAAACACGTTTTTGATGTAGAGAGTGGGAACTAACTTCCATAACTCCATATTTGCTACCTGCTGCTACTGCTTGCGCCAGTTGTTTTTGCAATTCCACTGGAAAAGGTGTGGTATGAGTTGCAGTTTCCTCAAAACCAGGCCAACGAGCGTAGAGGGTGCCGAATAAAGCAGTTGGTAGTTGAGCGTTATTGAGGAGAAATTCTACTAAGTGGGTCGTGGTTGTCTTGCCGTTGGTGCCAGTAATACCTACCATATTCATTTTTTGCCCTGGATAGTCATAGAATGCTGTAGCAACTTCCGGACAAGTTTGAGTCATGTCGGCAACTGGGATAACACATTCATTTTTGGCCTGATGTTTTTGAGCTGCTTGTTGAGATACTAGAGCTGCCACTGCACCATTAGCGATCGCGCTTTCCCAAAATTCTCCTCCATCGACACGGGTACCTGGCATTCCTAAGAATAAATCCCCTGTCTGACAAGCATGGGAATTTGTGGCTAAACCTTTGATTTCTGTCTCTAATGCAGGATGATTATTGGCAAGGGAAATACTGGGAACTTTTGCTAATAATTCTCTCAATTTCATGTTAGGAATTCCTATAGTTTTTTGCTAAGATTTAGGGATTTTTACCAACAGGATTTTTGGGTTATCCATATCACAAATTTACCGAATAATTAATAATTAATAATTAAATAATTCTGGTTTAAAGCCTCCCCTTTTAAGGGGAAAAAAGCGGTCGATAGATGGATGGGTTACCTAACCATATCCAATCGACTCCTGTGAAGAAATAATATTTCCTTATATTCAATTCCGTAACGGTTTTAACCAGAGGTAATTATCAATTATCCATTATCAATTATCCATTAATGAAAAATATTTTTGTAACATTTGCTGCAATTTTCTGACTGACATTCTGGGAGAGGGACGTGGTATGAATTGTTCAGTTGTGGTATCTGCTTCACAAACGGAAAGCACGGGTACTTCATATTGATATGCTTGAAACCAATCATCCCGGGTGGTAATGTCTCTAATCTCTAGGTAGAATTTACAGGGGTTTTCAGGGTCTTTCAGTATTTCTTCGAGTTTTTCTTGGAGTCCTTCGCAAAGATGGCAACCTGGTTTACTGTATAAATTTAGGTTCATGGTTTAGATTAAATTCTTTGGTTTACTTATTTTATATACTTTCAGGACTTACGCGGAGACTCTATATATATATAGGGAGGGCGAATACCATTCGCCCCTACAGGGGGTGTATAATTTGATATGCGTGCCTAAGTCCCGATCTAGTTGGGAGTAGGGGAGTGGGGGAGTAGGGGAGTGAGGGAGTAGGGGAGTAAGGGAGTAAAGCTTAAAATTCAGACAACACAAGATTTTTCCTTCTTCCTTCTTCCTTCTTCCTTCTTCAACAGATTTAATTTTGCTCTTCTTGACACAAACGCTGCAAAATATTCCGACGAAAAGCTTTCAATTCCATAGAAGGTTTCTTAATTTTAAATACTTCTGATAAAGCGTCAGACCATAAATCACGTTCAGCAAAAAATTGAAATCTAGCAAAAGCGATATCTTCTTTTTCTGTAGCTCCTTGTTTGTTTAAATCTCGATCGAGTTGAGCTAATTCTTGAGTAATAGCTTCATGTTCTTCCACATCCATAATTTCAAATGTTCTTTGTTGCATACCAGCAATAGAATTTGTACTATCAAATATTCTCCAACGATAAGTATTACCAGGTTCTAATTCTTCTCCAGTATAATCAACTATTTCTTCATTTTCTTGAATGTCAAAAGTCCACAAAACCTCCCCGCTATTAGAGGGGCGAATCTCAATTCTGTTTAATTTTCCTTGCCAAATAAATATAGGGCGAGTATTCCAAATTTTTCCTTCTACCTCTATTATACCAGGAGAAACTAAACATAAGTCAGTACCTCTAGAAGTACCTTCCTTCGGTTTTACTGGTGGATTTTCAGATTGATTAAATAAATCTTCAAAAGCTTTTTCCCAATTATTATTAGAATTATTTTGTACTTGAATTGTTTGTGCTATTACTTTTGGTAAATGCAAAGGCATCATTATTGTTAATGCCAATAAAAATAACACCTGATTTGATTTTTTATTCATAATAATTCTCACCCTAGTTTTTTGTAATTCATGCGTAAGTCCTAATTAAATGACAAATTTTATAAGTATTTGTTTCTGATTGAACAGAAAGTAAGCATTCAGCTATTAGCAGTCAGCAATTAGTAATACCAAATTGAAATTAAGCTGGATAGAATAATACTTTAAGCATAATTGACCGCAGATAGGAGTAGATAGAGATAGATCGATGTAATGAATTTCATCATTCTATGCAACCTCATATAAAACTGGTATAATGAGTAATTACTTCTAAGGTTTAGTCCGGGGACTTTGCCAGTAAATTTTATTCTTTCCTCAATTTCAAAGGTTGCTTTTATCTTCCTCAAAATTAATAGCTGATAGCTAATAGCTGACTGCTGTTTGCGCAGCATTCCGGAGGAAATGCTTACAACATAAACCAGATCAAACATAGTTAATTAACTATACTATTTCCCTTTTTTCAACACAGATAAAAGGGGTGCAACGATAATGCATGAATAAAGCCAAAAATTTATCGCTTTTAGGCAACAGGAAACAGGCAACAGCTCCGGAAGGGAATATATAGGAAAAAAGTATTTTTGCTTGCTATGAGATGCACCCGATCAAAGGTTTTGTCCATTGTGGGTTAGCAGGTCATAAATTTCTGATACCTAGATAACATAACAGTTTCAGCCCAGTTTATGAATGATCTATTAAGTCAATAATTCGATCGCTGACTGATTTAGATTTCAGCTATGTACATCTGTCATTTTTGCTCTTTGCTTTTTTCTATTTCAGCTATGGGTAAAAATAATTCATCTTCAATTTTATTTCTTACTTCACGAGTGACAAAACAATCACTTATTAAGCATTCTATTATAATACCGTTAGCATCATAATATTTTTGCAGTAATTCTATTTGTTCTTGGCTAAATTGCATTTATTCTTGAGTAAATTGCCACTGGTGACCAAGATTTCTATATTTCATCATTATACGTCTTAATTCTTGAATCCAATCATAACCATACAAATCCCACCACCTTTTAATACTTGCTTTGCCTTCTTCTAAACTAGGCAATTGTTTTTTAAGGTATTAGACCTCTCCAAAAAAGATATAGATTTTTTGCAGGAGTAGGCAACAGCTCATCTGCTCCGAAAGGCAACAGGTAAGATTTTTTCACAGATTTTGACAGGAAAAATGATTTTTTAGGGTGAATTTTTATTTCCTTAACTGCTCTAATTAAAAGGTTAATTTATTTTCTGGAGATGTCTATTGAAGTGAAGATTTAAGATTAGATTCAAGACTAAAATTTAATAAGATATCCTCAATATATTCATAAACACTGTTGTGATAGCATATGCGATAATATCTATTATAATACTCTAGAGAATCAATAATTTCTTGATGAGCATAATAAGCATTAGTAAATAAGCTTTGAAAGTGTTGATCGAGCAGTATATAATTTTTAAAAGTATGATAATCTTCTCGTGAAAAATAGTCCCGAAAGTAATTCAATTTGTAATAATCTACTCCCCTAAGTTCTAAGAAATTAGAAACGGCATCTGAAACTAACCATATCATTGCTCTTTCTGTATCATCAAGGGCACATTCTTCCTCCAATTCCAAGTAAAAAGCACGGATATTAGCAGCCTTTAATGGAAGTTTAATTGAACTAGCTTTTTGATATGCCCAGTTTAAAAAGTTTTGTAATGTTTCATCTGAAGCTAATAATTTATCAGTTTTTTCTTTCATCAATAATAAAAAATTAGTAGCATTCGGCAATATACCAGCTACTAGCAAAAATCTCTCACGCCGCCGAGTTTCTGTAATATGATTTACTAACTTTTTTAAAATATCAAAATCGGAAACTGCATATAAAGAAAGTTCCCTTGCTGTAAAATATTCGTGAAAAGTTAAATGAGAAAAAGAATAAATATCACGCGCCCTTTCTACAAATAAACCATGCTGTGCTTCAATAGATTTTAAAACAGCTTCACTATCTATTAATAAAGCTTCTTCGTCAGCTTGAGCATCAGGTAAATTACAAATATAATCAACAATATTTTGCTTTAATTCTTTTTGCTTAAAAAAGTAATCACCTCGTTCAAAAGTTTTCAGAGCAATCTGACTAAGTAAGTCTTCTTTTCGTCTGAGAGATAATCTTTGATAAACTTGGTCTCGTTCAATACCACGTTTAGCATCCCATTTACTTAAAAGTATGCCTACTCCCCTTTGATAAAGTTCTGAGCGATTTGCTGGAAAATCCAAATAATCCTCAAATTCTAAACATAAAAGAGTTAACAATAAAGGATTTGTAGCTAACTCTTTAATTGGCTGATTTTCGTTAAGTTTATTGATGAACTTATCAGCTATCTTTGTATTTTTAGATTTAAACCAATTATTAGCAAAACTATTTATCTGCTCATCATCAAAATCAGCGACTTCTACTGCGGTGAACTTCTCAAAATTATATTCCCATGCAGCAATACGACAAGTTATTACAAATTTATTTTTGGAGTATTGAGTGGAAAAATGCAGAATTTGTTTTAACACATGATTATTATCTGCTTCTCTAACTTCATCCAAACCGTCAAGTAAAATTAATGCTCTGCCATTTTTTAAAATACTATCTATTTCGGCAACTGAAACAGTATCATCATCAAATATTTGAGTAATATATTCTAGTAAATCCGCTTGCTTTTGTGCTTCTGTAAATTGTCTGAGGGTAATAAAAATTGGCACAAGATTTGTTAGTAAATTTCCTTTTATACATTGAATAGCTAAATATTTTAAAAATGTAGTTTTCCCTGCTCCTGGTTTGCCCAAAACCATCAATTTTGAATAACGTTTGATAATTTCTATTCCTGGTATTCTTTCCTCAGTAACTTTGCCAATTTCAAAACGTTCAAAATTATTGGCATTGTATTCTAAGCTAAGTTGAGAAATATCCTTTCGTCTTCGACCCGTAATTTTTTCCAAGATATTAACATTTGTATAAATAAATATCATTTAATTCGATAGGTTGAGACATATCTAGTACTAGCATAGTACCACAGTTTTCGATAATTTTTTCTCTAGTATATAGACGAATTTTTTCAACTAAATCGCTAATATTTTCTTCTGAAAACTCAACTTGATTAGATTCAAATAATTTAGTGTGAGGATATTGACTGACTAAAAAATTGAGCAATTTAGCCTTTTTACCAGGTCCTTTACCTTTGATACTAAATTTTTGATACACATTGGTCATGCGGGTACGAACTGCGTCGTAAGATAGATAGAGTTTTTTTGCTATTTCTAAGTCTGACTTTTCACTACTAAAAAATTCTACAAATACTTCTTCTTGTTCTGGGGAAAGTTCATATTTTCTAGCAATATCAGTTAAAAATTCTTTTGGTAAAGACATCAGCTAATTATTCTTTATATTCAAATATTATTTCAACGTTGATTAACAATTATAAATCAATTTTATGCATAAATGATTGGTATAGGTAAGAATTAGAGATATGTCAGCCTATGTCAGTCTATGTAAGGCTATGTTTGAAAGATATCTCCTAAAAACAACTGCAATAGTAGATTCAGATAGTCAAATTAGGAAATATCCAAATGTTTATAACTACTAACTCTCACTGGGAAAATATCGACCCCTTTAACTGTCAAGAACTCATCCAAGGCAAACATCAACATCGTTACTTACTCCTAAAAACCCTCCGTCAAGCACAAGAAAAAATTATTATTGTTTGCCCTTGGTTAACTCGTTATAGCCTCGATAATAAACGGTAAACCTTAGCTAGGAATGGATAAAATTAGGATGCGATCGCGACTCAAAAACAATTCAAAAAGCCATCGCATCCCATCATATTTTTGTAAGCAGTCAGCTATTAGCTTTAAAGGAGAAAAAAGCAATTTTATCAAAGCTTTAGAGTACGAATCTTTGTTTGAGAATGTAGTAGAAATTAAACGAATGCTTGCTTCATTTATTAAAAAGCTTATAGCTGACCGCTAATAGCTGTTTGCGCAGCAGTCCGCAGGAAATGCTTATATCATGTCCGGATAATTAGTGATAAAAAAACTTTCTCCTTCTTTTCCTGTTCTTCTTCTTCCTTCTTCCTTCTTCTTTCTTCCCCTCCAGGGAGGGGTTAGGGGTGGGTAGACTCCTGAGGACTGACTCCTGACTCCTCAGTCGTTATTTATTTATAACTGTTCAAGCGGACATGATATTACATATTTTTTCAGAAATAACATTACAGGACTTACGCACTGACACTAAATTCAGTGAGGGCACCATTCAGAGCTTGTTAGCCAATATTCGCCCCTACAGATGGTGGTTTAAAAGTCAATTTGCGTAAGTCCTGATTAATTCTTAGGTAGTGTAATCAGCATTAATTTTCACATAATCATAACTCAGGTCGCACCCCCAAGCTTTTCCACTACCAACACCATCCCCAACTTTGACAGAAATTAACACAGTATCATCCTTGAAATATTCTCCCGCTGCTCTCTGCTTCAAATATTCGCTAGCAGCAGGTCGGTCAAAATCTAAAGGTTGACCGTTTTCCATCATCAAAAAGTCTCCCAACTTCACCTGTAAATGCTCTGGTTCAAATTTAACCCCAGCACAACCAGCAGCAGCAGCAATGCGTCCCCAGTTCGGGTCGCGACCAAAAATGGCTGATTTAACTAGAGATGAACTAGCAATAGTTCTGGCAATTTTGTTCGCAGATGCTTCATCAGATGCTCCACTAACTTCAACTTCCATCAGACAAGTTGCACCCTCTCCATCACGAGCGATCGCTTTTGCCAAATAGACACAAACCTCTGTCAGCATCGCCTCCAACTTTTCGGCATCAGCTCCCATATTTGTAATAGCAGATGTACGAGACTGACCATTTGCCAAAGCAATTACTGTATCATTAGTACTCGTATCCCCATCCACAGTAATCTGATTAAAACTGCGATCGACTGCCCTAGTTAACATCTCTTGCCATAGTTGAGGAGAAACCACTGCATCACAAGTCACAAATGATAGCATCGTTGCCATATTCGGATGGATCATCCCAGAACCTTTAGCAATACCACCAATACGCACCGGGCGATCGCCCATTTGAGTTTCTAGAGCAATTGACTTTGTGACTAAGTCTGTAGTGACAATAGCTTTGGCCGCTGCTTCTCCTCCTTCGGTAGAAACTGTAGAGACTAACTCGGGAATTGCTGCTTTGAGAGCATCCATTTTAATTCGTTTGCCAATAACTCCAGTGGAAGCTAGTAAAATTGACTCTGGGGAAATGTTGAGCGCTTTCCCCAATACTTCCGCACTTTCCACAGCATCTTGCCAACCTAAATCTCCCGTAACAGCATTTGCTTGGCCAGAATTGCACAAAATTGCTCTGGCACTTGGTTTAGTTTCTAGGTTTTGGCGACAATAGTCCACACAAGCTGCCTTGACTTGAATTGTCGTGAAGACTCCAGCAGCGATCGCATCTACATCTGACAAAATTAAGGCCAAGTCTGGTGCCCCGGAGGGTTTTAACCCCGCAGTAATTCCTGTTGCCCGATATCCCTTGGGAGCTGTTACCCCACCAGTTATTACTTGCCAGTCTGACATTTTGCTTTCCTTTATTTGCTAATTGTGCTGACTGGCAATTATAAATTACTGAGGGGGTATTACAGACTAAACTTCATCAAAAATCTAGATTTTCATTTGAAGATAAAAAAACCAGTCGCAACTTCCTTTGATGGATATCTCAAATTATTATTGATATTTCCTTGTTTGAGATATTCCATCAATCCTAATCTTTGTGGCTACTCCCACAATACCTTGCTATCATAAACTAGAGCGTTCCGTTTATCCTTCAGTTTCTGCTCTTCCATAATTACTGCCTCAATTTCCTCTACAACCTGCTCGGAAACTCCCATTAAATCTGCCATTTTCCGAATTGCTGCTTTTTCGCTATCGTTATACTCTGCATCTGCAGAACACGCTTTTATAGCCCAATAGACCACACCTTTTTTCCCTTTCTGCACTATTGGACTACGGGACAGAATATCTGCAATATCTTCATTAGCATCGTATGCTTTCCCTGCCTCAATTATAGACATCGGCATTTCCCGACAAGCAGCAAAACCAAGCGCCCACTCACGCTCTGCTTCGCTAATGACATCATCGCCTTTAGTACAGACCAAAAGCGCTTTTAACAAATCTAATCCTTCTTCATCACTGAGGTAGGTATCAGAAGACCATCCCCATTGTTCTTCGATCGCCCAACGGGAAGCCATTTTTAGTAAAGTATTTTCGTTACTCAACTTCTTATATCCTTGAAAAACAACAAACTAGGCCATGATAGCAGCTCTAAATACACTTGTCAAGCTTTGATAATTGCCACTTAAAAGCTACTGGAAAAAGGATTTCAACTACAATAATCTCCTTACTTAGGGTTTGCCGATTAAATCTCAAAGCACTGGTAAATAAAGGTTTTGCTCTGTCGATTGTCGAAAAAAGTGCGCCTGTTTCAATTCTCTTGCCCTCAAAAAGAGAGAATTTGGGGGTAAGGGGGGCAGAAAAATCACTCCAACAATTATTCCTCCTACTTTCCCCTCCTGGGAGGGGTTAGGGGTGGGTCTCCACACTTTGCTTTTTTCAGCAAGCCCTACTTATCTTCACTTAACACGGCAACCAGACTGCTGTGTAAATGTCCAAGATAGAGGACGCGATCGCCTTCAAGTTTTGTCTCACCACTTTTAAAAGGTTCTTGCTGAGTTAATTTGATGATGCCAAGTTTCTTAGCAAATTCCTAGCAAAATATATTGGCTTCATCAACTCCTTAACTATAGCATTAACCCCATATATCGCACGACCTTTGAGCCCAGCTTTGACAACGACAACGCTATTGAAAGGACTCACTGGTAACTTCGCGATCAGTTCTTTCGCCAAGACTTCTTTCTGGCCTGGTCCTCGCAAACGAAACTGTGTAGCCTGAGTGGGACCATATACTATTCGCAGCCAAAGACGGGGATGTAAGAAAAAGTATTTCCACAAGGTCGGTTTACACCCAATTAGATCGGCTAGTTCATCAATATAGATATGATAATCAACCAAGCTTCGTATGCGAGCAGCATTATGTTCAAACTGTTCTAAATATTTCTCTCGATCTATAGATGCTACCTTTTCCATTTCCTCAGAACTTGGAAGTTCCCTTTCTCCAGTGCAGATCGAGGCGAAAAATCGGGCTTGCATTTCCGAAAGAGGAAACTGGCTTCCCAGGGCAGGACGCGCCCAGCCTATCCAAGCTATTTTGTCTCGATACTGGGGATGAAATATATGTTTGTAGAGAGTCCGAGGATCGGTTTCCTTCAGTTCGTCGGGAAGGAAAGACACATAATTTTTGTAACCGGTACAAAAAACTACTGTATCCACATTTTCCAGAATTTCCCCATCGGCAGCTACTAAGACTCTGCCTCCATCTTCTACTTTCAATATATCGCCGACGACTGTACACCCATGTTCTACAATTGCCTTGGGCAAAGAGAAATTTTTAGTTCCATAGACCCCCCAAATTCCGTTTTTGCACTTAACCTTTTGATTGAGCTTAACTGCAGCTTTGTACATTGGATCGTTGAAACTCAACCATTTTCGCGAGAGGAGTTTGCTCAAAGTACGCCCGTATTCCCTGGGTAGTCCGTACACGCCCCGATGACTAGCATTGTCGAGAGCAAAACCACCTCTTTTCCTGGGTATTATCCATCCTGCTGAATTGCGAATACTGACCCAGCAGTTATTAGCAACACGGGATATTTCTAAGGTTATGTCTGAAGCTGACTCTCCGCCACCAACTACTAATACGTTTTTGCCGACAAAGCGATCGCCGTTGCGATATTCCTGGGAATGGGAAAACTCCACATTAGTTAATAAGTCTTTCCACTGTGGATAATTTGGGATACTGTTGTTGCCTATGGCTAATGCTACTCGTTTTGACAGCAGAGTTTCTCCAGATTCTAGTCTAAGGAGCCATACTCCCTCGTCTTGGGGAGTGACTGCCATGACTTTGGAGTTGAAACGGATTTTCTCCAAAACGCCAAAATGTTTGGCATACCTTGTCCAATAGTCAACTGCTTCATCCTTTGTCCAGAATTTGTGCTGATTGCCATCACCTATCCAGAAATCAGAAAACATACTAAACGAGCAAGAGGTAGTCAGAACTAAACTATCGTAAGCTTTAGAATAAACGCCTCCTATTTTTTCAGTTTGCTCCAAACATACTACTTGTTGCAATCCTTGTTCAAGTAATTCTTTGGTAGTAACTATACCTGCTACACCTGCTCCAATGACAATGCAATCTAACACAAGATTTAAGCTCCTATTGTAATTAAAATCTATCGGTTATTTTAGTTAATCTATCAGAACTTACGCATAACCACTAGATATAGTAGGAATTAACGGCCGTTAATCCCTACAGATGGTGTATAATTTTTCCTTTTGCGTAAGTCCTGACAAATTAAATTGTAACTATAACCTTAAAAAAAATTAGTCGCAACTCTTTACCTCCTGTAAAAAGTTGCGACTCTTGAGTCAAAAACATTATTTAGTTATTCAGAAAATATTTCTAACTCATGGAAGCATGACTACGGTCATAAGTAGTGACAAAACTTGGATGTGGTTTTCCTTGAATATTTCCCCAGTAATTATCTGCTTCTACACCCACTTCTGTTGCGGTGCGGTTCAGCATTGACTGTTGACGATTTTTAATTAGGTTGTGATGACGCATCATTAAGGAACGAGCTTGATTTTCTACTGACATCTTTTTAATTCTCCTGTTGCTGAGTTTGAATAAATTTCATTTGAATTTTGAGCTTGAGTCTAACTCATGGAAGCATGACTACGGTCATAAGTAGTGACAAAACTAGGATGTGGTTTTCCTTGAATATTTCCCCAATATTCATCTGCTTCTACACCTACTTCTGCTGCGGTGCGGTTCAGCATTGACTGTTGACGATTTTTAATTAGGTTGTGATGACGCATCATTAAAGCACGAGCTTGATTTTCTACTGACATCTTTTTAATTCTCCTGTTGCTGAGTTTGAATAAATTTCATTTGAATTTTGAGCTTGAGTCTAACTCATGGAAGCATGACTACGGTCATAAGTAGTGA
>JAXHSW010000130.1:284-7128 GCA_034190295.1 Cyanobacteriota bacterium | reverse complement strand
TTCCCCAATATTCATCTGCTTCTACACCTACTTCTGCTGCGGTGCGGTTCAGCATTGACTGTTGACGATTTTTAATTAGGTTGTGATGACGCATCATTAAAGCACGAGCTTGATTTTCTACAGACATTTTTTTAATTCTCCCGTTTGATTAACTGTTGTTTATTAAAGATTAATTATGATGGCAAGAAAGAAAATAAATTAGCTCATCGAAGCATGACCACGCTCATAATTTTTCCTAAAGCTAGGCTGTACTTTTCCTTGAATGTGGCCCCAATAGTTACTATTTTCTAAGCCCACTTCTGCAGCTGCCCTGTTTAGCATTGACTGTTGACGATTTTTTACCAGGTGGTGATGACGTACCATTAAAGAGCGTGCTTGAGGTTCAGTAAACATATTTAGATTTTCTCCCCTGATTATTTAACTAATGTTTGGGAAGTTTTTTTCCCTTACATTTTTATAATAACGAATAATTCTGTAACTGTTGCTACAAAATGCTATTTTTTTACAAATCTTTATATTTATGATTCCTAAACGCTATATGTAGTGTAGCGCTATAATTTTAACCTTATATAGGGCTAGCTGATTAACTATCTTAGCGACAGCTTTGCGTCAGCAAAAGCATTAACATATAAAGGTTTCGGTCTTATTTGGTTGAAAAAAAGTGCCAGCTTTTCGCTCAAGAAAGCTCAAAAAGTTAAAATTTTGTGCAAGAGTTGGACAGAAAAATTAAGGGACAACTTTTCCAACTACATCCTCTGTAATTCCCATTTCTCCTAACTCGGTCTTCCTGACCGAAAATTAGGGTCTCAAGCCTCCCGTTTTAAGGGAATAAAAAAAGCGGTCGAGAGATGGATGGGTTTCCTAACCATATCTAATCGACCAAGAGAGAGAATATTCCTTATGTCAAGCCTCCTTATTGCAGAGGTACTGATAACTGATAACTGAAATGACTCCTACCCTTACCACTCATACTTTTTCAGCAAATCTTATATATAGCGTTTTAGCACAATTTAGATCCTGTTCGATTGAAAAACCAGTGAAAAAAAACTCCCCATTATTTAAGGAGAGCAAAAAAGCAACTTGTTTCTAGACTTTCTAATTTGGTCTTGTTACTGAAAAAAGTGGTTTGTACACTCGATAGTTGATTTGAGGAAAAATATTGTCGATCGCCTCCAACTTTTCCAGCCAACCTGAATCAATCTTTCCCTGTAGAATCTCTTCATAGAGCTTATTAAAACGCATCAAATGGGACCTTGTTCTCCGTACAGCATAAGAAACCATAGTCCCCGTACTCATAATAAAAGCCCAATCAGAAGATTGAGCCAGCAAAAGTTCTCTGGCAGCTTGATTTAACGCCCGCAACTCCAACTCATCTGCTGGTGTTCGTCCCCCCAACTCAATCATTCGCTCTGTAGTAGTATGTAGATGAGGATAAATCCAGGAATTAGTATTATTGAGCCAATATTCATGGAAACCCTTATATCCCCAACTAGACTGTGCTGGAAGACAAACCTGATGTTCTGGGTGTTTCTGCAAATAATCTGCTAAATGAGTCATCCGATAGGTACTTTGGTCATACCAAGTTTTACGGAAGAGGAAATCCAAAAACCAAGGTCCTTCATACCACCAGTGACCAAACAACTCAGCATCGTAGGGAGAAACAATCATCGGGAGTTGCTCCATAATATGGTATAAATGCTCAATCTGGCGTTCTCGATTAAACATAAAATTACCAGCGTGTTCCGCAGCTTTTTCCCTGGCCCAGTAAGGGTCGTAAAGTTGTTTATCTCCTAATCCCAAGCCACGACCTGTAATTTTGTGATATTTAATACCAGTATTCTTCCTCTGGCCATTAGGCATAATATAAGGTTTAATATATTCATATTCTGCTTCCCAACCTAAATCTTTATAAAACTCTCGATATTCTGGGTCTCCTGGATACCCTACTTGGGAAGACCAAACCTGTTGAGAAGATTCATGGTCTCTGGAAAAAACAGCTACTCCTGTTTCGGTAAAGATAGGAGCATAACTACCAAATCTGGGCCTTGGTCGAGCATAGAGTACGCCGTGGCTATCTGTTAAAAAGTAACGTATCCCAGCATCTGCCAACATTCGCTCCAGACCCTCATAATAGGCACATTCTGGCACCCAAATCCCTCTGGGGCGACGGCCAAAATTTGCTTCATAATCTTGACAAGCAACTTCTATTTGTGCCCAGACTGCCTCGGGATACATTTTCATTAGTGGAAAGTAGCCATGGGTAGCTCCACAGGTAATAATTTCTAGGTTATTGCTGTCTTGAAACTGTTTAAATGCAGAAATTAAGTCGCGGTCGTAACGTTCCCAGAGTTCTCGAACATTCTTGAAGTGGGTGGCGTAATGTTCTGCAAGGTAGCGGATATGACCGTTATGGATATTGTGGTCATATTCTTTTTCTGCTAATTGTTCAAGTAAGCTTAAGTGATGTTCGTAGCGTTCTTGTAATAGTGGGTCTCGTAGCATAGACACCAAAGGTGGTGTGAGACTCATAGTAATTTTAAAGTCCACACCATCTCGTTTTAATCCCTCAAACATTTGTATTAGGGGGACATAAGTTTCGGTTATTGCTTCAAAGAGCCACTCTTCTTCTAGGACATAATCACTTTCTGGATGTCGTACAAAAGGTAGATGGGCGTGAAGAACAAAGGCGAGGTAGCCAATAGCCATAGTTTTTAAGGGTGAATAATAAAAGGGTGAGTTAAAATTGAAAATATTTACAATGTTTTAAGATTTTGACTACTCCCGGGACTAAAGTCAAGGGAATTCTAAGCGGATACTACACAACAGGATAAATCCTTGTTGCTTTGTCTCTTCTTAGCTGAAATACACTCTCTGGGGACAAGTCAAAGTATCCCTACACAGTCAGCTTAAGTCTAAACCTAGTGCAGGATGGCGGAAATAACTGACCAGTTAAAAAATCCTAAAAGCTTTACCAATCAATACTTTTGAGGGCATCATTCGGCAGCTCTGGCGTTAGCCAATGCCATTTGCTTCGCATAACTATCGAATGGCGCCCCTACGACTTTTGACTTTTGACTTCCGCGTAGTGGCACTAGCTTTCTGCTTACTTTTCGGATAATATTTGCAGCGACCTTACAGTCTGCATTGACAAAACAATTATTACAGTCAATTAGTAGGTAATAGACATCTCCAAAAATCAAAAATAGAATCAATTCTTATCCATAAATTATCAATTACTTCTCCCTTTTCCCTGTTCCCTGTTGCCTCTTTTGGAGGAGATGTCTAATACCTTAAACCTATCTATATTGATATACACTTCCATCAGGTAAGATTGCACCATTGAGTTTGGCATCGATGAAGCTAGCATTACTAATATCAGTGTCCCGCAAATCTGCTCCTCTTAAATCGGCATTCCAAAAAATTGCTTCTCTGAGGTCTGCTCCGCGTAAATTGGCCTCTTGAAGATTTGCTCCCCAAAAGTTAGTAGATTTGAGGATAGACCTTTGTAAGTTGGCTTGTTGTAAGTTGGCGCTCTCGAATTGTGCCCCTGTTAAGTCTGTGTTGGTAAAGTTGGCTTCTTCGAGATTTGTACCAGAGAAGTTAGCATTTTGTAATACGGAACCAGTTACGTTCATTTTCTGATATTTATTAGAATCACTAAGATTTATATCGGAAAGGTTGCAGAAAAAACATTCTTTTGTACGTTTTAAAATTCTTAGTTGCCACCTTGTATATGCCACTACGGGTGTAGCAAAAGCTAGTGAAAATAATAGGGTTATTATTAATATTTTAAATTTCATTTTAGCCATTAATATTTGAAGAAGGAAGAAGGAAGAAGGAAGAAGGAAGAAGGAAGAAGGCATCCCCCTTTGCCCCCTTTTTTTAGGGGGAGGAAGAAGGAAAAATATTGCGAAGTCTTTCGTTTTCAGCTTTTGATTTGTCTGCACCCTTTGCTTGGACTGTTATAGATTCCTAAGTTTATTATAGCAATCTTAAATAATTAACCGGAAACTATCTTTTCATAATATCATTTCCGGCTCGATCGGTATTATTTAGTATTTAGTATTTAGTATTTAGGAAGAAGCTGAAATTAAGAGCGATCGCTATCTGAACTTGAGCGACATTTGTAGCAGAAGGAAGAAGGAAGAGCGAAGAAGGAAGAAGGAAATATATTGCGAAGTCTTTCGTTTTCAGCTTTGGATATATATGCGCCCTTTTCTTCTACTGTAGCAGAAGGAAGAAGGAAGAGCGAAGAAGGAAGAAGGAAATATATTGCGAAGTCTTTCGTTTTCAGCTTTGGATATATATGCGCCCTTTTCTTCTAGTGCTATATCGGTATTATTTAGTGTTTAGGAATAAGCTTGTATCAAGAGCGATCGCTATCTGAACCGGAGCAACATTTATAATTACAGGACTTAGGCAAAATACGAAATTATATGGGTGCATCTCAATGCATGAATAAAGCCAAAAATTTATCGCTTTTAGGCAAGAGGGAATAGGCAAGAGGGAATAGGGAATAGGGAATAGGGAATTATAGGAAAAAAGTATTTTTGCTTGCTATGAGATGCACCCAATTATACCAATTTGATAAATGTTTGCTACAAATAGTTAGGATATTTATTAGAATTTCCGTTTGTCACCGCGAAGCAAACAGCAATCCTGCAATTCAGAATCCACAATGAATAGATTTAATACCAGTTTTCAGGTCGTAAGTTCTCTTTTTTGTCAAAGAAACATTTTCTAAAAAATATTTTTATTGCACTTATTATTCGTAACATTCTTTTTTCACGCTTGGTATTATATACCATTTTTAGGGGTTAACGGCCGTTAACCCCTACTCCTGACTAATGCTACCGGATTTGACATGATTTCTATACATATAGAAGTAGTTTATACCCGTCGGTAAATATCTTTTTCAATCACATTTATGGCTTTCATAAAAAGCTAAAACCAGCCAATATCATGTAAAAACCAAGCTAAACTTCCTGAAATTAATATTAGTCCAAATACATATATATAAATAGTTGTTCTTTGAGCCTTCGCCCATATTTCACGATAATTAAGTTGGTGGTTTTGAATCATCATAAAAGCAGGAGGACTAAAAATAAAAGGCAATATTCGACTCAACAATAACCGGATAAAAAAGTTGATACTCCACAGTCTTTTTCGAGGAATATCTTGATTATATTGCCAAGGAAAAGCCGTTTGAGCTAGACGTATTAAAGGCTTCATATCTGGAGAGCGCAAAGACTCAAATAATGGCAAAGCATCAGAGATAATATCATTAGTTTGAGAAAGTGCTCGATCGAGAATACACACATCCTCTAAGGCAGAATTGACGCCTTGTCCAATATCTGGTGGAAAACAATGGACGGCATCTCCCAATAATACTACTCCACCATTCTCCTTCGTTGGTAACAACCAGTGTAGCCCAGAACAATATTGAGGTATAGGAAAATATCCACCTTCACTTTTAGCAAAGCGATCGCTTTCTTCTGGCAATATTATTTGATTTATTGGCAACTGTGGAAAAGCTTTCTCGAAAAATGCGTACAATTTTTCACCATCTGGTAAATTCCAGATTTGATGATTTGGTGGCCTGATAATATTTGCTGTTCTGGGTTCGTTGGGTTGAGCAAAAGGTAAAATACCAAGGGAGAGAGAATGCTGAGAGTCTGAAAATGCTCCACGAATAGCATAAGCCATTGTGGAGACTGCACGCTCTGAACTATTATTTTCTATGGGAAAGTTTGGTTGGATAGTTAAAACTTTGTATTTCAAACCAGAACTTGCAGAAGGAAAAAACTGCATTTTAAATTTATTTGTACCAGAATTATCCCACTTATCTAATGTTTGTCTAACTAAGGAATTAATACCATCACAACCTACTAAAAGATGAGGTTCAAGTTGATATGTTTTTTGATTATCTTTTTCTTTTAATACACCGTCTACAGGGTGTTGACAATTGGTTGGGGTTATAAGACACGAAGTGGCAGGTTGTTGACTGTTCCCATCTACTTTTTCTGTCCTTTTGTCCTCCCTTCTTTCTTCTTCCTTCTTGCTTCTTCCTTCTTCAATAATTTCTTGAGCAAGGATTTGTAGTTTAGAGTTTTCTTGTTCAATTTTTAAACATTTTGTATTAAACAAAACGGTAATACAATGCTGCCAATTTTCTTCAATTTCTTGAAATAGTAACTGCAAAAAAATTCGGCGCTGTAACCAATAAGCAGTTTTTATGTTGGGATCTACTATTGGCAATTTTGATGTTTTGCGACTACCATCAGCCTTAATTTCTGTTAGGTAAAAGTCTGTATTAGGAACACTAATTTTTGCTAATTTTTCAGTTAAACCGAATAAATCGGTAAATTTTTGACCCCGCCCATCTATTAAATAATGGAATGATTTATCAGGTTCATAAAAATCAGCAGCAGGTCGTTTTTCTAATATTGTAATTTGATGCCAACCACGTTTAGCTAACATTAATGCAGTGGCAAAACCAGCAGGACCTCCACCGATAATTACTGCATTTTTATTTGAGTTTTTTGTTTCTTTAGACATAATATAAAATACTAAAATTTTTGATACAAATACGCACGGATGTTTTAAGGAGTCAGGAGTCAGGAGTCAGGAGTCAGGAGTCAGAATGATATCAAATCCGGTAGTATAGGTGTTATTCAGTATTTTAGAGTAGGGGCGAATGGCATTCGCCCTATAGAACCCATTTGGCATTCGCCCTATAGAACCCATTTGGCATTCGCCCTATAGAACCCATTTGGCATTCGCCCTATAGAACCCATTTGGCATTCGCCCTATAGAACCCATTTGGCATTCGCCCTATAGAACC
>JAXHSW010000130.1:0-184 GCA_034190295.1 Cyanobacteriota bacterium | reverse complement strand
CATTTGGTATCTCCATAAATATGCGCGTTAGCTAGGAGTCAGGAGGCAGGAGACAGGAGACAGGAGGGAAGAGGTCATTTCAGTTATCAGTTATCAGTTATCAGTTATCACTACCTCTGGCTTAACCCAGAGGCTTGATATAAGGAATATTCTCTTTTTTTATCCCCTTAAAAGGGGAGGCTTT
>JAXHSW010000013.1:79083-84545 GCA_034190295.1 Cyanobacteriota bacterium | reverse complement strand
ATAGGAAGAATAATTCTGAGAGTGATTTTTTTGTTCCGGAATACTTTCCGACCGGATGCTATCTAAGGGTGGGGACTGTGGTTCGGGGTGGGAAGACACAGAAAATAGGAAGAATAATTCTAAGAGTGATTTTTCTGTTCCGGAATACTTTTCGACCGGATGCTACCCAAGGTTGGGGACTGTGGTTCGAGGTGGGGAGTTGGTTCCTGTCACAAGGGTGGGAAGACACAGAAAGTAGGAAGAATAATTCTGAGAGTGATTTTTTTGTTCCGGAATACTTTCCGACCGGATGCTAACCAAGGGTGGGGACTGTGGTTCGAGGTGGGGAGTTGGTTCCTGTCACAAGGGTGGGAAGACACAGAAAATAGGAAGAATAATTCTGAGAGTGATTTTTTTGTTCCGGAATACTTTCCGACCGGATGCTACCCAAGGTTGGGGACTGTGGTTCGAGGTGGGGAGTTGGTTCCTGTCACAAGGGTGGGAAGACACAGAAAGTAGGAAGAATAATTCTGAGAGTGATTTTTTTGTTCCGGAATACTTTCCGACCGGATGCTATCTAAGGGTGGAGAGTGTGGTTCCGGGTGGGAAGACACAGAAAGTAGGAAGAATAATTCTAAGAGTGATTTTTCTGTTCCGGAATACTTTCCGACCGGATGCTACCCAAGGGTGGGGACTGTGGTTCGAGGTGGGAAGACACAGAAAGTAGAAAGAATAATTCTAAGAGTGATTTTTCTGTTCCGGAATACTTTCCGACCGGATGCTACCCAAGGGTGGGGACTGTGGTTCGAGGTGGGAAGACACAGAAAGTAGGAAGAATAATTCTAAGAGTGATTTTTCTGTTCCGGAATACTTTCCGACCGGATGCTACCCAAGGGTGGGGACTGTGGTTCGAGGTGGGAAGACACAGAAAGTAGAAAGAATAATTCTAAGAGTGATTTTTCTGTTCCGGAATACTTTCCGACCGGATGCTACCCAAGGGTGGGGAGTGTGGTTCGGGGTGGGGAGTGACCGGAAGGGTGGTTCGGGGTGGGAAGAGACAGAAAGTAGGACGAATAATTTTGAGAGTGATTTTTCTGTTCCGGAATACTTTCCTACGGGATGCTACGCAAAGGCAAAGAAAGGAGAGGGTCTCAAAAAAAATCTGCTGAAAGCTGAAAGCTGAGTGCTTCTTTAAAACTCAGAAAAAGAAATATTTTTCCTTCTTCCCTCTTCCCTCTTCCCTCTTCCCTCTTCCCTCTTCCCTCTTCCCTCTTCCCTCTTCCCTCTTCCCTCTTCCTTCTCTGTATATCAATTACAATTTAACGCCACATTCAGGACAGAAATTATGAGAAACAGTATTTTGCGCCCCACAATTACTACAAGTAATGAACTCCACAGCTTGTTCGAGCTGTTTGCGAATAGGTAAACCAAGCATTTGAGCATTACTCTTACCAGGCGCTATCATTGGATAACAATTCTCATCCTTAGTCACATAAGCATCCATCAACACAGGTCCATCGTGAGCCAACATTTGAGCGATCGCCTCTTTAAGCTCCTCCCGACTAGAAACCATCATACCTTTAACTCCATAAGCCTGAGCCAACATCACAAAATCAGGCATTCCCGCTTCCATATTAGAAGAAGAATAACGCTCGCCAAAAAACGCCTCTTGCCATTGACGCACCATACCCTGCCAGCCATTATTAATAATCACAGTCTTAACATTAATGCCATACTGCGCGAGAGTCCCCAACTCCTGAATATTCATTTGAACACTCGCATCACCAGCAATACAAATCACCACCCGGTTTGGCAGTGCCACCTTCGCCCCCATAGCAGCAGGTATCCCATAACCCATAGTCCCTAAACCGGCACTAGAGATCCATTGCCGAGGTCCATTTTTCAGAAATTGAGCAGCCCACATTTGATGCTGACCAACATCAGTTGTATAGTAAGCATCTGGAGCCATTTTGCCGATTTCGTTAATTACCTCTTGAGGTGAAATACTATCCGAATATTGGGGGGCAACTAAAGGATAATCTTGTTTCCAGCGATTAATCTTTTCCAACCAAGGCTTAGTTTGATGAGGATTAACTAAATCTCCTATTTCCCGGCAACGACGCAGCAAGTCAATCAAAATTTGGCGTACATCCCCAACAATTGGAACTTCAGGAATCCGATTTTTACCTACTTCTGCCGGGTCAATATCAATATGAATTACTTTCGCATGACAAGCAAATTCGTCCAACTTTCCAGTTACCCGGTCATCAAAACGAGAACCAACAGCAATTAATAAGTCGCACTCACTCACAGCAAAATTAGCATAGGCACTGCCATGCATTCCTAACATTCCTACTGATAGGGGATGATGTTCGCTAAAAGCACCTTTACCCATCAAAGTAGTAGTTGCAGGAATATTAAAATGTTCTGCTAATTCTTGAATTTCTGCATGAGCATCTGCGGAGATGGCACCACCACCTATATATAGTAGAGGACGGCGTGCCTCTAGCATCAAATTTACTGCTTGGTTAATTTGCCGGGGGTTGCCTTTGACAGTTGGACGGTATCCAGGTAGTTTGATGGAACCAGGTTCCACGGGTTCATAGTCAAATTCTTCCAAACCTACATCTTTAGGTATGTCAATCAAGACTGGGCCTGGACGACCTGTACTGGCAATATGGAATGCCTCAGCAATAATTCCGGCCATATCCCTTGGGTCTCGGACCACATAAGAATGTTTAACAATTGGTAGAGTAATGCCATAAATGTCTGTTTCTTGGAAGGCATCAGTACCAATCATTTTTCGGCCTACTTGGCCTGTAATTACGACCATGGGAATTGAGTCCATGTGAGCAGTGGCTATGCCTGTTACTAAATTTGTGGCTCCGGGACCTGATGTAGCAAAGCATACACCTACTTTACCAGTGGCACGGGCATATCCATCGGCGGCATGAGCAGCTCCTTGTTCGTGTCTGACTAGAATGTGTTCTAGGTCTCCTGCTGCTTCTGAACGGTAAAGTTCGTCGTAGATTGGTAATATTGCACCCCCGGGATAGCCAAATATGTGTTTGACTCCATGACGTTTGAGACTATCCATTAGTGCAGAAGCACCCGTTGCTCGTTTTAGGGTAACTTTAGTCTGTAATTGCACAGGTAATTCCTCTCTAGATACTATTATGTATAGTTAAAAGTATAATTTTAATCAAAAATGAGGTGTAATATAAAGTCTTTTTTTTACATAATTTACAAAAAACTTTAAGATTCTCTATAAAAGTAATTTTTTCGGTATTTTTAGGATTTTAGAAGCTTACTGAAAAAACTGCTGAGTAAATGTATTTTTCTTAACAAATAAGGCCCACTTGGCGACAATCCGATCTGAAAAGATGTCATCCTGATAAACTAAGTAAACTAAAAATTTAAGTGTAAGGAGTGAGTAACTTGAAAAAAGTAGAAGCTATTATTCGGCCTTTTAAGCTGGACGAGGTGAAAATTGCTCTCGTTAATGCTGGTATCGTGGGTATGACTGTTTCTGAAGTCAGAGGTTTTGGGCGTCAGAAGGGTCAAACTGAAAGGTATCGTGGTTCTGAGTATACGGTTGAGTTTTTACAGAAGCTCAAGGTTGAAATTGTAGTTGAAGATGACCAGGTGGATATGGTTGTTGAAAAAATTATTGCTGCTTCTCGTACTGGTGAGATCGGTGATGGTAAGATTTTCATTGCTCCAGTAGATAGAATTGTGAGGATTAGGACTGGGGAAAGTAATATAGAAGCAATCTAGTTTTAGAGAGAGGTTTTTTCATGTTAGGTGATAGGTAGTTAGAAGTTACTTTAAGATTTCTGGCAAAGAAAAATTTATGATTTTTGTCTTGTCATTTATTTGATTTTCAATTTGCTTAAGAGGTTTAATAATTGAAGTGTCAAAACTTTTTTATACCTCAAAACCTAACATTTAACGTCTAGCTTTGTTAGACCTATCCCTAATCTTTAAAAATATTTATTTGAGTTATCTCCGTAGGTTGAATTGAGGGAACGTAGCTTAAACAAATGTAGTTTTTTTTGTTGAGTGTTACTGTCGCTTAATCCAACCTACAGTATATTAATAAGTACCAACATCAATGGCAGATTCTTTACTTATTTCTTTCAGACGAGCAGCATAATTTTCCAATATTTTCACTCTCTGTTCATAAGTCATCCGAACAGGTGCATATACAATTTCTGGTGCCAATACATCAAAGCCGAGAAACTGCAACATTCCTCTATGAATAGGCCGTAAAATTCCATTAATATCGCCGTTGAGACCTCCCTTAATATAGATATCTTCCGCACCACCTGTGGTCAACGACAATAATGCCCGTTTTCCTTGAAAAACTCCTGTTTCATATATTCGACCGCCACCGTAAACTCGCCCCATAGCAAATACACGGTCAACCCATCCTTTGAAAACTGCGGGTAAACCAAACCACCACAACGGAAATTGCCAAATCATTAGGTCGCACCACTCAATTTTCTCTATTTCTGAGTCGATATCTTCGGCAAAACTATTCATTTCAGTGGCATATTTTTCTTCTAGTTGTAGTTTGAGATAATTTGGATCTTTAACAGTTTTAAAATTTTGTCTGCTGGAAACTGGATTGAAATTCATTTCATGTAAGTCTGAAGTTTTTACCTCATTTCCTACCTCTACTAGAGCTTCACAAGCTTGACGAAACATTGCACCGTTAAAACTCTGGGGTTCGGGATGCCAATACACAATTAATACTTTCATATTTGGGTTTTTCTATCCTGAGAATATTTTGAAAATTATAAACTTTTTAGTTGATTTCAGGGAACAGGGAACAGGGAACAGGGAACAGTAGGAAAACATTGGCTAGTCTAAGATTCATAATTAGCATAAGTCCTAACCGCTCTAGCTATTGCTATACATTCAATAACCTATAGATGGCTAGTCATAAAATTTATAACCCTATTTGTTAGCAGTCTGGAGTTAGGATAAATCTCCAAATTAGAGAGATAAAATCTGTTGTACTGTAAGCATTCAGCGGTCAGCTATTGCTTTTATCACTCACTAAAAGCTTTATTAATTGAGCTATAAAAATTTTACTATAAAAGTCAACTCTAAAGTCTATATTCACTTAAAACCTATCCTTAAACATAGGATTTTATTGCGCTCTAGCTGACAGCTAATAGCTGTTTGCGCAGCAGTCCGCAGGAAATGCTTACGTTGTACTTAGAGCTATTTTATGAACTTATTCCACATTTTTGAGAGCTATCAAAATTGTTCCTATTTTCAAGGAGAGGTCATTTCAGTTATCAGTTATCAGTTATCAGTTATCAGTACCGACAACTATTGCCGCAGGCTTGAAATATTGAACTGAATATTTTTTTATCCCCTTAAAAGGGGAGGCTTTGGACTTCATTTTTTGGTAATTGTTAATTATTCATTATTCATTATTAGGGGTTTGAGTCCCTATCCACTTTTTGCTT
>JAXHSW010000013.1:18656-78983 GCA_034190295.1 Cyanobacteriota bacterium | reverse complement strand
CTTCCTTTTTGCTTCATTAATTATTAATTATGGAAAAGCAGGTTGGGGTTTGAGTCCCTATCCACTTCTTTCTTCTTCCTTTTTGCTTCATTAATTATTAATTATGGAAAAGCAGGTTGGGGTTTGAGTCCCTATCCACTTCTTTCTTCTTCCTTTTTGCTTCATTAATTATTAATTATGGAAAAGCAGGTTGGGATTTGAGTCCCTATCCACTTTTTGCTTCTTCCTTTTTGCTTCATTAATTATTAATTATGGAAAAGCAGGTTGGGATTTGAGTCCCTATCCACTTCTTTCTTCTTCCTTCTTTCTTCTTCCTTTTTGCTTCATTAATTATTAATTGTGGAAAAGCTGGTTGGGGTTTGAGTCCCTATCCACTTCTTCCTTCTTCTTTCTTACTGAAATTACCTTTTGCTGTAACTAGAATTTTTGGCTTGAGCTACAGGGTCATTTCAGTTATCAGTTATCAGTTATCAGTTATCAGTTATCAGTTATCAGTACCTCTGACTTTAGTCGGAGGCTTGAAATACTGAATTGAATATTTTTTTCATCCCCTTAAAAGGGGAGGCTTTGGACCTCATTTTTTGGTAAAAGCAAAGAAAGTATAAATATTTCTTCAAAATATATCATAAGCATAATTTACTATAGATAAACTTTGGAAAAATTAGTTCTGCAAATGTTGATTTCTATAAGCATTCATTTTTCAAAACTGAATAAAATAATAAAAGTGGAACTTTGAGTTAATGGGATTGAAAGCTTATATTTAATACAGTTGCTAGAGTGAGGATAGTCAAGATAAATATGAAAATACAGAAGAATCAAAAATATAGCTATCAAGTAGGTAATTATTTAGCATCGGATCATCCCACTTATGTTAGACGCTTGGCAGATAAAGAGTTATTTAATGCTTTGAAGAAAGGTGAATATTGTTATGTATTAAATTCTCCACAAACGGGAAAATCTAGTTTAAAAATTAGAACAATACAACTGTTGCAAGCAGAAAATATTATCTGTATTGCTTTAGATATGACTAGAGTTAACAATCAACTTTTAACTCTAGAAGAATGGTATGAGCAAATAATTTTGACCTTAGAGAAGACTTTTTTATTTCCTCGACATTTCCCGGAATTATGGTGGGAAGAAATGGCTGATTTACCTGCGGATGAAAGGTTATTTGTTTTTATTGAAGAGGTATTGTTACCTAATACTCAAAATGAGAGAATAGTGATTTTTATTGATGAAGTTAATGATGATAGTGTTGTTAATTCGGGCTTTAGTAGTTTAGGGGTATTAATTGATTATTGTCTGGAGGAAAGAACAAATAATCCAGAATTTAAACGTTTAACATTTGCTTTGATCGGGACAACTATACCCGATAATTTAGTAGATAGATGTAGATTTATTGAACTTAATAGTTTCAAAAAAGAAGAAGTAGCTCATTTAGCACAACTATTTAAAGGCATAATCAAACAGCCACTACAAGTTATAGAAAAAATATTATATTGGTCGGGCGGACAACCATTTTTAACGCAAAAACTATGTCAAATAACGATAGATTATCTGGGAGAAAGAAAAGGAGAAGAAAATTATAATGATATAGCTTTAGTTGAAGATTTAGTGAAAATTTGTGTGATAGAAAACTGGGATTCACAAGACTACCCGATTCATTTCAACAAAATACAAAATCTTTTGCTGAAGAATATACAGAAATCTACAAGTCATTTAGAAATATATCAACAAATATTAAAACATGGTAGATTAAGACCGCCCGGTCAAGATAATCAAAAATTTAAAAATGACGCGATCGCTAATAATAAATGGGAAATTAAAGAGTTATTGAGGTCTGGTGTAGCGAAAATAAATAATGGTTTTTTAGAAGTATATAGTCCGATATATGCAGAAATTTTTAATCAAGAATGGGTACAACAATATTTACCAACAGTAACTAATTTTGCTCCTCACACTAATCCTCAAATTTTAGAATTAAATGACCGGGAAAAAATGCCTCTAATGGTATCTGATTTTTCTAATATTGAAGTTAAAGAAACTCATTCAATAAATAATAATGGTTTGATTAAGCCACAACAGAAACAACAGCAAATACCAGTACAAAAAAATCAGAATCACATTGAGGAAGGAAGAAAGAAGAAGGAAGAAGGAAGGAAGAAAAAGTTGTTCGGGTTTGAGTCCCTATCAAATTTTCAACAGCCTGTAGACGGGGGGGTATTAAACCCAAAAGAAAAAGATAATAAAAATAATAATTCAAATGAAATTCAGATTCAGCCACAACTGGAATTAGGGGAAATAGGAGTACAAAAAAATCTAAATAATCCAAATAATCCAAATAATCCAAATAATCCAAATAATCCAAATAATATTCAGCTTCAGCCACAACAGAAAAAAGCAGAGAAACCAGCACAAAAAAATCAGAATAAAGTTCAAAAAAAACAGGTAGTTCGGAAAAAACTCAAAACATCTTCAAATCAGCAGAATAAACTGAAACTAGGAGTGGCAGGTTTAGTTATAGTATCAATAACAGCAATGACAGTAGTTGCTTGGGCAACTAAACTTTTTCAAGATACACAAAATCAACTTCAAAGAACAGAATATCAACTAGAAAAAGCACAGTATGAACTTCAAGAAGCACAAGAAGGTACAAAACTAGAACACAAAGGAATTAGCGCTTTAAGAAAATTTGAAATTGCAGAAATAGAAGCATTACTATCAGCAATGCAAGCTGGAAAAGAACTAAAAAAATTAGTAGGAGGCGATCGCCCACTTCAATATTATCCAGCTACAAGTCCCATATTTGCCCTGCAACAAATCCTCAATAATATTCACGAGAAAAATCAAATTCCCAACGTCAAAAAAATTACCATCAGTCCTGATGGCCAACTACTAGCCACAGTGAATAATGATGGTATAGCCAAAATCCTCAAATACTCAGGTCAGTCTGTAGCTCAATTAAGAGGACATCAAGGCAAAGTTTCTCACATTAAATTTTCACCAGAAGGAAACATTTTAGCTACAGCAGGAGATGATAGTACAGTTAGAATCTGGGATTTTCAGGGTAAGCAGCAACTAGAGCTAAAAGGCCATGAAGGTCAAATTTGGCAAATTACTTTCAGTCCTGATGGTAAATATATAGCTACAGCAGGAGAAGATGGCACTGCCAGAATTTGGAATATATCAGGCAAAAAAATAGCAACTCTCAAAAAACATCAAGGTCGAATCTTAGATGTCACATTTAGCCCTGATGGTAGATATATAGCTACTGCTGGATGGGATGGTACCGCGAGAATTTGGAATATATCAGGCAGACAGTTAGCCAGACTCCGGGGACATCAAGGTAGCGTCGAAAAAGTAATATTTAGTCCAGATGGTCAACGTTTAGCCACTGCTGGATGGGATGGCACAATTAGAATTTGGCGACGTAGCTCGGGTAGACTATTAACCAAACTTAAGGGAGGTGAAGGCGGGGTCTGGAATGTTAGCTTTAGTCCGGATGGCAAAAGTTTGGCTACAGCAGGAGAAGATGGTACTGCCCTAATCTGGGATACTTCAGGCCAAGTATTATCAAAACTTCCCGGACATCAAGGAATTGTTACCAGCGTTAGTTTTAGTCCGGATGGTCAACGTTTAGCTACAGCAGGTAGTGACGGTAGTGTGAAAATTTGGAACAAGAATGGTAATTTGTTAGCCAATCTTAGAGGACATCAAGGCAGGGTTTGGGAAGTTAACTTTAGTGCTGATGGACAACGACTATTAACTTTAGGAGAGGATGGTACGGGTCGAATTTGGGAACTAGAAGGTAATCGCGAGGTAACACTCAAGGGAGACTCCGATATTTTTGGGTTAGTAAGTTTTAGTTCTAATAGTCAGAAATTAGCAACAGCAGCAGTTGATGGTACTGCCCGCATCTGGGATATTTCGGGAAAACCTTTAGCTCAATTTAATGGATATCTGGGAATGTTTGGCGATATGAGTTTTAGTCCGGATGGCCAGCGTCTAGCGACTGCTGGAGATAATGGTCAGGGGAGAATTTGGAAGATTTCAGGAGAAGAGTTGATAGAGCTAAAAGGTAAAAAGGGGAGAGCAAAGCAAATTGGTTTTAGTCCAGATGGACAACGTTTAGCAACGGTGGGAGAAGATGGTGTTGCGCGTATCTGGAATAATTCTGGTCAGCAGTTGGCTGAGTTAAAGGGGCATAATGGTCCTGTGTTGGATGTGGTTTTTAGTCCAGATGGGCAATATATTGGTACTGCTGGAGAGGATGGTATTGCCAAAATTTGGAATAGTTCTTTTCAGCTTGTGTCAGAATTAAAAATTCTTTCCAGTTGGATTGAGAGTATGGCTTTTAGTCCGTTTGGAAAGTATATAGTGACTGGAGATAGCAATGGGGTAGTTAAAATTTGGGATTTTTCGGGCAATCAAATTGCCGATTTGAAGGGCAATATAGGTAGTGTGAATAATTTGACTTTTAGTGCTGATGGGGAACAGGTGGCTAGTATGGCCAAAGATGGAATGGTAAGAATTTGGGATATTACTGGACGTCAATTAGCTCAATTTGAGAATGCTAAGGCTTTAAGTTTGGATGGTAAATATGTGGCAACTTTGGTGGATAATGATTTAGAGTTGTGGCGCGTGAAAGGATTAAATGATTTGTTGAAAGGTTCTTGTGATTGGCTTCAAGATTATTTTATTACTCATCCCAAGGTGAAGGAAGATTTAGAAATTTGCGATATTTAGAGGGAAGAAGGAAGAAGGAAGAAGGAAACTAGAGCAGAAATTGAGGTGGATGACATGGCTTGCCAAGGATTTCAATCCTTGGCTAATAGTTTAAGTCATCTTAAGATGACTCTTGAAGAGTATGCCATCTTTTTCATCTTTTTATATTGTGGTTAATCAGTGCAACTTGATATAACTAATTTTCTATTGCAACACTTAAGATGAAACAGTCCAGTAGTAGACTGACACAGCTAAAAGTGTAGGTTGGGTTGTAGCTTGCTTCCGCGTAGCGGTACGGCAGTGTTAGCGGAGCTTCCCGGAGGGAAACCCAACAAAACCTTACTACTGTTGGGTTTATCCTACGGATAAGCTCCGCTAACGCAGACTCAACCGAACCTACCTACATTGCACAATTTTAGATGAAACAGTCCAGTAGTCCAGTAGGGTGTGTTAGCGGTAGCGTAACTGAGCGAAACCCTATATATATTGTTAGTGCGTAAGTCCCGATTAATTGAACTTAAAATCTATAACCTTTTTAAATTATGCTAAATCCAATACAACAATTTTCATGGCAAAAAATTCTCTCAAGTTTATTGAGTTTTTTATTAGCAATATTTTTATTACTTCTAATAGCTACACCCACTGCTTTAGCAAGTCTAAATGATGATAGATTTGATGGTAATATCTTTGCCCTTTATGCGGGTAATGGTTCTCTTGTACCTGCTAGAGTAACATTAAAAGAATCTCTCAAAAGTTATAAACCTGCTCTATTAGTCTTTTTTCTAGATGATAGTAAAGATTGTAAACAATTTTCGACTGTAGTTTCTCAACTTCAAGAATTCTATGGTCGTGCTGCTAGTTTTATTCCTGTTAATGTGGATGCTATTGCTACTCCTATAACTGATGATTCTACACAATCAGCTTATTATTATGAAGGATTTGTACCTCAAACTGTTTTAATTGACCAAGAAGGAAAAGTTGCTTTAAATGCTAAAGGTCAAGTTGCTTTTGAAAAAGTAGATGATGCTTTTCGAGAAGTTTTTGATTTATTACCTCGCTCTGAGTCTGTTGAACTTAAACGTAGAATTGTTAATGAGGTAAATATTGAATTGAGTAATTAGGTAAGCTATCAGCGGTCAGCTATCAGCTATCAGCTATTAATTCTTTAAGTAAGGTATTTTCTTTTTTCATTGCGACCGATATTGCGGAGCATTCCGGAACGGAAAGCAATCTCATATCCTAGTCTTTCGTACTTCATACATAAGTCTTGATACAGCAAATTTCACTTTGGTGAAGTACACCCATCGCGGGCAAGATGCCCGCACTACAAACATTTAATTGTTAATATTTGTAGCTAATATACACTATATCCTTGTATTTGCTAATACTTAACCCTGCTTTCCCTCCTTTACCGAATAATTAAGGTTTAAAGACTCTCCTTTAAAAGAGAGATAATTATTAATTATTAATTATTAATTGTTAATTGTTAATTGTTAAATGCCAATGTATCCTAAATTTTTACCAAAATTAACTGAAAGTCTAACTGAATCTACATCTATTTCTTTTGCTCAAAATATTCAGTATCAGTCAATTTATACTCCTCTAATTTCTCAAGTAATTAATACAAGTTTTGTCTCTCAAGGTGAAGATAATACCCCGATTTTATTACTGCATGGTTTTGATAGTTCTATTTTTGAATTTCGTCGCCTTTTGCCATTACTTGCTGCTCAAAATCAAACTTTGGCCGTTGATTTATTGGGGTTTGGTTTTACAGATAGATTGCCGAATTTAAAAATTAATCCAAAGGCGATCGCTACTCATCTTTATTATTTTTGGAAAAGTTGGATTAACCAACCTGTTATTTTAGTAGGTGCTTCTATGGGTGGTGCTGCTGCTATTGATTTTACTCTTACTTACCCGGAAGTTGTGAAAAAATTGGTATTAATTGATAGTGCTGGAATGCAAAATAATCCAATTATTAGTAAGTTTATTTTTCCTCCATTTGACTATTTCACCACAGAATTTTTGCGTCGTCCCCAGGTGCGAGCAAGTATTAGTCGTAGTGCTTATTTTGATAAAAGTTTTGCCACTTTAGATGCTAATATTTGTGCCAGATTACATCTAGAAATGCCTGGTTGGAATCAAGCTTTAATTTCTTTTACTAAAAGTGGAGGCTATGGTAATTTCAAACAAAAATTGCCTTCTCTGCAACAACAAACATTGATTTTGTGGGGAGAAAATGACCAGATTTTAGGTATTGGTGATGCTGGTAAATTGGAGGGAGCGATCGCTAATTCTCAACTGATTTGGATTCCTAATTGTGGTCATGTTCCTCACTTGGAAAAGTCACAAGTTACTGCTAATTATATTCTGGATTTTATTAGATAAAATTAATGATAGATTTTAATTTTTTTATCATATAAATTGTTAGGTCTACTTTCAGTTTCGACGGTCAGATGAGAGTGTAGGTATGTGGCAGAGTTTGAGTTATAAATTGGTGGTAAATAGAGTCTTATTTCAAGGAATAAAGAGATTCTCAAAATAATTATTGTTATGCCATTTATAAATACTAAAATCTTTAATATCTAATGACAAAATTCGTCCACTTTGGTATTCTTCTGCTAGAAGAACTAGAGATGCGTCGGCTAAATCCATAGGTACATCTTGATATTTATTCATCAACTCTTTTATTCTTAGTATATGGTGAGATTTGATTTCAAAAATTTGAAATAAACCCTCAGAAATAGCATTTATAAAAGTAAGTGATGCTTGAACTCCGCGACGAGATTGTAAAAAATAGCAGGTTTCAGTGACAACACACCAGGTTGTAATCAGAGGTTCATTATATTGACTAAAACTTTTTTTTGCAGCTTCATGGTAATTATCATTTTTGTTTGCCAAAGCCACCCAAAAACCTGTATCGACAATAATCATTATTCATCTTCTCCTATTTCTTGCATCAAAATTGATTCACAGTTTTCAGCAAGATTTGGTTCAGCTTCAATACAACCAATAAAGTCAAGTTTACTAAATTTTTCCAGATGGTTTTCAGAAGTATTCAAGAGTTGTTGATAGTAATATTCTAGAGCAGATAATAAAATTTCATCTGTGCTTTGTTGAGTTTTTTCCTGGATAAATGCAAGTTTTTGCGCCTGTTCTTGAGTGAGTTTAGTAGCAATTTTCATTTTTTTCCGCTTTAGAATAAAGTTAAGTAAAAGTATTCCTCGCACCAAAAGTCCTAAAAATTATCAGTGAATAGGCCAATTATACTTTTGTCGCTTAAAGTATAATTTATTTTAGGACAATTATACTTAGGTATCATTCTAGTAAAAGTTTATAAAATATACAGCAGATTCGCTCGTATATGAAGTATAGAGATTAACAGTTGAATGAATGCAAGTGCGGGCATCTTGCCCGCGATGAGTGTACCTCACGCTTAGTGGAATCTGCTGTATTTTTGATTAACTTTTTTTTCTGGAAAACTAATATAAGAGGCCATTTAAGTTTGCAAAGGCTTTAGTGTTTGTAGATTAACTTTAATTCTTAATAAACATTTTTTTTGCTCGAAATATAATGATAGATTATTTCAATTATTCAGAAACTCCATTATTCGGTTTACCTTTAACTAATCTTCCGGAAGATAATCAAATTAATCATCAAAATACTCCTTCTAGTTCAGAAATATTACCCCCAGAATTAGAAGTACAAAAACTTGAAACACCGCCGACTGATTTATCCATAAATAATGACCCCCTGACAAACATTAGTTTTATCGAAAATGCCGGACAAATTAACAATACTGAAATTGAATATGTAGCAAAAGCAAATAACTATGATTTATTATTTGCCCCAGATGAAATTATCTTTGCTTCTGCTCAAGATATAGAAGGTCAAACCACCTCAGATGTAGTAACATTAAATTTCCAAAATGCTAATCCCGAACCTATTATTCAACCTTTAAATCAACTGCCGGGAGTTGCTAACTTTTTCCAAGGTAATAACTCTGATGATTCATACAATTCATACACAAATATTCCAACTTATGGAGCCATCGAATATGAAAATTTATATCCTGGCATTGACCTAATATATAGTAGTATCGACGGCAACCTAAAAAGTGATTTTATTGTTGCTCCAGAAACCGACACTTCTCAAATTATTCTGAACTATAGTGGCGTAGAAAATATTAATATTCTTGCTGACGGTACTTTATCTATAGATACTAAATTTGGCGAATTAACTGAAGCACCCCCAATTGCTTATCAAGAAATAAATGGTCAGCAAATTGAAGTCGAAGTTGCCTATGAACTCCTCGAAAATAATCAAGTAGGATTCGACATTGGAGAATATAACAAAGACTATGAATTAGTTATCGACCCCACCGTAGAATATTCCACATTAATCGGCGGAAATGGTTTTGACCGTGGTAATGGTATTGCTGTAGATGTTGCTGGAAATGTTTACATAACAGGAGATACTACTTCCATTGATTTTCCCACAATAAATGCAATTCAATCAGACTTTAATGGTGGGGGAGTAGTATTTAATAACGATGCTTTTGTAACTAAACTCGACCAAGATGGAACTGTTCTTTGGTCTACTTATTTTGGAGGAAGTAATGATGAATTTGGCACAGATATTGCTGTAGATATAGCAGGGGGAGTTTACGTTACAGGCAATACTAATTCTCTAGACTTCCTAACAGTTAATGCCTTGCAAACTACTTATGGTGGAGGTAGTTTTAACGGCGATGCTTTTGTGACAAAACTTTCTAGTTTAGGTAATAGCGTACAATATTCTACTTACCTTGGTGGTCGAGACGAAGATATTAGTAGAGGTATTGCTGTAGATAATAATGGCAATGCTTTTGTAACAGGAAGTACGGGTGGTTTTTCCCCATTTCCCGCAGAACCAATTCCTGGTTTTGCCGACTTTCCTACTACAGAAGATGCCTTTCAAACCGAAACTACTAATAATTTGAACCGCGATGCTTTTGTAACTAAATTATCCAGAAATGGCAAAACATTAGAATATTCTACTTTATTAGGTGGGATAGATTTTGATGCAGCAATTGATATTGAAGTTGATAATAATAGTAATGCTTATATAACAGGTTCAACTAGGTCTTTTGACTTCCCGCTTCAGAATCCATTACAAAATTTTTATGGGGGAGATAGCGATATTTTTATTACTAAATTAAATCCCGAAGGTAGCGACTTACTTTTCTCAACTTTTTATGGTCGGGGCGATGGTGATTCAGGTAGTGGTATTGCCATAGATTTAGCTGAAAATATTTATGTTTCTGGTACAACAGGAACTCGTATTTTTGAGGGAGATATTGCTATTTCTCCTGTGGGAGACTTTCCTGCTTTGAATGGATTTCAAAATTTCTTTGGAGGTGGTAGTAGTGATGCTATTGTGATGAAAATTAATCGGAATGGTAGTTTGGGATATGCGAGTTTTTTAGGTGGAAATAATAGTGAATTTGCTAATGATATTGCTGTAGATAATTTGGGTAATGCTTCTATTACAGGTAGTACTGCTTCTGTGAATTTTCCGATTATTAATGAGTTTCAAGAAGGGGTTGGTTTAGGGTTGCCGGATGATGTTTTTGTGAGTAAAGTTTCTAGTAGTGGATTGTTTTTAGATTTTTCTGCAACTATTGGTGGTGTGGGAAATGAATCTGGAAATGGTATTGTTATAGATCCTGCTCAGAATACTTATGTGGTTGGTTTTTCTGATTCTATAGATTTTCCGGTTATTGATGCTTTGAATAATTTTGGTTTAGAATCTAATGCTTTTGTAGCTAAGATTGTTTCAGATGTTATGCCACCTGAATTTTTCCAGAATTTTATTCAGTATTTGACAGTACAACAAATTAATCCCATAGAGATATATTTTGATGAAGAATTTTATTTAGAAAATAACGTTGATGTAGCCAGATTTGTGCAAAATGGTTTATTTACAAATGGTTTAGATCACTTTATTAATCAAGGTCAATTTCAAGGGCGCAACCCCAGTCTTTTATTTGATGAAACTACTTATTTAATTGAAAATCCAGGAGTGGCAGAAGCAGTAGGTAATAATGTATTTAATAGTGGCTTCGATCATTTTATTAATGTTGGTTTTTTTGAAGGACGTGATGAAAAAGCTACTGCATTTGATGAACGATTTTATCTGGCATCTAATCCTGGTGTAGCTTTAGCAGTAGAAAATGATGTTTTTAATAGTGGGTTTGAACATTTTATATTGCTTGGTGAAGCTGAAGGGCGATCGGGAAATTCTCAGGATAATAGTTCATTAATTGATAATTGATAATTGATAATTACCTCGGGTTTTAACCGTTACGGAATTGAATATAAGGAAATATTATTTCTTCTCTTGGTCGATTGGATATGGTGAGGAAACCCATCCATCCCACCCTTCGGGAAGCTCCGCTAACGACCGCTTGTTTCTCCTTTAAAAGAGAGGCTTTAAACCTTAATTGTTCGGTTAAAAAATTCTGAAAACTTTAACGCTCAGACAGTTTCTAGTTTTTGACTGGTGGGAACTTCAGTTGAAAATCTACAAGAGGAAAAAACTCTGTGAAATGATTCTGCAACTCAAATAACGATTAGGAACAAACCCCAAAACGTTCCCAAATATTACTGTTGTTTATATTGACTAAACAATTATGCCGCCACAGTGATACAATTATACTGTCTTATACAATGAAAATAATATCAAATGTCATCACAAGAAAATAAAGCGATTGCCCAACAATTCTTTGAGGAGTCATGGGGTAAAGGGAATTTGCAAGCAGTAGACAAACTTGCTAGTGCCGATTTCAAGGTTGATTACTCGACACTTTCTGCACCACTCGATCGTGAAGGTTTGAAAACATGGGTTGCTGACCTTCATACAGGGTTCCCTGACTTACAATTCACAATTCAAGATGTAGTAGCAGAAGGAGAAAAGGTTGCGATCCGCTGGGTGGGTAAAGGTACTCATAAGGGTCAGCTCAATATGCCAAATCTTCCTGCAACAGGAAAGCCAATGTCCTATACAGGTATTACTATTTACCGTGTTGTCGCAGGTGAGGTAGTAGAAGAAATAGGAGAAGAAGATATATTAGGTATGCTACAGCAGCTTGGTTTTGTTTCTGCGTTATAGTTTTAATTCTGCACAGCAGTACCTGTAGATTGTCGAAGCTTGTCTAACGAAATATTTGGCAATCTACAGGTTCTATACAATAAAAAAAATTTAGAGGATGTTAAAAAAATGAACAAATTTAAAGGGATAATCGACAGGGCTAGCAATGAGGCAGATGAGGAACTTAAAACCCTACGAGAGCTAGAAATCTTTGTTCTAGATAATTCTGTTCGTGAAACCACTGTGGGAACTGCTCGTGGTCATGTCCTTGAAGATAAAATAAACATCTTAAAGGCTATTGCTGAAGCTGAACTAAATGAAGTGATTCTTGGCACTTATGGAGCCAACAGAAATGTTGATGACCAAATTCCCAAACATTGGATCGATCTGGGTGGAACCTTAGATAATATGTGGGGATTTAGCGAAGCTTACAGTGCTTTAGATAAATATGGAGTTCCCATTGATGAGCCAGCAGATGGATTGTTGGAAATGGTTAACGATCATAAGATGAGTAATGCTATTATCGAAATAGATGTATGTAGTCCTGCCATCAATTATGAGAAGTTCGATCTCAACCAGTTCATTTTAAACCAAGTGGACTGGGCTAATAAAAATTTGATTCCACGGGGTGAACAAAAACTCCCTCCACGCATTCTTGTAAATTTAAGAGATTTCGCAAATTTTGAAACCGATACAGAGGGGTTGCTCCGTTCTCTACATCTGATTGATTCCTTAGGTAATCTGCCTAGCGATCGGCGTCCCTTTGGATTGATGATTGAGGAACCAACCGGTTTTTTGCTCCCAGAAACTGTAAGCAAACTGACTCGTATTATTCGTGAAACCATGATTTCAGCAAATTGGTCAAATGGTAAACTACTTGTACACGTACATTGTGGTTTTGGCCTTGGAGAGTCAACAGCTTTAGAAGCATTGGCGAATGGTGCTGATGGGATATGGAGTGCCGTTTGCAAGGCCGGGGCAGCTCTAGGGCATTCATGCTCAAGTATTACATTAACAAATCTAGCCAGGCTTGGCAATAAATTTGTAACTCGTACATACAACCTGCCAGCCATTATTAAAGCTTCACGCAAAGTACATACCATTGCATCAAAAGAACCTGTCCCTAGAGATCAAGAAGTTTATGGTAAGGAAGCCTTCGATCTCGTGTTCGGCGGATGGCATGGATTCATGGGAGATCAAATGAGCCTCGTTGCTAGCATGATTGGTGTCAAGCAGGCTGTAAGAATTAGTGATTTTGCCAATGCGGAAATGCTACGTCAAGCTATGATCGATCGATTCGGCGAACCAGAAAAAACAGGATGGGATGAAAACTTATGCAAAAAGATGGAAGAAAAAATTGACGATCACTTACTTCTAGGAAACAGTTTTAATTACAATACCATTATTGGGTTAGCTCAACTTTATGAATATAGTGGAGGATCTATTTCATCATCCATGCTTAAAATTATCACCTCAGATAGCGATATTCCTGATGAACACCCACTTATCATTAGCCTGAAACAACGATGGAAAAAGTTGTCAGAAAAATTGAATTCGCCGTCTCATGAAAGTATAGAGGAACTGACTTCAAAACCTAGCATATTTTGGCAAAATCCAGAGGTTCCTGAAACTATGGAAGAGATATCCATAAATCATTTTCTTGATGATATTTTCACAGGTGTTCATGTCACAGAAAAACAAAGGGAGATGATTGGAAATTTATTGGATGTTGACGGTAACGGTTATGTATCTTGGCAAGAGTTTGTCTTTCGTTTGAAATGGGCTATACAACAGAAGGGTATACTCTACTACCCAACACCGGAAGCATTAATTTTGGGAACTTTTGAATTCATCTTAAAGCAAATTTAATAGGGATTATGTCACTTTTTTACGAGACAGGCGAGTTTTGTAAGTTGTATTATTATACCAAATTGATAAATGTTTGCTACGAATAGCTAGGGTATTTCTTAGGAGTCAGGAGTCAGGAGTCAGGAGTCAGAATGAATGCTTTCAATACCAGTTTTTAGGTCATAAATTCTCTTTTTTGTCAAAGGGACATCTCATACAAAGTCTTTAGATCGCACTTATTATTCGTAACATTCTTTTTTCAAATTGGTATTAGGACATCTCCACCAAAAGAGGGAGTAGGGTGTAGGGGGAAAGAATTAATTATTTATGTACGATAATTAATTTTATTTTTTATTATTGGAGATGTCTTTTAATCACCTAAATTATTTGTAACATTCTTTTTATAAATTGGTATTACCCATTACTAATTTGCCAATAATTCAATTTTTTTAGACTTTTAATTACGGTTGGGATAATATTTTAGTCTAATGTTTCTTCTAATATTTCTAGGCCGATTTTCAAAGTCATTACAATTGCCATAATCGTCGCAATTTCTGTTATAATAATCATAGTCCCGGTCGTATCTGTCACGTCTTCGCCGATAATCATAGTCCCGGTCGTATCTGTCATTGCGTCTTTGCCGATAATCATAATCTCGGTCGTATCTGTCACGTCTTCGCCGATAATCATAGTCCCGGTCGTATCTGTCATTGCGTCTTTGCCGATAATCATAATCCCGGTCGTACCTGTCGCGTCGTCGCCGATAATTTTCTAAAGTATTCCATTTACGGTCAAGTCTGCGGTCTAGATCGTCGTGAGCTTCTCGAATAATTCTTTCTCTTTCTGCTTTAGGAAGACTTCGGTTATGAGGTTTATCCATCTCATGTTTAATCCTCCGGTCAATTCTTTCATGGAGTTCATGCCTTTTTCTTTGTCGGTACTCATCTTCCTTTTGACGCGCTCGAATGCGATATCTCTCTTTGCGATCGGCTAATATAATTTGATTTTCGTCTAAGCTTTTTTGTTCAGTTTTGATGTTAGTAACATTATTTAAGGCCATTGCTGGATATGTAGAGCTAAGGCCAAAATATAAGGTAATAATCGCGAGCAAAAATTTATTATTCATATCGAAACAGTAAGCTAATTTGGTTACTATATAGAACCCTTATGAGATCTATATAATTATGGTAGTCAAGTCTTTTCGCGCATCAATTTTGAGGAAAAATTCAGTTGAAGGAGTGTTGAATTTGTTGTATTATTTCTCCCCACATCTTCCCTCTTCCCTCTTCCCCTCCTGGGAGGGGTTAGGGGTGGGTTAGCTCCTGTCTCCTGTCTCCTAGCTAACGCGCATATTTATGAAGATACGATCGGGGGTTCTATATATCTTATCATTTCCCTTATGGATTTAATACCCCACCGTCACCCGCGGTGCTCAAAATTGTTTGGGGTTAGTAGACGCGGAGCGGCTTGTGACTCGACTATCCATAAGCAATTTTCTCTCCTGAGGACTGAGGACTGAGGACTGAGGACTGAGGACTGAGGACTGAGGACTGAGGACTGAGGACTGACTCCTTCTTCAAAGCTCATAGCTCACGGGGTGACAAGCAGGTTATAAAGTAGATCGAGTAATAACTTGAGAGTCTTGATTGAATAATTATTCAACTCAACTAGCAGATAAGATTAGAAAAAACTCACTATGAATATATTACTCGCAATCCACATTCAATGTTAACAAAATTCCCAGAACTACATCGAAAATATCAGATGAAAGCTGCAGTGGTGTCGGCTTTTTATGTCAGACCTCAGTATATTTACATCACTATTTTATAATGTTAATTAATAGGAGAAAAAATACTATGAAATTTGTTAGTCCCAAGATAGATTATGCTTTTAAAAAAATCTTCGGTTCCAAACAAAGTCAAGATATCTTAATTAGCTTTCTCAATGCCATAATTTATGGGGGGAAAAAAATTATTCAGTCTTTGACAATTGTTAATCCTTTTAATCCTGGTCAAATAATCTCATTAAAAGATACATATTTAGATGTCAAAGCTGTTTTAGTAGATGGTTCTATTGTAGTGATTGAAATGCAGGTTGCTAGAATGGCTGGCTTTAATAAACGAGTAGCTTATAACCTAGCTAAAGCTTATGCAAATCAATTAGAAACAGGAGAAGATTATCTCTTACTTAATCCAGCTATAGCGGTAACAATTACGGATTTTATTTTGTTTGACAATAATGAGGATGTAATTAATAAGTTTGTATTTCAACAAGAGACTAAAAACTTTAAATTTCTGGAAAAAGAGTTACAACTATTTTTTGTAGAATTGCCCAAGTTTAAGAAAAATTTGTCTGAGTTACATAGTTTAAGTGATAAGTGGATTTATTTTCTGAAAAGTGCTAGCCGTTTAGATGAGATACCGGAGAATTTAGGAGAAGTTTCGGAAATAGAAAAGGCTTTAAATATTGCTAATAAAATTAACATGACAGCGGAAGAGTTAGACATAGTTGAGCGTCGAGGAATAGCAATGCAAGATGAAAGAGGACGGATAACTTATGCAGAACAACAAGGCGAATTGCGGTTAATAATGCGTCAACTTAAAAAGCGTTTTGGAGAAATTCCAGAGGCAATAATTAGTCAAGTTGAAGATTTATCTGTTGAAGATTTGGAGAATTTAGGGGAAGATTTTTTAGACTTTAATAATTTGGAAGATTTGTTGAGTTGGTTGCAGGAACGTTCCTAAATCAATGTAGTGGACTGACACAGCTAAAATGGTGCATTAGCTTTTACAGCACTTTTGGAGTTGATGAGGTACAAAATTGTAGGACTTTAGGGAGTAGGGAGTAGGGAGTAGGGAGTAGGGAGTAGGGAGTAGGGAAAAAAGATTAATCTTAAAACTGTACCTCACGATCCTAAAAAGTGCTGTAACTTGAAAATTCTTACTTTTGACTTTTGAATTTTGACTTTTGAATTGAATCTAATGCACATTTTTAGATGAAACGATCCACTATCAATAGCTGACTCCTGACTACTAACAAAATCAAAACTGTACCTCATATTCGACTGATAATACTGCATTATCACTAAAGTTACTGCCTCCTCGAACGCGTACTTCATCATTAAGTTCATAAAGCAGAGAAAATTCCGTTGGTTCATTGGCACCAAAAAGTCTAGTCATAGATACTCCTAATTTATTCGTCACATCAACACCTACCTCTAAACCCCAACCCAAAGAGGAAGCACGTCGCGCTCCACGTTTAGGAATAGTTGCAGGAAATATCCGAAATTCACTTAACCCAGTCGCTGCAATAATATCCTGTTGTAAGTTAGCAAGAATGGTGGTACTTGCTACATTAGCTAATGCTAAACTCCTATCTTCACTGAGGGTATCAACGATATTACCGCCCAATAAACTGACTATTTGTATTTCCGATCGCCTTGGAGAACTGCTCAACTCTAGGTTATTTTCTAATTCTGATAAAGGTCCTTTTGCTGTTGCCATAATTCTCACTTTCTGACTACTACTCAAGGTGCCTGGTGATGGAGCATCTATTGTCTCGGATGATAATGGTGATGATGGGGATGATGAGCGGTTGGTCTCAAAAGCTGATGCTAATAACTGTACATCTACAATGGGGTCAAGTCCATTAATTGGGGTAAAGGTAGCTGTGTTGTTATAGTTGGGGTCTAAACGCAATTCTGTAGTAAATAGATTAATTGACCCTGCTGCCAGGTCGATCTTACCGCTTGGACGAATATCGCTGAGGGTTCCGTTTATCAGTAAACCACCTGCAACTTCAAAGTTAGCTAGTCCTGGACTAATCATCCGTAGGCGATCGCTTAGAGTCACTTGAAAATTATTTAGACTAACCTCAAAGTCTCCCATCCCAAAACCAGGGGAATTTTCTTGACTACCTGCTGCTGCTGCAAAACCTGCTGCTTGATTCAAAAATATTCTACCTTGGGATACTGCAACGTTACCGCCTATTTCTGGTTGCAAAGCTGCACCTGTAATCAGGACTTTTCCATCTATACCAGCTTGAAAAACTCGTTGAAAGTCTATATTGAGTTGGTCTAACGTAATTGTCAGGGGGTTATTTATATCTGGGTCTTGACTATTTAAGGGATTGAAAATTGGTAAAACACCAATGACCTCTACTTTTCCATCACTAATAATTCCTTGGATATCTTCGACTTCGATACGATCGCCCTGAAATAAAACTGTACCTTCTAGGTCTGTTAGGGGTTGGGGAAATGCTGCTGCGGTGATACTCATGTCTGCAAATTTAGCATATCCTTCTGCTTGTGGTTGTTGTAATGTTCCTTTTACCCGCAATAATATATCTCCTTGACCGGAATTTAATGTCACCTGGTCTGTCAAAATATTAATTATCTGCAACGCATCATTTTTAATATTGACGCTGACATTAATTAAATCGCTACCTGCGGAAACTTGAGCAAAGGGTAAGTCAATGGGTATATCACCTCTATACAAAATGGGGTCTCCAATTATAGAAATACCTCCACCAAAACGCAGACGCCCGGTGTTGTAACTAAACTCGGTTTGTGCTTTTTCAATAGGTGTTTCATTTAAGGTGCCGTCTACTATATTGATTTCACCTACAGCTCTGGGGTCTTCAAAATTTCCTCCTATTTCTGTTTCGGCATTCAAAATTCCTGTAATATTGATGTTTGGTGGTATATAATTTTGGGCAAATTTCTGTACTTCCTCTAAGTCTATATTTTCTAATCGTAATTTCCCAGTCTGATTTTCTGGACTCAAGTCTCCATTAAATGCTAATAATGTTTCTCCTGCTTGTACTTCTAGTGGTTTGACTGTCAGCACTTCGTTTTCATACTGACCTTGTACGAGAAATTTATCTACTTTATAAGGTCCCCAACTCCAGTCGCTACCATTGATGTCAAATTTGCCGTCAATACCAGACTGCAAAGAACCTTCTGCTGCTACTTCTGCTGAAAATGTGATATCTAGGTCTGCAAGGGGTGGTATTGGTATGGGGGTATTTGGTTGTTGACTTTCTTGTTGTTGTTGGAGCAATGCTTGAATTTCGGCAAACCGACGCAGTTGGGAAATGACTGGTGTATTTTCTGGAAAACCTACTGCGACTGGTTGTACATCTTCAGCGTTGGCATAATTTGGAACTGCTATTCCTCGCGCAATGTCTTCTAAGTTAAACCATTGGAGGGCGGTCAAAATATCTTGAATTTCTCCCTGTTCAATTTTGAGACTGCCAGCAAATTTGGGGTCGAAACTGCCATCGGGGGAGTTAATATCGACCATTGCTTGTAAGATATATCGACTGTCACCTAATAATAATGTACCGTCATTGAGAGTTGCTATACCTTCGGCAAAATTTATATCTGCGGTGAAACTCTCTGCATCTATATAATCAATGCTAGGTTTGGTAACTGCTAAATTTCCGTTTGCGGTGATGGAGTTCAGGTCGAATGTTCTCAGACCAGATATTGCTATTTTGACGGATGCTTCCCCGGAAACTGGACCGATACCAAATTGTGTTGCTGGCGCTATATCTAATAATTCTACGGGAAATTGGTCTAATGTTACTAGGAGATTTTCTCCTTCGGTTACTCCTGCGAGTTTTGCTTCGTCGCGTTGAATTAAGAATGCAGTGGGAAAATAGGTTTCATCTAATACTAATTCTAAACGGTCTTGGTCGCCTGCAATTTTAAATGTTACTCCATCCGTTATTCCTGCATTTAATTCTCCGGATAAAACGGAATCAAAATCTACTGAATTTACGGCTAAGTTTCGTAAGACAACATCACCAACTAAGTTCAAGTCTTGGATAGATTCGCCGATGACTTTACCATCAAAGTTGATTCTACCTGTTAATAATTCTCCTTTTTTTTCTATGGGTAAATTTTGTGCTAATTTTTCGATAGGCAGAGATTCTAAGTCAAAATCTGATAAGTTGACATTAATATTAATTCCAGAAATAGCAGGTGATTTTTGCTGTGGAAAATCTACACCGACTATTCCATTAGCATTAACATTTGGCGGGATAGAAACTTTTTCTATTTCTACTTGTTTGCCTTTCCAGTTAAATAGAGAGTTAAGAGGTTGTTGAATAACTGGTAATTCTGAAAGTGTTAATTTTGCTTGAGCTGCTATGGCTTCAGGAGATAAATTTGCTAGGGTTCCAGCTAGGTCTATATTTGTATTTAAAAAGCCTCCAATTACTGGTAAATTTTCAGCTTGTCCTAATAATTTTTGTACCTGTCTAATAGCTGCAACGGCTGGTTTTGTTTGTTCTTGTTTTTCTAATGCTGCGGAAAATTGTTCTAAAGGAATTTGGTTTCCTACTACAGCAGTTTGCCATTTTTGACCTACTAATTCTCCAGTAATATTAACTGCTCCACCATCTGCTAAAAGTACTTTTCCTTCTGCTTCAGCAGCTATAGCTTCTGAGTTTAAATTCTCTAAATTTCCAGCAACTTTAGCACTACCGAGAATATTCCCATTTATCGTTTCTAAATAAGGCAAAACTAATTCTATAATTTCCTTATTCGTGTTATCCGTGCCCAAATTCGTGTCTAGCTCTTGAGCTATTTTTTTGACAAAACTCAGTGGAATAGGTTCGGCGATCGCTGAGGCTGAGAAATTACCATTATCTAATTTTCCTGTGGCATTAATTGTATTATTTCCAATTATTAATTTCCCGGTTCCATCAGCAGTTATTGCTTGAGGATTCAGATTATTTAAGTTGCCAAATACGCTCAGATTGCCAAATATTTTTCCTTCAATTCCTGGGGGTAAGGGCGAATGCCATTCGCCCCTACGGGGTATGGCAACTAAACCAGTTTTTCTGACTGTTTCTTCCAGAGGACGTAAAGCAATATTTTCTGCTTCTACATTAGCAAAAAAGTTTCCTCGTTCGAGTTCTCCATCAATATCAATAGCATTATCATCAATAAATAATTTACTATTAGTATTTGCGGTAATTGTTTCTGGAGATAAGTTATTTATATTTCCAGACAAATTAGCATTAACATCAACTTGACTATTTAAAGTTTTAATAGCAGGAATTTGAGCTTGCAAAGTTTGAATTTGATTAGGTTCTACTGGTATTAATCCCGATGTTAAAACCGCTTCACCCAAATCTAAAAGAGGATTTACTTCTAATTTACCGCTATTAACTGAAGCTTGAAAATTACCATTATTTAATTTACCCGTAGCGTTAACAGTTCCTCCACCAATAATTACCTTCCCATCCCCATCAATAGCAATTCCTGTAAGAGTTAAATTATTAATATTTCCAGATATAGTCGCTTCCCCTTCAACTTCTCCCTTAGTATCTGTTGGTAAAACATTATTTTTCAGAGAAACAATTTGTGCTTCTGTTAATAACTTTTCGACGGCAGTAAGAGATATTTGATTAGTTTTAACAGTCGTTTGAAAATTACCCGAATTTAAACTACCCGTAGCATTAATTGTACCTTCATCAATTTTGAGATTTCCGACTAAATCTCCTGCTATATTTTCTGGGGAAGGATTTGCCAGATTTCCTGATAAATTAACCTTGCCATTTAGTTTTCCATTCAGAGTTTTTAACCTGGGAATATTAGCTCTAATATTATTTAATTGTTCCTGGTCAGTAATAATTCCAGAATTAGCTGCGGATAACCCCAAATCCAACAAAGTATTAAGTGGTAACTCTTCAGTATCAACTAATGCTTGAAAATTACCATTATTAACTTTACCATTAGCATTAACTTTACCATTAGCCAGATTAACCTTCCCCTGAAAATCGCTGGTTATGCCAGACAAACTTAAATCATTGAAATTAGCTGAAAAAGTAGCTTCACCATTAACTTTTCCATCAGTTTGACTAGAAAAAATCGGATTAGCAGTCGTCAGAAGATTTGTATTTCTCCCTATTCTTTCCAAAGCACTCAAACTCAATTGAACAGCATTTCCCTGACCTTGCAAATTACCATTATTTGCCCGAGCATTAAAATTAACTTGACCGCCAGCAATATTTATTACCCCACTCCCATTCCCATCAATAGTATTAATTGAAAAATCCCTCGTCAGACCAGAAAAATTAGCTTGAGCATTAACAATACCTGACAACCCAGATGGTAAACCCAATGATTCTAAAGGTTCTAAATTATCTAAATTAACTCGATCGACAGTAGCGTTGAGCTGCCAGTTTTCCAAATTAGCAGTACCATCAATATTAACCCTTCCCCCACCAACTTCGACAACAGTATTTTTAATATTCGCCTGACTATCAACAACATCAACAGTACCACTCACCGGATAAACAGCTCTTGGTAACTGCCATTGAACTTGCCCTTTCAGACTTTCCAAAGCTCCAGCGATCGCCACTTCAGTAGAAAAGTCACCCAGGGGAAGAGGTGAAGTAAAACCATATTGTTGAGCGATCGGTTCTAACGGTACATTTTCCACCTTCAGGTTTAAGTCAACTACAGGATTAAAATTCATTTCCTGCTCCTTACTTACTGACTCCTGTAAGGGCGTTAACTTTTGACTTTTGACTTTTGAATTTTGACTTCTAATTTCTAACTTTTGACTTTTGACTTTAAATAAGGGCGAATGCCATTCGCCCCTACGTTTTTGACTTTTGACTTTTGAATTTTGAGTTTGTGGAACTGACTCCCGACTCCCAACTTCTAACTTTTGACTTTGTAGAACTGACTGACTGCTAACTCCTAACTTTTGACTTCTAACTTCTAACTTCTTCCTTTTGACTTTTGACTTTTGAATTTTGACTTCTAACTTTTGACTTCTAACTCCACCCTTACCCGTAATTTTCCCTCCCACTACCGGACTAATTTGTAAGTCAGAAAAACCAGCAGTGAAATTGAGCGGTTGAAAATCTTGGTTTAACTGCGGACTAATAGTAAATTTTGTCGCAATATCCTGAAATCTTAATCTATCAACTCTAGTAACTTCAGTCGTTTCAACCTTTCCTGATACCACTGGTTGCAGCAAATTACCAACAATCTTGAAATTAGTTTTGACACCCCCATCTAATAAAGGTCTAATATCCTGAATTTGACTCCGAACTTGCTGAAGTTGCTGTTTAGTTTCTGCCGCTTCAATATTATCCGAGAGCAAATCAATTTCCGTAGTAACAGTATTAAACAAAGTTTCAAAACTGACAGGCAAAACCTCCCCACTCAAATTCAGATTAAGATTCTGAAAGTCTAAGTCTGCCATTGTTTGCGCCGTACCCTGAAGTTTTAATCCAATACTCCCGTAATTAGCATTTAAACTTTCCACCCTAACTTTTGGCCAAGCAAAATTAGCAACCGTATTCAGATTAACAGTGTCGCTCAGGAGACTACTGTTAGCTTTCAACTCCCGCAAACTAACTTTTCCCTGGATATTTTGCACAAAGTCAGCAATTTTATCCGTTAATTTAATCTGAGTCCGGAAGTCCGCATTTAATACCCCACTTTGCAGACTCACATCAGGAATATTTTCAAACGCTAATACCAAAGGAGCAAACATTGGTAATTGCAAACTTTGCGCTACAACATCAGCCTTAATTTCCGAATTTTTGAGATTAACATCAGCATCAACCCGAAAATTACCCCCACCATCAATAACCTTGCCATTCAGGTCTACCAACCAACGTTGCTGTTTGTCCTTAGAGAGAACTTCACTATTACTTAAATCTAAAAGTATCGCTTCAGAAGATTTGACTTTTTCCGCAGGTAGAATAGTAACATCCAGTTCCGGGAAACGTAGAGCTGTAATATCAACATTAAAAGGTGGAGGTGGTAAATCTGCCAACTCTGGAATTTTAAACAAACCATCAGCTTCTTGTTGTAGATTAGCTTCAGATTTTCCAAACGTAATATCAAGTTTCAGAGTCTTGAATAACAGAGGTCCAAGAGCATACCTAACTTTAACTATCTCCGTAGAAGCAGCGATCGAGTCTGTTGAAGTTGGAGGTAAAGATGAAGGGCCAAACTCTAGATAACCAATTCTAAATTTTTGCAGTTCGCCCACTTTAATTGGCCTTTGGGTCAGTCTAGTTAGACTCTCACTCACCATTGGGGCTAATTTTTCTTGAAACCACCAAGTTCCTACTGCTCCCCCTGCGACAGAGACTGTCCCTAAACCCAGACCGCTAATAATTACTATTCTGCGCCAGTTTCTAGATTTAGAGGTATCAGTTTGCTGATGAGAATTGTCTGGAGTATTTGTCATAAGTAAGTCAAAAGTTAAAATTTAAAAGTTTTATATTTGCTTAAAATATAGCTGGTATAACAATTTTCATCAGGAGTGAGATACACAATTCGTTTATTTTAGGGAGTAGGGAATAGGGAGTAGTAGGGATGTTGCATACAACGTCCGTACAGAGTAGTAATTCGGGAAACAGGAAATAGCGGTGCAACCCCCTGTCGGCGGCAGACACACCTGGTAGCGCACTCGGTGTGAGAAAAGAAAAAAACAACTGTACCCCAGTAACTTGAGAAATGCTATAGATATGATACTTTCGTCTTTGTGTCTAAAGATTGTAGGTAAATTTAAGTTACTTACGCTTCTCCAATCATTAAATCAAAAGTATTATTATTTCAGTGTTTCAACATAGTAGTCTGATTCAAGTCCTGTCAAAAATATCTTAGCAAAAGGGAACAGGTCTCATACCATTTCTCAAAAACTTTTCTACATTTTATTGAGTAGGTAAATAGGTAGGAACGTTGCATAAGGGCATTCGTACAGGGAGAAGTAAACATAATAATAATTAACATTAACTGGGTTACTAATTAGTAAGAAATGATAAAATTAGTGTTAATAACTTAATAACTGAAGTATGACCTAAGTATGGCATTACTTTTAAGAATTAGTATCAGAGTTTTCAACTTGACGATCGAGCTTATGTTTAGATAATTTATGAAGAGTTTTGTATTAGATATCTCCACCATGCTTATGGAGTAGGGAGTAGGGAACCCACCCCTAACCCCTCCCAGGAGGGGAATAATTTATAATTTCTGTGCGAGAATTGATTTGATTTTTGATGACCGCCAGATGTCTATTTAAGATAGTATCTGACTAAAATATTTTTGGACTTAGATTGAGTGTGGTCTCGACTTCTAATAATACCATTCCTTTTTTTGGAGGTCTGTTCAATATTGATAATGGATAATTGATAATTACCTCTCCCTAAAAACGGATAGGATTGAATAAAAGGAAAAAATTTATTTTTTTCCCCTTGAAAGGGGAGGCTTCAAGGCGCGAATTATTTAATTATTTAATTATTTATTTAATTATTTAATTCTTCGGTAAAGTAACTTTCCATAATTTGCGATCGAAAGTAAAAATTAAATCTTTTTCCCTTGATTATAATTTAGACATTATTTCTTTGTCTCTACTAATATAGACAAAACAATTGTCTATTCACATGAGGAAAAGTTATGCGAGTATTTGTTTTACTGTTCAATGCTAGAACTGAAAATGAAGGAATTCATACTATTCAAAGTGGCGATCGTAATAAGGTCTTGATGTTTGAATCAGAGGATGATGCTACTCGGTTTGGTGTGTTGCTAGAAGCTCAAGATTTTCCTTCTCCTGGGGTGGAAGAATTTGACCAAGAAGAAATTATGGAATTCTGTAAAAGCGTAAATTATGAGTGGGAAGTTATACCAGCAGGTGCTTTGGAGATACCTCCAGAGAATAATGTAGAAAATACTGATTGGCAACTAGATGCAGACCCAATTACTGAAAAGGCTGAAAATGTGTCTGACTTAGATAGAATTAGACGCCAACTGGAGGGTCTTTTATAGCGCTACGCGCAAGTCAGAAGTCAGAAGTCAGAAGTCAGAAGTTATCCCTGATGCTCGTTTGAGGATTTATCAATGTCCTAATCTATTCGCGTAGTGCTATATAGTTGTTTTTTACAAAATTTAAGTCGGAATAGGGAACAGGGAATAGGGAACAACGGTCTTACCAAAAAATAAGGTCCACGCGTCTCCCCTTTTAAGGGGATGAAAAAATATTCAGTGAGCGTATTTTCAAGCCTTATGCTTTAGTGGTCGGTACTGATAACTGATAACTGAAATGACTCCCCTGGGGCCTGACAGACGCAAGGTCGAGAGACTACCAGGAAACAAGTGGGAGAGCAATTAGGCCATATTATAATTAGATTAATCTATCAGCATAAGTCAAACACCAACTCTTTCGCGTGCTATATGAATATAAACAGAAACTAATTTTTCGGTTTATGGCTTGAGCGCGATCTATAATTTTTTAATCAGTAATGGGCTAAAGATGGACAATTTACAGGCACGAGGTCATTTATTGACGGAACAGGTTAACCCCAATAGTCAGAATTTAGATAGGTTAAGCTCTTTAGAGTTGGTGGACTTATTTAATCAAGAGGATCGGCGAACTTTAGAGGCGATCGCTGCATCCCGTTTACAATTGGCTCAGGCAGTGGACATTACTACTGAGGCTTTACGCCAAGGTGGCAAACTTTTTTATGTGGGTGCTGGTACAAGTGGTCGTTTGGGGGTATTGGATGCTGCTGAATGTCCTCCCACATTTTGTACGCCTTCGGATTTGGTACAAGGAATTATTGCTGGTGGTGCGGGTGCTTTAGTCCGTAGTTCGGAAGATTTGGAAGACCAGTTTGAAGATGGTAGTCAGGCGATCGCTTCACGCCATATTACGAATTTAGATGTGATAGTCGGTATTACTGCTGGTGGTACAACTCCTTATGTTCATGGTGCTTTGGAAGCAGCAAAACAAAGGGGGGCAAAAACAATTTTTATTACTTGTGTGCCTGTAGATCAGTTTAGTGTTGAGGCAGATGTAGATATTCGGTTGGTAGTTGGCCCAGAGTTATTGGCAGGTTCCACGCGCTTAAAGGCAGGAACAGTGACAAAAATGGCTTTGAATATTTTATCAACGGGAGTAATGGTAGGACTGGGAAAGGTTTATGGTAATCGTATGGTTGATGTAGCAGTGAAAAATACTAAGTTACGCGATCGCGCTTTACGCATTATTGAGGATTTAACTGAGTTGAGTAGGGATGAGGCTGGAAAGTTATTAAATAAAAGTAATGATTCAGTTAAGTTGGCACTTTTTATGCATTGGAGTGGTTTAGAAAAAGAAGAAGGGGACAGGATTTTATCTGAGTATCAGGGTAATCTCAGAGCGGCATTGCAAAAAGTAGGAAAAATAGGGGGCATTGCTTAACGAAGTCAGAAGTCAGAAGGCGCGAAGTCAGAAGTTAACCCACCCCTAACCCCTCCCAGGAGGGGAAGTAGGGGATTTAAACCCTGCTCCAAAAATATTGCGCCTTAAAAGGCGGGGTTGCACGACCCATGTTATTTTGATCGAGTGGAATGGGCCTCTGGCCTGTTCTTGATATTTTCGGGACAGGCAGGATGCCTGCCCCCACTTACCGCTTACATTTGAACATTTGAACATTTGAACATTTGAACGGGCCAGAGGCCCCTTCCACACACAAAACTATATTAACGAGAATAAGCTTGAACATATCTAAGTATCCCACGAGCGATCGCCTGTGCCATACGACTACGTTGAACAGGGTCTGCAAGAATCCTAGAATCATAATTACCAGTTACAAAACCCACCTCTACTAATACAGCAGGCATCTTAGTCTTTCTTAGCACATAAAAACGAGCCCGCTTCACGCCACGATTATTCATGGTGGGGAAACTTTCCAACATACTATTCTGAATATACTGTGCTAAAGACCGGCCACTTTGATAATAAAAAGTCTCTAAACCATTAACATCAGGACGACTCATACTAATAGCATTAGCATGAATACTCACAAACAAATCGGCATTTACCCGATTGGCCAATTCTGCCCGTGGTGGTAAATCTAAATCCCGGTCTCTCTTGCGAGTCATCACCACTTGTATATTATTCTGCTCCAGAATTTGAGCTACCTCCAATGACATAGGCAACACAATATCCTTCTCTCGCAGACCGCCAAAACCCACTCCACCTAAATCCGTAGGACCTCCGTGCCCGGGGTCTATAACTATCATTAACCGTCCATCACGTTGGGGTAATCGATTGGGCAAAGGAAAACGACGATTACCATTATTAGTATTAGAAGGGCGGTCGTTGCGACGAGGCCAGGGGAAAGGCCACCGTCTCGGAAGTAAATTTCCTTGAGAATTCTGAGGCGATCTATTCTGAGGAGATGGATTTTGGGGTAATGAACTGTTTCCCCGTGATAAAATTGAAGGTCTGGAATTAGAAGATTGTTGTCTAGGGTCTGGTCGCCAACCAGGAGGAGTCGTGCCAATATTGCCCCACCCCATGGGTAAAGATAACTGTTGTGGGGTAAGCTGAGTTACCTGAGCAATTTTAACATTAGTAGCAGGCTTAACCAGAATTGTCACTGTTTCTGGATCTTCTTGACGTATCTTTGCCCAAATTAAAGGACTCCCCACCCTTCGAGTAGGTAACTTTAATCGGTCATCTACCTTAGCACCATATATAGTAATTCCATAAGCATCCTCTTCAGAATCCCAACCACTGGTATAGTTTAGAGGTTTATCCCCTGTAATTACTAAATCAGTACCATTTTTCAACTCTACTGACTTGACAACTGCAAAACCAGTTGCTTGATTAATTGTTGGTGGTGTTTCTCCTTGAGGCCATATTGCTACTCCACCTGCATAAGCACGAGCTTGCCATTGAGTTTTAGTCTTTGGAAGGCTTACAGTTAGACGAACTACTGCAGGTGTTGTTGAAAGCTGAGTCAGTTGAGTAATTGTTAATCCAGATTCGTTAAATCTTTGATTTGCCTTGACATCTTTTGCTGTGAGAGTAGCATTCAGAATATCAATGGTCATCCAGGTACGGTCAAGACTCTTCTTGAGTTCAATTTCTGGTAATTTACCGCTCGTTTGTAGAACTAATCCCTCTGGCTTTACTTGGACATCTTCTACCAGAGTTGGCGTACCAGTAGTTGCAGTTTGATTAACAGGAGCAGGGTTTCTTGGTGTTAGTATATTTTGATTGCTCGGTCTCTCTATTCTACGAGGAAGTATAGACGGTCTTTGAGGTGGTGGGGGTGGAGACTGTGGACTTTGAGCTAGTGGGGGCGGAGACTGAGGACTTTGAGCTAGTGGGGGTGGAGACTGTGGACTTTGAGCTAGTGGGGGTGGAGACTGTGGTGTAAGGTTAATATCTGAACTAGAGGCAACTTTTTGAGGTGTGGGTATTTGTACAGTCCATTCGCTAGGAGAGACACCTCTAAATTTTACCTGTTTTGGGTCGAGAGTATACCCATTATTTAGTTCTATGACAATCCGAGCTGTTTGAGAGTTAAATTGTCCTACTCTAACTGCTTTTATTGCCCCACCGACAACTTGAGAAGTCCTAATACCTCCTAAAGTTGTGCCAGGTAGGTCTATAACTAGCCGAGTTGGGTTCGTTATTAATTGTGCTTTTGGCTGAACACCTCCTTCAGTAGTGAAAGATAGTCGATTCTGATTGGCTTGAAACTGCCAAGATTCTAAGGTAGCAGCTTCAGTAGGACTTCCAAGTACAAAAACACTGAGTATACTTGGAAGTAAATAGCGTACCATTAGATTTTTTCCCATCTGGGTACTTTTGAGAAATATCACACGATTTCCTGGATATATATTTTTCATATCAAGTTTAATACTTTATGAACTCCCCTAGATATAGATGATGTATTGATATACCCCTGATAATTAATTTTTGGTGAATAGAATAATCATCGTAAAATTTACTCATACACCTAGATTCACATTTGAATAACGATTTTCAGCATAACTAGAGGAACATATTATCATACAACTTCCTACATGGTTGTCAGTTATTCCAGATAAATTGATTGATTTGGACAAATTTTTTTTCCTTGTCGGTAGTTGTCGGTATTATGGCGATTTTCTTTGTATATAGCATAAGCAAGAGGTTTAATGATTGATATTCCCCTTGATTTTTCTGCGCAACTCTTACCTAAAATGCTAATTTTTTTAACCTAAGCGACCTAAAAGCTTGGACTTTTTTTTACTAAAAAATGCGCTCAACCTTTATCTGTCAATACTTTTATATTTAATCGGCAAACCCTAATAAAAAAAAAATTTAACTAAATACAATATCCTCAGCTAAACTGGAATGTATTTTACCGAATAATTAAGGTGAAAATCCTCTCACTCGCCGTGGAGAAACAAGAAAAAATTTTCACGATTATTCAATCCTATCCGTTTTAGGGAGAGGTAATTATGGCGTTGCATATTTACGCATTGGAATTAGTGTGGTCAGGGTGGGAGGTGTGGGAGGTGTGGGAGGTGTGGGAGGTGTGGGAGGTGTGGGAGGTGTGGGAGGTGTGGTCAGGGTGGGAGGGCCTTACATAGAGTGCAAATTATAGTTTTAGGAAAAGAGCAAGTAAAAGATGGGTTACCTTTTGCGGCGTGCAAAGATTCATCCCTAACTTCAGCAACGCCGTAATTATCAATTATCAATTATCAATTATCAATTATTGAAAATACTAGCTTTTATGAGTTATAGATACACATCTTTGAGAAAAATTGTCAGGGTAAAACAGTTTATAAACAAATATTGGAACACTCACAGTGGTGAATGGGCTTGGCTACAGGAAAAACCTTTGCCAGTTCAGGTTTTAAACCGTTCCTTATGGAAAGTTTCTGTTCCTTCTTTTACTTTCTATTTTTTGCTTGCTCTTTCTAGTGTAATCTCTACTTTGGGACTATTAGCTGACAGTGCTGCTACTATTATTGGAGCGATGATTATTGCTCCGATGATGGGTCCTATTATTGGTGTTGCCTATTCAATGGTAGTAAATAATAGACGGTTACTGATTAGGTCGAGTCTCACTTTGTTAAAAGGCATAATAATGGTGATTTTTGTTTCAATGCTGATTGCAATTCTCATTGGGTTGAAGACGGTCAGGCCAGAAGTTACTGCTAGAGCATATCCTACCTTAATTGACTTAGGAGTAGCCTTGGCAGCAGGAGCTGCTGGTGCTTATGCTAAATGCCGTCGCAAAGTTGCTGATGCTCTACCGGGAGTAGCAATTTCAGTTGCACTTGTCCCTCCTCTAAGTGTCGTAGGTATTGGGTTAGCTATTCCTGACTATGAGGTAAGCAAAGGAGCTTTTTTATTATTTACTACTAACTTAGCTGGAATTATTTTTAGTGGTGGTCTTGTTTTATTATTTCTACGTTATGGTAGTCTGGACAAGGCTAAAAATGGATTATTAATTGCTGTTTTAACTTTAATAATATTAGGGTTACCTTTGGGTTATCAATTTGAAAGTCTTTTACTCAAAGAAAATTCTCGCAGTCAAGTAGAGGCACTAATTCGTAACGAAACAGTCACTTTCAAAGACAAAGATATTCGTTCTATTCAAGTGCAAACTCTCAAAGATCGACTTTTTGTAGAAGTTAATGTTGAAGTGGGTACCGATTTAGATGATATTTCTGAGCAACAAGTTAGTTTAGTCAGAGATTTTCTAGAGAGTGAATTGAGTAGACAGATTAATCTTAAAGTCAGGTTAATTCCTTCTAAAATTATAGATGTAAAAGTAATGGCTCCTTAAATAAACAATAGATTCAATCTAACATAGTAACTTTTTAAAGTAAGTTTTTATTGATTTTTTAGATTAGATATTAAATAAATTTAGCTAGTAATATAATATTCGTTTAAGTTACGCGTAAGTAATATAAATTTTAGGTTGATTCTACATCTGTATTTAGGGGCGATAGAGGACTATAATAGACTGCGATCGCCTAAGGAGCCATACCCAATATCACGCATTTTTTCTACGTTTTTTGCTGTTTATTTGGCTTGAGCTTGGTTTTAAATTCCAGTAGCATATCAAAGATAATTGGTGATTATTACAGATAATATAGCAATCCTATTTTATTTGTGTATAAAAATCTTACCACTTTTAGGGAACACTTAACTGGGAACAGTCGGGAGTTTCAGTTTTTTTATCTACTTTTTGATTTGTCACTACCTATTTAGGATTGCTATACTAGATTACAGTCATATCAAATCCGGTTGAATACTTATTAGAGTTGTTGGGAGATGGGGAGATGGGGAGATGGGGGGATTGGGAGATTGGGAGATTGGGAGATTGGGAGATTGGGAGATTGAAGTAATTATAGAATTATGAACATACACTGTATAACCGGATTCTATATCAACAGTTTTTCACCCTTTAAGGAATAGACATAGGCGCGATCTTCAAGAATGCGCGAATTACCTCTCCTTGAAAACGGATAGGATTGACTAATTATGAAAATTTTTTCTTGTTTCTCCTTTAAAGGAGAGGCTTTAAACCTTAATTATTCGGTAAAAAATAAAATCAACCATTGTACAGAAATTATCAATTCTTCCCCTCCACAGTCGGGGCCTGCGGGTGGGTTCCCTACTCCCTACTCCTTACTCCTTTTTTTCTGGAGATGTCTAATAGGTTAGACCAGGAGACATTTGACCAATAATCTCTTATTCCCCCTAGTTATAATGGTTTAGCGAGTTCAGCGACTACTGCGGGTATGCTTGAATATTCTGCCTCTAGCTTACGCTTAACTTCTAAATCCCAACCTAGGTCATAATCACGCTCAAATTCAGCTACTACTAATTGGCGAACTGTTCCCACTACTTGAACATTTTTATCTTCTACGATGGGTTGCTCGGGGATAGTACTTAATATAATTAGCACTTTATCGTCATTAAAAAGATCGCCATTTTCTTGTAGCACGAATGTGTTGGGACTGAGAATTTCTTCGACTTCACCAGTTAGTGTCACGGTAGTACCGATGAGTTGATTGGTGTTTTCTGCAACATCTTCTACGTCTGTAGTTGTTTCAACAGGGGCTTGAGTTTCTGTTTCTCCTGTATCGCAAGCACCTAAAAAACCTGCTGTTACAATCATTGATGCTGCTATACTGCATTTTCCGTAATATAGTAATCCTCGATCGCGATGATTATTAGATGTAGTTTTTTGATTCAAGATTCGATTGAAGATGTTCATAAAGTTCTCCTTGTTGTTGTTGGTTAAAATTTTAACTTTTTTGTTATTTGAATTAATGATTTTATCATTTAACCCATAAACACATCTATCTTTAGAAGTAGATTAGAAGTAAGCATTCAGCATTCAGCTATTAGCTGTTAGCTCCGCATTCCGCAGGAAATGCTTACGATTAGATAGTGGTAAAACCACTATACTAACTTCTTTTTATGATGTTTCAGTTGAACTATATAATATATTAAGGCTGTAGAAAATACAACTGACAAATGTTGTAAATAAAAAGCTCTTGACAAATATTCAGCTATTAATTCGGTTTTCAAGCAACTAAATTTTAAATTAAACCATCTGCCAGCAACATATAGGAAGCTATGTTCAAAAATTAATAATTAATATAACTTGATATTTTGCGTAAGCCCTGAGAATATTATTCAGGTTTTGAAAGAAATGATCTGAAATTTTTAAGCGATATTACTATAATTTGCGATCGCCTTCTTCATCAACTCGTGCTTGACGTACTACATCAGATAAAAAAACTATATCTAAAGAGAGAGTTAATCAATATTATATACTTTTAAAATAATACTTAATTATTATATTTATTTACAGTCCATGGATATAAGTACTATTTGGGAAAAATTAGCCTGGAAAAAAGGTGGTAAAATTATATACTTAATTTTAGATGGAGTAGGGGGACTTTCAGACCCAAATAAAGGTGGCACAGAACTACAAGTAGCCAATACTCCTAACCTGGATCGAGTAGCTAAAAAAGCAAGCTGCGGTATGTTAGAAATAGTCGGCCCTGGCATTACTCCTGGTAGTGGCCCAGGTCACTTAGCGCTTTTCGGTTACGACCCTCTTAAGTATAATGTTGGTAGAGGTGTATTATCAGCTTTAGGAATTGATTTTGACCTCAAACAAGATGATGTTGCTGCTAGGGTAAATTTTGCGACTATTGATGATAACAACAATCTGACGGATAGAAGAGCAGGTAGAATAGAAACTGACCTTAACCGCCGTTTATGCCAAAAAATTAATGAAAAAGTATCTCTAAATTTTGATGGAGAATTCTTTTTTGAAACAGTTAGCGAACATCGGGCAGTATTTGTTCTGCGTGGTAAGGGATTAGGTGGTGAGTTGCCAGATACAGACCCCCAGACGACAGGTGTTCCTGCTAACGATCCTAACCCTAGCTCGGAAGACTCGCAAAAAACTGCTGAACTTGTGCGCTCGTTTATTGAGCAAGTCAACCAGGTGCTGGCAGACGAACATCCTGCTAATACGATTTTAATGAGAGGTTTTCAGCGCTACGAACCTCTACCAAGTCTTGGCGATCGCTTCGGTTTAAAAAGTGTCTGTATTGCTGACTATCCAATGTATCGTGGCGTTAGTCGTTTAATAGGTATGGATGTAGTACCCCATCCAGGGGGGATGAAGGAGCGGTTTGAAGCGCTTGAGTCTTGCTATGGTGATGACTACGACTTTTATTTTCTGCACGTTAAGCATTCTGATAGTAGCGGGGAAGAAGAAGACTTTGATGGTAAGGTAAAAGTTCTTGAAGAAGTCGATCTCTTAATGCCAAAGGTGACTAAACTTAATCCAGATGTGTTGGTTGTTACCGCCGATCATTCTACTCCAGCAATTTTAGGGGGGCATAGTTGGCATCCAGTGCCGATAATGATGCAAGCAAAATCTGCCCGCATTGATGATATAGATACTTTTGATGAATATGCTTGCACTCGTGGTACTTTGGGTATCCGCCCAGGAGTACATTTAATCGGATTAGCTCTTGCTCATGCTGGCAGATTACAAAAATATGGTGCATGATGGACAACGTATAGCAGGGAAAAGGGAGTGTGGGAAGCACAGGATCTAAAAAAAATATAGGGTTGTAAATATTCTCGCTACGACAAAGAATTAGCTCTGGGGAGCAGGAGGAAAAACATTTCCCTGTTTGATGTTCATCATCAGTCTATGTCCTAAGCAAATTATTTGTTGCTATAGCTAATTTTTTAGCTCGAAGCTATCAAAAATAAATAAGGTGAGGATGCTAATTTGAAAGCTGCATGGTTAATTTTAGACCATAAAAATGGGAAACAACTTTATAAACTTTTAGGTATTTCTGCGATCGCATTATAGTTTGAGAATTTGCATTAACTTTAAAAGCTCTTTGCATCTTGAGAAATCATACTAAAGTGTACCCAGCAATCTCTACCCTGCTGTTTAGCTTCATATAAAGCTTTATCAGCTTGGTTTATAAATGCATGGAGCGTTCGATCGAATGAAGGAACTTCAGTCGCAATACCAAGACTGATGGTAACTATTTGCCCTTTCCCACTAGGATGAGGAATACCTAAAGCCTTAATGGCTGATTGAATCTGTGCTGCTACTTCACAAGCCCTACTTTGGTCAGTATTTGATAAAATTACAGCAAACTCTTCGCCCCCATAACGAGCTAGCAAGTATGCCGGAGACTTCAAAACCTCTTGAGCTGTATAAGCTATTTTAATCAAGCATTTGTCTCCTTCTTGATGACCGTAAACATCATTGTATAATTTGAAATAATCCACATCAAGCATAATTAGAGATAAAAATTGCTTTTGTCTTGCCATTCGTCGCCATTCTTGGTCTAAAAATTCATCGAAGTAGCGGCGGTTAGGAATTTGAGTTAAACCATCAATTCGAGCCAGACGTTCTAACTTGAGATTTGCTTCTTGAAGTGCATCTAGGGTTTTGCCTAACTCATCTGTTTGTGAGCGAGTTTGAGCGAGTAGATGGGAATGTTCTAAAGCGACGCTAAACTGAGCTGCTAATTGTTTGACAAATCTAATTTCAGTGGCAGTCCATTCACGGGTGTTTTCACACTGATGAATACAAAGCAGTCCCCAAAGTTTTGCACCCATCATTAAAGGCATAATAATTTGTGCTTTAATCTGAAATTTCTCTAATACTTCAATATGACAGTCTTTTAAACCAGCATTGTAAATATCGGTCAGCACTTGCATGCGTCCCTGTTGATAATGGATAGCGTGCTGTTCGCCAAAACAATAATCGTTGACTTTGATCGAAAGGGCAGAATCAAACACTGGTAAAACGCTTTCAGAAACAAACTCTCCATAGCAGTAGTTACTCTCTGGGTCGAAGCGAAATATTCCTACGCGATCGCTCTCTAGAGCTTTTCTGACTTCTTTGGCAGTAGTTTTAAATAAAGTATGAAGGTCGAGAGATTCACGAATTTCTGAGATTAAGTTGAATAAAATCATTTGTTGTTGGCTAGCTGCTCGTAAATCTTTGGCTTGTTGTTCGACTTCAGCTAGTTGTTCTGCTTGCTGCACTGCAAAGCCTAGTTGAGCAGCAATTTGAGTCAAAAAATTTACTGCAGAAGTTTCCCATTCATGGGGTTTAGAATGCTGATAGGCAGCCAGAATACCCCATAGTTTTTGTTTGATAAAAATGGGAGCAGTGGCATAGGATCGGATGTGAAATTGTTCTAATATTTCAATATGACATTGCGACAACTCTGCTTTATAAATGTCTTTTACTATGAGTGTTTCATTATTGCGATACCGACCACCTTGATGGTTCTGAAGATAACAATCATTCCAAACGGTGTTTTTGTATGTAAACTCGAGTTCATCCCAACCAACTTCAGCAAATTCAAAGTCACCAACAAATTCACCTCCCCAGTCTTCATTAAAACGATATACTGAGACTCGTTCGACACCTAAAAGTCTACAAGTTTCTTTTGTGGTTGTCTGAAAGATTGTTTCTAGGTCGAGAGATGCTCTAACCTTGCCGATCGCTCGGTATATTGCTTTCTGTTGTGCATATATTTGTTCTAGTTGCTCATTTTTTTCCTGTAGTTGAGTCTCTAAATTATCAATAGTAGGTAATTTCAATAACCTAAATATTTGATTAATAATTTTACGGCCGATTTTAGATAATATAGATTGAGGTATTCTTTTATTCATCAGGATTTTTTATAAAAAATTATAAGCCAAATATAGCACTTTTAACAAAAAATCTGTCTGTAAGCATTCAGCTATCAGCAGTCAGCTATTCCGTTTGTCATGCGATCGCATTCAGCAATTAGTAAGTAATGAATAATTACTTCTCAGGTTTGGTCCTGAGACTTTGGCAGTAACTTTTTATTATTTTTCAATTTCAAAGGTTGCTTTTACCGAAAAATTGGGTTTAAAGCCTCCCCTTAAAAGGGGGATGAAAAAATATTCAATGAGCGTATTTTCAAGCCTTATGCTTTAGTGGTCGGTACTGATAACTGATAACTGATAACTGATAACTGAAATGACCTTCCCTAAAATTAACAGCTGATAGCTAATAGTTGACGGCTGTTTGCTTACATCTGTTTAATACAATCAGGACTTACGCAGAGACTCTATATATAGGGAGGGCGAATGCCATTCGCCCCTACAGATGGTGGTTTAAAAGTCGATTTGCGTAAGTCCTGACAATGTCTCTTTAAATAACCCCAATAAAAAATTTAGGGAGTAGTAGGGATGTTGCATGCAATGTCCCTACGGAGTTTTGTTCTACAAATAGAGGCGATCGCTAACTATTAACTTCTTGTAATTGTGATGTTAAAAATCGATCCATCCAAGTTTCTAAATAGGCTTGATTTACTGCTTGTTCTTCTAGATTTTCTGTATCTAAAGGATAAGGTGCTAATCCTAAAATTGCCGCCGTTGTTACACAAAACATTGACTTTTGAAAAGTCTGACAAATTTTGACTCGTAAATTATCTGTACCTCGGTTAGTTTTTTGATAAACTTCTAGAAGATAATCTGGTAAAAAATGTCGCATATCTTGCATTAGTAATGTGGGTGGAATTCCTGCTCCTCCAATAGGTAATGGATCGGCATATAAAGCACCATAAGTAAATCGACTTTGTTCGTGGTCTATTTGTTGAGCTTGAGCATTGTATGAAACTGTTCCTAAAAATGGCATACCTCGGAAGAAAATTGCTTCTACATAGGGAACTGCTGTATCGGTTAAAAAGGTTAAACCTACTGATTCAGGAATTATTTCATAACCCTTACCTTTTACATTTACAGTGTATGTAATTGGTAAATTTGCTGCTGCTACTAACCCTGATAAAATATGCTCTACTACTTGAGGAATAGATGTCATTTTCTCCTGGTCATACTTATCAGATAAGGTCATAAACATATCGCTCATTACCCGCCAAAATTGACCTAAAGCACTGTAATAAGCTTGTTGACGTACCATATCTGGTAAAAATTCTGGAAATAATTGATTGAGTGGCATTAACATCAAGTTTCCTGTAATTTTGGCATCTATTACTGCTTTTGCTAGTTGTTTAAATTCTGGTGAATCTAAATATTTATCAAGACCTCCACCTCCATGCCATAACATTCCCCTCATACAATATTCTGCATACTCATAATTAATCCGGTCATGCCACCAAAATTTGAGCAATTTACCTAATGAAATTTTGCCGTTGAAGTATTTAAAAAAGGGAAACAATTCTAAAAATTGATGTTCGGCAATATAAATTAGATTCTTAGAATAAGCATCTAATACAATGCCATAACTTTTCAAAATTCCGACAACTTCTAAGACATTTTCTGGTGTATCTTTTAGTAGAGTTTGACCATATTTTAAACGATTAATATAGGCTGAAAGTGGATGAGTTTTACATCTTAAAATGGTGTTTGCCATAATTTTTTTTCCTAAATTTGAAGTTTTTTACTTGCTAGTGCCGCTACGCGGAAGTTAAAAGTCATGCATTAGACCTAGGTGTGAAAAAGATATAGATTTTTGCAGGAGTAGGTAACAGCTCATCTGCTCCGAAAGGCAACAGTTCAATAATTGATAATTGATAATTGATAATTACCTCTCCCTAAAACGGATAGGATTGACTAATTATGAAAATTTTTTCTTGTTTCTCCTTTAAAGGAGAGGTAATTCGCGCATTCGCGCATTCGCGCATTCTTGAAAGTCAATCATTTTTGATTTGCAATTGTTTTAGGATTTTGTAACCAGTTATTTCTGCCATCCTGCACTAGATCGGTTAATACCAAATCTCGCGTATTTTTGCTAAATATTCTTGGGAGCAGGGAGCAGGGAAATATTAACGAAGTCAGAAGTCAGCAAGTCTGCAAGTCAGAAGTTAACCCACCCCTAACCCCTCCCAGGAGGGGAAGTAGGGGATTTAAGCCCCGCTCCAAAAACCCGATCGCCTTAAAAGGCGGGGTTTTAGACCCATATTATTTCGATAAACTAAGATATCTTTACTTTATGGCTATAATTACTAAAAATATTGCTGAATTTTACTTTTTATTTAATAGCTGAAGTCTTCAATAAATATAGCATTATTTTTAGGAATTGGTCTGAATAAATATAGCGTTTCTCAGTCTCCTGAGGTATAGTTATATTTTAATTGTCTGCCCTGTTTCCTGTTATCTAAAACCACAAAATAATAATATTTTTTTTACCTCACAAGCATGGTAATTGCTATATTAATATTTAATGCTATTTGTATTATTTTCCCATTTGAAAAAAAATGAATTATCTACTTTAGACATAGGCGTAAAAATCAAAGCTAAAATAAATTATTATCCATAAACTATCAATTATTCCCCTTGCAGGAGGGGTTAGGGGTTGGTTTCCTGTTCCCTGTTCTCTCTTTTAGCGAACAATTAAGGTTTAAAGCCTCTCACTCGCCGTGGAGAAACAAGAAAAAAAACCTTTGAGTCAATCCTCTTATTTTCAAGGAGAAGTAATTCGCGCATTCGCGCATTATTGAAGGAGATGTGTTTGGAATTATTAACAATCTAATAATATTATCTCCAGTTAAATAGTTATAAAAAATGAGATAATAATCAGGAGAAAAGAGTCAGGAAAAGTTTTTTATCGTGCTATTATCAGGACTTGATATAACTGCAAAAAACAAATAATTCTGAGTATAATATTCTTCTCCAAATTATTCTTATTTAGAATAGTTAATGAGCAAAGGTTGAGGAGCGATCGCTGACTTTTTAACTACCTGTGACAACTTATGTTGACTTGCGCTCATTGTATTTGCTTCAGTTTCAGTCCAACGCAACATCCAGTTTGGTTGTATTCCTAAAATGACGATGAGAAGTGCTAAAATAATTGATGGTATTCTATCCGACCACTGTAAGGGAGGTAAATTCACAACCGTTTCAGATAACCTACCAAAAAATACTCGGTTCGCTAACAGCAAAAAATACGCTGATGTTAACCCCGTTCCGATCATACACAGAAGAGTGGGAACTGTAAACACGCTGAAACTGCCTCTAAACACTAAAAATTCGGAAATAAACCCAACCATTCCTGGAATACCAGCACTTGCCATTACTCCTAAAATCATCAAACTACCCATCAATGGTAAACCTTGTTCTGGGTTTAACAAACCACGCAATATATCTATATCGCGAGTGCCAGCTTTTTTGTAAACTATTCCCACTAATAAAAATAGTAGAGCAGAAATTAAACCGTGGCTAATCATTTGAAACACTGTTCCCAAAATACTGAGAGGAGTTGCTGCTGCACTTGCTAACAAAATATATCCCATGTGACCAACGGAACTATAAGCTACCATTTTTTTCATGTCTCTTTGGACGATCGCATTAAATGAACCATAAAGTACACTAACTACTGCCCATATTGCTAACCATGGAGAAATATATACCCAAGCTTCTGAGAACATATTTAATCCAAATCTCAGTAAACCATAAGTCCCTAATTTCAACAGCACTCCTGCTAAAAGTACAGATATCGGTGTAGAAGCTTCAACGTGAGCATCGGGTAGCCATGTATGGAAGGGAACTAGAGGAATTTTTATGCCAAACCCGATGACTATTGCTCCTAATAATAATAGTTGAGTTCCTAAAGGTAGGGCCTGGGCCATTGCTTGGTCGTAAGCAAAATTAGATGAGCCACTGAACCACACTACTCCTAAGAATCCAGCTAGGATTAAAATTCCTGAAATTGCTGTGTAAATCAGAAATTTTGTGGATGCGTAACCCCGTCTTGGCCCACCCCAAATTGCTATTAATAGGTATAAAGGAATTAGCTCTAGTTCATAGAAGATAAAAAATAGTAGTAAGTTTTGAGCTAGAAAAGCTCCAAATACGCTAACTGCTAGTAACAATATTAGAGAGTAATAAAAACGGGGTCTTTTGATTGATTTGTCTGTGGCGTAAATAGCAATAGCAGTTAACAGGCCATTTAATACTACTAATGGCAGAGATAAACCGTCCATACCCAGAGAGTAGCTTAAACCCAGGGAGTCTATCCAGGGAAATAAGACGACAAATTGTAGATTTGGATCTTGTGGGTTAAATTCAGTCAGTAACACTAAAGACCATAGGAAACTAATTATGGCCACAACCAGAGCGATTTGCCTGGCTAATTTTGGCGAGAGAGTACTTGGCCAAAAACTAATGATAGCGGCACCTATTAATGGCACTAAGAGCAGACCGTTGAGCATTTATTAAAATTTTCCTTTGATGGGGAATTTACAAATTTATTTATGTACAAATTACTTAATAGGATATTACAATATGTTCTATGTTTTACTAAGCTTTTAGTTAGGTAGCGAGAGAATAGTTTTCCAGAAATATTACTTGGGGATTTTCAACAATGAATAATAAATAATGAATAATGAATAATTAACAATTACCTCTCCTTGGAAAGAAGAGGATTGACTAATCATGAAAATTTTTATTTATTATCCCCGATCGAGGGGAGGCTTTAAACCACAATTTTTCGGTAATAATAATTTTTTTATTCTTAATACTTGTTCTTATATTCCCAGTTAAGGCGTTTAGTAAAAATTGCAAGAAGTTGTACCTTATTAGGATTAGGTAAAAAAAATCTGCAATATCAGCCTGTAAACTAACTTTTTGTTTGCTTCTAAATCAAAAAAAACTACAAAAATAATTATTGAAAGTGCTTTATATTTTAGTTTTGATTCCTAAGCTCATAGGTCAATTATGGAAAGTTGGACAAACTGTACTTGGCTTAATTTTCCGTCATCCTGTGACAGGTGTTAATATAGTCCCCATTTTGCCTGATGGCCGGATAGTTTTAGTTCGTCGCCGTGATAATAATAAATATGCTCTACCAGGAGGTATGGTGGAATGGGGTCAAGATGTTACAACTACTGTGAAAAGGGAGTTACTTGAAGAAACAGGGTTAGAGTTAGTTAATGTTCGTAGATTAGTGGGGGTATATTCTGCACCAGATCGAGACCCTAGATTACATTCTATTAATATTTTGGTTGAGGCTGATGTTCGGGGAGATATGAATGTTCTAGATGATGTGGAAATTACTGATGTTCAAGCTTTTGAAGTTACATCTTTGCCGGATAATCTTGGCTACGACTACGAGCGACAATTAAAGGATTATTTGAGTGGTTTGACAATTTTAGCTTAATTTCGTGATTCTATAATCTCACAATAGAAAAGGATTATTTGAAGGTATTTTCACTGGAATATAGCAATTCCCAAGGTAAGCATTTAACTATCAGCTATCAGCTATTGATGAGAGGAGGAGTTCAACAATTAATAATTAATAATTACCTCTCCTTGAAAAGAAGAGAATTGACTAATCATGAAAATTTTGTCTTGTTTCTCCTTTAAAGGAGAGGGTTTAAAGCTTAATTATTAGGTAAAAGCAGTTGAAAAATTGAGAGATAATTAAAAGTTACTGGCAAGATACACTCCTTCAACTTAGGAAATGCTTACTTCTCAAGAAGCAGGAGGTACAAAAATACTGTGTTTTAGGGACTAGAAAAGAAGAAAAACAACTGTACCTCAGTAATTTGAGAAACGCTATATATAAGGTGAAATATCTATTAGACATCTTTTCAATAATTGATAATTGATAATTGATAATTACCTCTCCCTAAAAGGAAGAAGATTGAATAAAAGGAAAATTTTTATTTATTATCCCCTTAAAAGGGGAGGCTTTAAACCACAATTTTTCGGTAAAAATCAAAAATAAAATCAATTATTATCCATAAATTATCAATTATTTCTCTCAGATGAGCTGTTGCCTGTTGCCTCTTTTCTGGAGATATTTATTAGATGGTAAAAATCAAAAATAAAATCAATTATTATCCATAAATTATCAATTATTTCTCTCAGATGAGCTGTTGCCTCTTTTCTGGAGATATTTATTAAATGGTAAAAATCAAAAATAAAATCAATTATAGCACTGCGCAAATAGGGCGCGGACAATACTAAATGCTGAAAGTAAGTCAGAGATAACTTCTGCCTTCTGACTTCTAACTTCGCGCCTTCTGACTTCTGACTTCATTAACCCTATTCCCTCTTTTGGTGGAGATATCTGTTAAATTTTATAATTCCATATTTATGCACTTTTTATGGCGTAATTCTCGTGTCAAGTTGTCTGGTGGACTATTGTTTTGGCGTGAAATTGGTGGTAGTTCAAATAATGTTGTATTTCTACATGGATCTTGGTATGAAAGCAGTCAGTGGTTACCAGTTATGGAGCGATTGAGTCTAGATTATCATTGCTTTGCACCAGATTTACCAGGGTTTGGTGAGTCAAAATTTTCTTCTACTCATTATTCAATTAATCAAATAGTAGAATCTTTGGCTGAATATATAGCTAGTTTAAAATTGGAAAAGGTATATTTAGTTGGTCATTCTTTAGGGGGTTGGATAGCTGCTAGTTATGCTCTCAAATATTCTGAACAAGTATTGGGCACAATATTGATATCTCCTGAAGGAATCAATCTTGCTGCTGTAAAATCACGTTGGCGCTTGTTTGGATGCTTGAATCAAAAATATTCTTTTTTGTGTTGGGTTTTACAATTAATATATCCTTTTGTGAGGTTATTAGGTGCTCATACGAAAATTAAGGAAATTCTACAATTTCGACAAAAATTATTGCTTTCTTCAACGGGAACTAACATTTTATTTCGACGTAGGTGGGCAGAAATTCAAGCTGAATTATTGACAGAAGAGTTGGCTTTTCTGAAAGTAAAAACTTTAATTTTACAAGGTTATAAAGATACGGATATTGCTTTATCTATGAGTAAGTTTTATGCGGATTTATTGCCGATAGCTAAACTTCATTTAATTAATTCTGGTGGAGATAATTTACCCGAACAAATGCCGGATATAGTAGTAGAAGAAATTACGGATTTTCTGAGTGATGGAAATAATTTTTAGTATATAAAAGGTGCGTGTGATTTCATTTCAGTTATCAGTTATCAGTTATCAGTTATCAGTACCGACCACTATTGCCGGAGGCTTGAAAATACTGAACTGAATATTTTTTCATCCCCCTTTTAGGGGGAGGCTTTAAACCTAATTTTTCGGTAATATTACATTGATAAATGTTTGCTACAAATAGCTAGGATATTTCTTAGAAGTCAGGAGTAAGGAGTCAGGAGGAACGGGGAATTTAGAGGGGGTAGTCGGATATATTTATCCCTTTATTTTTTTGCCATAATCAGCCTTTAATCCTAACTTTTTGGTCGCTTAAGCTTAAAATTTTGCACTTTTTTTCGCTCCTTAAAGGCTAAGACCTTTATCTGTAAATGCTTTTAGATTAGGTCGTTCAACAATTAATAATTAATAATTAATAATTACCTCTCCTTGAAAAGAAGAGGATTGACTAATAATGAAAATTTTTCTTTATTATCCCCTTAAAAGGGGAGGCTTTAAACCACAATTTTCGGTAAGCTTTAATTATTTAATAATTGAAGTGTCGCTTAAGCATAGCATGACTTTTGCTAATTAGTATAAAAGCGATCGCAAAGTGGAACGGAATTCTATTGTTAATTCCAGAAATGATAATACCAATTCACTTTAGGGATGTCACAAATAGTTTCCAATTTTAAATGTCAAATAATTACCCGAAACTATGGTCTTATCAAAGTTTTTAGTCGATCGAATCTAACTTCTAACTTCTGACTTCTGACTTCTAACTTCTGACTTCTTCTAATGCTGCTACTAATTGCTGAATATGATTTGTTTCATGGGTGGCCATTAATGAAATGCGAATCCGACTAATATTAACAGTAGGGGGGCGAATGGCCGGAGCAAATATTCCTGCTTGTTTTAATTTTTCTCCTATTATTAATGCTTCGGCTGCATTTTTAAGGGGAAAACAGATAATTGGCGATTGATAATTCAGGTTTTTTTTCTCTGCTCCTAAATGTTTATTTTCTGTTTCTAATAAATTCATTAAAGTCTCTAGATTTTGCCATAATTTGAGACGACGTTCTGGTTCTTTTTTGATAATTTTTATAGCTGTTAAAGCAGCAGCAGTATCTGCAGGAGTTAAACCTGTGGTATATATCCAACTAGGCGCTCTATTTCTGAGAAATTCAATTAATTTTTTTGACCCAGCAACATACCCTCCTAAACTTCCTAATGCTTTGCTGAGAGTACCAATTTGAATTAATTCTTTTCCTGTACAGTTAAAATATTCGACACAACCTCCTCCATTAATGCCAAATACTCCTGTGGCATGAGCTTCATCTACTAATAGCATACTGTTATATTTTTCTGCTAAATCTAATAGTAATGGCAGTTTACATAAATCGCCATCCATACTAAAAACACTATCTGTAATTATTAAGCTACGACGATATTTTTCTCGATATTGTTCTAGTTTATTTGTTAAATCTTCAATATTATTGTGGCTATATTCCAGGATTTTTGCACCACTAAGAATGGCTCCATTTTTTAGACTAGAATGATTATATTTGTCTGATAAAATCAGGTCACGCTTACTGACTAATGAAGAGATTACACCTATATTTGCTAAATATCCTGAACTAAAAACTAAGGCTGTTTCTGTTTGTTTTAATTTTGCTATTTCAAGTTCTAATTCCTGATGTATTTCTCGATGACCTGTTAATAAACGAGAACCAGTACTACCCGTACCAAATTTTTTTGTTGCTTGAATAGCTGCTTCAATTAAACGTGGATCTCCTGCTAATCCTAAATAATCATTACTAGCAAAATTTATTAGTTGTTTTCCTTCTAATTTGATTATTGCGCCGGGAATACTTTCGATAGTTTTAACTGAACGATACCAGTTAGCTTTATGTATTGTTGATAGAGATTTTTCTATCCAACTATAGGGATTATTTGGCATTTTTTCTGATTGATTTTATTCGTCTTTACGGCGTTGCTGAATTACTGTAGAACACTTACCTTAATTACTTAGGAGTCAGGAGTCAGGAGGGAAGAAAGAATAAGAAAGAGGGGTAGAAGGAGAAAATTTTTTTGCTCGCGCTCTTATTCGGAGATGATATTATAATTATTCATATATTTTCACCTGACAATTAAGGTTGTAAGTCTCTTTTTTAAAGAATCAAAAAATCATATTGGCTCATCTAATTTTTGCTCATCTGATTTTTTTGGAGAAAAGTAATTATTAATTGTTTAAATTTGATTTGATGCAAAATAGCTTTTATACGAACCTAATTACTCAAACAACATAGGAGTAATTTTTTTACCTAAAATTTGTGGTTTAAACCCTCCCCTTTTAAGGGGATAATATCAAATCCGGTTGAATACTTATTATATAGTTGAGAGTAGGGGAGTGGGGGAGTAGGGGAGTAGGGGAGTAGGGGAGATTAAATAGATATCTCCAAATAATAAAAAATCAAATCACTTATCGTACATAAATTATCAATTATTTCCTCCTAATTCCTCACAGGAGTGCGCTACCAGGTGCGTCTGACGCCGACGCGGGGTCGCACCGCTACTTCATAAGGGTGGTGGATATGTCTAATATTGAAGTAATTTAAGAAATTATCAACAGATATTATATAACTGGATTCTATGTGCAATTAACCGGATTTTATATAATAAATAAAAATTTTTATGATTAGTCAATCCTCTTATTTTCAAGGAGAGGTAATTGTTAATTATTCATTATTCATTATTAATTGTTGATTGTATCTTGATGCTAAAATACTTACAAATTTTACCAACAAATCGTGGTCTAAAGTCTCCCCTGTTAAGGGAAAAAAAAAGATAATTCCGTACTTCAAGCCTCCTTATTGCAGAGGTACTGAAGTGCGCAGTTCCTCCAGAAGAGGCGTGCCCGATCGCGTAGCTCCGACCGTAGGAGGCTAACTGAAATGACCATCTTAAATTGAAGTTTTATATAATATTTATCGCGACTTTGATGATTTTGATTATATAGCGGTCGGAAATCAGATGTGAGAATTTTACTATTTCCTAAAAGTAAAGAATATAGTGGTTTTCATATTCATAAGATACAGTTTTTTCTTTCTTCTCTATTGCCAATATTTCACAACTCAGATAAAATTACTATATATTATCAAATATTGCTGACTTTTTAGATTTATTTTTATTAGGCAAATATTCAAGTCTTTGCTATAATAAAAAAACTGTCAAAAATAAGCACCATGAATCAAAGAGTGCTAGAACGGCTGAGAAAATATTCCATTTTGTTCTTTATTTTAGTGAGGTAATAATGGCTAAACGCCGTAATCCCAAAAAAGAGAAAGCACAACGTAATCTGGCTTACGCACGAAAGTTTCGTAAGAAAAAAGGTACAGGTTTTTTTTCTAAGCGATATTCATCTAAGTTTTCATCTAGCAATAATGAAAATAGTAGTAACGAGCAAAATTCAGAAGAAACTGCTGTAGAGCAATAGTAAATTTGACTATTCTAAAGTTCCAAGCGTTAACGAAGTCAGAAGTCAGCAAGTAGGGGCGAACGGCCGTTCGCCCGTACAGAAGTTATTTTTGTAAAGGGGATAAGCGAGCAACCCTCCAAAAATATTTCGCCTTAATTAAAAGGCGGGGTTTTAGACCCAATGATTTTGATTAATTTTGATATGTAAAATGTCAAATCTAGATTTGAGAGTTAGCAACTTAAATCTAGATTCTGACATTGAAGAAGGAAGAAGGAAGAAGGAAGAAAAAATGGATGGGGACAGTCTTCGACAAGCCGCTCCGCGTCTACAAACCCTAACCAATTATCAACACCGACTAAACGGTGGGATATTAAACCCAAAATAAAAAGATAAAATTCAATTAAATTGCCAATTTATGTTTAGCTGTAGCAATTTCTCTCTTTACTTGTTCAAAACCCGTACCACCATAACTATTGCGTGCAGATACTACTTGTTCGGGAGCGATCGCCTCATAAATATCTGCTGCAAATTTTGGATGTAATTCTTGCCATTCTTCTAGGGTTAAATCTTTCAATAATTTACCAGTAGAAATACAAGTTTTCACAACTTTACCTACTAAATTATAAGCTTCTCGAAATGGTACGCCACGAGCTGCCAAATAATCGGCCACATCTGTGGCATTAGAAAAGTCTTCTGAAACAGCTTCAGTTAAGCGATCGCTATTAAACTGTAAACCTTCAGTCATTAAAATTGTCATTGCTTCTAGACAACTTTTAACTGTTTTTATCGTATCAAATAAACCTTCTTTATCTTCTTGTAAATCCTTATTATATGCTAGTGGCAGTCCCTTCATCACCACTAACATACCTTGTAAATGACCAAAAACTCGGCCTGTTTTCCCCCTAACTAACTCTGGCACATCAGGATTTTTCTTTTGAGGCATAATACTAGAACCAGTAGCACAACTATCAGTTAAAGTAACAAACCTAAACTCTTCAGATGACCATAAAATTATTTCCTCTGCCAAACGACTTAAATGAACCATAATTATACTAGCTGCACAGAGAAATTCAATAGCAAAATCTCGGTCACTTACCCCATCCAAACTATTAGCATAAGGCTTTTCAAACTTTAATAATTCAGCAGTATAGTGTCTATCTATAGGAAAAGTTGTACCTGCTAAAGCACCACAACCAAGAGGAGAAATATTCACTCGGCGATAAACATCTCCTAGTCGTTCCCAGTCTCTTTCAGCTTTATGAAAATAAGCCAAAAGATGATGAGCTAAACTCAAAGGTTGTGCCCTTTGTAGATGAGTATAACCAGGAATTAAAGTTTCTATATTAGATTCAGCTAGCTCCAATAAAGATGATTGAAAATTTCTTAATAAAACCCTGATTTGCTCAATTTCTTCTCGTAAATAAAGCCTCGTATCAGTGCCTACTTGGTCATTTCTAGACCTAGCTGTATGTAACTTTTTACCAATATCCCCAGTAATTTCTGTAAGTCTTTTTTCCACAGCAAAGTGAACATCTTCCGCATCAATATCCGGGTGAAACTTTCCTTCCCGATATTCTTGACGAATTTGTTCTAAACCCTTAACTAATTTTTCACCTTCTTCTGGGGAAATAATACCTGTTTTAGCCAACATTTTTGTATGAGCTACCGAACCAGTAATATCGTATTCAATTAATTCAATATCAAAACTAATACTGGCATTAAATTTAGCGATAGTAGGATGCAATGCCTTTTCAAATCTTTTGCTCCATGTTTGTTTATCTTGCGTCATTTTGCAGATTTTTTTTCTATCTAGAAGTTTGCTGAAAAAATCTTTTGGTAGGAGTAGAAGTCAGGATTTCCTAGGTCATGCTCCGCAAACAGAATTCAGGAGGAACGGGAAATTTAGAGGAGGTAGTCGGATATTTTTATCTCTTGATTTTTCTACAGTTATTCCGCCTTTTATCTTAACTTTTTGGTTGCTTAAGCTTAAAAAGTTACACTTTTTTTTGTTCTAAAAAGGCTAAAATCTTTATTTTTAAATGCTTTGATATTTAATCAACAACCCTTATTTAACTCTATAGAGATGTAAGGTTTTATAGCAATGGAAGGAAAAGATGCAGACATCACAACCTTCTTCCTTCTTCCTTCTTCCTTCTTCCTTCTACTATGTAATTAAGGCAAAATACTCTTAACCATCCAACCAATAAATAGACCAACTAATAGTGTTCATACTTGACCACATTCTATAAAATTTTTCCAAGCTTTTTGCACATCAGACCATAAATTTACATCAACTTGTTGAGCTAAAATTTGCCAACTAGACAATATTTTTATTCCCAACAAATCTAGAATATTAGTTTCATAAATCATCGGGGTCAAACCTGATGTAGTTGCGGAAATTATATTAATAATCATATATTTATTCTTCTGTAGAATATTTTACTCTCATCACCACTAAAGTCATATCATCTGGATTGTGGTTTCCTTCACCAACAAATTGTTTTACTTGAGCAAATAGGTAATTTAATATTTCTTGTGGTTCCTGATAATTTTGACACGCAAACTTGAAAGCTTCGCTCAATTTAATATCATCGTAACGATCGCCATTTTGATTAGCTGCATCTGTAAACCCATCTGTATAATAAATAATAGTATCTCCTGGACAAAGTGTTACTTGTGCTTCATTGTATTCAGGGTCTATTTCTAAACCAACTAACATTCCCAAAGTATCTAACTGTACGATAGAATTACTAGCAGTTTGCCACAACATGGGAGGATGATGGGCCGCATTGCTATAAGACAAAATGCGGGTTTCTGGGTCGTACTCTGAATAAAATAAAGTTACAAATCTATGAGAAGTTTCCAGATCGGCATACATTACTTGATTTAAGTGTTGTAGCACTCGTGCTGGTGAGTGGCGGTTTAATACCTCAGCTCTCAACATTCCTCTGGTCATGGTCATAATTAAACCAGCAGGTACACCTTTGCCCATTACGTCCCCAATTACAATACTCCAACGACAGGGTTGCTGTGTTTTGTTTTTGGAATTTAACTGGTCGTAGTTAGAGGGAATAAAATCATAATAATCCCCTCCCACTCGGTTTGCTGTTTGACAACGAGCGGCAAGAGTCACACCAGGAATTTCTGGACATTCTGGAGGTAATAGTTGTAGTTGAATTTCTGCCCCTATTTCTAGCTCTCTGTCCAAACGTTCCTTTTCTCGTAAGGAAGTTGCTAGTTCATCATTAGCGATCGCCACAGCGGTCTGGTCTGCTACTAGGCGAATTAATTTTTGTCTAGCTGGTGTCCAGACATATTCTGGGTCGTTACTAAATACATATAGACGACCTCGTTCTGAGTTGTTCACCAGAATTGATGTTCCAAATAATTGAATATCATTACCTAGATAGTTGCTAACTTGATAGTCCAAACTGGCGGTTTGAATTGAGATTTCCTGTAATTCGGCAGGCAAGGTTGTTTCTGTAATAAATTGACGAGTCGCTACTTCTAATGCTTTACGAATATCTTGACATTGATGACCTTCTTGGCAGTGTAGTTGTTGGAACCTCACTTGACCATTGGGTTTAAATAATACCAGTGCTCCTCCATCAGCATCGGTTACTCGACAACCAATCAGAGGAATTAATTCTAGGAACTGATTTAGATTATTGAAGCTACGCAAGGCAAAGCCAAGAGAACTTAATAAATCGTTAACATTTTGTTGTTCTTTGTGCAAACGGGCCACCATTTCTTTGAGAACATATACTGATGTTACTGCTGAAGATGTTTCACTGGTAGTATGGTCGGTTGGTTCGGGGGAGTTTCGATGTATTGGCACTATTGTCATTTTATATATATAGATTTGATTTACTTAAAGTCTGTTGATGTTTGATGGTTAGTTATACATTTTTAACTCAAGTTTTGGCAAATTTTTGTTTCTCTAGCTGCTGTTATCTTGTCTCTGTCTTATTTTGCTAAGAGTTTTGATTTGAGCTATTTGCTTCGGTGCTATGTCTTTCTTGAGTTTGATTTTTTTTATAGTGCTACTTGAATAGGGAATAGGGAACTTTAACGAAGTCTGCAAGTCTGCAAGTCTGCAAGTGTACCCACCCCTAACCCCTCCCTGGAGGGGAAGTAGGGGATGCGTGAGCAACTCTCCAAAAATATTTCGCCTTAAAAGGTGGGGTTTTAGACCCTTATGATTTTGATAAAAGGGTTTAAGGATTGAAAAATTTCCTAACCAATTCTTGTCTTGCTATATATAAAATTTTATTCCCTCAATTTAGGATATTTAGGTAAGCATTCAGCTGTCAGCATTCAGCCATCAGCTATTGTTTTTTTTAGTTCTAGATAAGAGCTTTACTAATTGAGTGAGAGCTAAATTTTACGCTGTCTAGCTGGCTTTAAATCTATAAATTAAAATCCCCTTATCAGAGCTGAGAGCTGAAAGCTAATAGCTGTTTGCGCAGTATGACCCAGGAAATGCTTACAGATTTAGTCTATTCATTTATCCACAATATCTTCAGGATAAATTCCTAAATAAAGTCAATTTTATAGTTTCAGTCTTTGATTTTTTTTACCATAATTATAAAATTATCGGCTCAAAATAAATGCCTGATTTATGTTTTTTTATCTAAATATGTTTCTTTTTCATAAATGATATTTGAAATTATTTATTTTTGCTTGAATTACTATTTTTGTAAAATTTATGCTGAATTTTTCTTGCTATCGGGAATTTTTTAGTTCCAATTTGAGCAAATAATATTACAAAATAAGTATATTTTTTTGACTAATATAAAATGATATTAAGTATCACTACTCTAATTTTAATTAATATTCAATATTTGATTTTTTCTAGGCTTCGTTTATACATATAGCAGTTGAAGCAAAAGTTAGGACAGTTCAAAAGTTTAATACTCAGACAAGTAAGATTTTTCCTTTTTCCATCTTCTATCTTCCATCTTCCATCTTCCATCTTCCTTCTTCCTTCTTTCTTCTTCCTTCTGCTAGAAATATTATTTTTTATATGAAGAACAAACAATAATTAAGGTTCAGTTACCAAACAACAAATTTGTCTACATCAATTCCAATCGGCTTTAAAGGTAAGCATTTCGGTCCGAATGCGGAGCTAACAGCTATCAGCAACAAGACTCTCTCTTATGGGACAGTGTTTAAATTAATATAGACTTTAAGGGCAAGGAAGGCAACTTTTGTAGTAAGACAATTAAATATTGCTTTTTTTTATCCTAAACTAAAAGCAATAGCTGATAGCTGACGGCTGTTTGCTTACCTTTAAAGTATGAATAATATTGCTGCTAAATTGATTTTTTTACCGAAGAATTAATAATTAAATAATTAAATAATTAAATAATTTAGGTTTAAAGCCTCCCCTTTCAAGGGGAAAAAAGCGGTCGAGGGATGGATGGATTTCCTAAGCATATCCAATCGACCAAGAGAATAAATTTTTTCCTTTTATTCAATCCTATTCCTTTTAGGGAGAGGTAATTATCAATTATCAATTATTGAAACAGCTAGATTTTTAGTTATTTTTCAGACTAATTATTACTAGATACTGAAAACAATATCAACATTTAGCTTGGTTATTTTTGTTTCCTGTAGTTTAAAGTAAATTTCAAGGATAATTCTTAACTTAAAAAATATCCCAAACAACACTATCATCTTATAGGAAAATCAAAATTATAGAGTCTGATACCCCCACCTTAATTACTTCTACACTTCTAATGAAAAATACATCCGTTTTTTCACTACTACTACTGTTATACCATTACCGAAAAATTGTGGTCTAAAACCTCCCCTTTTAAGAGGATAAAAAGAAAAATTTTCCTTTGAGTCAATTCTCTTCTTTTAAAGGAAAGATAATTGTTAATAATTAATAATTAATTATTAATTGTTGAACCATCTTCAACAGTTAAGAGTGCTGAATCTCTAACCACTTAGAAGAGCTTCAACAAACTCATAACTAGAAAATGGACGGAGGTCTTCTAGACTTTCTCCCACACCAATAAAACGAATCGGTAGACCTAGTTGCTTAACAACAGCTAGTGCAACACCACCCTTAGCAGTTCCATCGAGTTTTGTCAATACTACTCCGCTAAGTTTAGCAGCTTTTGCAAAGACTTCTGCTTGTCGTAAACCATTTTGACCAAGAGTAGCATCTAAAACCAGTAGAGATTCCACCACAGCACCAGGTGCCTTTTTCTCCACTATACGGTGAATTTTACTTAGTTCGTCCATCAAATTTTTCTTGTTTTGTAGTCTTCCGGCAGTGTCCACCAATAGTAATTCTGTATTTCTGACTTGAGCTGCGACTATAGCATCAAACACTACCGCTGCTGGGTCAGTATTCTTTCCTGCATTAGCAATTACTTCTACTTCACTTCGTTGTCCCCAGATTTTCAACTGTTCTACTGCTGCTGCTCGAAATGTATCTGCCGCTGCAATTAAACATCTATAATTTGACTTAGTAGCTAAATGAGCAATTTTACCGATAGTTGTGGTTTTACCTGCTCCATTCACACCATTAACCAGCCAAATATTTAAAGTATCCTTTTCTGGGACAAAAGTTAGATTGTAGGCAGGACTAATTGTTTCAGAATCTTGAAATGGCTTATCTAGAATATCTCGTAAAATGCTCTTCAGATAGGCGATCGCTTCTTCTGGTGGTAAAACTTCTTCACGCAATTTATTTTGTAGAGTTTCTATAACTAAGTCTGTTGCTTCTACTCCCACATCAGCTTGTAGTAACATTGATTCTATTTCCATCACCGCATCTTGATTTAGCGGTCCTTGGCCAACAATTGCTCGTAATTGATTGAGTAAGTTGCGTCGAGTTCTATTTAAGCCTTGTCGTAATTTCTTCAGCCAAGAAATTTCTTCTACAGATACTTGTTCTGGACGACGTCCTTGAGCTGCTAAAATTTCTGCTGACCAGAGAAATGCTTCATCCAGGATTAGGGGGTCTATTTCTTCTACTTCAGTTTCTAGGGTTGTTTTCTCAAGAGTTTCTGGTTCTGGTTCTTCTATGGCAGTTTCTTTGAGACGTTCTACCCTTGCTTGTCTTTCTGCTTGAGCTTTGGCCCAGAAAGGTAGTTGTTCTGATGAATCTGGCTTGACTTGAGTTTCTACTTCGGTTGGTTTTGTTTGGCTAGAGAGGGTTTCCTCTACTATTGGAACTGGTTTAACCAGGGTATCTGTTTCTGTGGGTTCTGTTTTTTCTGCCGCAATATCCTCTATTATTGGAAGAGCATCTGATATGATTGGCTCGTTTTTTGTCTCTGTTGAGGGTGTTTGAGTTTCTGGCTTTTTCTCTACATCAGTAGTATCTGTAGAGATTTGAGATTCTTGTGAATCATTTTTTTTCTTTTCTTGAAGATTTTTGTAAGCTGCTTTAGCCCAACTCAAATAATCTTCTGTCGTCTCTCCTGACTCTTCTGTTGATTTTGCTTGTGATTCAACTTTATCTTCTACCTGTTCTTTCTGTTCTTTTTCAGCTTCAGGTTTAGATGTCTCCTTTGAACTTTTGTCTGAACTGTCATTATACTGACGACGGAACCAATTAAAAACCATATTTATTTTTAGATATTAGTATTTTAAATAATCTATTTTATACTGAGTTGTGTTTAACCATCGCATAATTACAGAACTTTTTGTTTGAGTAAACCAAAAAATATTTATTTTGGGTTTATTTGGCAGACTGTAGTCTATCCATTGGAAAGTTACTAGACATCTCCTCCAAAAGAGTGAACAGGGAACAGGGAGAAATAATTGACAATTTATGGATAATAATTGATTTGATTTTTAATTTTAGGAGATGTCTACTGTTTTAAGATATTTGTGAATATCCAAGCTCAATAACCTGTTTTGTGGAAGCCAGACATTATTTCCTCATTGATTAATTAAAGTACTTGTAAGTTATACCATTTCTCAAAATTATTGCTACATCTCCTTGAAAGTAGGGAGTAGGGTTAAAAGAGATAAGATAACTTGGTTTAATGCTGAGAATCGTCACAAACATTATTAAATCATTATTATTACTTAATAACTGAAGTCCCATGAGAAGTATAGCATTATTTTTGGGAATTGGTATAACTTATACCATTTCTCTGTAACAATGCCCTTAATAATTGTTGCTCAGAGCTTATTACATTATTATATTAAGTGCAACTTCATGGAGAAATAGTATTAGATTCGCCAGGTAAATTTGTCAAATGAAAAGTACCACAAACATCAGTGAGTTGCTAATATTATCGAAAAATTGTGGTTGAAAACCTCTGCTTTTAAGGGGATAATAAATAAAAAAAATCCTTTGAGTCAATTCTCTTCTTTTCAAGGAGAGGTAATTATTAATTATTAATTATTAATTGTTGAAGTATCTTTGAAATACCTACAATAAAAATTTTAGGGAAATTAGAACAGGGAATAAGGATAAATTTATCAGATAAAACATTTTTATTATGGCTAATTAATGAGACTTGATATAAGTTTTACAATCTATAAATCATCATAATTTAACTTAGACAAAAGCTAATAAAAATCGAATAAATTAAGCATAAGTACTTGGTATATCCAGATAATTAAGACTTGCTGATTAAATCTAAAAGCATGGATATTTAAAAGTGCAAGTTTTTTGCTCCCTTAAGCTGGACATATGATAATTTTGACCAGATAACGACAGAAAAATTGAGGAAAAATTGTTCCAGCTAAATTATCTTTAATTCCTCATTCCTTCTGAATTTTTAATTCACAATAAGGATAATTTATGACCTAAAAACTGGTACTGAAACTATTCATTATGACTCCGTATTTCTGAGTCCTGAATTCTAAGAAATACCCCAACTATTTGTAGCCAACATTTATCAATTTGGTATTAATGCGAGTGTACAGCTGTAGTTTTTTTTTACATGATTACTGTTAAAGCAAAGACCTTAATTTTAACTTTGGACTTTAACAATATATAGCAGTCGAAGCAAAGGTTAAGACAGATCAAAAGCTGAAAATTCAGACAAAGTAATACTTTTCCTTCTTCCTTCTTCCTTCTTCCTTCTTCCTTCTTCCTTGCAAAGGTTAAGACAGATCAAAAGCTGAAAATTCAGACAAAGTAATACTTTTCCTTCTTCCTTCTTCCTTCTTCCTTCTTCCTTTTTCCTTCTTCCTTCTTCCTTCTGCTATAACTCTTCAAACTTAATTTTATTTACCACTCTTCGCAATACCCCATTAATAAACCTATATCCATCTTCACTACTGTAACGCTTGGCTAACTTTACAGCTTCATTAATTGCCACTTGTTCTTGAATGCCAATAAACATCATTTCTGCCACTGCAATTCTGAGAATATCTGTATCTATTCTAGGCAAACGTTCTATTTGCCAATCTACAATTGATTCTCTCAAGAAATTATCAATTTCTTCTTTATTATCATTCACCTTTGTCAGAATTTCTAAAGCATATTTGCGAACTTCTGGTTGATTAGTTAGTTGAATTAATTCTGGTAATTCCACAGCAGTGCCAATACGATTAATTGCCATTTGGCCTAACTCCACTGCTTCGTGGACCATCGAACTGGCACTTTGAACATCACTAGCACTAATTTGACTATTGAGGAGGCGATCGCTCCCTCTCTGTAATTCTGCCGCTGCAGTTTCTAAAATATCTTGGACTTCAGTTCTGAGAGTCCTAACTGCTGCTAGTATGACCTCTTGAAGTTGCTTTTTTTCTAAACTCCCTGAATTTGTTGGTAATTGACTTAGTCCAAGCAGAGCTAATTCGCGAGCTGTGGAGCGAGGAGCTTTGTTCATAATTTTTGATAGCCTTTTATCTTTTCAGTGACGGGTTTAATACCCCACTGTCAAGGGGGGGGTACTGAAAATTGTTTGGGGCGATCGGACACGAAGTGGCCAGTTATTGACTATCCCCATGCAATTAAACCTTCAGCATAGCTGCCTTCTGCCTTCTGCCTTTTTCAGTGTAACTCGTTCAATCTTCTTCAGTAGAAAATTTTTGATAGTCTTCTCTATCTAAAAGTAGAGGTTTGAGTCGATCATTTGATTTTTTTTCTGGACGTACTGATTGATTTGGAGTTACTATTCCACCTGATATGAGAACTTTAAACGCATCTTCCACTGACATTGAAACGTTAAGCACATCTTTTTCTGGCACTATGGCATACCAACCAGATGTAGGGTTAGGAGTAGTTGGAATAAAAAGACTTAGCATTGAGTCTCCTAGATGAGATTTAATTTGACTACTTATCGTACCAGTGACAAAAGCTATAGTCCAAACTCCCTGACGCGGATACTCAACAAGTACCACCCGACGAAATTTTTCGTTAGAATCCTTGAGCAGAGTTTCTAAGATTTGCTTGAGAGTACCATAGACTGACCCTGCAAATGGAATAGCTTGTAGTATTCGCTCGCCTACATCTAATAACCATCTTCCAGCAATATTTCTAGCCATTAACCCAATCACTAGAATACTTAGCAATGGTACTGCTAGTCCTACTAAGAAATTTAGTAGACCCACTAAAGCTGGGTGTAAACCATCGAAGGGATTAATTTGTTTAGGAATCTTGGTCAAAAAATCTATTACCCACCGAGCAATAGTTATGGTCAACCAAATTGTTGTAGCTAATGGTATGACTACCAGTAGACCGGCAATTAGGTCGTTTTTTAAATCCTGCCTTATACGTTGGAACACTGTTTACCCATTTCCTCGTAAATTGCTAGATTAAGAAAATATCTAGCTTGAAACCAATTTTTTTTAATTTAGTACTTATAATTTTTATTCTGAATACTTACAATTATTAACAATTATCAAGAATTGTTGCAACTCTAAATTAAAATCAAAACTCGACTAATTTTAATCATCTAAAATATTCAGAGATATTTTCTACCACTCGTCCGTCCATAAAAACAATTTGACTGAGAGTCGTGGTTGATTTCCAGATGATAATTGGATAAGTTTATATGGTAAAACAATTTGTCTCTTTTTCTCAACTGTAGACTTCGCTACATAAGTCACAGGGATCGCAAGCAATATAAGAAAAAAGGAAGGAAGGGAAAAAGATTTAATGTTGACTTTCGCAAAAGGTATTCTGTTGAGTAATTCTATTTAAGTTGTAAATTTTTGCGAGGGAGAATAAAACTGAGATATAGTATTTTTATCTGATATATAAATCTAGATTGAGGTTTTTTTCTTATTGATAAATATTTGCTACAAATAGGTAGGATATTTCTTAGAAGTCAGGAGTTAGAATTCATTCCCTGTGTTTCCTACTATCTATAAAATTCATCCCGCACTCTATGCAACGCCTTATGTTTCACGATCGTGTAGAAGCGATGTACCTACCGCACTTGCTCCGCCAATATATTCACAAACAAAGCCAAATTATCATTGTGTGAAGCTCAAAAAATCTGCAAGGTTTTTCCCTTGGCATCTCCCAAAAAATCGTGATAGTATGTAATCATTGGGTGTCACTCGCCCCTACGCATGACTTTTTATTCAACAAAAGAAGAGCATTTCGCCACTTAACTTATATATAGAAGAGATACTCACACCAGCAAAACACCAGAAAAATTATCATCCTGTGAAGCACTCAGTCAAAAAAAGTGACGACAGGAAAATTTTTTACCCCATCAACACATCAATATTGCTGATGTAGAAGCGATGTACCTACCGCACTTGCTCTGCCAATATATTCACAAACAAAGCCAAATTATCATTGTGTGAAGCTCAAAAAATCTGCAAGGTTTTTCCCTTGGCATCTCCCAAAAAATCGTGATAGTATGTAATCATTGGGTGTTACTCGCCCCTACGCATGACTTTTTATTCAACAAAAGAAGAGCATTTCGCCACTTAACTTATATATAGAAGAGATACTCACACCAGCAAAACACCAGAAAAATTATCATCTTGTGAAGCACTCAGTCAAAAAAAGTGACGACAGGAAAATTTTTTACCCCATCAACACATCAATATTGCTGATGTAGAAGCGATCGCTATATTCACAAACAAAGAAAAAAATTATCATTGTGTGAAGCTCAAAAAATCTGCAAGGTTTTTCCCTTGGCATCTCCCAAAAAATCGTGATAGTATGTAATCATTGGGTGTTACTCGCCCCTACGCATGACTTTTTATTCAACAAAAGAAGAGCATTTCCCTACTAAATATATATAAATAGAGATACTCACACCATCAAAACACCAGAAAAATTATCATCCTGTGAAGCACTCAGTCAAAAAAAGTGACGACAGGAAAATTTTTTACCCCATCAACACATCAATATTGCTGATGTAGAAGCGATCGCTATATTCACAAACAAAGAAAAAAAATTATCATTGTGTGAAGCTCAGAAAATCTGCAAGGTTTTTCCCTTGGCATCTCCCAAAAAATCGTGATAGTATGTAACCATTGGGTGCTACTCGCCCCTACACATGACTTTTTATTCAACACAAAAAGAGCATTTCCCTACTGAATATATATAAAAGAGATACTCACACCATCAAAACACCAGAAAAATTATCATCCTGTGAAGCACTCAGTCAAAAAAAAGTGATGACAGGAAAATCTTTTACCCCATCAACACATCAATATTGCTGATGTAGAAGCGATGTAGCTAACGCACTTGCTCCGCCAACGCTATATTCACAAACAAAGAAAAAAATTATCATTGTGTGAAGCTCAGAAAATCTGCAAGGTTTTTCCCTTGGCATCTCCCAAAAAATCGTGATAGTATGTAACCATTGGGTGTTACTCGCCCCTATACATGACTTTTTATTCAACACAAAAAGAGCATTTCCCTACTAAATATATATAAATAGAGATACTCACACCATCAAAACACCAGAAAAATTATCATCCTGTGAAGCACTCAGTCAAAAAAAGTGACGACAGGAAAATTTTTTACCC
>JAXHSW010000013.1:14051-18556 GCA_034190295.1 Cyanobacteriota bacterium | reverse complement strand
CATCAACACATCAATATTGCTGATGTAGAAGCGATCGCTATATTCACAAACAAAGAAAAAAAATTATCATTGTGTGAAGCTCAGGAAATCTGCAAGGTTTTTCCCTTGGCATCTCCCAAAAAATCGTGATAGTATGTAACCATTGGGTGCTACTCGCCCCTACACATGACTTTTTATTCAACAAAAGAAGAGCATTTCCCTACTAAATATATATAAAAGAGATACTCACACCATCAAAACACCAGAAAAATTATCATCCTGTGAAGCACTCAGTCAAAAAAAGTGATTAGTAGAGCGTTGCTGAAAAAGTTCTATGGGTCTGTGTAAATAATTGGCAATCCATTATTTATAGCAGTTAAAAAATAGATAAACTACAGTGGTAAAAGCATTCTCCTACTCCCTACTCCCTATTCTCTAACCTCAAATAATTTTCTAGTTTACTTAAATAAAAACAGCTGCAATAAGTTCTATGAATAATTTTCGTTTTCATCAAGATACCATTACAGAGGTAAAAGAAAGAGCTGACATTTATGATGTTATCTCAGAGCATATTGTATTAAAAAAGCGAGGTAAAGATTATGTAGGATTATGCCCTTTCCATGAAGAAAAAACTCCTAGCTTTACTGTTAGTGTGCGACTCGTTGGCCATTAAACCAGGACTTACTGGGTATAAACGGCCGTCCAAGGTCAATACATGAGGATAGCCTCTGACTTATGGATAACTCTTATGACCTTGTAGGTGTAATTCCTACCACCCTGTTGTTGGGTTGACAGCATAGGCCACGGAGTAGAGACTGAACATCAATCTCCGAAGCTGGTCTAAAAGGGGCCAAAGCTCTAACTATCAAAAGAGTGAGGCCTCCAGCAAAGACTGACAAGTGGACGAACAGGAAGGTAATGAAACTCTCGTCATAAAAGGCCACTCCGAAGATAGCTATGGAAGTGTGAGACGAAAGTCAAAGGGCCTATAGATAATCTTCTGCTAATGAGGTTATCAACAACTATGTCGAGCCCTTCGGGAGATTTTACCCCGCTAAATCAGTCGCAATAAAGGTATAAGGGAACGAGGAAACCTCCCTAAGACATCCTAAAAATATAGGTCGAAAACTTAGGAAGCCATTCAAGGTCAATCTGCACAACGGATGCAGGTCTTAGGGAGAGTAGGATTGGGTAAGAAGCTCATTGAGCAGACGTACCCACTGTTAGACGTAATGTAAGGTAATGATTAGCAATGAATAAAGCTAAAACACTAAAAAGAAAACTAGGAAACCCTAGGCCATTTTTAAGCGTGGCATGGAATACAGACGATATACCGTCGCAAGTCAGTGTCAATCCAAATCTCAAATGGAGAGACATCAACTGGAAACGGGTTGAGAAGAATGTGCTTAAGTTGCAAAAGTTAATTTACAGAGCATCCGACCGTGGTGAAATCCGCAAGATGCGTAAATACCAAAGACTTCTGACCAAAAGTTACTACGCACTTGTTGCTAGCTGTTAGACGCGTGACACAGGATAACCGGGGACAGAAAACAGCAGGTGTAGATGGTATTAAAAGTCTATCTCCAATGCAGCGACTCAACTTGGTGAATCTACTCGCATCACGCCACCTCAAAGCAAGTCCCACAAAGGAACCAGAAATTGGGTACTCAACGATGGCGAATATATACTAAACCAACACTCAGATGTGCCTATTATACGGCATATCAAAGTAAAAGGTAATAAATCCCCTTATGACGGCGACTGGACTTATTGGAGTAACAGAATTGGCAAATACCCAGGCGTAAGGAAAGAAGTCTCAACGCTTTTAAAGCGACAAAAAGGTAAATGCGCAAATTGTGGACTAAACTTTAGACCGACGGATTTAATCGAAGTTGACCACATCGTTCCAAGGTCTGAAGGCGGTAATAACACAAATAAGAACAAACAAGTGTTACACCGACATTGCCACGACTCTAAAACTGCCAACGATTTGAAAGCAGTTAACCATTAGGACTCATTTGGTCTGAGATGGAATTTTAAGGATGCACCCATGAAAAGGGACGTTTAGGAGAGGAGCCGTGATGAGGTGAAAGTCTCACGTCCGGTTCTGAAGACGAGCAGACCCTATAAAGGATTACCCGGAAATGGGTTTGCTTAGTTTAACACCAGCAAACAAATGTATTACTGTTTTGGCTGTGGTGCAGGGGGTAATGTTTTGAAGTTTTTGATGGAAGTTGGTAAGTCTTCTTTTAGTGATGTAGTCTTAGATTTAGCCAGACGTTATCAAATACAAATTAAAACGGAATCACCAGAAAATAGACAAGAGTTTCAACGTCAAATTTCTCTGCGGGAACAACTGTATGAAATTTTGGCAATGGCTAATAGTTTTTATCAACATGCTTTGAGACAATCACAGGGAAAAAATGCTTTAGAGTACTTAAAATTTTCACGTCAAATTACAGAAGAAACTATTCAAAAATTTCAACTGGGTTATGCTCCTAATGGTTGGGAAACTATTTATGGTTATTTGGTGGAACAAAAAGGTTTTCCTGTAGAGTTAGTGGAGAAAGCAGGATTAATTTTACCTAGAAAATCTGGTAATAGTTATTATGATAGATTTCGCGATCGCTTGATGATTCCTATTAATGATGTGCAAGGTAGAGTTATTGGTTTTGGTGGGAGAACTTTGAGTGATGAACAACCTAAATATTTGAATTCTCCTGAAACTGAATTATTTGATAAGGGTAAAACTTTATTTTGTTTGGATAAGGCAAAAACTGCTATTTCTAAACAGGATAAAGCTGTGGTTGTGGAAGGATATTTTGATGCAATTGCTCTCCATGCTGCGGGAATTAATAATGTTGTTGCTTCTCTAGGTACGGCATTAAGTTCTATTCAAATTAAACAACTTTTACGTTATACAGAGTCTAAACAAATTATTTTAAATTTTGATGCTGACCGAGCGGGTATTCAAGCAACAGACCGGGCAATTGGAGAAATAGAAAATCTTGCTTATAGTGGGGAAGTTCAACTACGGATATTGAATATTCCTGATGGGAAAGATGCTGATGAATATTTGCAAAATTATTCTGCTGAAAAGTATAAGGAATTATTAGTTAATTCTCCGCTATGGATTGACTGGCAAATTCAAAATATTGCAGCAAATAAAAATTTGGGTTTGGCTGATGAGTATGGTCAAGCAACTCAACAAATAATCAAAATTTTAACGAAAATAACTAACGATAATCAGCTTACTTATTATCTTCAATATTGTGCAGATATTTTGAGTCAGGGAGATTCTCGGAGAGTTTCATTACTGACTGAAAATTTGTTGAACCAAGTTGTTACTCATTGGAAAAAGCTTTTAGCCGAGAACGAGTTTTTATCAGCACCATTGCTAGTAGCAAAACAGTTAAAATATTATCGAAAAAATAATAGAAATTTCACTAAAGGGAAAAATAATAATTCACAGAAAGTTTTATCTCCACCTACAGAACGTAGTTTATTAGAAGAAGCAGAATATTTATTACTGCGTATTTATTTACATTGCCCAAAATATCGTCAAGATGTGAAAGATGCAATGGAGGCTAGAGATTTACAGTTTAGTTTGTCTCACAATCGATTTTTGTGGAAACAAATTATTGATGTAGAAAATATGTCTGAATATCAAATTACTGACTCAGATGATTTAATTTCAAAATTGCAAGATAGTTGTTTAGACGTTCCAGATAAACTATCAGAAGTAGAGCATCTTTTTCATTTAGATGAAAAGGCAAAGAAAAATCTTCTTAGAGCGCCTTTAGAAATTCGTTCTACCATAGCAACTATCGAATTAATTATGTGTAGAAAACGTCGTAGCACTGTTTTAAGTATGTGGCAAAAGACTGATTTATCTACTGACTCTGAATTGGCTAAAAAATATCAAGAAAAATTCTATTCAGAATCAGAGTGGATTCAGGAATTGGAGAGATTAAGAATCACCACTATCTATGATTTAATACAAGTACCTCTTGGAGAATTAAATAACTAAAAATTCCTTGTTTTTATATATCCTGAGATTTTTTACAAATCATTTGGGATAACTATAACTATGATAATTTCTTGATTTTATAGCAATTGAAGTCAAGGACGCGGACATATTAAAAACTGATCGAAAAATTGTGGTTTAAAACCTCCCCTTTTAAGAGGATAATAAATAAAAAAAATCCTTTGAGTCAATCCTATCCGCTTTCAAGGAGAGGTAATTATTAATTATTAATTATTAATTGTTGAAAGCGTAGCTCCTCCGTAATAACTAACGATAATCAACTTACTTATTATCGAAAAATTGTGCAGATATTTTGAGTCAGGGAGATTCTCGGAGAGTTTCATTACTGACTGAAAATTTGTTGAACCAAGTTGTTATTCATTGGAAAAAGCTTTTAGCCGAGAACGAGTTTTTATCAGCACCATTGCTAGTAGCAAAACAGTTAAAATATTATCGAAAAAATAATAGAAATTTCACTAAAGGGAAAAATAATAATTCA
>JAXHSW010000013.1:0-13951 GCA_034190295.1 Cyanobacteriota bacterium | reverse complement strand
TAGATGAAAAGGCAAAGAAAAATCTTCTTAGAGCGCCTTTAGAAATTCGTTCTACCATAGCAACTATCGAATTAATTATGTGTAGAAAACGTCGTAGCACTGTTTTAAGTATGTGGCAAAAAACTGATTTATCTACTGACTCTGAATTAGCTAAAAAGTATCAAGAAAAATTCTATTCAGAATCAGAGTGGATTCAGGAATTGGAGAGATTAAGAATCACCACTATCTATGATTCAATACAAGTACCTCTTGGAGAATTAAATAACTAAAAATTCCTTGTTTTTATATATCCTGAGATTTTTTACAAATCATTTGGGATGGCTATAATATCATGTCCGGAGTGCGATTCGTTTAACCACCAAAATAATCTTAATGGTTATTAAGGCAGGTTAGTCTCAGATCGAGATAATTCTAGTTAACATAGAAGTTAAAATCCTCTCGCCCAGGGTTCTGGTTGACTCCTGTCTAGACTGACTTTGAAGCATTTTTCCTGCCAAAAAATGTCTAAGTAGGGTTTGCTGAAAAAGTCCGATCAAAATAACATGGGTCGCGCAACCCCGCCTTTTAAGGCGCAATATTTTTGGAGCTTTTCTCAAATCCCCTTCCCCTGCTAGCTCCCCTCTTGGGAGGGGTTAGGGGTGGGTTGGGTTAGGGGTGGGTACACTTGCAGACTTGCACACCTAGCAGACTTCTGACTTCGTTCAGAGTGAGGGGAGGAGTCAACCCACCCCTAGCCCCTAAGTCAGGAGAAACGGGGAATTAATTAGGAGGTAGTCGGATATTTTGCCCCTTGATTTTTCTGTGCAACTCTTGCCCAAAATGCGCTCCTTTTTGAGCATTTTAGACTGAAACAAGGGCACTTTTTTCGCTCCTTTAAAGGCTAAAACCTTTATCTGTAAATGCTTTGATATTAGATAGGTCACGCCCTAAGTACCAATAGTAAACTGAATCAGGGTTTTCGGTGCGGAATCCCTCAGGAAACAGGGTTTAGAAACGTCAAACATTTTAATGCGTAGCGCTATACAAATTTAAATGCGGAATGTGGGTTAAAAGCTAATAGCAAATTTGTCAATTCATTTTAATAAGCACCTACGCAGAGCGACAGACTTGTTATCAATATACATCAAAATTGACCGAGCGGCAAAAATCCTGTATTTATTGCATATCAATACTTGTAGCGTTTATAAAAATATTACTCCTACAGGCGCGAAATCACGATTTTTCCCTAAAATTTGGCTTTCGATAGCTCATTTGAACTTTTTTTGTCAAAATTAGTTTAAATTATAAATATATTAATCAATTAAGTATAAGTTTAATTAATATTGAATCATTTGATACTCTTATAGCTCTATGGGCAAAACAAAAGTCAAAAATAATCTATGATTGAGTTCGATGATTTAGAAATGTCCTAATCTTTGCTTCGATTGCGATAAAATTCAGATAACACAAGATTTTTCCTTCTTACTTCTGCTATACAAAATACAAGAAATAACAGGTCTAAAAATCAATAAATTTTCTCATATTTTTATGGCTATACTGAAGCATTAATTGATGAGATTAACGGCGTAACTCATACAGTGCTTATTTGATAAATATCAAACAACGTAGTGGAATTAGACACCGAAATGCTTACTACACACCTAATTTTGTGCGGGGCGATTATTGGATATGTAACGCACTATCTCCAGCACATTGTGAAGTGTCAAACCGACCTTCAACAATTAATAATTAATAATTAATAATTACCTCTCCTTGAAAACGGATAGGATTGACTAATCATGAAAAATTTTCTTTATTATCCCCTTAAAAGGGGAGGCTTTCAACCACAATTTTCGGTAATTCCAGAAATGGTAAGCATACTGTCATACACCCTATCTAATTTTTTTTACTACAATTATTGAATTATTGTGTGGTTATCTATCTAATAAAATGCCAATTTAAAATGGGATTTACTCGCACATATTTAAAATAAAAAAGGGAAGATTGAAATAAATGTACTTCACTTTTACTTCTGCTCATTCCCTCTGCCTTATTACTTCAAATCAAGCCAATAAAATTAATCACAAAAGAGTGTATCCTTTGTGTCATTACCCGTAATAGGATTAGTACCTTTAGCTATTTTACATAGCTCCTTTTGAGTATCTGCTCGTAAAAAAGCATCTGTAAAATCTGCTCCATCAATAATTGCACCACGGAATTGAGTATGAAAAGCAAAAGCACCCTCTAAAATAGCATTAGTCAAATTTGCTTTGTTAAAAACCGCATTATCCAAAGTAGAATAACTCAGATTAGCTCCTGCTAAATTAGCTCCTTCTAAATGAGCGCCAAACAAACTAACACCACTTAAATTTGAATTACTGAAGTCACTTTTACGCAGAATAGATTTAGTAAATGAATCATTAGTTAAGTCTCGACCAGAAAAATCAACACCCACTAAAATTTGCTTGTTATACTCATCAGCTAAAGTGGGCATCAGGTTAGTAAATGTTAAGGCAGTTATTGCCCCAATCGTCATGAGATATACTATTAGTGAAAAGACGAAGTTGACTAAAATTTGGGAAGTTTTTTGTTGTCTAAAATTCATACTAATTCTGTCTAATTTACTCCAGGCAGTCCATAACCATAATAAGAAGAATAAACCAAATTGACACTCTCAGGTCTAAAGACACCCTCGATTCTGCCGACAGAGTAAACTGGGGCAAAACCCAACTAAATGTCGCTCTGGGTCTTCCATTATAATCGAGCCATTTAACGGGAGGAGAATCGCGACCTGCAAAAAAACGTAAAGTAACTTCAATTATGCTATGATTCTTCTCATAACTGAGTAGGGGTAATACGCACCTGACTTCAGGACCGAGACAACTCCAGATATGGGGTTCAACTGGTGAATTCCTAGTAATTTCCGATTAGTTGGTAAAATCACAGAAGGTAGCTAGAAACTACCCGTGTCGCCTCCCTCTCAGGTCTAAAGACACGCTCGTTCCCCGCTTTCTGTGTGTTTCTTATGAGCTTTTCTTCATCTGGACAATCTGCTTCTTCCTCAAAAATTGACAGAGGTCTCTTGGGAGAAGATTTAGTGGCAAAATGGTTAACTCAAGAAGGTTGGCAAATACTCCATCGACGGTGGAAATGTCCCTGGGGAGAGTTAGATATTATTGCCCTAAAAACTTCTCCCTTGGAAGATAACCCAGCTCAAAAATTTCCAATTCTAGCTTTTGTGGAGGTCAAAACTCGTAGTCGGGGTAACTGGGATAAAAATGGTTTACTGGCAGTTACAGAAGCAAAACAAGCCAAGTTGTGGCAAACTGCAGAAATATTTTTGAGCGATCGCCCAGAATTAGCAGATTGTTCTTGTAGATTCGATGTAGCTTTAGTCAAGTGTAATTATACTCAAAAAAATTATCCTCAATCGAAATTTCTATCATTAGAGGAGCAATTATCTAAGTTAACTATTAAGGTCGGACATTCTGTAGAATTAGCAGGTTATCCACTTGTCTTGCAAAATTATATTCCTTCTGCCTTTATTTCTGCCTTTGACCTGGACTAAATTCAAAAGACATCTGTTCAACAATTAATAATTATTGCTCTACCGATCTAATCTAAAAGTCTTTACAGATAAAGGTAAGTGCCTTTTTATGTATCAAAAAGTGTGAGGTTTTAGGTGGTAATGGTTCAAAAATGAGCGGATTTTAGTCCAGAGTTAGGCCGAAAAATCAAGGAACGATTAAGCATAAATACTTACTCGATCGTGTACTCGATCGCGACAGCTATGATTTTCTCCTAAATTCTGACTCGGTCCGACTGACTCCTTCTTCTATACTACATTAGCGAATAATTAAGGTTTAAAGCCTCTCCTTTTAAGGAGAAACAAGAAAAATTTTTCATGATTACTCAATCCTATCCGTTTTCAAGGAGAGGTAATTCTAAATTCTAAATTCTTGAATACATTTTGTGGTCGGAATGTGGGTATGTACCTTTGTCATTCTTCCTGAACTACAGAATGCTATGCAAATGACTAAAGTCAGTTAAATTATAAAGAATAAATTAAGTGTGTCTTACTTTTGTTGTAACCGTATTAATATGATTAACATACAGGTACGAATTAAAAGCGATCGGCAATTAGCACCAACCGCCAGAAGCTCTGCGCTATATTCTTCCGGATTAGTGACGAGATGAATGGTGGACAAAATGCTGGTAAAATAAATGATGTAGGTAAAGTGATTTCAAGAGCTAACCGCCGCCTACAAAACGAACCTAGACAAATGAAGGTACGGAGTTTTACAAGGAATTGTGCATTCATTTTACCGAAAAATTGGGTTTAAAGCCTCCCCCTAAAAGGGGGACTTTATGTATGTTATGCTTAAAAAAGCGGAAAGGTATTCAACCGCTCTAAAAACCTATAGCTACTACTTAAATTGTAGCGTTTGCACCTTGAAAATTAGAGTTATGGGGTTTTGTACAGTAATGCTTGTACTTAGGAATTGCTCTAAGCAACAAGTACCAGAAAACCAAAGTTTTTTTAAGGTTTGAACTGTACCGTAGGGCATAGATCCACAGGCTCTTGGAATAGAGCAAACGCTTGAGGAGAGAACCATCTCTGGATTAGATACCGCAAGGTGTTTAATTTAAGTGGACTCGTTGTTGGCGCAGCCTTGCGGAACGCAAACAAAGAATCCTGGTTTCAGGAGAATCCCCGCGCGTTTACGCCGGGGAGTATGTCAAAACTTGATTGTATGTAAAACTTTCATCGAACGTAGGTAGAGCAAGAAATTAATCTCTACTCCAACTCCTGTGGGGCAACACGGGGAAGTAAAACCAAAGTTTCTCCTGCGGAGACCGCGGAGCGAACGTGAAATGTCCGACGGGTTGCCGGGAGTCAAGGAGAAGCACGCGCTATAGCTCGCAAGAGTTTAGCGACGGGATATGTCACCACTCAGTAGGATAATCCTTTTTAAGGTTTTAGAAGGGGATTTAAACCTCTCCTAAATCATCCGGCTTACATAAACCGGGGATTTTAACCCATATATCAAAAAGCTGATATCTGTTTGCGGATCGTTCCGGTACGGAAATGCTCAAAGCTGATAGCTAGTAAAATTGACATCTTCTCCGGCCCAAAGGGACGGAAAAACAAAACTGAGCCATAGCTCTTCGGCGGGTTGACACTTCTTCGGCTGCTGCTACTTTGACAGTAGTCTTATGCTTGCCTCCACGTCCGCGCACGAGTTTCCGAGTGCCCCCTGCAACTAATAATAGTGTAGCATATATTCAATTTAAATTTACTTGCAAATAAAAAGTCGCCTGCTTATGGGCGAGGCTTTAAACCCAATTTTTCGGTAAAACTATAGCTTAACCTAAAGTTTCGGGACAATACCCTAAACCCTTGACAAATTGGGTACGGAATGCTTCTATTTCCTCTTGATTTGGCTGGCCATGAGATACTACTGCTACCTGATAACGTCTCATCACACTTAAAGGTGATTGTCCAGTTTCCAAACTCCACAACGCCATTCTGATACGGATATCAGGCTCATAAGGTATTCCTAATTCATTCATAAAAGCGCGAAAATCTCCATGTTGTTGAGGAGTTAAGTAGTGACTCATTTTAATTTTTACTACCCAACCATCAATTTGATGAATCACAGTCATAAATTGAAGCGGTAGTTGATGGGTAATGCTTATGTATTCAACTACTCTCAGGCAGAGGCTAGTATTTGCTATAAAGTAAAGGTATTCCATCTCTATCTAACTATTACCGCTGAAAACTACTGCTTTTCTCTCGGTTTAACCTCTAAATCTTGATGTTACGAGGAAAAATTAAAGGTGACGAAAAACGGTTGTAGGGAGCGGGGCGGATGTTGCCGCTTCCCAGTTAATAAATTAGTATGTTCTAGAATGTCTAGAGTTTTGAGGTAGATTATCGATCTGCTATTTTTCACTACAGATATATCTGCCCTGCACTCTGAAGATTAATTCTATACTTATATATTCTATATTTTCTCTTAATGTGTAGCAGAACGCTAGGGGAAAAGTACCCTAATTTATATGGGGGGTTTTACCCAATTACGAGCTATATATCAGTAATATGAATGAGGTAGATTGGTCTATTGATGCTTATGACTATGAACTTCCCCAGGAGCTAATTGCTCAAAATCCTGTTGTCCCCAGGGATAGTTCTAATTTGATGGTTGTAGATTCACTTACACACAATAATTATATTTTTAGAGATTTACCAGATTTACTCCAACCAGGGGACTTACTGGTTTTGAATAATACTCGTGTTATTCCGGCAAGGCTTTATGGCCACAAAACTACTGGCGCTCGGGTAGAAATATTGTTGTTGAAGCCAGTGGAAAATAATTGCTGGCTGGCTTTAGTAAAACCAGGTAAACGTTTTAGCAATGGCGCAACAATTGAATTTGAACCTAATTCATCTTTTGGCTGTGATTATAAGTTGCAGGCCACAGTATTGTCAACAGATAGAGAAACTGGTGGGCGCTTTTTACAGTTTAACTTACCTCAAGGAATTTCTTTAATAGAGTTGTTAGACCAATTTGGTCATGTACCCTTCCCTCCTTATGTGACAGATTCACAGGCTCTCACAGAACAATATCAAACTGTATATGGTAAAATTTCGGGGGCGGTCGCTGCACCTACTGCTGGTTTACATTTTACTGATGAATTACTGGAAAAACTAGAACAAAAAAATATTAGACTAGCTTTCATCACATTGCACGTTGGTCTTGGTACATTTCGTCCAGTTGAGACTGAAAACATAACTAACCATGATATGCACTACGAATGGATAGAGGTTTCACCATTAGTTGTAGATAAAATTAATCAAACAAAATCTCAAGGTGGACGTATCATTGCAGTGGGGACAACAGTAGTTAGAGCTCTTGAGGGAGCAGCAGTAGCTAATCAGAAAAATAGTAGTAGTGATAGTAGTAGTGAGGAATTTTCTATCTCACCATTTTCTGGTTATACCAATATATTTATTTATCCTGGCTACAAGTGGCAAATAGTAGAAGGTCTAATCACTAATTTCCATCTACCACGCTCCAGTTTGCTGATGCTTGTAAGTGCAATGATTGGTAGAAAACGCCTTTTAAACTTATATCAGGAAGCGATCGCCCAACAATATCGCTTTTATTCTTTTGGTGATGCGATGTTAATTTTGCCAGATGCTCGGATAAATTAGTCTAGTGGTTAAAGTCTTTTGAGAATTGGACATTTTTTTCCCCAATTCTCCTATTGATTAATCTTCTTCCTCTTCTTCCTCAGCACTTGGATATACAAAACTGTGGGAACGTTGAGTAAGAACTGATTTCCCTAAAGATAGCGCTTTCTGTGCTTCCAGTCTTGCTTTGCGCTTCCACTGAGCTTTCCGCATCTTTGTCTTAGACTTTGAAGTTCTCTTCTTTGGTACAGCCATAAATGTTATTGTATAGATATTTTTGACAGTCTCACCATTATAATCTTTGATTTAATGGGAGATTCTTGTTTGACAGATTCTCGGGCTAGATAACAAATCAAACAAGTTGAGTTGCCCCCCCGCTAGCTACTACCATCTCCACAAGACTTTATTGCTCCGCTTTTACGCATCACAAACCTCAGGACAGGCGGTACGCTTGTATCAGGCTGTGGGACATACGGCTAATAGACAGACTATTATAGTACCTTAATTTTATTGACAATGGAAGACCTCAATTAAATATATTTTAAATATATTTGTCATAGACATCTCCAATAATAAAAAATCAAATCAATTATCTCACAGAAACTATCAATTATTTCCCCCTGCTCCCTACTGCCTACTCCCTACTGCCTCTTTTCTTGAGATGTCTAACAATTATTGGTTCGCAAAATTATAATTCATGGAAATCGTAAATTACAATTCCTGTCTCTGGATGGTTATCTACACTAACATAACCAGTTTTAAGCATTTCCTTGAGAGCTTCTTCTACTTCTACAAAGGTAGCTCCTGTTGCCATGACCCCCTGACTAACAGATAACTTTCCTCCTTTAGTAGAAGCTGACCTGAGTAAAGCGACCATTAACTGTTGACGGGTTTGTGGAGGAGAAGCTTTCATAGAGACCGCCCCATTCGATTGATATAGTGGCACTCCTTGGGATGAAATACCTAATTTAGCTTTGACTTTAGTGTTGTGTTCTTCTACCATATTAGGGATTAACAACAAATCAATAAATTGGCCTATTCCAAATAAACCCCCAGTAAAGAGCCAAAGTAGACCAGTCAAAATTTTGCCATTGTATAAACGATGACATCCGTTAAGACCAAGGATGCAAGCTCCCCAAAATAGGTAACTGTATCTTATACTATTCATTCAGTCTCAAAAATTATTTTTCTGAAATTAATATACTTTTTTGCCTAGTTACTTAATTTTCGTTATGGGCACTTAGTATTATTACTATCTTAGTCCAAGAATATAATGGGGAAAACATTAATTATAGGTTCTTGTTAGGTATACAGGACTTACGCAGGGACTATACAGATGGCAAGGACGCCATTCGGAGGTTGGCGTTAGCCAATGCCATTCGCCCCTAAAGATGGTGCTTTAAAAGTCAATTTGCGTAAGTCCCGATCTACATACTTTGCAATTCTTAACTAAAACTTTGCACTTCAGTCCCCTAGACCTTGGTAAACTATATACTGTGGAAAATATGGTACTTTTTTGCTCATCCTCCAAACTGTAGCCTACATAAAATGGGGCAGATTAAAACAGGGGAGGAAGTTAAAGATATCTAAAAATACCCCACAATAACAGCCATAGATTCATAAAATTAAGAAAACAACAAAACTTATGGTAGATTCTCTAAAAAAACCAGATTTTAAAGAAATGCGACCAGGGGTTAAAGTTCCTTCTAAAGAAACTATTCTAACTCCTAGATTCTACACAACAGATTTTGATGAGATGGCTAAAATGGACATCTCAGTCAATGAAGATGAATTGATAGCTATTCTAGAAGAATTTCGTACTGATTATAACCGTCATCATTTTGTTCGGGATGAAGAATTTGCCCAATCATGGGACCATATTGATGGGGATACTCGTAGACTATTTGTTGAGTTTCTAGAACGTTCTTGTACGGCTGAATTTTCTGGTTTTTTACTCTACAAAGAATTGGGTCGTCGTCTCAAAGGTAAAAGCCCTGTTTTGGCTGAGTGTTTCAATTTAATGTCCAGAGATGAAGCTCGTCATGCAGGTTTTTTAAATAAGGCCATGTCAGATTTTAATCTATCATTAGATTTAGGATTTCTGACTAAAAGTCGTAAGTATACATTCTTTAAACCAAAGTTTATTTTCTACGCTACTTATCTATCGGAAAAAATAGGTTATTGGCGCTACATTACTATCTATCGTCATTTAGAAGCTCATCCAGAAGATAGAATTTATCCTATTTTCCGTTTCTTTGAAAATTGGTGTCAGGATGAAAATCGTCATGGAGATTTCTTTGATGCCATTATGAGGGCACAACCAAAGATTTTGAATGACTGGCAAGCAAAATTATGGTGTAGATTTTTCTTACTTTCTGTGTTCGCTACTATGTATTTGAATGACGTTCAAAGAGCTGATTTTTATGCTGCTATTGGTTTGAATGCTCGTGATTATGATAAGTATGTAATTGAGAAGACTAATGAAACTTCAGGACGTGTTTTTCCAGTAATTTTGGATGTAGAAGATCCTCAGTTTTATGAAAGACTAGAAGTTTGTATTAAGAATAATGAAAAGTTAACAGCGATCGCTAATTCTAATAAGTTAGGTATTGTGAAGCTTTTCCAGAAGTTACCTCTTTATCTGTCTAATGGTTGGCAGTTCCTAAAACTATATTTTATGAAGCCAATTGAAACTGCGACTATGCAGAGTTCTGTCCGTTAAAGAAGTCTTTAATAATTAATCTCGCTTGATAGCCTTGTGATATTTCCAAGGCTATTTTTTTTATGATATCAGGACTTACGCAAATTCTTAGACAATACGCTATATGTAGAGGGCGAATGCCATATGTAGAGGGCGAATGCCATATGTAGAGGGCGAATGCCATATGTAGAGGGCGAATGCCATATGTAGAGGGCGAATGCCATATGTAGAGGGCGAATGCCATTCGTAGAGGGCGAATGCCATTCGTAGAGGGCGAATGCCATTCGTAGAGGGCGAATGCCATTCGTAGAGGGCGAATGCCATTCGTAGAGGGCGAATGCCATTCGCCCCTACTAGATATGGCGCTTGGTGCGTAAGTCCTGATATATAGCAGTAAGGAAGAAAGAAAAAGGAAAAGGAAAAATCTGGCGTTGTCTGAATTTTAAGCTTTTGATATGTCCTCACCTGTCCTTAGACTGCTATAATATCATTAGGACTTACGCACTTTAAGGTATTTCCGTCATTGCGACCGATAGAGTTTGCGGAGCAGTCCGGAACGGAAAGCAATCTCAAGTCCTAGTTTTTCGTACCTCATGCGTAAGTCCCGATCGTGTTCGGATGATTAATAATTAAACTTTTTGTTTGTAGTTGGGCTTTAGCCCTTACAATACTTAGTATTATTGCTAGAGCAAAAGTACGCAACCCTATTATATAGCAACTGTCAGGAAAGAATATCCCAAATTTCTGTTAGCTGTAGTGTTCCCTCTTGAATTTACACTTACAACCTAGAACCTATCACCTACCACCTATCCTTAGTTCAAAGACTCTAAAAAAGTCTGAACTTGACCATCTGGTCTCAAAACCAATCGAATTTTAGCAGTCTTGTCACCCTCAATATTAGAGACAAAAACTTGATCTTCCAAAGGCATCTCTGTATTACCATAAAACTCAACTGATGCTAGACCAATTGGAATTACTTTTTTAACCGAACCATCACCGTTTAATAACAAACTATACTGCAAATTCCTATCTAAATCTGATGGTGGTTCCCAACTTTTTTCAAAATATTCTCTTACCTCTGCAACTTGAGGAATTTTATCGAATAATGTAGATTTCGGTTTCCTGCTAGCATTTTCACTAGGTTCAACCACAGATTCGCGATCGCGTAGAGCAACTGGGTCTACATCTTCTAAGGTCGGTAAATCAATCGATCTAGGAACATTAACTGGAATACGACTCACATCTACATAAGGTCTTACCCCACCTCCTCTATTAAGTGCTGGTGGTGGTAGAGGTCGGTTTGGTGCGGGTGGAATTTGTAAATTTGGGGGTGGTTGCACGGGAGGTCTCGGTTGTACTGACACCCCATAATTAGGTATTGCTGGTGGAGGAATTGGAGGCGGTGTCGTTGGTGGTGCAACAGGAACTGGTGGCAGTATTATTGGTGGTGCAGGAATAACTACTGTTGCAGCATTTCCCTGGTTTTGAGGAGGACGAGAAAAATCATTTAGAGGTGGTGGTACGTTATTAGGAGCGGGTGGTGCGGGGTTTTGTCTAGGGAACGGAGGAGATGGTGTGGCAATTGGGGATGGTTTGATAATTGTTGGTGGTGTTGGTAGATTTGTTGGTGGTGTTGGTAATGGTGATAGAGTTACTGTTGGTGTTGGTGTTGGTGTTGGTAAATCTGTTGGTGTTGGAATTGGTGAACTATTGCTTGGTGGAGAAGCAATAATATTAGGCTCATTTTGTTGCTTGCGACTAATTGCGTAGCGGTCGTATAATTTAATAGCGCTTGCTGTTAAACCAGCACTGATGATAATTAGTATCACAGTCTGCAACCATTCAGGAAGAGGTTTAACTTCACCGTCAGACTTAAACTGAGGCAATGTCCGTATATCTGTTTCACATTCATCTAGAGCGATCGCCAAGTCAAATAGTTGCAGCATACTCATGGTAATAAAACTTCCTGACTCTTTAGTCGCTAGAGACCCCAAAAATAGATCGTGGTTTAATAAGTCTCGTGGTTGTAGATAAATACTTTGACCTTTTATTGGAGGTGGGGAATTAGGTATGGAAAGTTTTGCATCAGCAACTTCGGTGGTCTCTTCCTGAATTTTTGTTTGTGAGTTTGACTCTGTTGCAGTACTATTGTTTTCTTCTCCTTTATTTTCATTATCTACAGGTAATTCAGGAGATTTACTGAGAAATTCTTGTACATAAGTGGTAACAACTTTGTGGAGAGTGTCTAATTCACTGCGGCCACCCTTCAGTGTAATATGTTCTGTTTCTGATACCCTGGGGTCATCAAAACTAAGGCTAAAGCGTTGCTTTCTGGGAATACCGATCCATTTTAAGGCCGCTAAACCTCTAGCTGTAAATTTTAGCGTACAAGTTGGGGGAGTATAACTTCGTGAAGGCATTTGAAAACATTTGATTGAAGAAGGCAGAAGACAGAAGGCAGAAGGCAGAAGGCAGAAGGCAGAAGGGAAAATTACTGATGGATAGTCAACGACCGACCGCGTGCATATCCGATCGCCCCAAATAATTTTAAGCACCCCCTTTCAACAATTAATTATTAATTATTAATTATTACCTCTCCTTGAAAATAAGAGGATTGACTGAAAGGAAAATTTTTTTCTTCTCTTGGTCGATTGGATATGGTTAGGAAACCCATCCATCCCTCGACCGCTTTTTTCCCCTTCAAAGGGGAGGCTTTAAACCACAAATTTTCGGTAAGGTGGTGTATTAAACTCGCCACAGAAAAGATAAAATTACCTTAATCTATAGCTTTAACAATAACTTCTTCATACCAATTTAATTATAGTTGAGTTACATATTTTAGAGTAGTAGTTAGCTAAGAGTTAAAAATATCATCATATAATTTTTTTTATTTAGTATCCTGTGGTAAATTTTATCTTAAAAAATCAAAAGAGAATTAAGTTATAAAACAGTTTAAACTATCTAAAGTTTACCGTTTACTTAATGATTCTTAATTCTCTACCATGCTTAAAACTTTTTCAATCAATCAATTTTTGAGTTTTTTGTTAAATCGGTATTTTGAATTATGCTCAAGTATTTTGCTTCATACTAATATTTCTAGTATGATTTCGGAGTCTAAAATTTGAGACTTGACCAATGACGACTACACCCTTGAGGAGCACTATAAAATAACAAATCAACCAATAACTTAAGAGCTAATTGTTCTGGGTTATCGTGAGAAGTATTTTCAGAGTATATGTAATATTGTTTATATGCTTTTTCAAATTTATCTAGATATTCTCTTAATAAGGTAACTGATTGAGGTTTAGTCTTTTGAGCAGCCACTTGTTCCATTAATGATACTGCACGACGAATTAATGCTTGGTTTTGTTTTGCCAAGTGACATATAACTAAGATGAAAGATTTTGCTTCCTCTGTTTTTAGAGGTTGGTTTGGCGACATTCCCCGTTTTTCACCTACCACTAAAGTTAGTTCATCAGCTAACTTGGGAGCTATATTCAATTTACTCGCTACTCGCAATATGGTGTCTGAATTAATTCCTGTTAAAACATTTAGGGCTAATAATTCCATGTCCAATTTTGTTCTAATCTGGTTTGATTGAACTTTTTGGGCCACGGTGGGCTGGGTATAATCTTGTCTCGAAGGCAGTATGAAAACTGAGGTATTGCCAGGAGCAGCAGATGTTACCATATTATAGACCTCTTAAAAATTTATTACAAGCTAATCCATTGTAGTCGCACTTTGCCAAATTGTGTCTACTGTTAGGAAAACTTTATTTGATGAAATATTTAGGGTTTACTGAATAAAGTCTTTTTGCTGGAGTAGGAGACAGAAGTCAGAAGTTAGAAGTCAGAAGTCAGAAGTTAACCCACCCCTAACCCATCCCAGGAGGGGAAGAATCAGGAGGAACGGGGAATAAGCGAGGAGGTAGGATTCAACAATTAATAATTAATAGTTAATAATTAACAATTACCTCTGGACTTTGTTGCATGAAAGTATATAGCTGCCGCACTTGCTCCGCATTATGTACAACAATAACGTGCGGAAACTGCTATAACTATTGTCCAATAGAT
>JAXHSW010000129.1:0-26143 GCA_034190295.1 Cyanobacteriota bacterium | reverse complement strand
CCTATTCACTATTCTTTATTTCCTATTCCCTATTCTTTATTCCCTATAATCTATTTCTTCTCTTCTCAAAATAACTATTAAATAATGAGGATAATCCATCGATGTTCAAAAAAAATGAAACAGAAAAAAATCATAATAATCTGATTGCTTTAGAAAGCATAATTAGAGCAATTAGAGAAGAAGAAGATTTAGATTTTCTCATCAAAAAAGTCATCAATTATCTTCATTCAGAATTGGATTGTTGTTTGATTTGGGTATGTTTATACGATCGATTAGGAAATAAAATAGTAGGCAAAGGCGGAATTACTCCCAATGGTGAAATTTCTGCCCTCAAACAAAAATTTCCAATCAGTAATGGAGATATATTAGAACAAGTATTAATGGAAAGAAAAGCAATTAAAGTTTCCGATCTAAGGGCGGAAAAGCAAGTTGGGGAATGGGTAAAAATAACACAAACATATAATATTAAAGGTACAATTTTATTTCCCATACATTACAAAGAAAAATGTTTTGGTATTGCCTTAATGGGTTCACAAGAATCGGGAAACTCTTTAGAATCAGAAGAAAAAGCACTACTATCTTTAATTTGGGGCGAACTAGGGCAAACATTACACAAAATAGAAAAAGAATGGCAACAGCAACAAGCAAAACGACCTGATGAACCAATACTCTCATTACTATCTCAATTAGGGAAATTAACAACCCTAGACCAACGACTAGAAATAGTTGCAGAAATAACTCATAATTTTTTACAGCCATCCCGCACAAATATTTACTGGTATTATCCCAATGGACGTTATTTTTGGCGTCGTGCGAGTAATCATCAAGTAATAGTAGAATGGAGCGACTTTAAACGTCCAGCTTCTGGTATTACATTGCAAGATTTAGGTAAATTCTATAATTTACTATTAGCAGGACAAATTATTTGCATCGGAGAATATTACACTTCTGTAGACAATGATGTTACTCGCAGATTAATCCGACAAATCAGAGCTACTTCTGTATTAGCAGCACCAATTATCTTAGAAGACGAACTATTAGGATTTATTGCCGTAGAAGAACAACACAACCGTCCATGGGAAGATGATGAAAAAAACTATTTGCAAGGAGTAGGTCAACTGCTAGCTTTAACTTCTCCCCTCTCAGAAATGGAGGACAAAATTCGTCAAACTAAACTAGACCAAACCTTAACTGCAGGTATAACTCGCGCTATTTATGGTGATGACGATTGGCACAAAACCCTAGAAACAACGGCGGAAAAAATATCTCAGCGCTTAGGTGCTAAATATTTTATGTTGGGTGTTTGTAACGGAGGACAGTTTGAAGTTGTTTATCAAAATCATTCTACCCAAACTCAAATAGTCACAAGTTCTCTACCCCCCCTCAGTAAGGAAGATATGACCTTGCTAGAACAAAACACTCAAGTAGTAGGAATTGAAAATTGCTCAGAAAGTCATATATTGGGTGCTTGGCAAGAAGATTTTGATAAACTAGGAGTACGCTCTGTTCTTTTGTGCAGGACAATAGGAACTGGGAACAAGGAACAAGAAGAATCTATTGCCAAAAATCAAGGCGGTCTATACAACCTACCTGAAAGACTGGTAATTATTGGTTTTGAAACCCCTCGTAGCTGGAATCGCAATGAACGAGAATTAGTGCAAATTGTCAGTCAACAGTTAGGTTTTCTCCTGCATCAAAAACATATTAATCAGATAATCAACAAGCAGCAGCAATATACGCAATATCTTGAGTCTGGTTTAACTACTTTGCAACCAACTACAATACTTGCAAATCCAACAAAAGTATTGATTAACTCCTCTAACTCCTTATTATTGCAAGAAGTGAAAAATTTGGAACCAGTGGGAGAACTGAGTGTATTGGGAAATTTATCCCTAGACCGTCTCGAACGAAACTTTCTCGAATTTATTGCTCAAGCAATTGTGGAGATAACAGAGATAGACTCGCAAACTATTCCCCTAGTTGCTTTAATTACCTGGTATCCAGTATCACAAACAGGTAGAATTATGAGCTATAGTTATGCTGAGTCTAATATTACTAGCACTGACAAAATTTCGATTCCAGTTCGTACTGATTCTTGGATTAAACAAATAATTTCTACAAATGGTTGGTTGCACCTGAATGTGAGTGATGTACCAGCAAAAACTTTACGGTGGCTCAATATTCTTGATAGCGGTCAGGTCGTAGCAACTGCTTTGCGTACTGCTGTTGAACATCGACCGACGGGTATATTGTTACTTGCAGACCCTCACAAAATTTTATGGCAAAAAACAGAGGTGCCACAACCACAAAATTCTCCTACTGAAACTCTGAAAAATTTATTGACTCATTTGGTTAATCAGTTTGCATGGTCGCGTCGCTATTTAATAGTAAAGACTACTTTGGAATCTCAGCGAGAGGAACTAGAGTGGTTGAATTGGTATAAACAAAGGCGTTTAGAAGAACTTTACCGTACTGTGGGTTCTGGTTTTAAACAGTTAAGTGAATTGCATTATACTCCATCAGAAAATCCTGCCCAACAAAAAAATGTATTGACAAATCTACGTTATCAGCAATTACTAAGGCAAATTGGGAATGTATTATCGTCTACTACTTCATTATTGAAGCAAGAAAAATGGCGTTTACAAGCAAATTTTGATGTTGTATCTGTAGCTAATTTGTTGAGGCGATCGCTCATTCGCATTGATTCCCAAGTTAAGAAAAGACAACTGCAATTAGAAGTTCATCGGGAAGGAAATTTTAATATTTATGGAGATAGTATTAAGTTAGAATTAGTTGTTTACGAGCTTTTGATTAGTGCCTGTCGTCGTTCTCAAACAGGAGGAAAAATTGATATTAAATGCCAAACTTTAGATGAAGAATGGCTAGAAATTTCTATTATTGATGCAGGTAAGATTAGCTCAAAATTAATTGCAGAATTTAACTCCGTTTCTATTCCAGATGTATTAGAACCTTCTCCCTTAGTTTCACCTCCAGGCAAACATTTAATTATCTGTCGGCGAGTAATTCAACAAATGGGAGGAGAGCTGGAGTTAGATTTACAAAAAAGTGGTTTAGTAGAAAGTAAATTACTTTTACCTTTAGCTCACCTTTAATTGCTAAAAACTGCTCTTTCTGAATATTCAATTCCATAGCGGTTTTAACCAGAGGTAATTATCAATTATCCATTATCAATTATCAATTAATGAAGCACGGACTCTAAATCAAGTGAGGGCGAATGCTACATATAGCGTTTTCAAGGTAAATTGTGGAATGGGCATCTTGCCCGTTCCTGATATTTTCCTACTCCCTATTCCCTACTCCCTATTCCCTAGCGCGTAGCCCTATATTTGTAGTAAAAATGTATTAAACTGGTATAATTTCCATAATCGAAAAGATAAATTTAGATTCTTTGGCCTATTAGTAAAAATTAAAAATCTTAGCTATGACTGACAAATACCAAGTAAAAAATGTAGATAGACTTATTTATACTACAGCTATTAGTGTAATTGAAGACTGTACTAATAAGATTTTTTATAATATTTTCAATTCCGATATTATTCAGTTTCAAAGCAATTCAAATATCCTGAATACCACAGAGATTCAACAACTAAAAATAGCAATTGAACAGTTAGAGAGTAATTACAAAACACAGCAAATATCACCATTACACATTGCAAATATAGATTTTATTCTTGGTCGAGAAGAGTATGCGAATAATCAAATAGAACAAGCATTAGATAAATTTAAAAATAGCCTATCAATCTGGAAAAACAGTACAAAACTTTTACCAGGAGAAGTAGTCACTCAACAAATAAATGAAAGGTTAGAAAAAATAGGACTTGTTCTCTTTCATATCGGATTATGTTACGAGTATCAAGGCAATTTAAACATTCCAGTAGAACAAAAAAATAATTATTGGCAACAAGCACAAAATAATTTTCAGCAAAGCTTAGATTTATTTGCTCAAATAGACCGACAAGAATTAGTAGCTAAATTCATCATTCAGCAAGGTGAAGTGCTAAAAAAATTAGAAGCATGGAGCAAATTATACAAGCTTGCTCAACACGCTTTAGAACTACATTTAACTTACGGCACAGAAGAGCAAATTGCTCAAGATTACGGATTTTTGGCTGAAGCAGCAATGCACGAGTCAAAATGGGACCATGCTAGTCAATTAGCAGAATTAGCAGTTGCCATTCAACATCAATCCGTGGACGACCCTCTAGAAATTGCACAAGATCAGAATTCTTATTTCTCAATTTTAACTGAATCTCAAACTAATTTAGAGGAGTGGCAAGCTACTGTTAATCAACTAGAAAAAGCGCGACGACAAACAAACCCCCATCATGATTTGCACTCTTATCTTTCCATACTAAAAGCATTAAAAAAACTTTATTTTGAACAAGACCAATATGGAAAATCTGCCAGAATCAAGGAAGAAAAATTACGCATCGAGCATCAATATGGATTAAAAGCCTTTATAGGAATAAATCCATTACAAGCACAACAAAAATCCGATAATAATCCGATAATTCCTAGAGAAATTACAGTTTCTGGTCGTCTAGAAGACGTGAATAATTTAGTGGAAAGAATCAAAAGCCAGAAGCATAAACTAATAGTTATACATGGTGACTCTGGCGTCGGTAAAAGTTCTTTAATTAATTCTGGGTTAATACCTACTCTACTCGAAGAAAATTCAGAAGATAATCAAGTAATTTCACCTATACTGCTGCGAGTTCATACAGATTGGATGAGAAATTCTGACTCTACAACTTGGAATCTAGAATATGTACTAGAAACATTGCGTAAAAACAATCAAAAAAATCATGTAAAAGTATTAATTTTAGACCAATTTGAAGAGTTCTTTACTGTCTGTCCTAAACCAGACCAAAGACTACCACTTTACCAATTTTTATATGATTGTTTAAGCTTGGATTTTGTCAAAGTAGTTTTATCTATCCAAACAGATTACTTACATTACTTATTTGAATGCGACCGCATGACAAACTTAGAAGCAGTAATTAACTATGAAATTTTATCTAAGAAAATTCTTTACTACATAAGTAATTTTGAGCCAAATCAGAGTCAAGAAATTATTAAAAATCTCATTGAACCTGCTCAATTAAATTGGGAACCAGATTTAATTTCTCAAGTAGTAAAAGATTTAAGTGCAGCAGATAATACAGTACGCCCCATTGAATTGCAAGTATTAGGTACTCAACTTCAAGAAGAAGGAATTACAACTGTTGAAGCATATCATAAACTAGGAGATAATCCCCTCCAACAACTCACAATAAATTTTATAGATGGAGTCATAAAAGATTGTGGTTTTCTTAACGGAGGAACAGCAATATCTGTCTTATACTTATTAACAAATGAACATGGTACTCGCCCTCTAAAAACTCGTGTTGAATTAGCATCAGATTTATTAATGGAAACTAATAAACTAGATGTAGTTTTAGAAGTATTAGTTGCTCAAGGATTAGTTTTACTGCTGCCAGATTTAGTAGAAGATAGCTATCAATTAGCCCATAATTATTTAATTCCTTTAGTTAGAGAACAGAAACAGGAAGGAGAAAGATCGATTTCTGAATTTGAATTTGAAAGAGATATGATGTAATATCAAGTCCGTTCAACAATTAATAATTAATAATTAATAATTACCTCTCCTTGAAAACGGATAGGATTGACTAATTATGAAAATTTTTCTTTATTATCCCCTTAAAAGGGGAGGCTTTAAACCACAATTATTTTGTAAGCATTTCCTGCGGACTGCTGCGCAAACAGCTATTAGCTGTCAGCTAGAGCGCAACAAGACTCTATCTTATGGGACAGTGTTTAAATTAACAACTGACTTTAAAGGGCAAGGGAGCTAACTTTTGTAGTAAGACAATTAAATATTGCTTTGATCATAAATAATAAAGCTTTTATCATAAATTAAAAGCAATAGCTGATAGCTGATGGCTGACTGCTGTTAGCTCCGCATTCCGGAGGAAATGCTTACATTATTTTTAAGGTAGTCCTCAGTCCTCAGGAGTCAGTCGGACTGAGTCAACCCACCCCTAACCCCTCCAAAGAGGAGGAGAAGGAGAAAGTTTTCTATTAGACATAGGCGTGAAAAAGATATAGACTTTTTGCATATAGCAGGCAACAGATCCGAAAGGCAACAGCTCCGGAAGGGAATAGATTTTTAGGAAAAAGGTACGAAAAATGATGCGCGGGAACTGATTTTTACAACTCTAGCTTATGTTAAATAAAGGGTAAGTTTATTTTCTGGAGATGTCTATTACTAATTAGGATTTGCGCTCAAAAGTATTTTAGTAGGGGTAGGAGACAGGAGACAACCCACCCCTAACCCCTCCCAGGAGGGGAAGACAGGAGACAACCCACCCCTAACCCCTCCCAGGAGGGGAATGAGCGAGGAGGTAGGAGTCAGAATTGTCCCTTAATTTTTCTGCCCAACTCTGTAATTAGATGGGGAGATGGGGGGATGGGGAGATGGGGGGATGGGGAGATGGGGAGATGGAGAAATATTTGGTAATGGTTGAAGATGGAACATTTTTTTATACCGGATTAAACGGATTTGATATAACCCCGACCGTGGAGGGGAAGACAGGAGAAAACCCACCCCTAACCCCGACCGTGGAGGGGAATGAGCGAGGAGGTAGGAGTAAGAATTGTCCCTTAATTTTTCTGCCCAAATCTTGACCAAAATCCGCTCCTAATTGAACCATTACCACTTAAAACCTCACACTTTTTGATACTTAAAAAGGCTAAAAGTTTTATTTATAAAGACTTTTAGAGAGCGATCGGTAGAGCAATAATTATTTATCTTCACTTCATTTTTAACTCAGTTTTATTTAAGGTATGTACACCATTCTTAAAATTGAAAATATGGTAATTTTACAAAAAAAGTAAGTTCAACAATTATTCATTATTAATTATTAATTACCTCTCTGCCTTCCTTCCACCAAAGTATAAGTATTCAAGCGGACAATATTACTTCTTACCGAAGAATTAATAATTAAATAATTAAATAATTCGGGTTTAAAGCCTCCCCTTGAAAAGGGAAAAAAATAAAATTTTTCCTTTTATTCAATCCTCTTCTTTTTAGGGAGAGGTAATTATCAATTATCAATTATCCATTATCCATTATTGAATTCTTCCTTCTTCCTTCTTCCTTCCTTATTGAATTATGAAAAAACTAGCTAAAATCATCCTTAATACTGCTTTATTTGCTAGCTTGGGTTTGAGTTCTATAGTCGTACAAGCAGGTAGTTGGGATAACTTTAAAATTCGCTATTTTTCTCTCACACAATATCTAGATAATCAAGATAGAGAACTCCAAGATATTCAAGCACAAAATCTCGATCCTCAGAAATATAGTCGAATTAATTTAGCTGAACTTCTGAACGGCGGACCGCCAAAAGATGGTATTCCTTCTATTGATAATCCGAAATTTGATACCGCTACAACAACACCTTTTCCTCCTAATGAAACAGTAATTGGTATAGAAATAAACGGTGAAACTGTTGCTTATCCTTTTGGCATTATGAATTGGCATGAAATTGTTAATGATACAGTAGGAGGAATGAATATTACTGTTTCTTATTGCCCCCTTTGTGACACGATAATCGCATTTGAACGTGGCAATACAACTTATGGAGTTTCTGGCAAACTTTATCAAAGTTGTTTAGTTATGTACGATCGCTCTAATAGTACTCTTTATTCTCAACCTTGGGCTATTGGTATTCTTGGTCGGAATGTTAACAGTAATTTGAATAGAATTTCTGCTATTAAAACTACTCTAAAAAATTGGTTAGCAGCGCATCCTAATAGTAAGATTTTATCTACAAAAACAGGTTATAAACGTGACTATTTTAACTATCCTTACGGCAGTTACTATACTGATAAAATGTTGATTTTTCCAGTCAGAAATCAAGACAAAATTAACCAACATCCCAAGGCTATTATTAGTTATGTTTGGGAAGCAGACCGAGAAACACCTGAAAATTATTTCTCAGGTAGTAGCGTTCAGTTTTTACATTCAGAAATTAAGCAACTAAAAGAAAAAATTGTAGAATTTAATGGGCGAAAAATACGCGCTAAATGGGATAGTCAAATGCAAACTGTGATAGTTGAAGAATTCGATGGTAAAACTATCCCTAGTTCCACCGCTTTTGCCTTTGTTTATCCAGCATTTTTTACACAAGAATAGCCATGTAGGGGCGAATGGCATTCGCCCTCAAATGTGGGATGATTTTAATAGTTTTGTGTTTTGTGTTTTGTGCTTTGTGTTTTGTGTTTTGTGCTTTGTGTTTTGTGCTTTGTGTTTTGTGCTTTGTGTTTTGTGCTTTGTGTTTTGTGTTTTGTGGAATGAGCATCTTGCCCGTTCCCGTTCCCCAGCATTTTTTACCATGTAGGGGCGAATGGCATTCGCCCTCAAATGTGGGATGATTTTAATAGTTTTGTGTTTTGTGGAATGAGCATCTTGCCCGTTCCCCGTTCCTGATATTTGCCCGTTCCTGAGAGAATACTAAACCCTAAACTGCAAAAAGTCACGGAAACTCCAATGATACAAACTATAACAGATTTCTCCCCCAATTTCTTGCTGATGTAAAAATTCTACCCAAGTTTCCAGCACCTCTTCTATATCATATTCATCAATATCTATGAATTGAGCATTGGCAGAACATAGCGATCGCTCTATCCCCTCCACAGAAACTGCTTCTTCTTCCTCGACTAACACTCTCAGCACTCCTAACTCAATTTCTGACAAACCCTCACCTCCCATTTTTTGCCACAAACCCTGGTAATATTCCTCTAAACCTGCTGTAGGGATGTTCCATACTTCCCAAGGGCGAATGCCATTCGCCCCTACTGTCGTCTCCCCCCCTTCCAAAAGCAGGTTAGGCATCATGTCCCCCCCTTCCAAAGGCAGGTTAGGCATCATGTCCCCCCCTTCCCAAGGGGGGTTAGGGGGGATCGCTCTCAAAACCCGACTCAAATACATAAAATTATTCCCACTCTCAACCACCAACTCTCGACAAAACTCTGCTTCACTCTGATAATTTTCAGCAACCCAAGATTTAATATTTGCTCCCACTCCCGGAATTGCCAAATAATGCTCAATATACGCTTGTGCATCTTCCCGGTTTTGTTCTGGATATTCTTCTAAATTCAGTGTTTCCGCAGGAGTTTCAATTAATAAACCAGATTTTGCTCTCAGAAATGGTCTGCGTGCGAGGAGGAAATAGACTTGTTTGGGCAAATATCTGGGCAAGTAGAATATATTGGAGTCTCGTGGTTGACTTTGTGGGTCGAGGTTGTCGCATCCATCCACAACTATTATTAATTTTTCCTCTGCTGCGAGGTTGTCGCTAATTTTCTGGAGTAATAGGGATAGATACCAACTTCCTTCGGTAACATTGTCGGGAAGGGTAGGGTTTTGCTGGTCTATTTTTTGGATGAGTTGGGTGCATAAGGTTATGAGAAATTCGTCAGCGCGGTTTTTGTCCTCAACTTCCGCAGTGTAATAAACAGTTTGGGGGTTTTGGATGGTGTAGTTGGCGAGGATAGCACTTTTACCGCTACCGGGGGAACCGATGAGAGTGAAGTAACCATTGTTGTGGTTTTGGAGGAAGTTGTTGATGGTGGTAGAGATGAGGGGGCGATCGACATAATTTTCGGTTTTTTGTTGAATGAATTGTTGAAATATTCTTGGGTAGGGGGTGGTTTGGGTTGGAGGTTGAGGTTGGTTGTTCATGGTTATTTTTCCGTTCCTTCAAGGTGGAGGAAATGTAAGTTTCCTAATTTTTCCCCTGCCACAATAATCATTCCATCCAGTGCAACAGCACAGCAGTATATAGGGCTTTCACCTGTAAAGCTGGCAATCTCTGCCCCAGTTTCGATGCTCCAGACTTTAATAGTACTGTCATCTGAAGCAGAAATCACTTGCTTGCTATCAGGGGTAGCTGCTATAGCTCTTACCAAGTCGCCATGACCTCTAAGGGTATAAATTTTTTCCCCAGTTTCGATGCTCCAGACTTTTATAGTATTATCATCTGAAGCGGAAATCACTTGCTTGCTATCAGGAGTGACTGCTATAACTCTTGACAAGAGGATATCTAATCCGCGGGTACGATCTTTTTCGCCAGTTTCGCTGCTCTGCACTTCGCTAGCTTTGATTTCTTTGATATCAATACTATCTCTATCTACTAAGATGTTGTCTAAGATACTTAAGATGTTGCCACGATCTGTTTTGGTGCTCCAGACTTTGATAGTATTGTCATCTGAAGCAGAAATCACCTGTTTTCCATCAGGGGTAACTGCTACATTTATTACTGAGTTGCTATGACCTTCAAGGTTATCAATTTTGTCTCCTGTTTCGATGCTCCAGACTTTTATAGTATTATCATCTGAAGCGGAAATCACCTGTTTTCCATCAGGAGTGACTGCTACCGCATTTACCCACTTGTTATGACCTGCGAGGGTATGAATTTCTTCCCGAGTTTCTAGACTCCAGACTTTAATAGTATTGTCAAATAAACCGGAAATCACTTGCTTGCCATCAGGGGTAACTGCCACAGCGGATACAGAGTTGCTATGACCTGTGAAGGTATAAATTTCGGCCCCATTTTCCAGACTCCAAACTTTGATTGTTTTATCAGATGAACCGGAAATCACTTGCTTGCCATCAGGGGTAAGTGCTACAGCATTTACCCAGTCGCTATGGCCTGTAAAGGTATAAATTTCAGCCCCATTTTCCAGACTCCAGACTTTGACAGTATTGTCATCTGAACCAGAAATCAGTTGCTTGCCGTCAGGGGCGACTGCTACAGCATTTACCCAATTACTATGACCTTTGAGGGTATAAATTTCTGCTCCAGTTTCCAGACTCCAAACTTTGATTGTTTTATCAAATGAACCGGAAATCAGTTGCTTGCCATCAGGGGTGACTGCTACAGCTTTTACCGAGTCGCTATGACCTTTAAGAGTATAAATTTCTGCCATAGTTTCCAAACTCCAGACTTTGATTGTTTTGTCAAATGAACCGGAAATCACTTGCTCGCCATCAGGAGTGACTGCTACAGCTCTTACCAAGCCACTATGACCTTTAAGAGTATAAATTTCTGCCATAGTTTCCAAACTCCAGACTTTGATTGTTTTATCAAATGAACCGGAAATCATTTGCTTGCCATCAGGAGTGACTGCTACAGCATTTACCGAATTACTATGACGAACTAAAGTCTGTTTTAACAGCCCTCCAGGATTGGTTAAGCTCGCAGTCAAGGGTCGCAACCAAATATTTTGTTTACTCTGTTTTGCTTCCAACAGTAACCCCTGGATTTCTGGTTCCGGAAAATTCTGCATCCGCCCCCATAGTTGTTCCACCAGTTGTTTATCATCCCTTTCCAAAATATGCGCTGACAGTTGCAATGTCCATTGAACCCATTTTAAAGTTTTGACTTTCTCATTGTTATCCTCAATCAGATCGTAATCTTCAATTAACGCCTGCACACCAAAGTCAGAATGTTGCACCTTTGCTTCTATAAAGTCAAAATTAGTAAGGAGTTTGTAATACTTTTCTAAATTATTTGACTCCACCAGAGTATGAATATTACCCAACATAGCACGTTGACGAGCAGGCGTTGCAGAAGCTAATTTTTCAGCAAATTTCCCCACAATATTAATTACTCCTGTCTAAGAAACTGTTTGTTAACTCATATTTGTTAAAGCTCTCTACTGAGTTCGATCCCCTCAACCCCCCTTATGAAGGGGGGCTTAAGAATGAAGATTCGTGTCATAACTTGATTAAAATAGTATAAAAGTAAAGAGTCCGATCCCCCCCTTTTCAAGGGGGGTTAGGGGGGATCGGAAAGATCGATCGCTTCCACCCACCACTTCCCAAACAACTTCTAAACATCCGAATACAAATCATCCGCCATTCGTGCATTCACTTTCTCAAACAACTTCCGGGTACTATCCAACTTCCTTTTCCCCTTGAGAAAATCAAGAAAACTCGCATGATAGATGCTGTAGCAAATTTCTCCCTCAACTTCCTGCTTACTCAAAAATTCCACCCACTCCTTCAGAACATATTCCACATCATCCACATCCTGTTGCGACCATCCAACAATCATTTCCAAACTAGGCAAAGTCCGACTTTCCACCAAAATAAACAAAACAATAACCTTATTTTTCTGCGGTTTATCCTCCATTCCCATCCGCACCCAATGTTGTTGATAATAATCTTGCAAACCATCAGGCAATTCCCTCAAACTCAAATCTGAATAAAAACCCTTAGCAATATCCGGTAACACATAACGCAGATACATGAAATTATTTTCACTCTTCTCTGCCACCTGTTCAATAAAATCTTCCTTATTAATATCCCGCTCTTGCACCCAGTTTTGCAACTTAACCCCATAGTCTGGGTCTCCATTCAACATAAAACCAATATATTCTTTCACATCATCCCGACTCAAACCCCGATATTCACTCGCCCTCAAATCTAATTCTGTCATCCCCACCCCAGGAGAAACACTCAAACGTTTGTTTTCACGTTCATGAGGCCGCCTAGTCAAGAAAAAATAAACCCAATTAGGCAGCGTCGTCGGAAGACCGAGAATATTACCCCCTCCAGTTTGCTCCACCTCATCCAAAGCATCAACCACAATAACCAACTTTTGCCCCCGAAGTTTTTCACTAACCTTTTGCAGCAAAGTTGATAAATTCACCTTATCCGTATTTCCCAACTCGTAGCGTCTAATTAATTGTTTGCGGATACTCTCCAGAAAAAGTTCTGGTCTATTACGACCATCAGCACGAATATTAAAATGACAGGGAGACTTATGGTCATCAACATATTTAGCAGCAATAGCAGTTTTGCCCGTTCCCGCATCTCCAACCAAAGTAAAATAACCGTTAGAATTATCCCTAATAAAATTCTCAAATTCCTCAAATACAAATTCCCGACCACAAAAAGCCTTAATCTTTTCCTTAATTAAAGACTTAAATTCCGCCGGATATTCGTCAAAATTCCAATCTGGATAAGGGCGAAATTCTGGAGATTTAGTCCGTTTTGCTACACCAATAAAAACTTGACCAAACTCTTCTAATTCTGACCGAATGTCAACCCCCAATTCTCGTATTTCATCCCCTAAAATATTCCAGTCTAGAAATTCTTCAACTTTATTAGAAAAACCCATTGGATTATTAGAAGTATAGGCGCTCCAAAAAGCATTTTTTATTTTTTTCTCTCGAAAAAGCTTCAAAATAGGCTCATTTTTATCCACACCATATTCCACCAAAGCATAAATATAAACCCCATCAACATCTTTTGGAGGTTGTGTGGGGTCAAGCTTTAATTTTTTTAAAGTATTAACTACAAGTTCATTTCGTTGAGCTGCATCTATCGCTTGAGGAACAGCAGATTTAGCAGCATTAATAATCGTTTTAACAATATTATCTAACATAAATTAGACCTCAAGAAATAAAGTTTTTGTTTGTAGTAGGGCTTCAGCCCTATCTATAACTTCGGGCTAAAGCCCTACTACGAGCTTTAATAATAATCCTTTTAAATATCATCTAACTATAAATTATACCTCAAGAAAAATTCTTCCTTTGACTCGCCAAGAATTTAAATCCTTAACTAATAGCTTAAGTCATCTTAAAGATAACTAAATTATTTATACCGTCTTTTTGTATTGTGGTTAATTAATCAACCCGATATAAATCCAAATTGTGTTTGGGTATAGTGGTTTTTAGGTAGGTGGAATAGCACTCACATAAGAATAGTTAAGTATTTTCTGATCTACCGTCACTATAGAACAATTAGATAATCTTGCTGTTGCGACAATTATTCTATCTGCTGGATCTTTGTGAAAATTACCTGGTAGTGATTGAGTATCAACCGCAATTTCAGGAGTAATAGAAATAAGAATAACTCCTTCCTGTACTAATGCAATTTTAAACCATTCTTGAATAGGTAAAGGAAGAATAATTCTTCCTGCTTTAACAAGTCTTGCTATCTCAATAAGACTGATAGTACAAATTCCTAATCCATCTGGTCTTTCTCTCTTAATTATCTCACGATGATAACTGGTTAATTTAGGGTCATTCTGGTTTCACCAAACAAAAATATGAGTGTCTAGAACAATCATAAAACCTCTTCATAACAAGTCTCCATATCCCAGTCTTCTACATAAATAGCTGGTTCTTGGGGATCGGCATAGTATAGATATGGCTGCTTATTTGCCAATGGATTAGAAGGATATTCCTTTTTAAATTCATTAATATTAACAACTCCAGCCAGACTTGTAGGGGCGAATGCCATTCGCCCTAACTGACTCTTAACTCCTAACCCCTAACTCCTGACCCCTTTCTTCGCAGGCAAGATGCCCGCACTACAACGGTTTTATGATTCTCCTGACTCTCGATTTCTTCGCGGGCAAGATGCCCGCACTACAACGGTTTTATGATTCTCCCGACTCCCGACTCCCGAGGACTGAGGACTGAGTTATGACTCCTTTCTTCGCGGGCAAGATGCCCGCACTACAACGGTTTTATGATTCTCCCGACTCTCGACTTATGACTCCTGACTCTTGACTTATGACTCCTGACTCCTTTCTTTGCGGGCAAGATACCCGCACTACACAGGTTTTATCATTCTGCTAAATTATAAATTCTAAATTCTAAATTCTAAATTCTAAATTCTTAACTACAAAACACCTTTAGAACTAGGAATTTCCCCAACTCGCCTGGGGTCAATTTCCGTTGCCATCCGTAGAGAACGAGCAAAAGCTTTAAACCCTGCCTCAATAATATGATGAGAATTAATCCCCGCCAACTGGCGAATATGCAAAGTCATCAAACTATTATTAGCCACAGCCACAAAAAATTCCCGCACCAACTGAGTATCATAAGTACCAACCCGTTGAGTAGGCATTTCCAAACCATAACTCAAATGTGGACGACCAGAAAAATCCAAGGCCACCTGAACCAACGCCTCATCCAAAGGAGCCAGAAAATGACCAAAACGGACAATACCCTTGCGATCGCCCAACGCCTGCTTTAAAGCCTGGCCCAAAGTAATCCCTACATCCTCATTAGTATGATGGTCATCAATTTCAATATCTCCCACAGCATGGACATCCAAATCAATTAATCCATGAGAAGAAATTTGATGCAACATATGGTCTAAAAAAGGAATCCCAGTATTAGCCTTACAATTACCCACACCATCAAGATTGAGAGTAACAGTCACATCAGTTTCTCCAGTAGTTCGTTTTACCGAAGCAACTCTAGCAGGCAAATCGAGTTTTCCTGGAGTAGTAGATTGAGAAGGGCGATCGCTTATCTGCATAATATAAATATAAATTTTGAATTTTAATTTTTCAATAGTAGAGACGGGTTCCGCGCTATTTATAGCAGTCAGTCCAGTAGGTTGGGTTGACGTAGGAAACCCAACAACAACGGACCAAACCAAACCTTAACTTAAGTCAATCGGGAAACTCTACTACTATTATTATTTATCGAGAAATTGTGGTTTAAAACCTCCCCTTTTAAGGGGATAATAAATAAAAAAAATCCTTTGGATCAATCCTATCCGTTTTCAAGGAGAGGTAATTATTAATTATTAATTATTGAAAATAGTTACCATCACTGTTAGGACATTCTCAAATATAGTCCGCATCACGAATTTACGGGGGAATTGCCATCCCCCCCTACTTCTGACTTAAAGTTATACTTTCTTCACTTTTGACTTTTGACTTCTGACTTCAGCTATACTTTCTTCACTTCTGACTTTTGACTTTTGACTTAAAGTTATACTTTTGACTTTTGACTTTTGACTTTTGACTTAAAGTTATACTTCTGACTTCTAACTTCTGACTTCAATATCTACATTCCCATAATTGCATAACCAGCATCCACATAGATAACCTGACCAGTAATGCCACTCGCCAAATCGCTACATAAAAAAGCAGCAGTATTACCAACTTCAATTTGAGTCACAGTCCGATGCAATGGAGCTATTTGTTCCACATGATGAATCATATCCTTAATACCACCCACTGCCGAAGAAGCCAAAGTTTTAATTGGACCAGCAGAAATAGCATTGACCCGAATATTTTTCTGACCAAGTTCCGCAGCTAAATAACGAACATTCATCTCCAAAGCAGACTTAGCAATGCCCATCACATTATAATTCGGAACAACCCGCACGCCCCCCAAATAAGTCAGAGTTACAATACTCCCTCCCTCGGTCATCAGTTCCTTCGCCTGAGAACTCAGATCGATTATAGAATAAGAACTAATTTCCAAAGCACGAGTAAACCCTTCACGGCTAGTATTACTAAAATCCCCAGACAATTCATCCTTACCAGCAAAGGCCAAACAATGAATCAAAATATCTAACTTACCCCATTTTTCCCCTACTTGAGTAAAAGTAGCCTTGACCTGCTCGTCATCCTGAACATTACAAGGTAAATATAAAGAAGGATTTAAAGGTTCTACCAACTCCCAAACCTTCTTTTCAAATCTACCTTTATCGTCCGGCAAAAAAGTCACCCCCAAATTTGCCCCAGCTTTGTGAAGTTGTTGAGCAATTCCCCACGCAATAGAACGATTATTTGCAATACCTGTTACCAGAGCATTTTTTCCTGTTAAATCTAACATAGAGATAAAAAGTCTAAAATTTAATTTCATCTATGACGCTATAATACATAGCATCTTTGACATAAGATAAATAATATTAGCATCTATGGCCATAATCAGAAATTAAATTTCTCTGTTTCACTTCCCTAATCTATATGAATATAAAAGTAAAGTAAGTATTCAATATATATATATAGCAATATGTAGAAAATTAATAGTATCAGGACTTACGCAAAATATCAAACTATACCCCATTTGTAGGGGTGCCATTCGCAGCTTTGCGTTAGCTAAACCGTCGAGAAGTCTGCGCGCGAAATTTTCAATTTGGTGTCAGATGAATCGGCGGTAAGCGTAAAATCTGATTATGGAGCTAGGCGCGTAGTTTTTCGATCTGCAAAAAGGGCGGCGGGGCCCATACGTCCTTAAAGCACCCGCTTGTCCGATGCAATAGCAGGACTGGGAAGCGAGAGAAGCTCAAACTATACCTATACCGAATGGTTAGTGTGGGAGTATGTCACAAAATGGCTATTCCCTAGATATAGTGGTTGTGCGTAAGTCCTGAGTATATTTTAGGAAATGAGCTATTAAGGTTAAAAAACATTTAGTTTAGTTATTAGTTATTAGAGAGTAAGGAAATTGGTCGTGACGCATGATAGACCGCTAGCAGCAGTTTTCCGTAATATATCTGGTGGGTCATATCCACCAGTTGTAGAAACTTTTGAACGGGGCAAGACAATATTTTTTCCTGGAGACCCTGCAGAGCGCGTCTACGTTCTCATTAAAGGCGCAGTGAAGCTATCGAGGGTGTATGAGGCAGGAGATGAAATTACAGTGGCCTTGCTCCGGGAAAATAGTGTATTTGGAGTTTTGTCTCTAATTACAGGGCATAAGTCTGACCGTTTCTACCATGCAGTGGCTTTTACGCCAGTAGAATTAATATCTGTGCCAATTGACCAGGTGGAGAAAGCTCTCAGAGAAGATCCAGATTTGTCAGTTATTTTATTGCGTGGACTTTCATCTCGAATTTTACAGACAGAGATGATGATTGAAACTTTGGCACACCGGGATATGGGGTCTAGACTGGTTAGCTTTTTGTTAATCCTTTGTCGAGATTTTGGAGTTCCTAGCAAAGATGGGATTACTATAGACCTGAAATTGTCTCACCAAGCAATTGCAGAAGCAATTGGGTCAACAAGGGTGACGGTTACTCGTCTGCTCGGAGACCTTCGACAAGATGGAATGATATCTATTCACAAGAAGAAAATTACAGTGCATAACCCAGTGGCTTTAAGTCAGCAATTTACCTGATTTACAAGCACAAGCCTGCGTTGATGGATTCGCACCGTCACGTTGCTATGAACGGTTTTACCTGGTTTTACCGGGAATTGCCGGGCTTGATGTATCTGCAATAGTTGACTTTGCCCGTGAACGAACTAATCTGTAGGGACGTTGCATGGAATGTCCCTAATTATTCCCTGTTCCCTAAAAATTCACCAACGTCCTATGAGGATAATTAGCAAGCTACTTCAGTCCCAAACTTTTAATTTTTGCCCAAACTACTTCGCTTCATTTGCTCTCTCTCTACAGCTTCAAATAAAGCTTGAAAATTTCCTTCACCAAAACCTTGAGCTTGGATTTGTTTACCATTCACCCAAGCAACCCTACGTTCAATAAACTCAAAAAATACAGTTGGTTGAGGAAAAATGGGTTTGGTGAAAATTTGCAGCAACATTGCTTCCGGTCTCATTTCCTGCCAATCTACCAAAATTTGACGATCTTGAACTTTTTGCCAGTCAACTTTCGACAAATAACCTAGTGCTTTTGTTTGCAGTTGAGAGTAATATGTTGCCGGAACTCGCAAAAAACCCAAACCACGCGATCGCAAATCTCCTACTACCTCCAAAATATTCTCTGTCCGCAAAGCAATATGTTGTATCCCCGCACCATGATTAGCATCCAAAAATTCTTGAATTTGAGAATTAGCAGATGCAGGTTCATTAATAGGAAATTTCACACCACCATCTGGGTCAACCATCACTTGACTGCGTAAAGCAGATTTATCTGTCTGAATTTCAAAATTTTGCTGGGGTTGGAATTCTAGAATTTGATTATACCAGTTGAGAGCAGATTGTAAATTATCCTCAGCTACATTCAAAACCACATGGTCGATCGCTACAATATCTGTAGATAGTTGAGAAGTAGGATATAAAATTTGTACATCATTAATTTTTTCAACTAAAGTATGACTTATATCTCCCCATCCAGAAATTTTTGCCCATCTCAAACCCTGTAAGTTTTGCTGAATAGGTTGCAAAACTTCTGCTCCATTCGCTGCTGCTTTGGCCACAACTGAGTTAAGGTCTCGAACCCGAAAAGCGACATCACCTACTCCGGGAGGATGTCTCCTGAGAAAATCAGCAACAAAATTTTTTGATGTGATGGGAGAAGATAAGGCAAAATATACTCGACCTCTGTTGATAATTTCCTGATGAGTATCTTGAGTGGTTTGGGAAGCTATTGCTTTAAAGCCTAATTTTTCAACAAACCAATCTCGTGACTCAACTGCATTTTCAACGTAGAAATGAATGCGATCGAATTCCATAACCAACCTTTATTATTGATGAGCCTCAAGAATTTAGAATGCGCGAATTTAGAATGCGCGAATTTAGAATTACCTCTTCTTATAAATAATCAGAGGATTGGATCAAAGGATTTTTTTCTTTTTTATCCATGAATGGAGAGGCTTTATACCTGAATTTTTTGGTAAATTCTTTTCTTTACAGGAAACGCACCTAAAGGTATTCTGTCATTGCGACTCATAGAGAGACAGTCTCAAGTCTTAGTTTTTCGTACCTCATGCGTAAGTCCTGGTTTAGAAAAATAAATGACTGTCTGGCTGAATATTAATTTCCATTGGGACCGCTTGAGGTTCTGCATTAAGAGCAAACATTATTGCATCCGCAGCAGTTTCAGAACTGAGCATTTTTGAGCGATCGACTTTTAGACTAACATTATCCCAGAAAGGTGTATTCACTCCTCCGAAATAGAAAAGAGTCACCTTAATACCATAGCGTCGTAACTCATCCGCCATACATTTACTCAAACCCACCAAACCAAACTTAGAAGCACAATATACAGTCCCCATGGCCATTGAATGTTTGCCGAGAATACCAATAACATTGCAGATATGGCCTGATTTTTGTCCTTTCATTATATTGGCAGCGGCTTGACAAGTATAGAAGCTACCTTTCAAATTCAGGTCAAGCATAATATCTAGGTCAGCAGGTTCAATTTTGTTCCATTGTTTGAGAATACCTGCTCCTGCTGCATTGATTAACACATCAATTTTGCCAAAATGGCTGGTAGTTTTTTCCATCAGAGTTTCTACTTCCTCTGGGTTGGTAATATCTGTTGGTACAGTAATAACTTGGGTAGTAGATAGTTGAGTGGCTAAATTGTCCAATCTACTGCTATCTCTGGCCGCTAAAACTAAGCTCGCACCAGAATTTGCCAGTTTTTCTGCCACTACTGAACCTATACCACCAGTAGCACCAACAATTACAACAACTTTGTCCTGCATTAACTTTCTCTTTACATTTCTTTACATATATTTTTATAATATATAGCAATATGAAATCATTCGTGAGATAAGACTGTAGGGGTTTGGTCTCCAAACCCAAGTGCCGAGGTATTTGGACAGCAAACCCCTACGATAAAATCTTATATCATGTCCGTTTGAAGAATTATTATTAATATAGTAGGGGAGTGGGGGGTTCTTGAGGACACACCAGAGGGTGAGACACACCAGATGAAGTGTCACCGTGTCCCCGCGTCCCCGTTTCTCCGTTTCCTCATCATGGAATAGGGGAGGCCGGGAAAATAAAAAGATTTACTATTTAAGCAAGTCCCTAAGTTTTTTCCAGATCGCTCTTATCCGGACATAATATTACAACCTATTTAGGGTCTGCTGAAAAAATTGGTTGGTGGGGGTAGGACACGGGGACCCACCAGATGGGGGAACAGGCAACAGTTTTGGTCATTTTATGTGAATAAATTTTCTGGAATTTCAGCAGAAAAATTCAGTAAATTGATGCCAATAAGAGCCATAAACTAGGAGATAAACTGAATATAAAAAGCTCCATTACCGTAAGCTATCCTGACTTTTAGCTTCCATAAGCAAGCCCTATTTAGGATTGCTATAGCCATAATCAGTAAGTTTCATCTATAACTTTTTATTTTGACTTTATTTCAAGCTCACAAACCAACGACCTTCTTCAGATTGATGCAACTTCAGCGAACTACATAGCTCCAAATATTTGGGAAACTTTTTACTTGGTTGAAACCGCTTAATAGTTTTGGTAATTGGTCTACCATATAACCGATTAAACTCACTGCCGAGATTAGAAATAGGAACATAACTATCTGGAGATCCATCAGTTAAGTTAGTCACAATTTTTACTAAGACTTTTTCCATGACTTCTTGAGAAGTAATATCGGCAATATCCGTAATATTTTCAGAGACTTCAATCCGGTCATTTATGGGAGGATTTAAAATCTTTTTTTCCAGTTTAAACAAATTAAAAATGCTGACATAAGTTTGGGATTTTTCTGACGGTTGATGAATTGCAAAATAAGCGGGGAAATTGACAAATATTTGTCTAGATTTTTGGTCAGGAAAGTGATTTAAAACTACATCTTTAAGATTCACTTTATAAGTTTCTTTATACAAGGCAGAAATTCTCGAAAATTTAATCCATTGCAGTCCGATTTTTTCTGATTCAGCTCGGATTAACTCTTGTAATTGAATAATAAATGTGTCAATAGTAGGTATGTCTGGAACCGAAATAGCATATACTTGCGATTCTCCAGTTTGACTATTTAAAACAGTAATTTGGTTTTTATATTTCCGTACTTGATATACAGTTAATCCATGAGATTGAAGAGTAGTACCCAGATGAGTTAATCCTCGATCGGAAGAACAAACTAAAACTTCTTTAGCCGTAGGATAATTGACAAAAATAGAAGCACCTACAGTTGCCATTTTCAAATCGGCACTATCTTTGCCGGGAGGAACATGAATTAATTGATAACCACGTTGATGAAATTCTTCATCTTTTTTTCCCATACTACGCCAATTAGCAAAAGCAACCTTAATTTGAATCGGATAATTGCAGATATCTACAAGGATTTTTTCTGTTTCAAGATTGAGGTGTAAATTTTCTACATCTAACAATAAAATCGCCATACCAGACTCGACTAACTTAGTTCCATTTGTAGAGAAATCAGGAATCTGAGAATTAGTAATTTTGTCTGATGAAATGATATTTATTTCTGGATAAATGAGTCTATCTATCTGAGAAATTAAAGCATTATATCGAGCGGAATTAATAAACTCGGGAGTCAGAATAATTTGAAGATAATTTTTGACTTTAAGTTGTAAATCCTCTTTACTTCCAGCACAAGAAAGCCCTTTTGTCAACTTATCAGTCAAAGTAGATTGATACTTGGAATGATGCCAAGGAATTTTCCTGTACTTTGCATTTATCCATTCTGGATGTTGTTGTTGAATGGAAACAATCGTTTGGTAAATAGAATTACTGATGTCCTTAATAGCAACAGTGTTATTAGTCATCAACAAACCAGAATTATCTGACATAGTCCATAAGCGATTAATGGTCACTCAATTTTGGATGATTCAAAATTTGGATCTACAATTTTGAGACCTATATATATAAATCATATAAGAAATCCCGGCGTTGGTGAATCAACATCGGAATTAAGATATTTGGACTAACTGTAATCAACATCAGAATTATGAATACTCCTTTCATTACTTGCTCCCGAACAACCAGTAAACGAAATAATCTGTAGAGACTTTGTATTCAAAGTTTCTACCTATTCCTTCCATACCTATTCCCTATTCCTACAGCCACGAAAATCATCGCTAAATTCACCAACGCCTGAAAAAATTGTTATGAATCAAAACATTAAGCCTACAGAGTAGCTCAACGTAAAGTTTTTCCTTCTTCTTTTTTCCTTCTTCTTTCTTCCTTCTGCTATACAAAAAATTAACCGTGAATATCTCCATTAGGCATTACAGCACCTTGCATTTGAGCACCACTTAAATTAGCTGTACTTAATTCAACCCTGGTTAAGATTGAGTCATTCAAACTGGAATTACGGAAATTTGCTTTTGCCAGATAAGCATCAGTTAAGTCTGCTTTAGTAAGATTGGCCTCAGTTAAATTCGCTCGACTCAGATCGGCCCTCACCAAGTTTACTTGAGTTAGATTTGCTTTGATTAACTGAGCTTTACCTAATTTTACATCTGCCATAATCGCGCCAGTTAAATTTGCTTCATTCAACCTTGTATCCATTAATCCTGCTCTTTCAATTTTGGCATTAATTAAACTTGCCCCAGATAAATTAACTCCGGCCAAATTAGATTCTGTTAAAAATGCCCCATCCAAAATTGTTTGAGCTAAGTTTGCTTTTGCTAATTTAGCACCTCTAAGTAAAACTTCACTTAAGTTTGCTCCTCTTAAATCAGCTTTTGTTAAATCTGCCCCAGTCAAATCAACACCACGCAAGTCAGCTCCACGCAAGTTTACTCCTCTAAGATTAGCTATTCCATAAGCTCGTTTTTCATGGCGGAGATTTGCTCCACGCATATAAGCACCACGCAAGTCAGCACCCTGTAGATTAACTCCCCGCATATCTGCCCCACTTAGATTAGCATCAATTAAAGTTGCTAATTCTAGATTGGCCTGCCGAAAGTCTGCATTCTGTAAGTTTGCCCCATGAAGATCTACATCGGCCATTTTAACGGATTGCAAATTGGCTTGAGTTAGATATGCGCCAGTGAGTCTGGCAGTAATTAGATTAGCCCGTTGTAGATTAACTCGGTTAAGGAAGGCTAATATAAAGTCTGCTCCCTGAAGATCCGCTCCAGAGAAATTTGCACCAATTAAATCTGCTCCATTTAACTGTACACCTTTAAGATTTATGCCATGAAAATCGGTATCTCCTGCTGCATATCTTCTGAGAATTTCACCACCACTCATTATAATTTTCCTTTCTTTACTTAAAAATTTAACTCGAAGGAAGAAGGTAGAGTTCAACAATTAATAATTAATAATTAATTATTAATTATTACCAAAAAATGAGGTCCACGCGCCTCCCCTTTTAAGGGGATGAAAAAATATTCAGTTCAGTATTTCAAGCCTCCGGCTTTAGTGGTCGGTACTGATAACTGATAACTGATAACTGAAATGACCTCTCCTTAAAAACGGATAAGATTGACTAATCATGAAAAATCTTTCTTGTTTCTCCACGGCGAGTGAGAGGCTTTAAACCTTAATTATTCGGTAATAAGGAAAAAGGTTAATTATACCGTTTCACTAAAGTAAAAATTCAAAATTCAAAATTCAGAACTAATCCCTGACCCTCGTTTGAGTATTTATAATTGCCCTAACCTATTTGCCTAGTGCTATATCAAAAACTTAAAGCTTAGACAACGCAACATTTTTTCTTCTTCCTTCTTCCTTCTTCCTTCTTCTTTCTGCTAATCACAATATTTTAACATTCAATTGTTTGTGTCCAAAGAATTGATTTCTCTCCTAATTTTCTACCATGAATTTTGATATTTTTCAAAGATTCTGATTTAAAACTAGCGATTTTTTGTTGCACTAATGAAGTTACCATCTCTTGATTTGGGATTTGCTCAAATTCTAGGATCAGATGTAGCCAACCATTTCTTCTACCAGCTATTACTTTAATTTCTTGTTGCTGAAGTAATTGATTAATCATTAAGGCAATTGCTTTTGGATTACCTTGGGTTGCTAATTCTAGAATTTTTTGTTGATGCTCGTCAACACTTTCTTTTTTTTGTTCTAATTCTGTAGAGTTGGTATTGCTAGGATTACTTAAGTTAAGTTTTTTTCTTTCTTCTATTTCTAATTGTTTGAGAATTTCCTTGAACTTTGCGGACTGGTCTTGTATATGACTAATTAAATTTTCTAATGCTGTATATTTTAATAATAAACGTTGTTCTTCTAGCTCAGATTGTAAAAGGTCATTTAAAGTTGCTTCTAAGGAAATAAATTGTGTTTCTACAGTATCCATTACAGTATCTACTCTCTGATTTACCAATGTAGAAATTTCCTGCTCTATTTCTAACTTTTTTTTGATTGAATCTAGGATATTTTTTCTTTCTATAGAATCATCTGTTCGGTCTTTGCCTTGACTAGCTATTGTTGGTTCAATAGCAACAGAATTTACTATTTGTTGTTGCTGAATCGAATCGGTAATATTTTTTGCTTCTTTTTGATGATTACTTCGATCGATTCTTTCTGCTTGGGAATTCTCAAATGAACTTATAGACGATGATTCTTGAGTTAATTTTTGATCTTTACTACTGGTAATTTCACCTTTCTGAAAAGCATTTTCATTTTCTGCCTCGCTGATTTTTTGCTCTGAATCTTCAGCTTGTACTTTACTATTTGCTGAATAACAAGTACTTAAAGCATTGATAATTACATTTGCTACTTGAGCATATTCATCTGGAACTTCAAAATTATTAGCTGTGCTATATAAAGCAGATTCTAAGTCTGTAATAGATAGGCATAAATTAAATATTTGCCTGAGTAGATTATCTAAGTTTTTTGTTTTCAGCAATAACCAATCTCTTTCCCCAAAATTAAATTGATGTTCTACGATTGAAAAAATTAGAATTTTTGTCTTTAATGGATTAGTACCTTCCATGATTTTTTGCCGGACATCAAACAATTTTCCTGGGTCTCTTTCATAAGACTCTTCTACTACTAATTTCTCTTTAAGAATTGTTTGTCCGCCAGAATCTCCCTGAAGACCCCAAATGGGAGTAGATTCCAGAATTGTCATGTCTTCTTCTTCTTCAGGATATAGTTTACCTACACTATCAATAATTTTCTGTGCTAATAAACCATATTCTGTTTTTTTGTTAACTTTAGAAACTATTCGAGATAAGCGATGGTCTAAGGTTTCTATATTTCCGGTTTTTTTATATAATTCTTCTATTAATTCCTTCAAATTAATTTCTTCTAATTTAGTTTCATCATTTTCCCATCTGCCTTCGCAAGCACAATAAATTACTTTCTTGATTCTGATTAAATCTGTATCTTGTTTGAGTTCATTAACTACTGTATCTACGATTGAAAATGATTCCATACTTTTTATTCCTGAATAATCTGCAATTTTTTTTCTAAGTCATTGAAAGTTTAAAATGATTTACTGATAATAGTCAGCTTTTAAACATCAGTTTGGGCAAAAAAATATACTCAAATTGTGTTTATCAAAAATAGGATTTTATTCGATAATTCAAGATGCTATGTTTAATTTAGCTCTAGTCATTGATAATAATAAAACTATTCTAAATTATAACGAGATGGGGAGATGGGGAGATGGGGAGATGGGGAGATGGGGGGTTGGGGTGATGTGGTGATGG
>JAXHSW010000128.1:21905-26205 GCA_034190295.1 Cyanobacteriota bacterium | reverse complement strand
AAAACCCGTAACAAGAATCCCAATGGCTGGTATAGTATTAGTGGCAGGAATGGGAATCATCATCGAAATGGCCATGAGAGCGATCGCGCAGCCAATCACAATTTTCCCAGGAACGCTGTTAACCCCACTCCCCTACTCCCCCACTCCTCTACTCCCCCACTAAATTAACAATTCTAAAGCAGTGGTAATTCTGTTGGTCCCCATGTCCCCGAACCATCTCTAATGGCATCTCGCATTGGGTCACAAGGTCGTTTACCATCATCTATATTATTAATATTTTTACACTGTTCAAAAAATACTTGTGCTACCAAACGTCTTGGCATTTTATCTGACTTTTCCAAAGCCATATCAAAGTTTTCCCTAGCTTTTTTTCTCATGGATAAATCATTATCTTTATCTCGAGCTTGAGCAACTAGAATTTGTGCTTTTAGGTAATGTACTTCAGGATTATCTGGAACTTCTAACAAAACTTTATCCACATATTCTAAAGCTTTTTCAAGTTTATCTAAATCTCGATAAGCTACTGCCACTCCTCGATAAGCTAAATGATGAGGATAAGCTTTTTCTTGCAATGTTTTTATTGCTTTTTCCGGGTCAGAAAATGGTAAATTAACAGCCAACATTAAATCCATATATCCTTTGAGCAAATTTAACTCTGGATCTGATGAATTTATTCTCTCTGCTGTTTCAAAATGACTCAAGGCTTTCCGAAGTTTCTCCAGAGCTTTTGGAGCGCCTTTTAATGTACCTTCAGTAGATATAATATAAGCACCTTCTAAAAATTGACCAGTTGCAGCATAAATATTACCGCGAACTGGGTTAATTGTAATTAAATTTTCTGCTACTTCAGTAGTTTTATCGGCATACAATTTTAACGATTCCCAATTTTCATCCAAGTAATGTAAAGAAGCTATCATTGCATAAACAAGTGGCTCACTTATCTCTTCAGATTCAGCTATTTTCAGATAATCTTTTGCTTGTTTATAATTTCCTTCCTCAAACATCGCTTTAAAAGCAGCTTCAGTTTTTTCTCCTATTTCAATAGGATTTTTTTGACGAAATGGGTCTCCTATTGCTGGATTTACTAATAGATTTAAACCGATTAAAGTAGCGCTAGAAAGAACTGATATTTGATTCAATACTGAAAAATTTTGACACCAATTAAATAAGATTTTTCGCATAATTTATTTTGAGACTAATTAGATTTTCAGGCTGCTTAGGTTGTTAATAGAGAAATTTACTACTAGAGTAGATTTTGTGATGTTCTATGTTATTATCTAAACTAGATTATATATAATTTTTTATACAATTTTCATCTAAATCAAAAAGATGTTTTAACACAAACTGAGAAAAATGGCTGACTAGAAACAATAAATAAAGATGTTTAACAGAACAAGGGGTCATTTCAGTTATCAGTTATCAGTTATCAGTTATCAGTTATCAGTACCTCCGACTAAATTAGAAGGCTTGAAATATTGAACTGAATATTTTTTCATCCCCTTAAAAGGGGAGGCGCGTGGACCTCATTTTTTGGTAAATGCAGAAAATTAAATTCTCCCTTCTCCCTTCTTCCTTCTTCCTTCTTCCTTCTTCCTTCCTTTTTCATAAATGCTTTATCTCAAAAACCTACACTATCATCCAGCAGCTAGTACCACCCCTATTCTCAAGAATATAAATCTGGAATTAGCACCTCAACAAATGGGACTAATTATCGGTCGTAGCGGTTCCGGCAAAACTACATTATTAGAAATATTAGCTGGTTTAGCTGAATGTTCCAAAGGAGAAATTTGCTGGCGAGACCAAAAATTAACCTCCGAACATCTACAACAACTCGGTGGTTTAGTATTTCAATTTCCAGAAAGACATTTTTGTGGTGCTACTATTCTCGAAGAATTACGATTAGGCCATCCAGAGATACGGCCAGAACAAATATCTTCTGCTCTGGAAGAAGTAGGACTTCAGGACCTATTATTAAGTACATCACCTCATGCTTTAAGTGGAGGTCAGCAACGTCGCCTCGCTTTAGCAGTACAACTAATTAGACAACCTCATCTATTAATGTTAGACGAACCAACTGCAGGATTAGATTGGTCAATGCGGAAGCAACTGGTCAATTTACTGGGTAAATTGAAAAATCATTGGAGTTTATTGGTTGTCACCCATGATGCTAGTGACCTTTTACCCATAGCTGATAAATGTTGGACTTTAAATAAAGGCCATTTAGAAGAGAAATCAGAAGTCAGGAGTCAGAAGTCAGAAGTTTGAAGATAAAAGTGAGAAGGAGGCGATCGCTCATTTGAAGTCAGAAGTCAGAAGTGAAAGGACAAATGTTTGGGATAGTATCAAGAAAGAATTGAAAGGTAGTTATGAAGATTAGGTGTGGGAACATTTGGCAGGTACTACCAGCGCAACGTTTGAACCAGGGAAGTATAGGGAAATAGTAGTTAAGGCGATCGACGACTGAGGGAATTAGTTGTTGATTGTTAAGAAGTTGGATTAATTGGAGGTAATTATTATGAGTAATAAGAGTCGGGATGAATTATTAGACCAATTGGGAAAGTTTGTTATAAGAAAGCTCAGAATATTAAGTGCATCAAATATAGAGTTAAATTTAATTAATAATAAAACAACTAGCATTGTTTCTGTACTTGAGGAAGTCAATCAACAACTAATTAGGTTAATTGAGTTAAATTAAACTGAAGATAATACATCTATTTTATTTGAAATTGATCTAGTACATAAAAAGTTAATTGAATTAGCTGAATTGTTAATTGAGCGAGGCATAAATGCACAGAATGAGGTAAGTTTTGTCCTGAGAATTGAGAAACAGTACCTAGAATTAGTGGAGCTGGCAAAATCAAATTTAGCTGAGAGTAATAGAACAACTGTTATCTTTGCAATCAAGGTAATTTATGGAAAAATAATTGAGTATATTTATCCCGCTCTACAAGGTAATCCTAAGTCTAATTTTGCTTCTATAATTGAGGCTCAATATCAAAAGTTAATTGAGTTAATGGAGTTAAATTTAATTGAAAAGAACAGTATAGTTTTTATCCCTGTAATTAGGCAGAAGTATAACGAGTTTTTAAGGAGCTATTATCCACCATCTCAGACGTTCAGTGTCACAAGTTGCCTACCCCTACAATCGAAATCTTATACCGATAAATATTCAGTTTCCCCCCTAGAAGCAAAATTCTACAAGACATCATAATTACTGACAAAAATATCAAGAATGACTCACATAGAATAGTCAAAGGAATTTTCCTCTATACAGATGGAGATTCGGAAATAGTAGACTACATGATGAATAACTTTGGAGATTTTGACGAGCTAATTGGTGAGTGGTGCTATATATATGTCTTAGAAAAAAGGGAATTAACTGGAAGTTGTTAATCAAGTATTGGAACTATCTGCTTTTATCAACACTACATGAAAATTTTAAACCCATCAGGATGTTTACTAAAAAGCCATTTAACAGAAATGAATCTTACAAAATAGCAAGAGATTTAGGCATTCCTTCTGACCAACTTCCGTGCATAGTGTTCTTACCACCTTTAACAGAAATATCCGGTCAAGAAAAGCTCGTAATTCCCGTTAAAGAACCGTCTACAAAATATTTAGAGAAAGTCTTTTAAACTCTGGAAAGTATAGTTAACCAAGCTAAGGTGCAAAATAGATATGAAGCAATAAAAGTCAGGTTTGACGATATTATTCAATATCTGGAGAACAACTCAGAAAAGGTTGTTCAACAGACAACTACTGAGTATCAAATTAATGGTACTAACATTTTTGTCAATAGTGAAATAAGGAGATTAAAAATGACTGAGGAAAATAAATATGATATTAAGGGCGATCGTTCTATTATTGCTGCGGGTAAACCAAATATAGGTACAGTAATTCAATATAATTATTCCCCAGAGCAAAAGCAAAATTTAGCTGAGGCAGCAAAAGAAATTCAGCAATTATTACAGCAATTATCTAAACCTGGGTATTCTGCAACTCCTACGGAAAATGCAATAATTGTAGGTGAAGTAATGCAAGAAATTGAGAAAAATTCATCTCTGAAATCTCGAATAATTGAAGCTTTAAAACAGGGAGGAAAAGAAGCTTTTAAAGAGTTGATAGACCATCCAGCAGTTAATATTTTAATGGCTTCGATTGATGGCTGGAATAATGCGGAGTAGGAAATAATACTGCTTATTAATGGTGTGTGGAGTATCCCTCAACTTGTTAAAAAATGGGGGAAACAAAATCAGGATTTACGCAGAGACACTATGTATAGCGTTCCAAAACTATAACG
>JAXHSW010000128.1:0-21805 GCA_034190295.1 Cyanobacteriota bacterium | reverse complement strand
TTATAGATAAATAGTGTTTGAGACTCAAAAATGCCTGAGTCCTGACTATAATATATAGCGTTCCAAAACTATAACGTTATAGATAAATAGTGTTTGAGACTCAAAAATGCCTGAGTCCTGACTATAATATATAGCGTTCCAAAACTATAACGTTATAGATAAATAGTGTTTGAGACTCAAAAATGCCTGAGTCCTGAATATAATATATAGCGTTCCAAAACTATAACGTTATAGATAAATAGTGTTTGAGACTCAAAAATGCCTGAGTCCTGAATATAATATATAGCGTTCCAAAACTATAACGTTATAGATAAATAGTGTTTGAGACCCAAAAATGCCTGAGTCCTGAATATAATATATAGCGTTCCAAAACTATAACGTTATAGATAAATAGTGTTTGAGACCCAAAAATGCCTGAGTCCTGACTATAATATATAGCGTTCCAAAACTATAACGTTATAGATAAATAGTGTTTGAGACCCAAAAATGCCTGAGTCCTGAATATAATATATAGCGTTCCAAAACTATAACGTTATAGATAAATAGTGTTTGAGACTCAAAAATGCCTGAGTCCTGACTATATAAGTCATCTTCATTAACCTAGAAAGTTTCTACCACCACCGATCAAAGCAGAAGAAAGTATAAATTTACGACGATTAAACATATCTATAAAAATCTGATAATTTAATATCTATAGCGCTAGGGAACAGGGAACAGGGAACAGCAAACTGTAAAAGGATTTTAGGATTGAAAAATGTCCGCGCCCAATACTTGTAGTGCTATATAAAGAAGTATAGATTCACTCCCGTGGAGATTTCTTTAAAATTTTGCCCTTCCAGGGTATTATTAATTGCTAATATTTTCATTTTTTTGAATCTTTATATTAATTCACTATTTCAGGCAGGGGATAATTTGATATGGAATGGCACATCACAGATGCCCAAAGCTTAGGAATTATTGACCGAGAAATTGGCCCTCACGCCTTCTCTCCTGCGGAGTACGAAATTGTGAGGCGGGTAATATATGCTACGGCAGACTTTGAATATAAGTCTCTAATTAGTTTCTCTGACCATGCTTTACAGTCTGGAGCTGCTGCTTTAGCTGCTCGTACAACTATTGTCGTAGATGTGCCAATGGTGCAGGTGGGTATTACGCCAGTAATTCAAAGTACCTTTGTTAATCCTGTTTATTGTTCAATGGATGCTATAACTAGACCCCAGAAGGAAAAAACTACGGCAGCTTGGGGAATTGAAACTTTAGCTAGACGTTATCCAGAGGGAATTTTTGTTATAGGTGAAGCTCAAACTGCCCTCTGTGCAATTGTTGACTTAATTGAAGCTGAGGAAATTAGACCTGCTTTGGTTATTGGTACTCCTTCTGGTTTTGTGGGAGTGGATGTAGCTAAGTCACGTTTATACGATTCGATGATTCCTCATATTAGAATTGATGGCCGTAAGGGTAGTGCTGTGGTAGCAGTGGCTGTTATTAATGGTTTAGTGGACTTAGCTTGGCAAGCTTATGGTCAACAGGGTCAAGGTAAGTGAACTACTGAATTTTACTATAAATTATCATAAACTAACTGCTCTGTTACTCCGGTTCAAAGGGATAGTCTTGAAATAGTGGAGGTCATTTCAGTTATCAGTTATCAGTTATCAGTTATCAGTACCGACAACTATTGCATAAGGCTACGAAAATACGCTCACTGAATATTTTTTCATCCCCTTAAAAGGGGAGGCGCATACCCTCATTTTTTGGTCAACTACGAATCTATTAAAAATAACAATATAGATAATAAATCACCGAATAATTAAGGTAAAAATCCTCCCCTTTAAAAGAGAAGGCAGAAAAAATTTTCACAGCGGAGCGTCAATCTTCTCCTTGAAAAGAAGAGGTCATTTCAGTTATCAGTTATCAGTTATCAGTACCGACCACTAAAGCATAAGGCTACGAAAATACGCTCACTGAATATTTTTTCATCCCCTTAAAAGGGGAGGCGCATACCCTCATTTTTTGGTAATTATTAATAATTAACAATTAATAATTAATAATTAATTGTTGAATAACCTTTATAATATTGACTATCAGATAAATTTTATGATTATAGAAATATGTATCGAAAAAAACATTAAGGCCGAAGTCTAAATTTTGAAAGTATAAGCTAAGTAATATTTATTGAATATTTCGTGAAATTGTAATATTGAGAAATAAGCCATATCGAAGTTTTATTAGGAAAAGAAACTAATTTTAATCGGCTATAAGAATATCAAGTTAAATATGTTTATAGTCTAACTTGTAGAATTTTAACTGGGTGCATCTCTTATGTGCAAAAATACTTTTTTCCTATCTATTGCCAGATGAGTTGTTGCCTAAAAGCGATAAATTTTTGGCTTTATTCACGCATTGAGATGCACCCTTTTAACTAAACCTCATATCACTTGATTGACCTTGCTTACTTTTTTTACGAGATGAACGTACCTGATTAATTGCTTCAATAAAAGCATCTCTTCTGAGATATGGATAATCACTAACCCAGAGATTTACAGTAGGAAGATAAACATCTGAATTTTTCACAATTTTTCCTAAATCTTCTTGATAAGACATTACTAACATTACAGCTACCTGACCTCTAGAAACACCTTGATGATGACGACGCAGTGGAGCCTGAATTTCAGTTACAAATCCTGTTTTATCACCTACTTCTAAATTAATTCGTTGCTCTAAATTTTCTACGATCATTAGTTCCCCTTTCTTATTAACTGTTTCTTCTTCACCAACAACTTCTTCTGAAATATATACATCTAAAACTCGTCCTTGCCATAGACCACTATATGGATATCGCCTACATTCCATATTGCGAAGACTAGCTAATAAAACAGGTCCCCAAAACCAATAAAGACCTGCTGTAATACCAATTAGTAAAAATAAAGGGTCTCCATCGTTATGAGCAAATACGTTAATTAAAACAATTGTCAAAACTGCAACAGCAGAAATTAAAGCTCGTTTCAAAACATCAGAGAATTTTCCCCAATAATATTTATATTGGTCGCTCGTAGCTACAGTTGGAATTAGTTGTTCAAATGTTTTACGAGTTAGAGGAACTAGCATTTATCAATTTTAAAGTTTGTTAGTAATATTATTACACTAATTATCTGGCAAATTTTTTATACTATTTAGTTACTATTAGTTTCCTTGAGCTTTTCTCTGAGATGAATATAAGTGGGGTGGGTATTCTGGCCACACGAAAATATCAGGAACGGGCAAGATGCCCATTCCACAAAACCATTAAAATTGTCCCGCATTTATGCAACGCCCAGTTTTTTCTTCTTGCTTCTTGCTTCTTGCTTCTTGCTTCTTCAAAATGGTGGTCTATTGTAATTATTTTGGTTAAGGACAAAAGCAGTGGAAGCATCTTGCTCCCATCAAGCGCCGTTGTTCATCCCCATCTACCATTACGCGAGCAGGACTAAAGTTTTTGGCATTGCTTAATCAAGGGATGAATATAAGTGGGGTGGGCATCCTGGCCTCCCGAAAATATCAGGAAAATATCAGGAACGGGCAAGATGCCCATTCCACAAAACTATTAAAATTGTCCCGCATTTATGCAACGCCCAGTTTTTTCTTCTTCCTTCTTCAATTTGTAATTTATGGTAAGATAATAATTAGTTATTTTGTGCCCTAAGCTGAATTTAATGCAAAAATTCATTTCGCCAATTCTCAGTAGTATAATTCTGGCATTGTGGGTAAGTGGTATTGCAATCTTCTCAGTCCAGAATTCTGACCCAATATCTTTGAAATTTATTGCTTTCCAGTCCATCCAGATGCCTATCGGAGTAATTTTGGCTTTTAGTGTGAGTGTAGGAGTTATTATTAGTTCCATTCTCCTACCACCTCTATTTGGTATTGGACAGACCAAAGAGCATCAAGAAGATTTTTGATTTTATTTTCGATTATGGAAAATAACTTGTGCCTATATTGCACAGAAATTATCAATTTTTTTCCCCTACTCCCTACTCCCTACTCCCTCTTTTCTGGAGATTCTAGTAGTTACTATAACTTGTATATTTGACCATCAATCAGTAGTCGAGTAATACCCTTAGCTTGTAAATATACTGAAGTTTTTTGCAACATTCTACCATCAGGCACTTTAAGTACCCTTTGGTTACGGGTAGAAAATCTATGAGCTACTCGGTGATTGTCAAAAACTGGTAAAGTTCTCTCTTGAGAATCTTCTATAGGTATTTGTCCTAGCTCGCCAAAGGCCATCAACGGTTTAGTTACTAACTCTGTAAATTTATCTACTACTAAGTAACAAATTTTTGGCAAAACAGATTCTGTAAGAGGATAGACTCTAATTTCAGAAGAACTTGAATTCTGAATAGATAGGTTATAGGGGGTTTCTACATCCTCTTCTTCGTCAAGTTTATCTTCATCGTCAAATTCTTGAGAAAAATCTTCTAGATCGTCATCCTCAAAATCATCTAAGTTGTTTTGGGTTTGCTCTAGTAGGTCTGCTGCTAAAATCTCTTCTATTTCTTCTTTTGGCAGGTCATAATTATTCTCAAGGCGATCGCTCAATTTTGGCTTTTCTTGAGAAGTTAAAGATAATTTAGGAGCTTCTGTTGGCCGTTCGATATCGGGATTATTGGATGAAGAAGACCGTCGTCGTCTTTTTTTGACTACTTCACCCGATTCATCTTCCCCATCATCCAATACTTCTCCGTCTAAGTCTTCCTTGACTTTTAACTCATCTAAATCATCTGTTGTATCCTGGTCAATATTATTTTTTTGGGAACGAGATGGACGTTTTTGCTTCTGGTGAACTAGCTCTTTATATTCATCTTCTGGTATGTTACTTTGCAATATACGTCTAATCGTAGAACTACTAACTCCATAGCGGTCTGCTAGAGTAATAGTGTTATCTTCTGTAGTTTGATACAGCTCAACAATTTCTAATTTTTCTGAATCTGACAGTTTTGTAGGTGTCATACCACCTTCCCCAAAAAATACTTAGTTTATTGATTGTGCCATACCATTGAAGCTATTTGAGAAGAACAGCTAAATTATGTATAACTCTGCTTAAAATACTAAAGCTTTAATTACATAACCACCTAATACTTTAGGCTTTTTTCATCTGGTTCTAACCATGACTATATATTATTATCGAAAAAAGCAAAACTTATTTACTATGATATTATATATTTAGGAATACTATTAATTATTTCCAAAGCCCGTGACGAGGATTGAACTCGTGACCTCACCCTTACCAAGGGTGTGCTCTACCACTGAGCCACACGGGCATTTTTCTTTCAATCCTTCCTATCTGTGAGTGGGCCGAGCTGGATTTGAACCAGCGTAGGCATAGCCAGCGGATTTACAGTCCGCCCCCATTAACCACTCGGGCACCGACCCTTACGACTCACATTTATATATACTAACACAAAAAAAATTAATTGCAATAGTTTTTGAGAAAAAATTTATTAGACATCTCTAGAAAAGAGGCAACAGGCAACAGGCAACAGGCAACAGGCAATAGGGAGAAATAGTAGTTGTACCAATTCAAAAAAATAATGTTACAAATAATAAGTGCGATCGTGCATACTTTCAGGAGATGTGCCTTTGACAAAAAAGAGAATTTACAACTTAAAAACTGCTATTGAAGCAATTTATTCTGACTCCCGATTCTGAGTCCTAACTCCGGGTAAAAAGCTCAGTTATTTGTAGCAAACATTTATCAAATTGATATTAGTGGGACTTAGACAAAACAGAGCAATGGAATAGACTCAAATATATACAGGCAGAAAGTTTGATGTAAAAAAGGTATAAATCCTTAAACCCTAAGTACCATTAGACATGTCCAGAAAAGAGAGAGAGTAGGGACGTTGCATACAAGGTCTGTACAAAGTAGGAGAAAATAATTGATGATTTATGTACGATAATTGATTTTATTTTTGATTATTGGAGATGTCTATTAATAGAGGTGCGAAGGATGGAAAAATTGTTTGTCAGACAAAGCAAAAATGTTAAATTTATCACATTATTTGTACTATTTAGCATGAGTTATTTTTTCCCCTTTTCTTGTTTCCTCCTGCCAAACTTAAGCTATTAATTCTCCGGTTTCTTGTAATGAATGTAGTCTGCGATAAATACCTTTTCGAGCTAATAATTCCTCGTGACTACCAACTTCGACAATTTTACCTTTGTCAAGGACTACTATTTTATCCGCCTCCCTAACTGTACTTAATCTATGGGCAATAATAATCGTAGTGCGAGTACCAAAAATATTACGCATTGCTAACTGAATCGATCGCTCACTTTCATAGTCTAAACTTGAAGTTGCCTCATCAAAAATTAGTATATCTGGGTCTACTAATAATGCCCTAGCAATTCCTAAACGTTGTCGTTGACCGCCGGATAATCGCATTCCTCTTTCACCAACAACTGTATAGTAACCTTGAGGCATTTGTTCAATAAATTCATCAACTTTAGCGATTTTACAAGCATCTTTAACTTGGGAAAAAGTTGCTTGAGGATTACCGTAGGTCAAGTTATTTAATAGAGTGCCATTGAATATATCTACTTCTTGATGAACAATTGCTAATCTACGTCGATAACCTGTAATATCCAGAGTATTAATATCTTCTCCATCAATTAAAATTTTGCCTTGATTTGGTTGAAAATATCTGAATATTAATTTGACTAAAGTAGATTTTCCTGAGCCAGATTTTCCGACTAAAGCGACTGTTTGACAAGGTGTTATTAAGAGATTTATATCCTGTAAAACAGGTTGGTTTGGATTGTAACTAAAACTTAAATTAGATAACTCTACTTTCCCTGTAAATTTATAGGCATTAATATCTTGTGGTTTAGCAATTTCTCCTGATAAATTAGCAGCATCAGAACCTATAGGTAACTGCATAAATTCATGGAAACGAATCATTGAAGCATAGCGACGGACAAATTCTTCAGTTAGTTGACTGATGGGAGTTATCTCTGCATAAGCCATGCTTGCTAGGGTATATACAGTCACAAAATATCCTAGAGAAATTTCACCAGACAATGTTGCTGATAATGTTAAACCCAGAATGAAGAAAAGACAAAATTGAACAACTGTTGTCTGATACATAGATAGCCAAACATAGCCTCGATGAATTCGATAAATAATAACTTTTAGAGCGCGGTTAATTCTGGTAATTTGTTTGTGAAATTCTTGAGTTTCTGTAGCAAATGCTTTGACTGTTTTAATATTGGTAATAATTTCTGAATTATGACTTTCTGTATTTTCTTCATATTTATCAAAAGTTACTTCTATTTTGGCAAGATGTTGAAGGGTTTTGGTAGTAAAGGTGAGAATAAAGATAAAGGAAATTAAGAATAGAATAGCAATCTGCCATTCTATTAAACAGATGACGATAAAAATTCCAACTACACGCACTAATTTGGGTATTAATATACCAGCAATTTCAGGATAAGTCCAAGTATGGTTTAAGACTCCTTTAGAAATACGGTTGGCTATCCGTCCTGGATTATTTTCATCATAAAATTCTATAGGTAGGGTGAGGATTTTTTTGACGGCGTTTTGGAAATTGTCTCGACGTGCTTTTAGGGGAACTACCCAGTGATACCAGTGTCCTAACCAAGCCATAGTTGGACCTTTGGTGATGCTGACTAAAAATATTAGTCCTAATGTCACTGATAGGGATAATAGTTGATTTGTTGGTAGTCCAGTTAGATTGGAGACTGCTCCAATCAAGTTTTCCATTGGCCAGTCTGTAGAGCGTTCTGAAAGTATGTTCAAGGTCTGACCGATGGCATAAGGAACTATTAAATCAATTAGTTCGAGAATGCTAGATGCTCCAATACCTAATATGGAAAGTGGTAGGTATGCCTGGTAGTATTTAATGATGTCCCGAAAAGTTGCCATAATTCTACTATCAAATATTTTTAGAGGCACAGCTATGGGGCTACGCAAGTTAGAAGTCAAAAGTCAAAAGTCAAAAGTTAAAAGTCAAAAATTATCCTTGACTAACTTTGAGCATTTATAAATGTCCTAACCTATTTGCGTAGTGCTAGATTAATTATATTACAATCACACCACTTAATGTAGTATAAAAGCTGAGAATTTACTATTTTTAGATTTTGGATAATAAAAGTAGATCGTAATAGTAAAGCAGTTGCGATCGCGACTGTAAGTTTATAGTAGAAGGTATTCAACAATTAATAATTAATAATTAATAATTAATAATTACCTCTCCTTTAAGATAAGAGGATTGACTAATCATGAAAATTTCTCTTTATTATCTCCTTAAAAGGGGAGGCTTTAAACGACAATTTTTCGGTAAGAAAAGAGTAATAACACAGAGCAATTATCATCACAATTTTCTCTAGTTTTTTATTATTTGTAACCAACGTTTATTTAGTAATCTTTTTCCCTATCTAATACTCTTAATCTGTAACACAGTTTCAATAATTGATAATTGATAATTGATAATTACCTCTCCCTAAAAACGGATAGGATTGAATAAAAGAAAAAAATAAATTTTTTTCCCCTTGAAAGGGTCGGCTTCAAGGCGCGAATTATTTAATTATTTAATTATTAATTCTTCGGTAATTAATTTCTAATTTTTAAGAATATACATTTCGGGTTTTATGTTTCCTCTTAAGTCGATAAAACTTGAGTCAAAATTTTCTTGTGCTCTTCAACAATATTCTTTGGAAGATAATCGAAAATTTGAATTTTTTCTCCTTCTTGATTTTCGGTCGGGAGCGGAGAATTAGGAGTACATAAAAATACTAATCCTACTGACCAACCAAAACCACGTTGTTTTTCTTCACTCGGATATTCTAAATATCCTAATAACTGTTGTTTTGTAACTGTAATACTCAACTCTTCTACGGCAATTCTTTGAATAGCATCTTCAATATATTCTTGATAAAAAACCGTACCTCCAGGAATATGCCAAAGATTATTCCAGGCAGCATTTTTTCTAAGAGTTAATGCCACACCTAAATCAGTTTTTACAATTACTTCTACAACTAATCTAGGAACTTGAGAATATAAGAGTTTAAACTCTTCTGGAGAAAAAGGTTTCTTACGACTCATTTGATTTTATAGCGCTACTTGAATCAGGAATAGGTATGGAGGGAATAGGGAATAGCAAACTTTAAAAGGGTTTTAAAAAGAGTTTTAGGGTTGAAAAAATCCTAACCAATTATTGTAATGCTATATTCCTCTTAATTATAGTAAATGTTGAAGGAAAGGCTAGCACAGATTAAAAGCTTAACACTCAGACAAGACAATATTTTTCCTTCCTCCTTCTTCCTTCTTCCTTCTTCAATGAGGATTTTTCATTTCAGTTAATAACAGTTTATCAAACAGGATTGGGTCGCACAACCCCACCTTTTAAGGCGAAATAAAATATTTTTGGAGACTTGCTCAAATCCCCCACTTCCCCTCCTGGGAGGGGTTAGGGGTGGGTTCTCCACGGTCGGGGTTAGGGGTGGGTTCTAGTCATTCCAGTTAAGATTGAGACAAGAGTTTCTTGTCTTGAAAGAGTTTCAGCTAAAAAAGTGTTCCAGTCTGATTCAGAATAACTATAACTTCTAACTTCTGACTTCTGACTTCTAACTTCTTTAAAGACTCCCACTAATTTGAGTTAAGATTATTTCAAGTTGCTTTTGTATTTGTGTAAGTTGCTGTTGTTTAGCAGATATAAATGCTTTTTCAACTTGTAGTTGTGACTGAGTTTCTTTGTGAGCTTTATCTTGTTGTTCTAGGAGATTTTCGTAAAGTAAAATTGCCTGTTCAATTACCGTACTTACAGATTTAAACTGAGTGTAGAAAACTTCAGCAATATTGTCACAAACCTTATCAAGTATTTCTTCAGAAGACTCCTGAAACTTTTGAAAACCCACATTATAAACTTGTTGTTTAATTTTCATATCTGCTTTTTCTTCATCACCACCAATACCAAAAAATGAGCTAATCAAAGCCACAGCTCCCCCAGCTATAATAATAGGTAAAATCCCCAATCCTGTAAACATAAATAATGCACCTGCCGTCAGACCACCTAATTGTAATCCTTCCCATAAACCACCTCCATTATCATCATATTCTTCTAACTTAATTACAGAATTTATATCTAACTCATCTACTCTAATATTTGCAGTTGCCAAATTAAATTGCTCATTCAAGTTAGAATTAATTTGCTCATCAACCTCTTGTAAATTCATTCTAACAACCTCTAAATTTTGGCAAACTTCTTTACTTAAAATCTGTAAATTATTCACCACAATTTTCTTGACTTCTGTATTCCCCCAATTTTCTAATTCTGTAGAAAGAGAACTTGTAAATCCTTCAGCATAATCCTTGATAACTTTTTCCTTATCCCAAAGAGGTGAATGTTCTGAATCCCATTCATTAATTTTTTCATATAAGCGATCGCTCAATCCTTCTGTCCATTTATCCCATGCTTCAGCCACTTTTTTAGTACTCTTATTTTTCAGTTTTTCAGTAGTTGATAAAATTTTCACATCCCCTTCACTAGCTTCCCTTATTTTTTCCAATATTTTCTGTTTTGCCTCTTCCGGCAAATACACCTTACCATCTAAAACTTTTTCTGCTTGCTCTAATCCTTTTATTCCCTCAGAAATCAAATTATTAATCTTAGTTATAAACTGCTGAAATTCCACAACACCTCGCTCGGTAGTCAGAAACTTTTCTATGGAATTTGTAAAATTATTGAAAGAAGTTAAATATTCATTTTCTTCACCCTCTAAAGTTGCATCCAAAGCAGCTTGAGCAGAAATAAAATGTAAACGACTTTCACCTGCAATAATCGGTTTTTCACCAAAGACAAAATTTTCTAAACTCCTTCTAATTTGCTGACGATCTTTTTCACTCCTGACTAAATCTAGAAAATTCACCAACACAAATAAATTATCTGTAGGTAAATCAATTTGATTCCCATTTAACTGCAACTTCAAACTTTGAAGTAACTCTCGTTCCCCTTGAGTTAATGAACGAGAAGCATTAGTTAAAAAAATCACAGCATCCGTATCTTTTATTAATTTTTGAGTAATAGCTTTACGGTCTGGATGTTCATTTAAACCAGGAGAATCAACAATTTCTACCCCACTTTTACATAACTCTAAATCTGGATGTTCAAAAAATATTGATTCTAGCTCCGAGCGTGCTAATTCTTGACTCATATTTCCCAAAGCTGCTGATTCTGAAATAGTAGCTTTTTCCTGATATTCTGCTAAAGAAATTTCTATCTCATTACCATTTTTATAACGACAAATAACCCGCTTTTGTTCGCCATATTTTAAAACTGTAACTGTGCCACTACAAGGAATTTCTCTGACTGGTTGAATTTCTTCTCCTAACAAAGCATTTAATAAGGTTGATTTACCTTGACTAAATTCTCCAACCATTGCAACTCGGAATTTTTGGGATTGTAATTTTTTTAAAATTTTACTTACTTCAGATATTAAAGTATTGGGCAGTAAATCTCTCTCAGTTGATACTGTAACTATTTGATAAATTTCGGAGCAAATATTCTGCAATTGTTGTTTATGTGTTTGAAACTCTTTTAATCTTTGATAAACTACAGTTTGTTGAGCCCGATTTTTTTTGTTTTGATTTTGATTGTAGTTAGGTAAGAGTGAATTTAGCATTTCACTAGCAGCTTTGACAAAAATATTATCTAACTGATGGAAACGTGCTGGATTGAGTAAATATGCCACTTCTTCCATCGCCTTGTGGGTGAAATTTTCTTGATGAGTAAATCCAGCTTCTAGTACCTGCAAATGCTTGGTTTTAATGCCTAACTTACGACTAATAATTTCCAAATATTTTTTCTCTCGTACATGAATATTTCCATCAGCAGCAGACATCTCATAACCAAAGCAAATTAATAACAATTTTTCTGGAGGAGATAAAGGAGAAGTCAATGTCAAAATCGCCTCAATTTTTTTGTAAAGATGTTGCTTTGATACTCCTTTAATCATTAATTTAGTTAATTCCAAAATATTTCCTTTAGGCGGGATAAATTTATGGAGGGTAATTTTTAATCTTGCTCTTTCTTCTTCTGCTACTTTCCCATCTGCATAAATAACACCTATCAGTATGATTACTAAATTTGCCAGAAATAATACTGGTGGATCGATATCCTTCTTACTCAATTTATTTCCAGTAATAATAGATAGTAACTTGACTGATTCGGCGTTGATTTTTGCAGTATCCATAGGTATATATATTTAATATTTTATTGAGATATTATTATTATACCTGTATCAAAGTTATTACTGAGTAAAGATATTTACAAAAAGTAAGTATTTCCTGCGGAATGCTGCGCAAACAGCTATTAGCACTCAGCAATCAGCTTTTTTTGTAAAGGAATTAAACACATTTATTATGGATAGTTAAGGTTTTTATGTTTGCTTTCTACCCTACTTAAGTAAGAATTTTAGTATTTCAATCTAACTTCCTAGATATCTGAAGCTAATATAGTGTTTTCAAATGAGATGTAAATCTATATTGAGGTTTTTTCTAATAAAAAAAGCGCTGTTTTGAGTCCATTATCTTCTTGTATTACTATTTAATGCTGTTTTCCCCCCTTTACTATTCCCTATTCCCTATTCCCTTTTTCATAGTACTTGGTTTCCACATTCCAGATAAAAACACTATAGCTGATAGTTGACAGCTAAATCCTTACCACAAAAAGCTATCTTCAACAATTAATAATTACCTTTCCTTGAAAAGAAGAGGATTGACTCAAAGGAATTTTTTTATTTATTATCCCCTTAAAAGGGGAGGTTTTAAACCACAATTTTTCGATAAATTTAGATATCTGTATATAAACAATCAGAATAATGAATTGATTTAACAGAAGAATCAATCCAATTGAAATGATTAATAGTAGTCCGCCTAATCAAATCAAAGAACGAGGTTGCCTTAAAGGAATTGAAAGTAATATTACGCCGAATAAATTGCATAGTTGTATTAACTTTGTAAAATCTTCTAATCTGTTTTGATTATTTTGTTTCTATAGCCTTTTTATTGGGTGCATCTCAATGCATGAATAAAGCCAAAGATTTATCGCTTTTAGGGAACAGGGAACAGGGAACAGGGAATAGAAAAAAATTATTTTTGCAAATATGAGATGCACCCTTTTTATTGAAGAAATTTTAGAGAAATTTTAGAGCTGAGAAATCCCTATATACAAAAGCTTTAAATGTTCTTCTATGTTAGACTAGGCTATTAAATAAGAAGGTAAACATTTCGGTCCGAATGCTCCGCAAACAGCTATTAGCATTTCCTAGGTTATGCTCCGCAAACAGCATTTCCGTTTGTCATGCTGCGCAAAAAGTTTTTGAAAGAATCAAGCAACAACTAAGGTTCGCTGATGACCAATTTCACTAATAACTTTTCATTCTTCTTCGAGACTAATTCTTCCTGCCAAAATAATGAGTTAATAACTCATAGCTGATAGCTGATAGCTGACCGCTGTTTGCGCAGCATTCTGGAGGAAATGCTTACATAAAAAGACTCAAGACAAACCCATTCTTAAACACAGTTTATGGTTACTGATATATCCTCAGAAATTAAAAATATCATTGAAAAACGTCAACCTCTAGCTAAGAGAGTTGAAAAAGTAGAGACTTATTTGACTTCCCTACAGCAACGTATTCAACAGTTAATTAAGCAACGAAATAATTTTCTCCCCGAGCTTAATGATGCTCAAACATCAGTAAATTTACAAGAAATTAATTTGGAGAAAATAGAGGCAGATATCAGAACTAATTTAACTACAATTAGTAAACTCAAAGCACGCTTTTCTCGCCATACTCTAAATATTGGTGTAGTTGGTAAACCAAGACAAGGTAAAAGCAAATTTTTACAGACTTTAACAGGATTAACTCGCAATGAGATTCCTGACGGAAGTGGACAACATTGCACGGGAGTTATGAGTATTATTTATCATCAATTAGAAGCAGAATTAACTACAGGAAAAGTCTACCCTCACTCTCCACAAAGTTTACTAGAAGAAGTGATTAAGCTTTACTACGAAGACTTATCATTAGGAGCAATACCAGAAAATTTTGACGATTTTATTAACAGAGGTTTACCTCCATTACCCAGCGACAAGTCTAATAAAGTAGACCAAGCAAAATATGAATATTTGAAGCGGTATAAAGAACATTATCCTCAATACAAAGGTTTGCTAGAGTGCAAACCAATTTTTTCCATTCCCCAGGAAAAAATTAGAGAATATGTTGCTCAAGATGATGTTAAAGGCAACCAAGTTTATTACAATTATTTAGCTGTCAAAAAAGTAGAAATTGAATGTCAGTTTCCTCATTCAGATATTGGTCAAATAGCAGTAGTAGATTTACCTGGTTTAGGTGACACAGGGGTAGGAGATGTAGAGCGAATGATTAAAGTTTTGAGTGAAGATGTAGACTTTGCTTTATTTATGCGGAAACCTAACCCCGGAGGAGATTATTGGGATAAAGATTCTGATGTAGGTCTGTACGATAAAGCGCAAAAAGGAATACCTACAATTCCTTTATCAAGATGGTCATTTTTAATCCTTAATAAGACTGCTCCTAATTCAGAACAAGGAGATAATTCCCAAAATTGTCAGGGTTTTTTAGATGAACTTCCCAGGACAAGGATGGAATTTGCTAACTGCATTATTGCTGACTGTGCTAATAAGGAAGAAACGGCGAATGTGTTAGAAAAAATATTGCAGTATTTGACGGAAAATATTACTGAGTTAGACCATAAATATGCCTTAACTTTTGAAAATAAGTTGATTCAGTTAAGTAAAAATTTACAAGCTGAGTTAGAAAAAGCCAGTTCTGCTCTACAACAATATGCTGGAGAGAAAAGACTTTTTCAGAAGTCGTTTAAGCAATTTTGGGATAAATTAACTAATACTTTACAGCCATATTTGGAAACTATTGAGTTGGCAAGCGATAAAACAGATGAAACTTTCCAAAAAGAAGTAAATGAAGTTATAGAAAATTGCAACAAACTGCCATCTATTCCTAAGTCTGTAGAGCAAATCAAAAAAGATAGAAACAGATTTGGTTCATATACGGAAGCTTACAGTCATTATCTACATATTGTCAGAACAGATTTATCCAAACAATTCTTATTTCTAGATGGAAAAATTCAAGATTCTCTAGATACAGTCAAATCAGAAATATCTTGGTTATTAACTGATGAAGTACAACTAGGAGGATTAACTGATGTGAGAGAAATTGACTTCCTAAAATGGATGGCAGACCATATTCCAGGAGATTTAATTAATCTCAAATTAGGGTTTAAAACTATTTCTGCTTTTAACGTATCTTATGCAGGTATTATTCAGCGTCAAGTCAGGCAACATATTAATAAACTTACCCCTGTTAACGAAGTCAGAAGTCAGAAGTCAGAAGTCAGAAGTTATTTTTGTAAAGGAGATTTGAGCAACTCTCCAAAAATATTGCGCCTTAAAAGGCGGGGTTTTAAACCCATGTTACTTTGATAAAAAACCTCTAAGTTTAACTCCCGATTGGGAAATGTTGTGGTCGGAATTGGAAGAAATATTAAATCCTGATAAATTTGATATTAATAAAATGCGGGCTAAACCTCCCACTATAGAACAAATAAAAAATTGGTGGAAAAAACAGCTACCAGACCTATTAAATTCTGATGATTTACCCGATGATAAAAAAATTAAGTCACAACTTTTACTTCAGAAAATGGAGCAGGAAATTTCTACTAAAAACGCTGAACCTTCGGAAAAAGTGTTGATAGAAATTCAGAAAATTCATCAACGGGTAATTGATTTATGTAAATCTGATTTAGACAGGTTATTATCTGAACCTAAACAGTTAGCTTATGCAATGGTAGCTGAGTTTGTAGATCGGATATCCTATGCTGAGGATATTAAAGATGATTGGGAGATTTTTTTACATGATGAACAAGTGCGACAGAAGGTTTGGCCAGAGTTTAAGACTATGGCAAATCGGATGAAAATTCAAAGAGATTGGCAAAGTTTAATAGAGCAAATTATAGATATTAATCGGTTAGAAAATATGAGGTTTTTATAGGGAATTAAAATACCGTAGGTTGGGTTAAGCGCCAGCGCAACCCAACAAAAACTTCTCTAAAAGTACATTTTTATAAGAACAATATAATTTTATTTCCAAGGTAATACAAAGATTTCCTAATCTTAATAGGTAGCTATGTATGTTGAGTTTCGTACCTAAATTGATTTCTAGCTGTAGGTTGGGTTAAGCTTTAGGGCAACCCAACAAAAACTTCTCTAACAGTACATTTTTTAGTGAAGGAAATATAATTTGATTGAAAAAGTAATAGAGATTTTTCCTGATTGTAATATGGAGCTACATATAACTCTTTGCAAAACAATTAGGTACGGTGATTAAAGAAAAAAACTTTTGAAAAAATTATATATTATTTGAGTAAATGTTGTTAATTGAGTGATTAGTTGTGCCAAGGTCTTTCTGTTAGGTTTCCTTCCTCAACCCAACCTACAAAATGTTATGGAAAATTGTGGCAAACTTCTATTTCTTTGTGCAAAGATATTTCTGTTGGGTTTATCCTGCGGATAAGCTCCGCTAATTTTCCTCAACCCAACCTACAAAGTGTTATATAAAATTGCGATAAACTTCTATATTTATTATTGGCAATCTGCCGAACATTTATCTCATTTTTTTCTGGGAATTTTTTGATTATTTTTACCTTCCTACTTCAGCATTTCAATAAATTTTTGCTTAAGCAAAGCCAGAACTTTAATAAACTGAAGTATTAGCCAGTAAATCACAAACCATGAAACTATAATACTTGGAACAAATAATATAATCATAAACATTAATTCTGATTGCTTATATCCTGCGTTCAGAAAACATAAAATCCATCCTTCTTGATTTCCCGAACATTTAAAAAGTAAATTAAACCCTTGGATTGAAAAGGGAAGCGTACAAATAAGTATAAAAAATAATAAACCATATTCCGTAAAAAATTCACTCTTATGCGATTGTTGACGTACCTTTTCACTCATCAATCTAAATAATATAAAACGATATCTAGATAACCAATAATCAACCTTGCTCAAAACTACATTAGAACTACTATAGAATAGTTGACCAAACATCAAAACTATAGAAAAATAGCTCCAGAGAAAAATCACCAAGCTTGTTAATAAAAATGGTGATACTAAAATTAAGCATAGAAGAATCAAAAAAATATTGGAATTATCTATAGATAAATTAAGTACATAAGTTATTATTGCTAAACCAAGACTCCAAATTGACATATAAAAGAATTCCTTCCGTTCTTGGGAAAGATTCAAATTATTTTGAACTTTTTGCTGAAACTGAAAGTATTTAACTTCCATATTTTGTAGATAATTTTCTAATGACTTAACTCGACGAAACAACGGTTCTAAACCAACACCTATATTCGACCTTTCCTTCTGTAAATGTAATATCTGAGACCATAATTCAGTAATCTTTTCCTCAAGCTCTAAAGAATTACTTTCCACATTAGAAAATCTCTCCAAGTTTTGCCTCAAAAAGCTAACTTCTTGAGATAATTCCTGAACATCTACTTGCTTAGATTCAATATCTACTAACTTCTGAATAATTATTTGAATTTCCAACTTCGTGTCTTCTGCAAACTGGTTGAAATTTTCATTGACTTGCTGTTGTGAATTAACAATATTATTAATCCTTTCCTCCATTTGACCAGACAACAAATTTTGTAGAGAATTTTCTAATGACTTAACTCGACGAAATAACGGCTCTAAACCAACACCTATATTCGACCTTTCTTCCTGCAACTCTAATATCTGAGATGATAATTCAGCGACCTTTTCCTCAAGCTCTAAAGAATTACTTTCCAGATGAGAAAATTCCTCCAACTTTTCCCTCAGTAAACTAATCTCTTGAGATAATTTATGAGCATCTACTTGCTTAGATTCAAAATCCACTACCATCCGAACAATGTCTTGAATTTCTTGTTTCGTACCTGCTACAAATTGTTGAAACTTTTCATTCACTTCCTGTTGTGAACCAAAGGTACTATTAATCCTTTCCTCTATTTGCCCAGGTAAACTTTCCAATGAATTTTCTAATGACTTAACTCGACCAAAAAACGACTCTAAATCAACATCTCCATTCAACCTTTCCTCCTGTAACTCCCATATAAAATTAGACAACCGAGAAACTTCTTGCTGAAGGTGAGAATAATTATTTTCCACATCTTGAGAAAACTGCTCTAACCTTTCTCTAAGCAAACTAATATCTTGAAATAATTCCCGATCGTGTGTTACTTCAACCTGCAAAACTTCATTAACTTCCTCAGATTCCTCCTCAATTTCTACCTGCTCAGAATTACCAGAATAATTATGAGATTCCGAACTATCTTTTTTTACACCCCTGATTAGATCCGGAGTAAATTCTATATCATCTAATGGATTACGGTCATTATTTTCCGACATAAAACACCGCGTAAAAATTTGATATTTGGTTATATCTTAATATTATAGCTGAGTAGATAGGTTGCATGGTATTATTGTACCTGAGTAGAAGTTACAACAAACAAAAAAAATGCCTAATAAAAAACTACCCTTGGAAAATTCAGAATCTCTCTATGAAAAATTAGAATAACTAGCTGATTTAACAAAAGAACCAATTGAAACTCTAATTATTAGAATTATTGCCATGAGAATACCATCATTACTGAGAGAAACTCAAGAGTTTAATCGACTATTAGATGTAATTACTCTAGAACAACTGCATGGTGAAATTGGTCTATAAGAAGTATTCATTAATGGATAATGGATAATTGATAATTGATAATTACCTCTGGCTCAAACCATTCTTGATTGAATATAAGGAAATATTATTTCTTTTTTTTTCCTTAAAAGTGGAGGTTTTAAACCAGAATTATTTAATTATTAATTATTAATTATTCGGTAAGTCAGAAATTCTAATAACTCAGATTTGTATATTCCGAAAAAGGGAGATATTGTCTGGATAAACTTTAATCCTCAATCTGGAAGAGAACAAGCTGTTCGTCGTCCTGCTTTAGTAGTTTCATTAAGTAGATATAACCGTCTTGTAGGATTAGCTTTAGTCTGCCCAATTACTACAAAATTCAAAGGATTTATGTTTGAAATAACAATTCCAGAGGAATTAAAAACTTCAGTAGTTGTACTAGCAGATCGAGTCAAATCTTTCCACTATAAAACACGGCGAGCAGAGTTTCCTTGTCAAATGCCAGAAGAGATATTAATGCAAGTAATTATTGCCATAAATAGAATGACGAGAGAAGTTTAATTTAATCTCAATTAATTCATTGATTTATTTGATTATTTATGAGATAAAAATGTTGAATTTTGTTTTGACCTAATTCAAGCAGATATAGTTTCGAGTGCTTATGAAGTTGTTCATAATGAAAATTTAAAACAAAAATCTCATCCCTCATCCTTGCAGAAGCAAATATTATTTTTAATCAAACCAAAATCCAGGAAACAATTTGAGTCTAATATCAGTCAATAGTTAGTTAAAGCAAGTTATAAAACCCTAGAATTATCCAATTTACAAACCGCCTCAAATATGACCATTGCCAATCTTTATTATTATTTTAAAATTAGAGACAAATCAGAAACAGAAATACGAGAAAATATAGTAGTAACATAGACATATTTCTAGAAAATCTTAGCTAAAATCAAAAGTAGAATTAGGAGATAAATATCATGTCAGACCTAGACCGTGGAATAATGAAATTTAAGGGAGCAGATACTCCCAGCGCGATCGCCATTTCTTCCATTCTGATCTTAGGTGCTATAGTCTTGCTCCTTTTGTGGGGACTCAGTACCGCTTATACAGTTAGCTAGTTAACAACAATACAAATTTTCTAGAGGCGTTCTTGCGGAACGTCTCTTTCAGATATTTAATTTTCAATTAAAATCCAATTTATTTAGAATATAAAGAGCTGAGAAAAAAATAATTTACTATTTATGGCCTTTCTCATCAAATGCTGCTATAAATAAGGAAAAGAATCTCAATGATTAATGATTTGGGATTTTGTCTCACTTGCTGATTCTATCAATATTATATTAGTTTAATATAAATTACTTCAGAGAAACCTAGTTTGGAGCTATATTATTAGATATGACTACTGAAAAAAAAATAGATAAACAACAAACTGTAAGTCCTACTATCTTAGCAGGATGTATGGGTTTTATGATGATTTGTGCTTGGGCATTTGCAAGTCCTAAAGCTTTTGAAAAACCTACTATTGAAGTTCAATTACCTGAAACTGAAGATGTAGACGATCGAACAGAAGTTACTCAAGTACAAACAACAGAAACTGAAACAATTCCAACAACAACAACTGAAGCAGAGTCTCTAACCACAACTACTCAAACTCCAGAAACAGAAACAACCGAAGCAGAGTCTCCAACTCCCTTCACAACTGATACAACAACCACTCAAACAGAGTCTTTCACTACAACTACTCAAACCCCAGAAACTGAAACAACGGCTCAAATAGAGTCTCCAACTCCCTTCACAACTGATACAACAACCACTCAAACAGAGTCTTTCACTACAACTACAGAAACTCCAGAAACAGAAACAACCGAAGCAGAGTCTCCAACTCCCTTCACAACTGATACAACAACCACTCAAACAGAGTCTTTCACTACAACTACTGAAAGTCCAGAAACTGGAGCAACCACTAACTCAGTATCTACTTCTCCATCCGCGACCGGATCGCCCACTACTAATAATACTACCTCTGGAGTCGAAACTACACAACCAACTGCTACATCATCGCCCGAAATCGAAACTTCTGCTGCTACTACCAACACATCTACAACATCTCAACCACAAGGCAAGAATTTGAGTCAACCCAAAACTTTAGGTCAAGTAAAATTTGGATTTGATGCATTTGAATTATCTCCCGAAGCAGAGCAAACTATAAATAATCTCATCTCAGAAATTAAAGAATACGACCCGAATAAAGTTACTATTAGAGTTGAAGGTCATACATCTGAGGTCGGTGGTGCTCAGTTAAATCAAGAAATATCTCAAGACCGAGCAAATGCAGTGGTCGAATATTTGAAACAGCAGAATTTACCACATCAGGTTGTTGGCGAAGGAAAGGGGTTTTCTCAGCCACTTCCTAATAGCGATCCTGCTGCTGATGTCAACCAGCGAACAGTAATTATTTTGACACCCACTAATTAAAAAGGAAGAAGGAAGAAGGAAGAAGAAAAAATATTGGTGGTGGTTAGAGAAAGTGTGGGGAGTGTGGGGAGTGTGGGGAGTGTGGGAAGAAATTCAACAATATATACAGCATATTTCGGGCAAATGAGGTACAAGCTTGAATGGTAAAATCATTGTAGTGAGGCAATCTAGCCATCGACAGGTGTACCTCACGGGCAACGGAAACCGCTGTATCTTCACCATTACCGAAAATTTCTGGTATAGAGTATCCCCTTTTAAGAGGATAGAAAAAGAGAATATTCCCGATTTCAAGCCTCCTTATTGCAGTTGTCAAAGTAACTCAAAAAATCATTTTCCGTATTTTTTTCCTAAAAATATCTTCTTTCCAGCTCCGGTTTTCCCTGTTCCCTACTTTTACAAAAAGTCTATATCTTTTTCACGCCTATGTCTATTATATTATATATATAGAGTCTCCCCTACTCCCCCGCTCCCCTACTCCCCCGCTCCCCTACTCCCCCGCTCCCCTACTCCCCCGCTCCCCTACTCCCCCGCT
>JAXHSW010000127.1:0-26277 GCA_034190295.1 Cyanobacteriota bacterium | reverse complement strand
GAATCGTATCCATAACTTGGATGGAGATATCGAGGAGCCGGATGAGGTGAAAGTCTCACGTCCGGTTCTGAAGGAGAGTTGGAAGTCGAGAGGCTTCCTTCGACTCTAACACTTCTCATCCCGCAATTGCTGTAAAAGTGGGAGGTAAAAAAGATTATTGCCACGCCCTAAAAATTAACGGACCTTGCCAAATCGTTTATCAGCCTCATCAGCCAAACAGAAATCAGGCAGGCGGAGCTCGTCTGTGGATTGAGGTTGAGCCACAACATCGAGTAGAGCGAATTTATTTTTCAAGAGGAGATTACGGTCCACCTCCGGAAGTTACCGAACAGAGGCAAAAGTTTAAAAGAGAGAGGAAAGAAAAAGAGGAAAGGTCTTCTCAGAGGAAATGTTCGAGAAAATCAAAGAAAAAATCTTAGCCTCTAGTCTTTAGACAGCGAGAAAATATCTAGAATAAGGCTGGCTGATAAAGACTTTAGTATTTTTACGCCTTGAAAAAGTGCGAGCTTTTTGGTGACACTATTTTATTTTATTTATGTTTTTTGATTAGGCATCAGATTCTTTTCCTCTAATTACTTGGTATTTTCTGCTATGAAGATGTGTCTAATTCAATTTAGGCAGCAAATTATCATGAAGTATCTGCAAAGCCGTGTATGAATTTAACAGCATCTGATAAAGATGTATTTCTATTTGGTGTTTTTATTCACGACTTTAATCTCTTTTTGAGGAGATTCCTTGTACAGAAACTCACAATAAAAATAAATTGGAATAACTAATAGAATCATAGTTCTTGTTAATCAATCATCTACTATGAATTTACTGAAAATTGCTAATCTTCTGAATTGATAAATTATCTTACTACGAGTGAATCAGATTTTTTGATTAATTAATCTCTACTAACTTTGCTGTTGTTGATTTTGACTGAAATCTTTAATTTTCAACTTATTAATTAACTCTTCCTTAATTCGACTCATAATCGAAGTTTCATCCAGAGATTCTAAAATATGACTCACTACAGCTTTTGGACCTTCCTCTCCCCAAGATGCACCATTAGCAAGATAAGTTTTGGTTACTTGTCCAATTCCATAAGATGATAAACCTCCTACTGCCGCTTGAGTCACTGCTACAGATAAATAAGGCGCTAAAGACAACCCACCAGTAGCAGGTGCAGCTAAACCCAATAATCCTTTCACAGAACTTAGTCCCAGATTAGCCACTAATTCACTAGCTGTAATGCCACCCATACTAATAGCTATCTTTTGCAGTAAATCTATTGCTCCACTTTGGCTCATTTGAATTCCATACAACTTTGATAAAGTCAATATCATAGCTACATCAATTACAGCTCCACTCAGAATATCTACCACAGTTATAGGATTAAGAGCGATCGCCATTGCCTTAGCCATTACTGCTTTCCAGATTACTTGATTAGCACTTTGTTCGCGAATTTCTATTTTCCGGCGTACCAACTGCTCGTTGACATTATCAGCATAGAGCATACTATTGAGAGCTACCAGAGATTTTCCTTCTTGGTCTAAAATTTCTAATATTTTTAACTTTAAATCTTCTATCTGGGGTTCTCCCCGTTCCATCTTTACCCCAATATTACCGTCGGGTTGTCGTAATGCCTTAGCTACAAGTGGGTAAGCTGCTGCCATGACTATTTCGTTGGGAGATAGTAGCTCACGGACTCGCTCATCTCGAATTTTATTGTATATAGCTAGTCTATCTGCTTCTGGATACTGGTCTATTTTATTAAATACCAACAAAATTGGTTTACCAGCATCTCGTAGTTGGGAAAGAGCTTCATATTCTACTTGGGTAATATCTCCTGCCACAATAAACAAGAGTAAGTCTGCCTGTTTTGCCACCTGTCTGGCCATTAGTTCGCGAGTTTCTCCGTCTACTTCATCAATACCAGGAGTATCGATAAGTTCAATTTGGGATATTCTGTAAGAAACTAGAGAGGTATCAGATGAGGATTCTGTTTCTTCTAAGTTTTCTGTCCCTAATTGCCATTGCTTGATTTCTGTAGTTTTGGTAACACCGTGAATTGGACCTGTTTCAAATACTTTTTCACCTAATAAAGCATTGAGAACTGAAGATTTACCTCTTCCTACCATACCGAATACGGCAATATGTACAGAAGCTTTTTCCAGTTTTTCTAACATTGATTCTAAACCAGAAATTTCTGAGTCTAATCCTGTTCTTTCTTCGGGAGTTAAATCTATATTATCTACGATTTCTTTTAAGGCATCTTTGGCATTGCGGATGTTAAGTTCTGCTTGAATATCTGCGAAACTTAGGATTGTATTGTCTAGTTCTCGATCTATATTCATTTATGGATAGTTTTCATTTAATAACTAATACCCGATTCTTGTTTTTTATTTCAACTTCATTGAAGAAGGCAGCTATGCAGTTTGTGCAGCATTCGGACCGAAAGGCTGAAGGCAGAAGGGAAAATTGCTTATGGATAGTCAAAGAACGGCTACTTTGTGTCTTATAACCCCAAATAATTTTAAGGACTACCGTTGACTGTGGGATATTAAAACCGCAAAAGAAAAGATAAAAATAATTTTTCCTACCTATTTAACCTGACTATTAAATATACAATTAATTTTGCTTGACTACTTAGGGCTTACCGATCGCTCTCTAAAATCATTGACAGATAAAGCTTTTAGCATTTTTAGGTCTGGAAAAAGTGCCAGAAGTTAGGTCAAAAAGGTTCAAAAAGTTAGCAGAAAAGGCTCACTAGGACAGAAAAATTAACAGACCATTTTTCCGACTACCTCCTCTATAACTCCCATTCCTCCTGACTCCTGATTCCTGACTCCTACCCGAACCCATGCATACTTATTCAGCAAACCCTACTTAGAGGCTGTTTGTCAAAAAAAGATTAAGTCGGGTGTGTGATAGTCAGCTTAACATTTCTAGAATCATGGTCGGTTATACTGTTACACACCTATTAATAATATTCGCGCTCTAGGGCAATTAGAGTTTTGATAACTTTTACCGAAAAATTAAGGTTTAAAGCCTCTTATATCATGTCCGGTAGCATCATTTTTGTATAGAATTAAGTCGCAATTGTCAGAAACCCTTCTGGCTCCAGCATAGCTGCCCTCTGTCTTCCTTCCATTAAAGTATAAGTATGCAAGCGGACATAATATCATTTAAAGGAGAAAAAAGAAAAAATTTTCACAGCGGAGCGTCAATCCTTTTCTTTTCAAGGAGAGGTAATAATTAATAATTAATTATTAATTATTAATTATTAATTGTTGAAGATAGCTACAAAACTCCTATACTAAATTATCTAAACTATAATTAGCCTATGAAGTAAATTTTTTGCTTTAATAAAATCGTTTTTGACGTCGTGCTGCTACTGCCTTTCTCTTTCGTTTTTCCTGAGAGGTTTCAAAGTACCGACGTTTTTTCACATCTGCAAGAATACCTGCTCTAGAAACTTGACGCTTGAATCGCCGGAGGGCCGACTCTATACCTTCGTTTTCACCTAGTAATACTTGGGTCATTACTTTTTCTTCTTGTCTTTACTGAAGCTATGCTTATTATTTAATTACCCACAGCTACAAGCTAAGGGGTTGTGTTAACTATTTATTATTTATAATACGATCGCTAATTAAGCAACATATTTAATCTTTTAATGCTTACTATATTTTTGATTTACTTTATATATGTATATGGAGTATAAGTCCATAATATAAATGATTGATATTGGAAAACTCTACTCTGAGTTTGATTTTAACATTGCAATATTATTCCTAATGCTAACTTAGCTTATTCTAGATTTCGGAAGCTTTAACAGCTTTTAACAGCTCTGGGTTTAAGTCCCTGGTTTCTATAAACCGGAAGGTGCGCGGAGGGGTTAAAATTTCCTTCTAAACATTTACCGAAAAATTGTGGTTTAAAGCTTCCCCTTTTAAGGGGATAATAAATAAAAATTTTCATGATTAGTCAATCCTATCCGCTTTCAAGGAGAGATAATTGTTAATTATTAATTATTCATTATTAATTGTTGAATGCTGACTTCTAAATGCTGAAACCGCGATCGCGCCATTTAAAATCTTCTAACGAATGAAAGATAAATCAACCTTACCAAAGTTAGTGCTTAAGGCAACGTGCATATTTTCTAGAGCTTTGACTAACCACATAACAGTTTCTCTAGTATGTGATTCGTAATGGTTAAATAGTATAGAAAATCGTTTTTCTAAGTATGGTTTGACTCTATAGCAGACCAAAACTATTTTCAGTAGGAGGCCAGTTGTTACGATCGGACCCAGGTTAGCCATTAGATTGAGAAATAGAAAGTGTTGTGGTTTTTGGCTGCTTTCTACAACAAGAAATCCTAAAATTTGATTACAAGTTCTCATCAGCAAAGAGTCATTAAACTGTTTATCATTACTGTGAGACATAGTATTTTTAAGCTGCTTATATAGTTTATCTTGGAACTGACGCTTAATATATTTGGAATCTACGTCAAAAGATGTACTTAAATATTCATAGAAGCTTTCTTTAAAAGAACGATATGATTGAGGTTGTTTGACATGGGTGAGGAAACTTTTTGCATTATCTCGATAGTTATTACCATTTTCAACTTTACCTACAAATTGTTTAATTGCTAATAATATTTCTCGATCGCTCAAAAGAGTAGGATTTTGAATTTTGTTAGTCCCTTCCCAAGGAGACTCTGTAAGTTTTGAAGTGGTTATTACTCTCTGTCTAATTTTATGAGTTACATATTTGGATAAGTCTATTTCAAATTTTCTCTGTTTGTGTCGTTGGATTTTTCTGATAACTTGTTGGTGTTCATAACTACTATCTGGGGTAACTAAACAATGTTGGTATAGGTAAGGGTAACGTGGAATTAGAGTTCTTAAAGGTTGAGCTAGAGCACTATTAGTATTTCTGCAACTTCCTGTTTCTTGGTTCATTAATTCTGTTAAGCGTTTTAAGGAGAGATATTGCTCGCTTCTTGTGAATGCTTGAACCAGTTCCAATAATTTTTTACTATTACGATAACCGTAGTAGTGGCGGCGTTCTGGTTGATTTTCGACTCTATCGAAAAGCTTCATTAAGTCTAGTAAAACATCTTTTTTATAGTTATAGGGTTGTTTTCTATTGATAACTATATGACAGCAGCGATTTAATATAAAATTAAATTCTTCTTCAACTTCTGGTAATGCTGTAATTCTGTCTAGTGCTTTAGATATTTCTCTGTCAGGATATCCAGAACCATTAATAAATAAAATTCTAAATCTTTCAATTACTTCTGTTGAAGATTCTAGGTCTATCAATTGGATAAAATGGTTATAAATATCTTGTTCATCTTGAGATTTGTGTTTGTGATATTCGTCCATAAGATTTTTCATTTTATATATTTCCTACTTACTTTGAGATTTTTATATTCCAGTGTCGCTACGCGGAAGTTAAAAGCGAGTGCTAATTGGCGAGGTTTCCTCAGAATTTCAACAATTAATAATTAATAATTAATAATTAATTATTACTTCTCCTTGAAAACGGATAGGATTGACTTAAAGGAAAATTTTTCTTTATTATCCCCTTAAAAAGGGAGGCTTTAAACCACAATTTTTCGGTAAGACGCACTCAAGACAGTCAAAAATTAAAAGTCAATCATTTTTGATTTGTAATTTTCCCGCGATTTTGTAACCAGTTATTTCCGCCATCCTGCACTAGGGTTAGTCTTAGGATTAATTAGCATTTCTAGTTTGTATAAAACTGTATATTTAATTCCAAATGTAGGTTGATATCTACTTGACTATACTAAATATCATTTGTATCTATAACTCAGTATTAAAACTCAGTATTAAGTTCAAGGGGATATGACATACCTAACATCGGTTTCTACAGTTTACTAACACCCGTAATTTCTATTATCTTCAAAATTTACTGAATTTGTGTGAAGTTTCAGTAAAGTTTTTGCTGAATTGAAAACTCTCCCAACTTTGATTTTACTGAGTTATTGGTAAGATATACTTTCAACTCCGTACAAGGAGTTCGTAACTTATTGTCATATAGCAATTTCCAAGAAGTATGAGGTCATTTCAGTTATCAGTTATCAGTATCTCTGCCTGTTTGCGCAGCATGACAAAGGTCAAGTCAGAGGTTTGAAATATTGAACTTTATTTTTTTTCATCCCCTTGAAAGGGGAGTCTTGAGACCTGATTTTTTGGTACAAAATTTGTTTGTTTTAGGGAGTAGGGAGTAGGGAGTAGGGAGTAGGGAGTAGGGAATAAAAAAGAAGAAAAACGACTGTACTTCAGTAACTTGAGAAAGGTTTATATACATCAGATAGTGTAAATTTTCTTAATCTTTCCTCAACAAAGTTTTAGTTATTTTGTCTTATGTCGCCTCTAAATCATGACAAAGTTTACCAAACTTAAAAAGATATTTTTTTATGTTGAGAATTATTTACACTTTTTATTTTTTCCTAGGTTGCTCAGTTAGTTCCCAAAAAAATAAATTTACTTCAACAATAACAAATACTCTAATATAATTATTACACATCTTTAAGTAGGACTGCCAATAGTTATGGTCTGTCATATTACCTTATCTCAATTAACTGAAATTTTGACTGCTACAACACTTACAAACTTTCAGGTTCCTGAAAAAAAATTAATTATAGGCATAAATACAGACACTCGTAACTTACAATCTGGTGAAGGATTTGTGGCATTACGAGGTGAAAAGTTTGATGGCCATAAATTTGTGGAACAGGCAATGGAAAAAGGAGCTTCTTGCGTCATTGTTGAGGAAGAATATACCTTAAATAATAGAGTTAGACAACAGTCAAATAGCGTACCTATATTACAAGTAGAAAATACTTTAGAAGCTTATCAAAAAATTGCTCGTTGGTGGCGAGATAGGTTTGCTATTCCTGTAATTGGGATTACAGGTTCAGTGGGTAAAACTACTACTAAGGAATTAATTGCTAAAGTATTAGCTACTCAGGGTCAAGTTCTGAAAACTGAAGCTAACTATAATAATGAAATAGGTGTGCCTAAAACTCTACTAGGACTTTCCTCTAACGATCGTTATGCTGTGGTAGAAATGGCAATGCGAGGACCAGGGGAAATAGCAGAATTAACACATATTGCCAATCCGACAATTGGCTTAATTACTAATGTTGGTACTGCTCATATTGGTCGTTTGGGTTCTGTTGAAGCGATCGCTGAAGCGAAGTGTGAATTACTGGCAGAAATGTCTTCTAATAGTATTGCTATTTTGAATTATGATAACCGGCGATTAATGGAAACTGCTGCTAAGTTTTGGTCGGGAGAAACTTTTACTTATGGTTTACAGGGAGGCGATCTACAAGGAAAATTAATTGATTCTCAGACTATAAATGTTGCAGGTGTGGATTTACCTTTACCTTTGCCGGGACTTCATAATGCTTCTAATTATTTGGCAGCTTTGGCTGTTTTTAAGGTAATTTATGGTCAAAGTATTTCTACTAAAAATATTTTCCAACCTTTGATTAATAATTTATCTATTCAATTGCCTGAAGGTAGGGCAAAAAGATACAATTTAGATAATGATATTGTAATTTTAGATGAAACTTATAATGCTGGATTAGAGTCGATGATTGCTGCTCTAAATTTGTTAGTTGAAACTCCTGGAAAACGTCATATTGCTGTGTTAGGAACTATGAAAGAATTAGGAGATAAATCAGTTTTATTTCATCAACAAGTTGGTAATGTTGTGCGAGATTTGAATATTGATGGTTTATTTATTTTGGCAGATTTTGAAGAAGCACAGGCTATGGCTACTGGTGCTGCTGGTTTGCAATTTATAGAGGTAGAAAATATTAGTTATAAGGATGTTCATCAGAAATTAGCAAAACATTTGCACGAGTTTTTACAACCAGGCGATCGTGTTCTTTTTAAGGCTTCTCATTCTGTGGCACTTCATAAAGTTGTTGAGATTTTAATTAATAAGTAATGTATTTGTAGCACAGGCATCTTGCCTGTCATGGGTGTATCTTAACTAAGTATGAAAAACCCTGCAATATTAAATCCATATTTGTCCTTAACTTTATTAAATATGAAATTTTTAAGAAGCAGAGCAATTATATAGCAATCACCGAATCAGATGTGAGAATTGAGATGTTCCTTTGAAGTATAGAATATAGCAGTTATCTTATTCTTATGTATTGTTTTTTTCCCTATTCCCTATTCCCTATTCCCTCCATATCTAAAACAAAAGTCTCCAATATCTCACAACTAAAATAATATTGCTATATAAGAAAAAACATTATCAGAAATAACACTTGTATTACCACAATTATTGTGTAAGTTCGTTTGAATGTGTCGTCATATTTTTTGTAATTTATATTTGACATTGCAACTCCAGTACCATAAGAACCTCCAATTATCGTATAAAAACGTAAAATATCTTCTGGAATATCAAAAATAGAATAGTTATCTAAGTAACATGACAAAAGTTATCGTGTTAATATGAAAATAATAGATAAATATTGCCATGTGAAGCATAGAAAGAACATCAGCAGAACTTTCTTCTTGATAAAAAGAGCTGTAAATACCCGTAAAGCAACACATTATCAAAATTATAGGTATATGTTTCAACAATTAATAATTAATTATTAATTATTAATTATTAATTATTATATTACCTTTCCTTGAAAAGAAGAGGATTGATTCAAAGGAAAAGTTTTTTCTTCTCTTGGTCGATTGGATATGGTTAGGAAACCCATCCATCTCTCGACTGCTTTTTTCCCCTTAAAAGGGGAGGCTTTAAACCACAATTTTTCGATAACTATAGCCAAAAAAAATCTGCTATTTCTTGTGTTTTTATTTTGCCCTAGAATATAAAAAAATCTTGTTACGCTAACAAAAATTATTCCAGTTATAATCCTTTGAGAAAATATTTGAGGGTTATTCCCTAAGAAATCAAGAACTGAAGGATTTATTGGTAAGCATTCAGCTTTTGAGCATATTCAAGAAATTACTAAGGTTAGCTGAAGACATTTTTTTTATAAATTTTAATTCTCCTTGGAGACTAATTCCTCTTTTGAGCTGATAATGAGCTAATAACTCATAGCTGATAGCTGATAGCTGACGGCTGTTTGCGCAGCATTCCGGAGGAAATGCTTACATTTATTGAATTTAGTGGTACTAATAATGGAATTGGCACAAAAAAAGATATTACACACAAAACTACTGTTGCTACAACTGCTTTTATTAGATTTATTGCCGAGTAGAAGAAAAAATAAAATAGGTATAATAAGAAACCGATCAATGAAATAAAGAACAAATTTTCTGAAAGACTTATAACACTACTGGGAAATGTAGCTACGATGTCGGGAGATTGCATAAATCCATAAATAAACCCTGTGAGAATACAAATAAGCAAAATGATGAAAAAAGCTTTTACTTGCCAAGTCATCGTTGACGTTATTCTTTGCCAAATTTCGCCTATCGTAAGGTTTTTTGAGGTTATTTTTCTATCTTCTGCTATTTTATTTAATCTATTTATTCTTTCTTTTTCTCGCCTTTCTGCTTGTTCTCGCTTTTGCTCTTGCCTTTTTTGTTCTCGCTTTTCTTCTTGCTTTTCTTCTTCTCTTTGAATTTCAGCTTTTTTTCTGTTAATTTTTAGCTCAACCTGATGAAGTTGTCTATTTTTAAACTCGATATCTCGATCTATCTCCTGATTTTTTTCAGGATAATTTTCATTAATAGCAAATGGATTTATTTTATATTTTAAATTCGATATCTCATTTTCTATTTGTCTTTTGTCGGAGATAAGTGAAGAAAGCTCAGATTCTAATTTTTGCAAGTCATTCATTTTGTTTTTTGTATTTTGGTTCCGACAAATATATATAGCGTTTCTCAGTCTAATGAGGTACACCTATCTTTATTTGTCTTCTGTTCCCTGTTCCCTAAAACCAAAGAATTTTGTACCTCACGCTTCTTGGGAATTGCAATAAAATCATTTGAACTATTATTTTTATGCTTAAATATCCCTACCTCTGCCTAAAAGGGATAGGATTGACGCTTAAGGAAAAAATTTCTTTTCTTAGTCGATTGGATGAGGAAACCTCACCATCCCTCGACCGCTTTTTTCCCTTGAAAAGGTCAGCTTTAAACCAGAATTATTTAATTATTAATTATTCGGTAACTTCTCGCTTCTAACTTCTGACTTCTAACTTCTGACTTCAACTATAATCCCCACCAGAACCATATTGCCATTGTTCAATCCAACGGCGATAATAATAATTTTGCATCAGAGGATTTTTTGTCAAGAAAAACCCCATCATATCTCCTATAGAAGATAATAAACTAAAAATTCCCAAATTAAAATAATGTCTCATCCAATCTAATAAATTTCCAATGCCAACTTGAGGAATAATTTTAATGACTAAACCTGGTTGCTTTAAAGAAGTCATAAATAAAGTTTGTGCTAAAGCAGGAAACTGCACCACATCTTGCAGAAAAGGTGTAAGTACAAATTCCCCTAGTCGATCCATTACCTGAAATACACCTGCCAATAGTTGATTAATTTGATTTGGTTCAACTTTTTGGTCTACCCCTATACTCATAGAACGTTGAAATAACCAAGTGACTGATATACTAGGCTGATAAGGTTGCAAAAGTGCTAAAGCATTTGAAGAAAGATTGTCAGTTTGGAGAGCTTCATCAATACCCCCGGTTAGACGTTTCAAGTGACGCACCATTGCCCCAAACCCGCCAAAACTTAGAGGAGACTGACTCCCGCTACTATCTCCCACTGGCAAAATACGACTCCAAGGAGTTTGAAGAGGACTTTGACGATAACAAGGAAAAAAACCAAATAACGCACGTTGGAATGTAAGTTGACTAAGCTCCACTTTTTGATATTCAGGTAATAAGCGGAGGTATTCTTCAAAGAATGATTCTAGGGAAATTCTATCTGGATGAGCATCTAAATAGGTAAATAGATAAGTAGTTCGTCCATCTCTAGCAGGAAATGCTTCCCAAAAGTATTGACATTGGTTTTGTATAGGAGTGAATGAGGCAAAAATGTCTCCCGTATCGTTTTTCGGGTATCCAGTGGCACAAGTACCAACTACTAGACAGACCGCATCAGGTTTTTTGCCTTGACGTGCTTGTTTCACAATAGGAGAAAAATGCCCCATTGCATCCAGGAGCAGTCGAGCTTTGAATGATTGGCCATTACTAACCTGGATATTTATCCCATCTGGATGAATGGTTGCTGTTTCGTAAGCTGTATTTTCAAATAGTTGACCACCTGCTTCAAGGAAACGCTGTTTGAGAGTTTCTAGGAGGTAAACTGGATCTACACCAATATTGAGGACATCTTTTACCCAAATTTCTTTGCTCTCTGGAAAGCTAATTCGTGCAGGGTTGTATTCGGTGGCGATCGCTGTTTCTAATTCTTCTGAGGAGAGAAGGTCTAATTCTATAAATGTTTCTAGTTCTTTGCGGGATATGTTCCATTCTTGTTTTCTACCTTTGAGGATACCTCGTTCTAACAGAGCTACCCGCCAACCTTTTTTTACTAAAGTTGCTCCAATAAGTATACCCAGAGTTCCACCACAAATTACTACATCCCAGTCTAAAGTGTTTAATAATTGAGTTTCTTTTCTAACGGTGGTAGGAATAGAGATATTGTCTTCTCGAAGGTTTTGCCACACCTGGTCAGCTTTCCGCAGACCTTGTAAAGGAGTTCCCGGAATTTGTGAGAGGACTTGTTCTGTTAAGGACATAATTTTTTTGATTAATTTTTGCCGTAATTATTTTATTGCTGATTTTTATAGAAGTTTTCACTCATGTTGACTACAGTAAAAATTATAGATATACCTAAAGTTTAATAAGTTACAGAAATAGTTGTATTCTATGTTAATTAAAGTCGCTATAAATATTCATTCAAATTATCAGTAATTTTGGTGTTGTTGATTTAAGGTATGAAATTCAACTTTGGGTAAATTTTCAACCAAAATAATAGTGCAAATCATACCTACTTTATTATTCCTATTTAGGGTTTACCGATTAATTCTAAAAGCACTGACATATAAAAGTAAGTGCCTTTTTGGAACGAAAAAAAGCGCCAACTTTTTAGCTTGAATGACCAAAAAGTTAAGATTTGGGACAGACAAGCACAGAAAGATACAGCTACAATTATTCCTCCTATCTTCCCCTCCACGGTCGGGGTCCGCGGGTGGATATCCACACTCTGCTTTTTTCAGCAAACCCTATTTAGTCTCCGAAAAACTCCTTTCTACCTAATGACTCATATCATGTCTCTTTGAATAACCACTTCGGAAAAATTTAGGGAGTAGGAAGTAGGGAACAAGGGGAAATTTGTTTGCTCTGCATTCCGCACCAAAAAAATATTCTCTCTCAAAAGAAGAACATTTTTATGATGGCTAATTAATGAGACTTTATATCACTCCTCGGTCTGACTGACTCCTGTGAAATCATACATTTATTCTGTAACGCCGTAATTTTATATGGCAATTATATTGGAATTTTCATCTTTAGTAATGACTTTAAAGAATTACAAAACAGATTTTTAGTTTAGAAGGCTTTTTTACTAATTTGAAGTATTATAATATTTGGTAAAACTATATTTAATATAATTATAACCATTTTTATTCATTGGTTAAGATGGCGTTGCACAGTGACGAATAATTTGAGATTTGTGATTGAATTATATTTTTGATTTGAGAGTTGCTAGAATGATTAATGTTAGTTTTTTTATACCAAATTCACGCCAAGGCAGTTACATCTTAATGTGTGATTTATTCCTACAATAAAAAATTATCAATTCCATAAAGTATAAAAATTAAATATTTTTTCCTCTTTTTTATATTTATGAAGTTTTTCTTTTCCTGTTTCCTGTTCCCTTTTTTTGTATTAGACATAGGCGTAAAAATCAAAAATCTAATCAATTATTATCCATAAATTATCAATTATTTCTCCCTGTTTCCTGTTCCTTATTCCCTCTTTTGGTAGAGATGTGTATTGTACAACTAATTTAATTTAATTACCAAAATAATTGGGTCGTGCCACCCGGCCTATTAAAGCGAAATATTTTTGGAGAGTTGCTCAAATTCCCTCCTTCCCCTCCTGGGAGGGGTTAGGGGTGGGTTCTCCACGGTCGGGGTCCGCGGGTGGGTTGGGTTAGGGGTGGGTTTTTTGTACGGGGGAATCGCGATTTGCTGGCGCAAAGCTCCGAATGCCGCCCCTACTGACTTCTGACGCGCGTTAAATTATCCCATCATTACTATCTTAGAACTGAGAGTAAATAACAGTTTTAACCCTAAGAAAATTCTGTTTTTTGTAATGGGTCTTCACTGACTTAAAACTTATAAAAATTCTACCTAACAAAGTTAAAGATAGCTTCATCAAGATTCAGGTATTGAAGAGAAAAATACTCAACTTTTAAACTTGTCTTTAAAAGTATATTTGCTGCCAAAAACTAGGTTTCAAATACTGTAGATGACTCTAGTTTTTTGCAGCATTTTGGAATATCTAGATGATTCTAATCGCAGATTTTATAGACCCAAAGCGATTATGACAAAATTTATCTATTCTTCCTCATTATTTTCATCTTCTTTTTCTACTTCTATATTAATCTGCCTAAGATGAATATGTTTATGCCCTAACTGGATAATAAATTCATCCCCTGGTTTTAATCCCATTTCTTGTGTATAGTTAGCGCCTATTACTAACTGTCCATTCCTATGAACACAAGCACGGTAAGTAGCAGCACGTCCTCTTCCATCTTTAACATTATTATCATCTAAATTTAACCCCTTTGCCTGTAAAACTGCATCGTAGAACTTAGCAAGATTTACTCGTTTCTGCTTCTCTTTTGTAGTTGTATAATATCCGCAAGCAATAGCAGTATCTTTCTTTGACTTGTGCGAGAGTTCTTTGACTTTCTTCAACAATGCTTTACCGGTCAGTGGAGTATTTGATTGTTCTGAAGTATTTAATTTTTCTGTTGTTGTTTTAGCCATCTTCTCCATCTACTTAAAATATTCACCCATAAACTTTAACACTTACCTCGTTTAATATCAAGCCTCTTTAACGTTTTCTTTGAAGATATTATCTAATCTCAACTTCAGTGGAGCAACTACCCCTTAAAATCAGACAATTTAAGATGTTAAAAAAACTAATGATTATAGTTATCGAGTCTTGGAGGTACAAAGTTTTATTGCTCTAGGGAACAGAGAACACTGGTTCTGGAAATTTAGGAATAAATAGTCTTATAACTTTACCGAGAAATTGTGGTCTAAAGCTTCCCCTTGAAGAGGATAAAAAGTGGTCGCTCTTCGGAGCTTCCCGTAGGGTGAGATGGCGAAGAGACCTCGCCATATCCAATCGACCAAGAGAAAAGAGAATATTCCTTATATCAAGCCTCCTTATTGCAGAGGTACTGATAACTTATAACTGATAACTGAAATGACCTCACTATCCTCAAAAGTGCTGTAATAGCTGATGTACTACTTACCGAATAATTAAGGTATAAAAGTTCCGATTTAAAGAAGAAATAAATTCAAAAAATTATGTTCGCCAATCCTATCCGTTTTCAGTAGAGGTAATAATTAATAATTAATAATTAATAATTAACAATTAATAACTAATTATTAGGGCTTACCGATATAATCTCAAAGTATTGACGGATCGAGGTTTTAGTCTTTTTGGAACGAAAAAAGTGCTAGCTTTTTGGTCTAAAAAGTTCAAAAAGTTTGTATTGAGGGCAGAAAAATCAAGGGACTACTCTTCTTCCTACCTCCTCTATAATTCCCATTTATCCTGACTCGGTCTTTCCCCTCTACGGTCGGAGCCCGCGGGTGGGTTGACTCCTACCCGAACCCATGCATACTTTTTCAACAAACCCTAATTAATAGTTGACTGTTTGATTAATTTTGCCTTTGTATAATTTGTGATTCAAATAATTCAAATTTATTTTTTCCCCAGCAACATATCCAAAAGAAAAACCTAAATCGCTATTAACAGCAGTGGATTTCTGAACTTTACATTTTACACCTTCTTGCTTTAAATATACCTGAATAGCTGAAGAATATTTTTCAAACATTGAGCGCACAACCATAGCAGATGCCGAATTTCGATCGTCACTACCAGCGATACCTTTTTCCTCCATGTATTTTCGTCTTTGCTCTAATCTCTGTCTTAATCTAGTTGCGCAACCAACTCGAAAAGCATTAATAAAAGTTCTTCCTTTACCCCTATGTTGTTTTACTAAACTATTAACTACAGCAGTTAAATATTCATAAAGTGATTTAGACACTGTAATATTAGTTTCTGTTCCTACTAATCTCATTTCACCACTGTAAGTAGAACGCATTGCTTGACATCCATTAGCATTAGCAATTCCTGCTAAAATCCACATTTTCCAGGTAACATAACGACCTGTTATATCAATAATACCCTTAGTAATATCTTCATCCTTTTCTTGTCCTAAATCTGCTACAGATAAATTATATTGAGCTAATAATTCTGCTGCTTTCTCAGCCGCTAATGCAGCTTCATGTTCATTAGGTGAATTGGCAAGAGCTAGGAGTTTACTAATCTTTTCCAGGAGATTTTTATTAACCATTTCTCTCAGCTTATTTCTGATGGTTTATTATAAATTTTTTATTATGCGACTATACTTACTCAATGTAATATTTACCGAATAGAATAATTAAGGTTTAAAGTATCTCCTTTAAAGGAGAAACAAGCGGTCGTTCGCGAAGCGCGGAACGGAGTTCTATCTTCGTAGCTTCCCGGAAGGTGGGATGGCGTTTTACTCCGCAACATAAAATGCGTAGCGTCTCGGAGGGAAAGGTCTTTTCGCTGTCCGACCATCGACTCCTGTGAAGAAAAAATTTTCCTTTTATTCAATCAATTCCGTTTTAGGGAGAGGTAATTATCAATTATCCATTATCAATTATCAATTATTTACTAGATATTATGGTTTGTTTCAGAATAATTTTTTTTTATCGTGTTAATTTTTCATAATTATTCTGTAGTGGATATAATATAAATTATTATAGTAATTAGCTTTGATGTAACCCTATATAATCAAAGTTTCTGAAACTATGAAGAACTTTGTTTAATTACAAAATGCTATAGCTTGATAGTTATGAAGCTTTCAAAATTTTGTTTTAGTACAATTCAACAATTGCTATTTTTCTCTAGTGCTTAAAACAGCATTTTATTAAGTGATATATATCCAATTTATTGTCTATTCTTTATCCTCTAAATCCCAATTTTTTTATCTCATCCAACTGATAAAAGCTATAGGTGGTACTGCATTGTAATAGTCGTGCATTGTCCGGTAATGTTTGTTACGAGGCACAGCATTAGAAGGATCTTGCTCCCATGCCTGGTGTTTCTTTTTGCTGTATACCATTACGCTCTGTAGGACTACCAAGCTTTAACGAAGTCAGAAGTCAGAAGTTAGTAGGGGTGATTCGCGTTTGCGGAGCATTCCGTTAGGAAATCACCCCTACAGAAGTTAACCCACCCCTAACCCCTCCCAGGAGGGGAAGTAGGGGATTTAAACCCCGCTCCAAAAACCCTATCGCCTTAAAAGGCGGGGTTGCGCGACCCATGTTATTTTGATTAAATAGATTTAATTTGGCTTCGAGCGATGCTCGATCGCTTATACCGTTTCACTAAAATCATAATTCAGAAGTCAGAAGTGATATTAATGGAACTTAAAACCTCTACTCTAGAGAAATTTCTGCTTATTATTTTACTCGATCGCTTACCAACTATTTGTGACATTTTTTCAGTTAATTGGTATGACAACCTCACTTCCCGATATTTTTAATAACTCTATAGTAAGTAAATTTTACCCTGAAAAGTTTTTAATTATATAAAAGCTGAAAGATAGTTTCCTTCAGCTCAATATTATGTCAACTAATTATATATTTGTGACATTTTTTAAGTGAATTGGTATGACAATATCACTTCCCAATATTTTTAATAACTCTACAGTAAGTAAATTTTACCCTGAAAAGTTTTTAATTATATAAAAGCTGAAAGATAATTTCCTTCAGCTCGATATTATGTCAACTAATTATAACAGATAAAATCTATATCCTTTAAACTTAGTCAGCATTTTCTCGATACCATTCAATTGTATTCTTCAGTCCTTGCTTAAAATCTACATTAGCAACAAAACCAAACTTTTCTTTTGCTTTTTGTGTATCCAAACATCGTCTAGGTTGACCATTTGGTTTATCGGTCTCCCAAATTATTTCTCCTTGAAATTCCATTAAATCGCAAATTAACTCTACTAAATCGCGAATCTTTACTTCATAATTAGTTCCTAAATTAATAGGTTCAGATTCATTGTAAAATTGAGTTGCCATAACAATTCCCCTCGCCGCATCTGTAGAGTATAAAAATTCACGACTAGGACTACCATCACCCCAAACAGGTAATTCTTTATCTCCTCTAACTTGTGCTTCATAAACTTTCCTAATCAAAGCAGGAATAACATGGGAACTCTTTGGATCAAAATTATCTTCAGGTCCATATAAATTAACAGGTAATAAATAAACTCCATTAAAACCGTATTGTTGACGATAAGCTTCTAATTGAACTAAAAGAGCTTTCTTAGCAATACCATAAGGAGCATTAGTTTCTTCTGGATAACCAATCCAAAGGTCTTCTTCTTTAAATGGAACGGGAGTAAATTTAGGATAAGCGCATATTGTACCCACACAAACAAATTTTTCTACACCTGCTTTATAAGCAGAATCAATTAATTGAACCCCCATCATTAGATTGTCATAAAATAACTCAGCAGGTTTTTCTTGATTCAAACCAATACCACCTACATGAGCAGCAAGATGAATTACAATATCTTGTCCATCAACTACTTTTTGGCAAGCTTCTAAAGTACAAAGGTCATAATCACGCGATCGCGGTATGGTAATCTGATTAGGATTAGCTCCTGCTTGACGAAGTTGCTCTACAACTTGGCGTCCAAGAAAACCTGCTCCACCTGTCAACAGAATTTTTTTGTTTTCTAATTCTAATTTAGTCATAAAAAGTCTCCGAGATTGATATTCATCAAACATTAAGTCTAGGGTCTAGTGTCGCTATGTGGAAGTTAAAAGTATTGATTTGTAATTGTTCCCGCGATTTTGTAACCAGTTATTTCCGCCATCCTGCACTAGGTAATTAGAATCCGATGCTTATCTATCAGAAATTAGACTGATATGAAGTAATCGGAAAATTCCTCTACTGTCAAATAGAGGAATTTCATTAATTGATAATGGATAATTACAAGAAGGTTTTAACCGTTACTGAATTGAATATAAGGAATTCTCTTGTACACTTTTTTCTCCTTGCTCATAAGAGGATTTTTACCTAAAGCGCGATTAATTATCAATTATCTATTGGTAATTTATATTCTCGAAATAATTAGGTCTAAAACCCTGCTTTTTAAGGCGAAATGTTTTTGGAGGTTTGCTCAAATATCCCCGATCGTAACAACTTCTGACTTCTGAATTAGTTAAATTTTGCTGATTTTCTATTCTCAAGTTTGCCAGCTGTTTTGCATTTTATAGTAGTTCAATTTAATTTGTCATATTTTCCTGAAAATTCAGGATTTTTATGAGATGTTTTTGCAACTTATCAGTACCTTATTAGTAACTTTCAAGTTGATGACATCTCTAATATTCAGGTATAGCAAACTATCTATAATTACTACAGGATATTCAGTATCTTAAATCGAATACCTAGCTTCATTTTACATCAACTTAAAGGCATTAAAAGTAATTAATTCCAAGTAGTGTAGTTCTATGTCATCCTCATTAATTAGCTGGCTCAACTTTTAAGTTTATTCCTATTGTTAAAATTAGGGATGTTTATCTATAATTATTAACTATTTGAACTTAGATTTACTTTTATAGATACACCCCTTAACGAAATCATAACTCAGAAGTCAGAAGTGATTTTTGTAACGGGGATTTTGAGCTACCCTCCAAAAATATTTCATCTTAAAAGGCGGAGTTGCGCGACCCAATCCTATTTGATAATTTTTTTTCACTCAATTATTGGCTAATTTTCAAGCATCAAGTTTTTTGCCAACTTGTAGTTAGATGCTCCCCAAAAAAATCAGCTAAATAATTATCAATTCAGAACCGAGTAATTAAGGATTGACTTCAAAAGTTTAACGTAAGCATTTTCAAATGAGATGTCAAACAATAGTTAGTTATTTACTAACAGTAAAAAATCTGCCAAACCTTCTTATCTGTTGCCTGTTGCCTAAAAGCGATCGGGTTTTTTACGCAACTCAAATGAAATTACCGAATAATTAAGGTAAAAATCCTCTCATAAGCAAGGATAAACAAGAAAAATTTTTCCTTTTATTCCATCCTATCCGTTTTAGGGAGAAGTAATTATCAATTATCCATTATCAATTATCAATGATTGAATATATCGTAATTTAGGTCAAAAAATTTAATCAAACCCACTACCAACCATACTAGGTTGTTCCAAAGCTTTAATATCAGAATCAACCATCAAATGTACCAACTCTGTAAACGTAACAGATGGTTGCCAACCTAATTTTTCTTTTGCCTTTGTACAATCACCAATCAATAAATCTACTTCTGCAGGACGTAAATAACGAGGGTCAAACTCTACATAATCTTGCCAATCTAAATTAACATGAGTAAATGCTATTTCTAGAAATTCCTTAATAGAATGAGTTTCATTAGTAGCAATCACATAATCATCTGGTTGCTCCTGTTGTAGCATCAACCACATAGCTCGGACATAATCCTTTGCATATCCCCAATCTCGCTTAGAATCAAGATTACCCAGATAGAGTTTCTTCTGTTTACCTGCTACAATTCTAGCTACAGCACGAGTAATTTTGCGAGTTACAAAAGTTTCCCCCCGACGTGGACTTTCATGGTTAAACAATATGCCATTACAAGCAAAGAGATTATATGACTCTCTGTAATTTAGAGTTTGCCAATGGGCATAAACTTTAGCACAAGAATAAGGACTACGAGGATAAAAAGGTGTAGTTTCTTTCTGGGGTACTTCCTGAACTTTACCAAACATTTCAGAAGAACCAGCTTGATAAAAACGGACTTCAATTCCAGTACGATATTGATAGTCTCGAATTGCTTCTAGTAAACGTAGAGCGCCCATTGCTACAGTATCTACAGTATACTCTGGAGAATCGAAGCTCACTCTCACATGGGACTGGGCGCCCAAATTATATATTTCTACTGGTCTGACTTCTTCCAGAATGCGGCGTATAGTAGTTCCGTCAGTTAAATCTCCATAATGCAGAAATAGACTAACATGGGGATTGTGAGGGTCTTGATATATATGGTCTATTCTATTTGTATTGAAGCTAGAACTTCGTCTAATAATACCATGAACCTCATAGCCCTTCTCTAACAAAAGTTCGCTCAAGTATGAACCATCTTGACCTGTAATACCAGTAATTAGCGCTCGTTTCTTTTCAGTCATTGGAGTTAATATTTACAAGGTAATAAATTGGCAGGGAATGTCCATAATAATTAGTTCCATCGCTACAGTGCAAAAGTAATAAACATATATTTATTTTTTTTGCTTAATAGTAGGGTTATACTCTCTACCATTCCCAGATATCTAGACTAACCTAAAATTTTCTCATAACCAAGAGCTTTGAGTTAATATTCATCAATTTGACTTATTGAAAAATACTATTTCTCTGAAGCAACTAAAACAGATTTTATAGCAAGGAACGAGTTGGTGTTTGACATAGACTGATGATACACCTTAGACAGAGAAAAGCTTTTCCCACTGTTCCCTGCTCCCTGCTATATTCAAACTTATTAATTTGGGTTAGAAATATAATAGTTGGAAAAATACTATCAATATCTAACCCCGTAATAACTTCAGTTAATTTTAAATCACTTAGTCATTAAAGACAAGCTTTAATAAGCACCATTGTTTTTTGGAAAAACAACAATACCAACTGTTTTAAACATGATCCATATATCTATCCAAAAATTGCTGCAGTTTACATAAAAAAGGTCGATTTGAACTCTCTTAGGATAGGGAATATCATTCCGACCAGAAACTTGCCATAAACCTGTAATTCCCGGTTTGATCGTCAGAATTTTATCCATGTGATGACCGTATTTTGGTAGTTCTTCAACCACTAATGGTCTCGGCCCTACGACGCTCATATCACCTTTCAAAACATTCCAAAATTGGGGAAATTCATCTAAACTCGTCACCCTCAGAAATTTACCGATCCATGTAATTCTAGGGTCATGTTTTAATTTAAAACTTTCTTGAAATTCTTGGCGCAGATGAGGAGATGTTTCCATAATTTCTCCTAACATTTCATCTGCATTTTTCACCATAGTTCTAAACTTCAAACAACGGAAAAGCTTGCGATTTTTACCCACTCTTTCTTGAACATAAAAAACCGATCCTGGTGAGCTAAAGACAATTAGTAAAGCTATAAACAGGTAAACCGGGGAAAACAATATTAGAACCGACAGAGAAAACAGGATATCAAATAATCGCTTATAAAATCCTACCTCTAGGCCCTCTAGAAATCGACTTTTTTGTCTATCTCTGGGGAGGAGAGGTTGAAAACCACGTCCTGTAAACCCTCTAATTACCTTGCCAGAGATGAATTGGCTATCGGCAGTCATCTTACTCCTTCACTTCACACCACACACAGTCCTGATCATAAAGCTTATAGCGAAATAGAGGGCAAATTTAGTTACGAAAAAGATGACTAATTTTGAAAAAGGACAATTATTTCCCTCTCGCTTCAGATACTTCCCTGGCTCTATCTAAAATGGAGCGATTCATCTCCCACCCAGTATAATCGAGCCATTTACCGGGTTCGGAATCGCGACCAAAATAAAAACAGATACTGACCAAGACTAGCAAGAGTATAAATTAACATCACACTCAGATTGAATTATGTTGTAATGTGGATACCCTCGCACTGAGGTGTCACTGCGGCCTTTGCAGATGCGTGGACCAAATTGACGCTCGTTGGCGTACTCTCGGGGATTGGATACAATCTAGATACAGCGTTTCCCGTTGCCCGTGAAGTACAAAATTTTAGGTTTGAGGCAACAGCTCCGAAAGGCAACAGGCAACAGAAAAGAATAAAAACAAGTGTACCTCATAGCTTCGGAAACTGCTGTAAGTGCCACTCAAGCAGTAAACCTGAATCGTGAGGTTTGGGAATCTCCCGTTATAATCGCTCTTACAGCAGTTTTCTAGTTGATGAGGTACAAAGTTTTATTGCTTTAGGCAACAGCTCCGAAAGGCAACAGCTCCGAAAGGCAACAGGCAACAGCTCCGGAAGGGAATATAGGAATAAATAGTCTGATAGCTGTACCTCACGCTTCCTCAAAAGTGCTGTATTTAACGGCAGAAAATGTCAATGATAGATTTTATGCAAATCAAAGATTTGTTTTAATCTCCAGATTAGCCATGAGGATGATGATAGTCCCATATTTTAGATATAGCAGGGAATAGGCAATAAGCAATAGTGGGAAAAATATTTCCCCTGATTCAGAACGTCCGCATAAATCTGCACCCTACCTGTCTATTGCCATACCTATACACTAACAGTCGTAGAATTAGCAGTCTCAATAATTATGTTCTCAATTGCCTCAGCAGATAAACTAGGATTAGCTTGTTTAATTAAAGCTGCGACACCTGCAACATGGGGCGTTGCCATAGAAGTACCAGCAAAGAAACTATATAAATTACCAGTTATTGAAGGAACTACAGGTCCATAAATATCTCCTGCATCTTCAGGAAAACCATTTCCTCCTGGGGCAACGACATAATCCAGTTCACTACCCGCTTTATTAGAAAAAGAAGAAAATTGGGCATTTCGATCTACTGACCCAACTGCAATTCCATATTCATTAGCTAATCTTGCTGGATAATCAGGACTGCTTAAACTACCATTACCTGCCGCAGAAACAAATACAACTCCTTTATCGGCAGCATAACGAATAGCATCAAGTTCGCTGCTAACTAAATTTCTCCCACCAGAACTAAAGTTAATTACATCTGCTCCATTTTCAACAGCATAGAGAATGGCCGATATTCCATCGCTAACTCTACCGACTCCTTCATCATCTAGTACCCGCAGAGACATAATTTCAGCATTTGGAGCTACTCCAGTTGTTCCTGTTCCATCTCTCTTGGCAGCAATTGTACCTGCGATATGAGTTCCATGACTTTCTTCATCCCTTGGGTCATTATCATCATTGACAAAATCCCAACCCCAGGTATCATCTATATAACCATTGTCATCATCGTCAATACCATTGTTGGGAATTTCACCGCTATTGCTCCACATTTGGCCTGTTAATTCAGGATGGGTACTATCTACACCACTATCAATGACAGCTACTACAATACCTTCTCCCTGAAAACCTTGATTCCAAACTTCTGGTGCTTTGACTAAATCTAGTCCCCACTGATTTCCACCGATATCTGGAATATCCGGAAAAGGGGTAGCTCCAATAGCAGTGGCCACTGCTGCTGAGGCATCAACTAAACCATATCCAAAAATACTGTTAAAGCTTGGCCTTATAGCACTAGCTGTTTGTGGAATTTCATTTATACTTATAGAGTTCTCAAAAATCAAGCTATTTTCAACAAGCTTTGTGTCAGATATTGCTTTAACTCTGGCTAAGATTAAGCCATTTGTCTGAACTTGAATTAATGTTTCTCCCGATAAGGAATCTGTCGTTAATAAGATGTCATTTTCTGTTAAGTTTTCGGGTATTTTAATTCTGTCAAAATTAGAATTAAAATCTTCAATAATGTCTGCCGTATCTATATTATTATTTTGAGGTTCTCGCAGCACAAATGTGTCATTGCCAGCTCCTCCTGTCAGTGTATCTTTTCCTAAGTCTCCAGCAATTAGATCGTTACCATCTTCACCTAATAAAATATCGTTTTCTTTACCCCCAAAAATTGTATCGTTACCAGTTTCTCCAAAAATTGTATCGCTACCAATTTCTCCATAAATTAAATCGTTACCTTCATTAGCATAAATTAAATCATTGTCTCTACCTCCTCGTAAAGTATCAGAACCGTCCCCACCAAATAGGTTGTCGTTGCCTTTATTACCATTAATTAGGTCTGGATTTGATGAGCCTATTACTGTATCATTACCATCTAGAGCTTGTAAACCTTCTGGGAATGGAGTCAGTAAATTTACGGGTACGATAAAGTTATTAGGGTCGCTATCTAATAAATAAGAGAAACCATCAGAACTAGGAGTCATCGTTGTATTCTTTTATTGCGTTGACACTAATTTTTAGTATAGACGCGCTTTATTTATTTTTGGTCAAATAATATTTTCTCTTTATTCCTGATTTCTTACAATTCATTAAAATCCCAAAAAATTAATTCTCTTGCTTTGGCAATTTTTATAGCGCTACTTGAATCGGGAATAGGGAATAGGGAGTAGGGAATAGTAAACTGTTAAGGGGTTTGAGGGTTTAGAAATATGCTAACTTTAATGCGTAGCGCTATAAAAGTTATTCTTTGTGATTATTCCTATTAGATATCTCCAGAAAATAGGAATTAGGGATTAGGGAATAGGGAGTAGGGAGTAGGGGACAATAATTGATGATTTATTTGCGATAATTGATTTAATTTTTGATTATTGGATATACCTATTCATTAGGAGTATTACTAATTTTTATCCTAATTATTTTCTATTCCATATTCAGATTTTTAATGATTCTTTTTATGATCTTTTTAGTTGCCTTGATTTACCGAAAAATTGTGGTTTAAAGCCTCCTCTTTTAAGAGGATAAAAAGAAAAATTTTCATAATTAGTCAATCCTATCCGTTTTAAAGGAGAGGTAATTCTAAATTCTTAATTCTAAATTCTTAATTCTTGAAACTTTATTTTATTTTTAATTTTAAGCGTAATTTTATTAAGAGTTTTTGGTTTATATTTTACCGAAATATTGGGTTTAAAGCCTCCCCCTTTTAGGGGGATGAAAAAAAATCAATGAGCGTATTTTTAAGCCTCCGGCTTTAGTCGGAGGTACTGATAACTGATAACTGATAACTGATAACTGAAATGACCGTCTCTTTTCTCTGAACTTTTTAACATCATCCTCCCCCCTTTAATTCTAATTTTTATCAATTACTATTTCTATGCAAAGAGCAATTTTATTATTCAGATAAATATCAAAACATGATAGTTTTAACTCTAATCTTTTCTTGATTTTTTTGATTTGCTATTTCCTTAAAATCGGTTTTTTCCTATTTACTTTCCTTCGTTATTGTTGAAATTTTTGAATACTCTATCTACTTGATTATTGTATCTTTGACAGGACTTACGCAGAGACTCTATATATAGCGAGAAAGAATACTATTTACCAAAAAATGAGGTCCAAAGCCTCCCCTTTTAAGGGAATGAAAAAATATTCAGTGAGCGTATTTTCTTGCCTCCGGCTTTAGTGGTCGGTACTGATAACTGATAACTGATAACTGATAACTGAAATGACCCCTACAAACAGTGCTTTAAAAGTCAATTTGCGTAAGTCCTGTTTGAAATAGCAATTTATTTTTTATCAGGTAAATAGAGAAAGCTGACAAGGACTAAAGGAGAGCCGATGTTGAGGCGATCGCCCATAATTTAATATTCCTTGCTTGTGCTTAGGAGTACCATAACCTTTGTTATTAGTCAAGTCATAAACAGGATACTTTTTTGCCAAACGTATAATCAATGTATCTCGCCAAACTTTAGCCACAATACTTGCAGCAGCGATCGCTAAACACTGACTATCTCCTTTAACAATGACCTTCTGAGGTATAGATAAATCTTTAATTTGCTGATTCCCATCAACCAAAACTAAATTTGGCCTATATTTCAACTTGAGGACAGCTCGCTTCATAGCCAATAAAGAAGCTTGTAAAATATTCAAACGGTCAATCTCGCGCACGGAAGCTATACCAATTTTACAATCCAAAGCTATAGCTTGAATCTCACTAGCCAAAAGACTACGACGCTTTTTTGTTAATTTTTTACTATCTTTTACTTTTCCCCCTTGATAAAGGGAAGCTAGAGGGGGTGGCAAATCATCCAATTCTGGCAAAATTACTGCTGCTGCCACTACAGGTCCGAATAATGCTCCACGTCCTACTTCATCCACACCAGCAGTAAAAGGTTCAATTATATTAATAGGGTATACCATTTATTTTTGAGTAGGGGAGTAGGGGAGTAGGG
>JAXHSW010000126.1:18399-26625 GCA_034190295.1 Cyanobacteriota bacterium | reverse complement strand
AGTAGGGGAGTAGGGGAGTAGGGGAGTAGGGGAGTAGGGGAGTAGGGGAGTAGGGGAGTAGGGGAGTAGGGGGGGATAAAGACACCTAGAAACAAAAATCTATTACCGATAAATTGTGGTTTAAAGCCGACCCTTTTAAGGGGAAAAAAGAAAAAACTTTTCCTTTGAATCAATCCTCTTCTTTTTAAGGAGAGGTAATATAATTATTAATTATTAATTATTAATTATTAATTGTTGAAACAGTTTTAGGCGTGTCACACCAGTAGGGAGTAATATCATGTCCGGTTGAATACTTATAAATAAGGTAGTAGGGAGTAGGGAACAGGGAGAATAGGAATATTTGTCCTGTGTAATACCAATTCTTAAAAGTAATGCTATACTTAGGTAACACTTCAGTTATTAAGTTATTAAAACTAACTTTATCATTTTTTGCTAATTAGCAGCCCAGTTAATGTTAATTATTCTTATGTTTACCGAACAATTAAGGTTTAAAGGCTCTCCTTTAAAGGAGAAACAAGAAAAAATTTTCATGATTAGTCAATCCTATCCGTTTTCACTCTCGAGGTAATTCGCGCATTCGCGCATTCGCGCATTCTTGAATTTTCCCCTACTCCCCTACTCAAGAATAAGAGGGTAGGTTTTTTTGTAACTAATTATCCGGACTTGATATAAGGAGTAGAAAAGAAGAAAAACAACTGTACCTCAGTAATTTGAGAAACGCTATATTTAATTGAATACTAATAGACATCTCCAATAATAAAAAATAAAATCAATTATTGTACAGAAATTATCAATTATTTCCCCCTACTCTCTACTCCCTACTCCCTATGCATGGAGGAGATGTCTAATAACTTAATGGAAGCAAGACAGGAGGAAAGAGGGGAAGGTAGAAAAGAGTTTGTTCATTATAAATTTTCATTCAAACATTTTGATAATTGAGCTGATTCTTATAAAGATATAAATGTAAGCAGTCCGCAGGAAATGCTTACATATAAATCATCAATTTTCCGGTAGTATTGGTCTTATTAAGTATTTAGTAATAAAGTAAGCATTTCCGTTTGTCATGCGCTCGCATTCAGCTATTAGCGGTCAGCTCTGAGCTCTTATGAGGGGATTTTAATATATAGAATTTCAAGGCAGCTTTTATAATAAAATTTAATTCTGATTCAATTAGTAAAGCTTTTATCTAGAACTAAAAAGAAGCAATAGTTGATGGCTGATAGCTGACGGCTGTTTGCGCAGCATTCCGGAGGAAATGCTTACATAATAAAGAAAGATATAGAAGTAGATATTAAGCCAAGTTGATACCAAATTTATTTCTAAGTTGCACAGAATAATATATTAATCAGAATTAAGTGTATATCGAGTAGGAATTACACATTTTTAATCTATTTTTGAAATTTTAACGATTCATTTAAAATGGCTATATTGAAATATAAATTAAAGGGTTTTTAGGAAGATGGAATACGCCGTAAAAACTATAACCCTATTAGACACCTTCTATAAAACTGTAGTCTAATAAAGCTAAAACTGCTATAAATGTATACATAATCTTTTAAATCTGATGACATATATTCCTCACTCAGAAAGTATAGATCCCAAGCCAGATTATCCAGGTACACCCATAGCACTTAACTCCAGATTTTATATCGAACGACCACCTTGCGAAGAACGTGCATATCAAGAAATTGCTACTCCAGGTAGTTTAATTAGGATTAGAGGACCTAGGCTAGTGGGAAAAACTTCTTTCCTACTACGATTGATTAATTACACTAAAACTTTAGATTACCGAATCATAATTATAGATTTTTTAGAGACTGATACAGCAGTTTTTGAGAGTACAGAAAAATTTTTACGTTGGTTTTGTATTAATCTTAGTAGACAGCTAAAATCGACTTATAATATAGATGATTATTGGGACGAAGATATAGGATATAAGGTATGTTGTACGATTTTTGTTGAAGAACTATTACATGAAATTGATACTCCTGTAGTGTTGATTTTCAAAGAAGTTAATTGCGTCTTTAAATATACTAAAATCACCCAGGATTTTTTACCATTATTACGATTTTGGCATGAACAGGCTCGGATAGTAGAAATTTGGAAAAAACTGCGATTAGTATTAGTTCATGCTACTGAAATATATGTTTCATTAAGTGTGAATCAATCACCGTTTAATCTTGGTTTAGCCATTAGATTATCTGAATTTACACTAGAACAAGTTAAAGATTTTGCTCAACGTTATGGACTGAATTTGCAAGATAAACAAATACAAGAATTGATGAATTTAGTAGGCGGACATCCCTATTTAGTACATCTGGCTTTAGATAATTTATATCATCACAATTTAAATTTTGAAGAAATTTTAAGAGATGCTCCTACTCAGAGAGGAATTTATAGTGATTATTTACGCAGTTTATGGATGGTATTAAAAAAGCAACCAACACTGGCAGCTATATTTACACAGCTAATTACAGAGACAACTAATATTCAATTGGAACCGATGATTACTTATCAACTAGAAAATTTAGGATTAGTCAAAATAGATGGAAATATTTGTGTTCCTTGCTGTCAGTTATATTCTCTCTATTTTAAAGGGCAAAAATTAGGGGAGACAAATGATAAAACTGTGGAAGAAAAAAACAAAAATCAAGATTATCAAAATCTACAATTTTTTACAAATATTAATTCTGTCAAAATGAGTAATTATGATTTTTTTAACTTCTACATTAAGATTGAATGGGATAATATAGTCGTCGAAAATTATCCTATTGCTTTGATTTTCGGTGAAATCGATAATTATAGAGTTTATAAAAATCAATATGGAACTAAATTTATTCATAATTGTTTACCAGTCATATCAAATAAAATATCTCTAATTTTACAGGATATTAAAAATGTATATTTTAACAACAAAAACGAACAATTTATAATTATTTTGCCTAAAACAGATGGTGGAAAAGCAATAGAAATTGCTGAAATAATTCTCAGGGAAATCAAAGAATTGATATTATCTCCTGACAGAGATATGTTGACTAATTTTCCTAACTCTATAGTAACTATGAGTATGGGAATTTCTTGTACAGTTCCCAGGGAAAATGAACCTAGTAGTCTGTTTTTAGCAGCAGAAGAAGCCTTATTTGAATCTCAAGAACAAGGAGATTGTGTTACTTTAAGTTCATTTTTAAATTATCAAAATTCTTGAGTATAATTAGGTAGTAGGTGGTAGGTATTGGGTGGTAGGTTTAGGTGTTATATCAATTTAATAAATAACCGTTGTGAGTCATCAGGAGTCAGGAGGACTGAGTCAAAAGTCAGGAGGGAATAAAGGAGGAAACTAAAGATAATTTCAGTATTTCTTCAATACTGTCAGTTCTTACATTTTATTTATAACTGATTGTCCGAACATTATATAAATCAAAAGCTTTTATCTCAAACTAAAAGCAATAGCTGATGGCTGATAGCTGACGGCTTAATGCTGACAATCAAACATCTCAAATAGACATAGGCGTGTTCAACAATTAATAATTAATAATTAATAATTACCTCTCCTTGAAAACGGATAGGATTGACTCAAAGGATTTTTTTTATTTCTTATCCCCTTAAAAGGGGAGGTTTTAAACCACAATTTTTCGATAATAAAAAATAAAATCAACTATCACACAGAAATTATCAATTCTTTCTCCCTACTTATTACTCCCTACTCGCTCTTTTCCGGAGATGTCTAATATAATACCAATTAAAAAAAAGAATGTTACGAATATTCATTAATTGATAGTTGATAATTGATAATTACAAGAAGGTTTTAACCGTTACGGAATTGAATATAAGGAAATATTATTTCTTCACAGGAGTCGATTGGATATGGCGAAAAGACCCGAAGAGTGCAGACCCGCTCCGCTATTCATTATAGCAGTTTTCATGTTTCATAGAATACAAAAAATTTTGGCTTAAAGGCAGGAGGCAGGAGGCAGGAGGCAGCTATGCTGAAGTTTTGTAGTCTACCTTTGTGAAAACCGCTATAATTGATAATTGATAATTGATAATTGATAATTACAAGAAGGTTTTAACCGTTACGGAATTGAATATAAGGAAATATTATTTCTTCACAGGAGTCGATTGGATATGGCGAAAAGACCCGAAGAGTGCAGACCCGCTCCGCTATTCATTAACTGATAATTGATCGTGGATAATTGATAATTTCCGGCCTGAAAAATGGTATTTAAGCCATTGATTATGACTCCTGACTCCTAAGAAATATCCTAGTTATTTGTAGCAAACATTTATCAATTTGGTATAAATGGTAAACTAGGAAATTATTCAAAAAATAATCTCGACTATAATAATGCACAAATCTAGAAAAAATCATCAAAAATTCTGGCAAGTAATTTGGAGTTTATGCTTAATTACAATTATTTTCCTTCGGGGGAATAATGCAATAGCAGGAACACTTTATTCCAGAATTAATGATTTTCCTAACTGGGAAAATAAACCATCAATTAACACTGCGAAAGAGGACTTAATTTATCCAGACTGGATGGCAGGAAATTGGAATGTTAAAAGTACTTTAATAGATATGGTTGCACCATTAGCACCAGAAATTGTTACGCCAGGTTTTGAAAATAATCGTAAATATTTGCATCAATCAGTAAATTTTAAAGTTAGATTTATTAAATTCGAGCCAAACTTGAATATTGAAGGAATATCCCCAAAAAAATTAATTAATTTGCCTATATATTGGTCTACTGAAAAATCAGACTTACCCCCAGAAGCAGTTATTGCAGATCGAGAATTTAACGGATTAAATATTGGCAAAGCACTTTTGGGTGACGATGCAATTTTATCTGTAAAAATTGACCAAAATAATCCTAATCGTCAGACAACTATTTTGCGAGATAATCTAGAGTTAGTTTCAGTTATTACCAGTAGAGCAAGAGAACAATTAAATCCAGATAATTTTATTACCTGCGAAATAACTCAGCAACTATTTCAGGGCGAGACTATGATTTACTTAAATGAGGTAGAAACAACTACAGATTATCATCACATTATCCATGAAAATCAAGGAGAAATAATTGAGGCAAATCAGATAACTGCTATTTATTTATCACCTCAAGACCCTGATTATTTTGTGGCAGGTAATCATCCTGTAGCCTTGTATCGTTATCAGTTAGAATTATTGCCTTTGCTAGAAGAATAATATCATGTCCGCTTTATAAATAACGGAGTAGGCAGTAGGAAGTAGAGAATAATCGGGATATTTACCCTGTGTAAGAAGATAGTGGGACTTACACAAAATCAAGCCAGAAAATAGGCTCAAATATAGATGGGCAGAGGCTTTTACGTCAAAAAGGTATAAATCCTTAATTATCAAGGGTTCTAGCCATTTTTAAGGCATCGACGTAATTCCCTTGTCTAGACTAACTTTGAAGCATTTTTCCTACCAAAAAATGTCTAAGTACCAATAGGTTTTTTCATCACTAATTATCCAGACTTAATATAATTCATAATTTAGGAATCAAAATATTTAAAGGAATTTTTTTACTGCTTTTTATAGAACCCATTTGAGAGCTATATAATTATTGTAGTCAAGTCTTTTCGCGCATCAATTTTGAGGAAAATTTAGTTGAAGGAGTGTTGAATTTTTTGTATGATTTCTCCCCACATCTTCCCTCTTCCCTCTTACCGATAAATTGTGGTTTAAAGCCGACCCTTTTAAGGGGAAAAAAGAAAAAACTTTTCCTTTGAATCAATCCTCTTCTTTTCCAGGAGAGGTAATATAATAATTAATAATTAATAATTAATAATTAATTGTTGAACTCCTGTCCCCCCCTCCACGGTCGGGGTTAGGGGTGGGTTGTCTCCTGTCTCCTGAGAAAAAGCTAAAAAAACGCGCATATTTATGAAGATACGATCGGGGGTTCTATAGAAGTTTGAGTTTTGTTAGACCATAGTAGAGACTTTCCATAGAGGGTCTCTACAAAAATTGCAGTTCTTAGTCTGTGTTCCATTTTCATGAAAACCACCATAATTTTGCGCGATCGCTTCTTTGAGTTGAGCTGAGGAATTTTGATTGGCGATCGCTCTCAGAACAAAATTATAGATCGAGCATTATCTGGACATTTCTGACATATTTTATCTTGAAGAGAATTTTCCTACCATATAAAAAAGAAATCTGTCAATGGCTATAATTGCTTAAGCACCGATACCTATTCAAAATTTGTTTTTTTGAGATTTATTCATCCGTAGAGAAGGTATAAATTTTTGCACCCTATATTAACGAAAAATAGAAGGTTGTAGCTTTTTTTAGACAAAATTTCTTATTTTTAAATACAACATTGGCACAATAAACTATGTATCTGTATGATACCAAATCGCTGAAATAACGCAAGTGCGTGAAATATTTTGTAATGATTTGGGAAAAATCAGGGATTGTTTGATTAGAATAAACAATTTTAATAGCTAATTTGATAAGTTAAACCTATATTTTGTCCTTCTTGGCTAATTTTTGCTTTGAAACTACTTTTTGATGATTAGCGATCGCTTTGCTGAGAAGAAAGTGAAAATTTTGGTAGCAGTGGTGAGAGGTTAGAGAATTTGGTTGGCGATCGCTCAATTTAGTAGGCGTTGCATAAATGCGCTTGGGATTTTAATAGTTTTGTGGAAGTGGAATATGCATCTTAACCAATGGATAATTGATAATTGATAATTAATCGCGCTTTAGGTAAAAATCCTCTCATGAGCAAGGAGAAAAAAGTGTATAAGAGAATTCCTTATATTCAATTCCGTAACGGTTAAAACCTTCTTGTAATTATCCATTATTCATTATCCATTATCAATTAATGAACCGTTCCTGATATTTTCACTCCTTGGCAGGGACAGGCAGGATACCTGCCCTCACTTACCACTTATATTCCCATTCGCCCCTCAGCAATGCTATTTATTTAGCAAGTACAAAATATAGCAGAAGGCAGAAGAAAAAAAATGGTTTTGTCTGAGTTTTAAACTTTTGATATGTCTTCACCTTTCCTTTGACTGCTATATGTTTGAAAAGTTTTCTGACAGTTGCTCTATATCCCAAGTCAAGGGAAAAATTGTTGGTGTTTAAGTTGCGGATTTAGTATTAACAGTGTCACGACACCTCATGGAAAAGCCACATAAATAATAGAGGAGTTCAACAAGTCTTAAATCAGTACGAACACCCTCTAATAAATACATTGGTCTTCAGTTGAGGTAAATACTCTATGAAACTGCAACTTTCTATCTGGCAAATCACCTTTCCACTTTGCGGAGTCCTGATTTTTTCCATCGGAGCTTTAACCACAATTCAGATGATTAACGGTCGATATCTTTTTCATCTTGAAGTAACTCCTCAAGGAATGAAAATTATCACAGATGTAGATAAAAGAGATAGTGGAAATAATTCTGTTCAGGAAATTAAGGTTGATATTCAGGAAGAAGTTAAGGAGGAGGATAAAACCACAGTTCTTGAGTAATTAAATGAGTTTGATTTCTTGGTCAGCTCTCTCAAGATTCTGGGAGAGTATTTTATTCAGAAGTTCAGTAATTTTGGAATTGATTTAGAAATTACTTTCTTTGTAAGCATTCAGCAGTCAGCTATCAGCTATCAGCTATCAGTTTTATTACCTTTAGTGGACAATTTAAGCTTGTTGTTCTTGTGCTTCAATTCTTTGTTTAAAAATGTAGTAGAAGTTAAGCAAATACTTGGTTCATTCATTAAAAAGCTGACCGCTAATAGCTGTTTGCGCAGCATTCCGCAGAAAATGCTTACCTTTCTTTTGCTTTTGATTATCAAGTCTGCTAGATATTTAATCAGAAAAACAGTCTATTGTAGGTTGGGTTAAGAAACTTAGGTTGCTTCCCAAAGATTAACCCAACAAAAAATATATTTGTTGGGCTGAACCTAATTTTCCTACCTACAATATCCTGGCTAAATTATCAGAACATGACAGTAGGGTTTTTTCAGATTTTACTCATTACACAATTAATTTAATTGTAGAATGTTTGCCAATTTAGAAGATTCTTGTCTTGAATGAGAGTTTTTTGCTTTGCTGTTAGTTGGTAAGACTCCAGAGTCGGGTTGGTAGGCAAAAATTCTTTAATCCTGGCTTTTTGGTTTTCGTAATAGTCAAGTTTCTCTTCACTAAATAAACCTAACTTCTCAGAAATTTCCTCGTCTATTTTTTCAATCCAAGAGCTGAGTAA